>JALXBF010000118.1 GCA_026991575.1 Planctomycetota bacterium | reverse complement strand
GCGCGCGAAACGAAACCCCATCCGCTCGGCGTCGAACTCGGTATGCTGATGCGGATGGCTCATGACACGACAGCTCGCACGGTGAGCACCTTCCTGGCCGGCGACTTCTGCCGCGTCTCTGCCAGGGTTGCCCAGGAGATCTGCCGAAAGGCGGGCATCAGCCCGGATGCGCGCCCCAAGAAGCTCTCCGCTAAGGAGATCGAAAAGCTGTACAAAGCCATTCAGCAGACCAAGTTCATGGCCCCCCCGACTGACTGCCTGTCGCCCATCGGCGAAGAAGCGCTGAAGTCCGGGTTGGTCAAGACCATCCCGGCGGACTTCTACGTGGCAACAACCCGGGCACCAGCCGTCTACCGCGGCAACCCGTTCCAGATCGAGGTCGCGATCGCCTATGGCAGAGGAGACGGCGGGAGCCTGAGCAAGGTGGCCGAGGAACTAGCTAATGGTGGTAATGGTGAGGCCCAGGCGGAGGGGGAACAGAAGGGCAAGGACAATACCGAACTGGCCCGGGTGATTCGCTTCGCCAACCGCGTGCCGCTTATCTACCAGCAGTCCGCGTGCGCAACCTACAAGGCCGTGCTGAACACGAACTGGCGCAACTACGGCCTGTCCCAGTCCAAAGGAGCCCTGCCCCAGGGACCGATGACCATCGTCATCCACATGGCCAGCGTCTGGGTGCCGTTCACGAACGAAGCGAAAGAGGCAATCGCCGAATATGACGAAATTGTTCGTGAGATCCGGCTGGCGCTGCAGGAATGCGGCCGGAAGCTAGCCATCTGGTTGCGCAAGCGCCAGCAGGCACGCAACGAGCTGCAGCGCCGATTCACCTTTGCGCGCTACATCGAGGAAGTGGCCGAGGCGTGCTACCGCCTCAAGGACGGCAAGATCAGCAAAGAACGGCTCAAGAAACAGCTGCTCCGCATCGCCGAAGAGGTCACCGGCGGCATCGAAACGGACCGCATCCTGAAGCGAGTCAAAGCTGCAGAGGATGATCCGGAACTGGCCGGCGCGGTCATCCGTACCGAGGACGGCCAACTGAAGGGCGACGTCCACGAACTGGCCGCTCAGGCGGCGGCCCGGCAAGTCCGCTCCCGTAAGCGTTAGCCCATCTGGTAGCCCCCCAAGCACGGCACCGGCGAAACGTGACGGAAGAGCGCAATGGCAACCGTAACACGTAGGAAGCGAAAGACCAATAGAGAAGTCGCGAAGGCTCTGGAGAGCCTGGCGGACATCGTGATCCAGGCCGCGCGCGAAGGGCGCGATCCGTGCATCCAGGTACCGGTCCGCGCCCTGTCGAACGTCTCGTTCAACAAGAAGCGCGGCATGATCGAGATGGGCAACAACAAGACGCAGCGCACCTTCTTCAACCTGGGCATGGCCAAGAAGTTCATGCAAACGCTCCTCGTGGCCGATGCCCTGAAGGTGCTGCAGTCAGAAAACTTCAGCACCTCCTTGCGAGAGATCTACTACCGCACCAAGCACACCATTCCCGGAACGAACGAGAACACGTTTGACGATCAAAACGAGTCTGACACGGTAATCGAAGATCTGGAAGTGACCCTGTCGCTCCTCCGTGAGGAGCTCAACGTACGAGCGGCCGAATCCGGTTCCATCGTCGGCCCGATCGTCTTTGTCGAGGGCGGCGATGTCATCGACTGCACCCGCCAGGGCAAGGCGGGCAAGACCGTACCGTCGATCGTCGAGCCAGGCGAACTGGACATCAAGAAAGTCACTGCCGATTTCGTCCTCATCGTCGAGAAGGGCACGCAGTTCAACCGGCTGTCGGAGGACAAGTTCTGGAAGAAGCACAACTGTATCCTCATGACCGGCAATGGCCAGCCACCACGGGGTGTCCGCCGGCTTGCCCGGCGGCTACACGACGAATACGGCCTGCCCATCTACGTGTTGGTCGACAACGATCCCTGGGGATACTACATCTACTCGGTCATCAAGCAGGGTTCGATCAACCTGGCGTTCGAAAGCCAGCGAATGGCCATCCCGGACGCGAAGTTCCTAGGACTCAGTAGCTTCGACCCGGAGAAGCACGGTCTCCCCCGAAACGTCGGCATCAAGCTGACTCCCAGCGACATCCGCCGTGCCAAGGAGCTGCTGAGGTACCCGTGGTTCTCTAAGAGGGTATGGCAGCGCGAAATCAAGCACATGCTGGAGACGGGTCTGAAGTACGAGCTGGACGCGCTGGCCAACAAGGACTTCCGCTACCTCACCACGGACTACCTGCCACGCAAGTTGAAAGAACAGGACTGGATCGACTAACCGCGATCCGTCGCGGCGGCAAGGGAAAGCAGGACCGGTCACGGAGGCCACCGCTCCGGAACACACGGGAGGGAGTTCCGGCAGCAGCTTAGGCGATCGACAGCCGGGTAGCCTGCCCGGTCCCGCCGTGCACGCCGTCGCGCAGGCGTGTTCCGTCAGCGTTTGGCGTGGCCACGCCGTCGCACGGCCCCCAGGACCGGCTGCGAGCGCGGATCGGCCGACCTGGCCCCCCTGACCGGATCCGTACGGCGTGGGGCGGCGCTATCGCCCGTAGGAGGCTCAGTTCGGCTTGGATTGCTCCAACTGGCGTATCTTCCGTTCGAGCTGCTCGATGCGGCGCTCCAGTGACTGCTGCCGTTGAAGGCTCTGTTCCAGCCGCTCGATGGCATCATCCAGCGACTGCCGAACCCAGGCCCACTCTTCCTGGCTACGCATCTTGCGTAGTGCTTGCAGCGCCCGCGCGCTGCCGCTGTCGCCCAGGATCGCGGCAAGGCTTTGACGGATGCCCCGTCTGGGATCGTCCATGTCTTCAAGGAGCAGGTCGATGATCTGCTCGCGTTCCTTGCCCTCTGCCAACTGCAGTGCAGCCCGGTACACGGCCAGCCGTTGCCGTACGGTGGACGGTCCTTTGAGGATTTGCTTGATCCGCTCCGTCACGGAGCGATCACCGAGTTGGACGAGTCCGTCCACGGCAGCGCGCAGCAGGATTTCGCGGTAGCTGGGTTGGTGGAGTGCCTGCTTCAGCAGCGGGCGTGCCCGATCCGGGGCAACGCGGGTGAGGCTGCGCAGGGCGGCAGCAACGGCGAAGTAGGATCTGTCCGTGCGCGCAGCCGCCTCCAGTGCGTCCGCCACATCCTTACCCCGGTAGGAACCGAGAGCCTGCAGGGCGGCCGTGCGCACCGCCGACTTCGTATCCCGACGTGCTACGCGCAGGAGAGCTGCCTTGGCCTGCGGCCCGCCCGCGCGACCGAGCACGCGGGCTGCCTCCGCGCGTACGGCCCAAAACGGGTCGCGCTCGGCCACCCTAGCCAGCGTCGCGACAAACCGCTCACGGACGCCCCGGCGATCGAGCTTCTGCACGGCCTCAAGGCGACACAGCAGGTGGGGATCACGCAACGCGCGAAAACGCCACTCAGCGTCGCTCCTGCGAATGTCGTGTACCTCCAGCACCCAGTCCGGACCATCAAAGCACCAGGAGGCCGGCGCGTGCTTGAGCGGCAACACGAAAACTTGCCGCCGCTCATCAATCCAAAGCCGCCGCGTCAGAACTGGCTCCCCCTTCTCTGACAACACCGTCAGCTCAACCGGCGTGCGGTACACCTCCGGGACCGCCTCCCCCTCCTGCGTCTGCTCGACGACTAGTTTGAATGCGCCCGCGTCGCCATCCCAGGAACCGGTAACCCGAAACACCGGATGCCCGGCACCGTAGATCCACTGGTCGAAGAACCAGTTCATGCCATAGCCGGTGGCCTCCTCAATGGCCGTACGCAGGTCCGCGGTCTCGACCACCCGGAACGCGTTCTTGCGGGCGTAGTGGCGAAGTGCCCGATAGAACAGCCGGTCTCCCAGGACATAACGCAGTGTGTGCAGGACGCGTCCGCCCTTGGGATAGCTGTGGGCATCGAACATGGCCCCCGGCGATGGGTAACGGTACGTGACAATTGGCCGGCGATAACGCCGCGCCTCGCGCAGGTACCGCAGCTGATGCTGGTAACGCTCCCAGGTCGCCTCGTCCCAGCCCTTGTGGTGTTCGGTCCAAAGGGTGGCGAAGTACGTGGCGAAGCTCTCGTTTAACCAGATCTCAGCCCAGTCCTTGCACGTCAGCAGATTGCCCCACCACTGGTGGGCTAGTTCGTGGGCCACCAGCCCTTCGCTGCTGACGTCCAGGTGCGCGCGGTCGTCGTGCAGCGTGTCGAGCGCGAGCGTCGTGGCCGACGTGTGCTCCATGCCGCCGCCATACTCGTCGCAGCAAATCTGTGCATACTTCGGCCACGGATACTTCACACCGATCAGCCGCGAGAACAGGTCCATCATTGCAGGGGTGTGCACGAAGGAGTTCTCGGCCAGGTGCACGTACTCGGGCGGCACATACGAGACGATCGGAACGTCGCGCCACTTCTGCTCATACGGCACGAACGTGCCCGCGACGACGGATACGAGGTAAACAACGTGGTCTTGCTCCTGGACCCAGTGCCAGGTCACCGTGCCGTCATCATTCTCGGAACGCCCGCGAAGCACGCCATTCGACAGGACAAACATCTCTTTGGGCACCGTGACCAGCGTCTCACTGGTCAGGCGATCGTTGGGTGCGTCATAGCAAGGGATCCAGTACCGTGCGAATTCCGGCTCATTCTGGGTCCACACCACCCGATGCTTGTGGGGCTCTTTGGGGCCGGGAACCACGAAGTGCACCCCCCGGCGTGGCTCCACCACCGTGTACTGCACCTTCACCCAGTATTTCTTCCCTGGCCGCAACCGCTTCTCTGGCAGGACGACGAGCCGCCCGGGCCGACGCTGAAAACGGCTCCGTGCGAGCCGATCCGGCCCCGTTCCAACCCACACGTCCTCGACTCGTAACTCGACTGCGTCCAGTTCCAGTTGATGCAGCTCTCGGAACGGCGTCAGCGTGAGCGTGGCGGTACCGGTGACGGTGCGGCGGTCCCAGTCAAACCGCAATTCGAGCTTCAGGTGCTCGGTGTCAAACGTCCGCGTGCGCACCGACCTGGGCTTGGCATTGAAGGGCGCCAGCTGCGCGAACGCGGACACAGCCAGGCAAAGCCCAAGGCAGATACCGATCAGTAGACGACGGACCATAATTTCGACCTCACGGTGCCTTCTTAATCGATCCGGCCTCTGGACAGACCCGGAAGCGCATGGGCGGCTGCAAGCGGGCGGGTCAAGCGGTACGGTGAGCGTGACATGGGCAAGCACACCCCAGCCCACCACAGTTGCCTATTTTACCACCGCGTCCGCGGCGCCCGTCCCCCGCACGACGTCCCCCCTCGGGCCCGGGCCCCGCGACCGGTGGCTGCAACGGATGCGAGACACGCGGAACGTGAGGTCATAGGGAAGCAACTATGCTTCGGCCAGCTCGCGGCCAACCAGTCCAGACCAGGCCTGATACAGCCGCCGAAACACCGGGCCCGGCTTCCCGGTGGCCACTGGCCGCCCGTTGAAACGGGTTACTGGCGCAAGCGAGTAAAGCGAGTTGGTTAGGATGATTTCATCGGCAATAGCAGCATGGTACGCTTGTAGCGGCCTCGTATCGAAGGGAATGCCGTGTGCCTGACACAGTTCCTGCAGGGTCTGCAGGCTGATCCCCCAGAGGATGCGGTCTGGCGGCACCGAATAGATCCTGCCGTCGATGACGACGACCACATTCGCGGTAGCGCTTTCGGTCAAGTTGCCGTGATGGTCCAAGAGAATCGGGACTGCCTCCGGATCGAGTGACTGGACCTGCCGCTGGGCCAGCCACCAGTGCAGTCGGCTACGGCACTTAGCCTTCGGGTCCCAGCAGTCGACCGGGACCTGGCGATTGGCAGCTACGACGGCGTGCACGCCGCGTTCGTACAGCGGGCGGAACTGCCCTGGCCGCAGCGGAAAGACGTGCAGCACCAGGTTCGGTCCGTGCTCCGCCGCCGCCTCGCGGGGCAATCCGGCGTACAGCGGCACGATGCCTGGCGTGGCGAGCATGACCAGTCCGCACTCCTGGCCTCCGGTGCGGACTAGCAGCTGATTGGCAATCGACCGAAGCGTGCCAGGGTCCACAGCAAGCTCGATGCCCACGTAGCGGCAGGAGCGCAGGAAACGACGGGCGTGATCGTCGAAGCGAAACCAGCGTCGGTTGAATGTGCGCAGCACGTCGCTGACGGTCGCCCCGTAAACAAAGCCAGCATCGAATACGGGCAGAGCTGCCCGTTGCAGTGGAACGAACTCACCGTTGATGTACGCCCACGCGGAATCGCTCGGTGGCACGGCTAGCGAACACCTCCGCCCGTATCGCGTCACTACGTGACGCCGCGAGCCTTCCGGTCACTACGGCTGCCAGCAGGGCGATCATGAGATTGCCAGCAGGCAGGAAGCTGGTGTCGTGAAACAGCGTCTCGGACCAGTATGCTAGTGTGCCTGCAAGGAATAGTAGCCCGGCGGCCCGATTGTCCGCCTCACCGCTGCGCCACAGCGCCAGCGCACGTCGGCACCAGACCGCCCACATCGAAAGCCACAGACCGGTGCCAACGGCTCCTGTCTCGGCCAGCAGGCGGAGCGGCAGGCTGTGCGACGATAAGCCCTCCGCCGCTCCGGTGGCCCAGAACCCGAGCAGGCCGCCACCAACATGCAACCGCACCACGCGTTCGAACTGACCGAACCCCCACCCAAGCACGGGCTTCTGCACAAACAGCGTCACAGCCCCATCCATCAACGCAAGCCGCTGCAGGAAGCTGTACTCAACGAGCTGTGATCCCTCGACGCGCTCCGGATTGACGAAACTGGATCCGGCGAAGACACCGGCGAGCACCGCGGCAGCCCCCCCGAGCAGAAGCAGTCCGTAGCGAAGGTCCCTACCGGCGAGCGCAACGAGCAGAAGCCCTGCGACAGCAACCGCGCCGATCCAGACTGAGCGGGTCTCGGTAGCCACGATCGCGGCCAGAAGCAACGGCAGGCTGCACAGGGCAGCGCCGCGCAACACCCCTCGGCCTCTGAGCGCAACGAGGACTGTCGCCGCAGTGCAAACGACCAGTGTGGTGCCCAGTAGCGGCGTCGACAGGAATGGTCCAACTGGCCGCCCGGGATAGAGCACACGGGGCCTGAGGATGTGTTTGGGAAAGATCACCGAGGTCACGCCAAGCTGCTCTGCCAGTGCGGTCACCGCAAGGTACAAGCCGAACAGCCACAGGACGACGATCAGCAACGCCAGACGCCGGTCGCCACCGCGCCCCGTCGGCTCGGCAGCGACTCCAACGTACAAGATCAGCGGGAAGACCGACACGTACGCTAGCCGAATGGGCGGCGGCATGTCTTCAGGAGCCGTGGGGTTCCAGGGTAGCAGGAATGCTTGCAGGGCCGCCAGCACGCCGAAGGCAAGGCCGGCCCAGACGGCCGGATCGCGGCGCAGTTGGCTCGGGTGGCTGTGCCCCAGCAACCATCGGGCGGTGACGAACAAGAGGAACCAGAAGAGCACGGCCCGGTCCGGCGACAGCGTCCAGGGGCCGATCTCCCAGCGGACCGTGGTGGGCCCGTACACGGAGGCAGCCAGCCACGTGAGCATGCCCGGTCCGAAGGCACTAAAGGGGATTGCTAGCGCGACCGACCAGGACAGCGCGGCAAGTGCAGCCAGGACCAGGAGCACGACCATCGCTTACCTCGACAAGCCCGCCGACGCTTCAGCGGGAAGCAACCTCTTGGGAGCACGAGTGATCACGTCCAGCGATAGAGCCAGCGCGGCAACGGGAAGTGCTGCCTGTTCAACACCAGCCCGGCAATCTTGACCTTGGAACGGCGCAGCGCCCCCAAGGCACGGTCAACGCTTTCGCACTTGATCTGGCCTGCGGGAACCACCAGCACGGCTGTACCGCGTCCCGAGGCCCAGACGAGCGAGGCCGGATTGGTCTTCAGTGCGGGCATGTCAGCCAGCACGTACTGGAACTGCTCACAGAGCATTTGGATCAGCGCCCGGGCGTGCTCTCGACGCAGCACCCGCGCCCGGCCCCCCCAACCTGTTCCAGCCGGCAGGACAACGACGTTCTCGCACCGGGTTGGTACAAGGCATGTTTCGAGCACGGCATCATGGTTGATGATCTCGCTCACACCGGCACAGCGGCCCAGCCCCAACAGGCGGCTGAGACTTCGCTTGTGCAAGTCGAGGTCGACGACACAGAAGGACAGGTCTGGGTCGAGTGTCGAAGCCTTGGCGGCCAGCAACAAGGTCAGCGTGGTTGCGCCCGCCGGCTCGTGCCAGTGCGCGAAGAAATACGGACCGCGCTGAGCGGCCGTGTTCGCATCATCGCTGACGGACAGGTGAGTCCAGAGTTCCTCCAGGGAAGCGTCCAGTTGCTCAGCCGGTTGGGGAAATGGAATCGGCGGTAGGGCGGCGCCGCTGAGCACTTCTCCCGGACTGGTCATAACCGCGCCTGCCCCGGAATCATCCCGGTGCCACCTCCCTGCTTTCTCCAAGACCGTTTGGAACAGCCCCATACTCCCGCACCTCATCTGCACGTGGGCGTTTGCCGGGCTGCGTCACCAGCTTTCCCGCCGGGGAGCAGAGCCGCCTAGGTGTGCTGCCGGCCGCGCCCGTCAGTGCGCATCCTGCTGGAGGCAACCTTTCGGCGCCCCTCGAGCAGCAGCGGGTCGTCCACCGCAGGCACGCTCGCCAGCACTGGCACGTCGATGCCCCAGCGGCGCAGGTCACCCGCGTCGCGCACCGTGTGGCTGTAGTAGTTCGCCACGAACGCCAGACCGAGCCCGCAGATCATGCCCAGCAAACCTCCCGCCAGTGCCGCGGCGGTATCACTGACCGTGACCGGCCGGTTCGAAACGTGCAACGCGTCCAGTGGCACGAACACGGCATTCTGGGACGCGATCGCCAGCTGCGTGCGGGCCTGTTCCCGCTTTAGCGCTGCCTGACGCAGCGCATCGGCGCGTATTTCGTACTCGGTCCGCAGCGCCAGGAACTCCGGGTACCGTCCGGCTACGCGGGCAAGCTCCTCGGCAAGCCGGTTCCGCTCGCTCTGCAGCGACTGCGCGGTCGCCTCCAGAACGGTCAGCTCCTCCTGGAGGGCAGCGATCAGTTTGCCCAGTTCCGAACGGTACAACTCCTCCAGGTGAGCCCGCCGTTCGCGGGCCTCTTGCAGATCCGGGTGAGCGTCCGTCATGCTCGCCTGCAGCACCCGTTCGCGCACCCGGGCATCCACCAGGGCCTGCTGAACACGCACCAGTTGGTCGAAGCGTTCTCCGAGCAACTCGGCCAGCTCTCCTGATAGCCGGTCCGGCACCGACCCGGAACGGATCCGTTCCAGCAGGGCGCGGCGCTGGAGAATACGTGCCTGTAGCTCGACGAGCTGCTGCTGGACCTGGCTGAGCATGTGTCGGGTGACGGAGTCACCGACAGGGCTGCCGCTCATCGCCTGCACGTCCAGCAGCTCCCCGCCCAGTGCTGCGACGAGCCGGTGCAGGTTGGCTGCGGCTTTATCCAGCTCAGCGCGCGCTTCCCGCCACTCCCGCTCCGTCTTGGCCATAAGCTGCTCAGCCCGACGACGACCAACTTCTTGCAGCAGCCTGTCTGCTTCCTCGAGCATCAGCTGGAGCAGTCTCCGGGCACGCTCGGGATGCTCGTCGCGCACGGTGACCTCGATGACCTGACTGGCGCCGAACTCGGAGGAGCGCGCCAGCGAGAAGCCGACGCGTCGCCGCAGCCGTTTGATGAGCCGCTGGCGCTGCCGCTCGCCCAGCCGCTCAAACCGCCCTCCTTCAAGCCTCTCGAGCACGGTGGCCAGCACGGAGCGGGAAAGCATGGCTTCACGGAAGTTGGCCGCCGCCACCTGGATCCGCTCGTGTTGCTCGCGAGGACTTTCCCCCATGCTCCGTAGCAGGGCCGTTTCGTCGCGGACCCAGAGGCGGGCCGATGCCTGATACTGGTCCGGGCTCAGATAGGCTGCCAGACCGGCAACCGCCGCAAAAAGGACCGCGACGCCGACAACCAGATGCTTATACAGGAACACCACCCGCAACAGCTCACGGGCCGTCGTCTTGGGCGCTGCTTCACGTGGCGGCATCTGGTCGGTTCCTCACTAGTCCCAGAACGTCGCGGGGAACGCGCCGTAGAAAGTCTCGGAGATCACACGACGCACGAAGTCGTTGACATCCTGCACATGGTCCTTGGGCACGATGATGATGTCGCCGTCACGTAACCAGGTGTCGTCCCAGAGATTGACGTCGCCGCGCCGCCACTCCCGATCGATCGCCCGGTCCAGGTTCAGCACGGCAACCTGCGGTGTGCCTTCAGCGTAGCCGCGGATCAGGATGACGTCGCGGAGCTCAGCAGACGGGAGGAAGCTGCCCGCCTGGGCAATCGCCTGGATGACGGTCGTGGGGCGATCGATCTCAAGCACCCCAGGATTGCGCACCTCGCCAATGACGTACACCCGATCCGGGGCTCGCTGCGACAGGTGCACTGCCACCTCGATGCCCGGGATCTGCTCGCGGTAGCGAGCCGTGACCTCCTGCTGCACCTCTGGCAGGGTGCGACCGAATGCGTTGACCGGGCCGATCAGAGGCAGTTGGATCCGGCCGTCCGGTCCAACCGGCAACGTGAGCGACTGGTTGAAAAAGCTGCCCACGGAAAACGTCTTGCGCAGCTCTTCAGCGAGCTGGAACGGGTCTACGACAGTGAGCTCGATCCGCGGCCGTTTCCAGTAGCGGCGGGCCCGGGCAAGAATCTGCCGGCGAGCCTGGGCCACCGTGACGCCGGCCACACGCACGTTGCCAATGAGTGGCAGATCGATTGTGCCATCGGGCTTGACCCTCAGCTCGATCGGCCGCCGTTGCTGAGCCGGTTCGTGGAGGTATTCCACGCGCAGCGTATCTCCGACGCGGATCCGGTAGCTGTCGGCGACTGGCCTGGTGGGGATGTTCAGCGTGAAGAGTAACTGGTCCCCGGGCCGCAACCGGTAGTTGTCGTACGGAGCGAACGGCCGGTCTCCGGTCACCGGCAGGATCATCCCGTCGAGCGTTGCTCGTGGCACCGGGCTCTGGACCGGTCGGAACGTGGCCGGCGGCCGGCGCGACGGCAACTTATCGAGCCAATGCCAGCAGCCCCCAGCCAGCAGGACGGTCGTAGACAGCACAACGCTCAGCAGCGGCTTGTTCCCACCCGCTCTTGTGGCCACGGCGTCCGTCGCACTCCCTCCGACCGTCATGTCCCCGTGTATCGGACTCACTGTGATCATCGACGGAACCGCAGCCAGCGATTGAGGAACTTTGCTCGCCCGCAGCTGTACCCGGCCAGCAACCGTCTCGCCCTCAGGCGACGAACCCGCTATGATACGAGACTACTTGCCGAAGGGAACGCCGTACGAACCCGACTGACAGGGGGATGCCGATGGAGAAGTGGCCGATTGGTGTCTTTACCTCGATTGACGCCGGCCTTGGCGTACGGTTCGACGTGGTCAAAGAACTCAAGATTCCAACCGTTCACCTGCACACGCCCAGCCGCCAGAACCGTACCCCGGAGGCAGCCGAGCGGTTCTTGAAGGAGTGTCGCGATGCCGGCATCACGATCACGGTGATGTTTGGCGGGTTCGAAGGGGAAAGTTACGCCGACATCCCGACCGTGCGGCGCACGGTGGGCCTGGTGCCCAAAGAGACCAGGGCCGAACGGGTTGCGGAGCTGAAAAGCATCTCAGATTTCGGCAAGCTGCTTGGTGTGCCCGCGCTGGGCATTCACATCGGCTTCATTCCCGAATCCCCCGACGACCCGGACTTCAAGGAGTTGGTCGCGGTGACCCAGGAAATCTGCGATTATCTGAAAGGCAACGGCCAGAACCTGCATCTGGAGACCGGACAGGAGACCGCCGATACGCTGCTGGCGTTCATGGATGCCGTGGGCCGCGACAACCTGTTCATCAACTTCGATCCAGCCAACATGATCCTCTACGGCACGGGGGACCCGATTGAGGCTTTGAGGAAGGTCGGCAGCCGTGTGCGCAGCGTGCACTGTAAGGATGCCAAGTGGGCTGCACGGCCGGGCGAGGAGTGGGGCGAAGAGGTGCCTCTAGGCCAGGGCGACGTTGACTTCGAGGCGTTCCTCCGCACGCTGGACGAATTCGGCTACACCGGGCCGCTGACCATCGAGCGCGAGATCCCGCACGATCCGGAGCGCCAGAAGCGGGACATCGCCGCGGCCGTGCGGTTGCTGGAGTCGCTGAAGGCGGAGCTCGCATGAGTCAAACCAACCGCTGAGGAGCAATCGGGCCGGGATCGGCAGCTGGCGCACAGACGGCCGTACAGTGCAAGAATCTCCTGCACGTAGCGGTCCAGCGCGAAGCGTTTCTCTGCCGCGCACCGGGCCGCGTGGCCGAGCTCCTCGACCAAGCCTGGCGACTGCCATAGGGTGCGCACCGCCTCGGCCAACAGCTCCGCGCGGCCCGGAGGCACAAGCAATCCCGGCGGAATCGTCTGCGGGTACTCGAACAGCTCGGGGATGCCGCCAATCTGGCTGGCGATGGCCGGGCGTCCGCACGCAAACGCCTCCAGCAGGATCATCGGACAGTTCTCCGCCCAGACGCTTGGGAGAATGACGGCGCGGCAGTCCGACAGCAGCCGGCGTACGTCCTCGTGCGAGACGTGGCCAAGGTACTCGATCCAAGGGCAGCTGACCGCGGCCCGAGATACCTCGTCCTGTAGCGGCCCGGTGCCCGCGATTTTCAGCGGGACGCCCGGCAACGAGCGGAACGCCTCCAGGAGAACCCCGATCCCCTTCTCCGCAGCCAGCCGTCCCGCGTACAGGAAGTAACCGCCCGGTCCAGACGCGGGCCGCCACCCGTGCGTGTCCACCGCATTGTGCAGTACCAGAATCCGGCGGCTTGGAATGCCGCTATCGGCGAGCAGCCGGGCTATGTAGCGACTGGGAACCACGAACCGATCGACGCCCCGCAGGTAGAACCGGTTGAGCTCGTTCCAGAAGCTCTCCGCCGCCAGCAGCGCGCTGGCCGTGCGGCCGAAGTGATGGCAGTTCTTAAGCGGAGCGTGCCAAAAACGGCGATGACGGCAGGCAAAACAAGGACTGTTGCCGTCGTGCAGGTTGTAAGTCGGGCATATGATCTTGTAATCGTGTACGGTCATCACCAGCGGGATACCGCGGTCGCGTGCAATCGGGAGCAGCGCGCAGCCGATCTGATGATACACGTTGTGCGTGTGCACGACGTCGGGACGGAACTCGCGAAGGGCACGTAGAAAGACGTTCTGGCCACCGCGTCCAGTGAAGAGGTTGGCCAGGGCAATGAAGCGGTCGCGTAGCGACCGACAGTGCTCGTTTTGCGGGCAGGCGAAGGTGTAGGAACGGTCGGGCGGCGTTTCGTTCCTTCGGTCCGCCGTACCGAAGTACGCCACTTCGACCCCTACCCGCTCCAGCGCCGCGCCCAGCCGCAACATTTGCGTTTCCGCACCGGCACGCGCATAAAGGAACTTGTTCACCATCAACACGCGCATCACGGTTCCCTATCGGACATGCCGTTGATCCGCCGCCGAAATATAGCTCACGCCGGGTCGCCACACCGTGGCACAACATGCAGCTCTGCTCCGCGCTGCGGCAGTTCGACACGGTGACTCTGGATGAGGCCGGGGGACCCCACGGCATCTCGACCCGTACCCGCGGCGCAGCCGGTCAGGTTGCTCGAACGACTGTGGCCACCTCACCAGCTCCGCAGCGTCCAAGAGGGCCGCTGCGCGGTCTCTAGTCGTGGGCCAGCGTCCCGTGGGCATCGCCGGGCCCTGCCAGCCGCCGGCGCAGAGCACCTGCGCCATTCCGAGAACCACGAAATGGCTTCGCCCGTGGGCTTGCGTGTCGGGACGGGTGTGTGGAGCTCACTCGACAGATGCGGTTCGCTGAAGGCCGCTCGGGCCCCTCGGCCATAAACCGGTCCGATTCGGCGGCAAACTCCCGACACGGCTACCCCACCTGTGTTGTGGGGAGTCCGCTCGTGGTACCATCCGCGACGGCAGAACGGCGTCCGGATCTGCCGGCCCGCGGAGCGGCCAGCTTGCCCGGAAAGTGCCCGGCTAGTCGGAGAGGGGTTCCTCTTCCGGGACAAGCCACTCGGCCACGGCAGTCCATTCGACCCGATCGAGAGCGATTCGGATCAGCTCCGAGAAGAGGCTCACTTCTCCGCGCAGCGGGTTACGTTCTTCGATCCACCGACGCACTGCCGCTGCGGCTGCTTGCAAACGTGCTTCTTGGCCGTGGACTCCGCGGACCGCCGCGGCCACAAGATCGGACACCTGGTCCTGGATGCCTTCCTCGCATTCAAGCCAGCGCAACACCACTTCGGTCTCAGGGCGAAGCGCTTGCGGCCAGCTCATTGCGTGCATTCCCCTTCTGCCGGCTTGGTTTCTCCGACGCAGATCGCAGGTTCGGTTGCATCGTGCTGCGACGGCTGGCGGCTTGCGCCGTCCAACTGATCCTCCGATCGCGCCGATTCTTGCAGGGCAACGCCGGCACCGGTCGGCGCCGTGGCCGCATCGTGCTCGCCCTCGTGGCGGCGAACCAGTTCCAGGGCCAGATCGAAGTAGTCGCGCGCCCCGTTGCTGGTCGGGGCATACTCGAAAATGGTCTTGCCATGGCTGGGGCACTCGGCCAGACGGATGTTGCGCCGGATACGTGTGTCGAAGATGACCGCTTCGGCCCAGGGTAATCGGCTGTCGCGGCGCCGCTCGAGGAAATCGCGCAGGTCGGCTTCCACCTCGGCGGCAAGCTTCGTGTTGGTCTCCACCATGCACAACACGACGCCGGTGACACGAAGCTGTCGGTTGATTCGCTGGTGCACGAGCGCGATCGTTTCCAGCAGCTTGGACATCCCGTGCAAGGCAAGGAAGTGCGGCTGCAGCGGGATCAACACCTCGTTGGCTGCCGTCAGGGCGTTCAGGGTCAGGATGCCCAGTGACGGGGGGCAGTCCATCAGCAGGAAGTCCGGGGGCTCGTGCCGGTCGCGATCAAGCGTTAGCGCGAACGCGGTTGCGCCGCACCGCAACGGCATCGCCGGCGTCGCGCCCTGTTCGTCGCAGGAGAGTTCTTTCCGGAGCAAGTCACGTAGGATAACCTCTCGGCCCACAACCCCGACCAGCTCAACTTCAGCGGCCGCCAGGTCGATATGCGACCCGACGAGACTCAGGTTGGGCGCCAGGTGCCGAACCGCTTCGCGCAGCGAGGTGCCGCTCGTAAGCAGCTCGTACATCGAATGATCCAGCGTAGTCGGATCGACGCCGAAATGCAGTGTGGCGTGGGCTTGCGGGTCCATATCCAGGACGAGCACCCGGTAACCCAGGCGCGCCAGGGCCGCGGCGAGGTTCACGGTGGTCGTCGTCTTACCCACGCCCCCTTTCTGGTTGAGAATCGCAATCCGGCGCACGTCGCCCTCCGTGCGTTCTGCCTTCCGCTTTCGTCCGGTCTCCCGACTGAGACTAGCCCTTTGGCAACAGTAGGGCAAGGCCAACCAACCCGGCCAAACGAGCCAGCGGGTTGAATCGTGGCGCGTTCACTGATAGCCTTGGATGAGCGGCTGAGGGGGTAGTCGAACGCCTTTCGCGGTGCCCAGCAATCGGTGATTTCGGTCCACGGTGGTCCAGCTGCATAGCACTCTGAGGTAGCACGCGCCGGGATTGTGCACATGAGAGCCCATTTGCTGCACAAGCCAGCCCCTGTGGAGGCCGAACCGCTGACGCTGGAGGAAGTGGCCGTACCCGAACCCGGCCGGGGCGAACTGCTCGTTCGCGTCCTCTGCTGTGGCATCTGTCGCACGGACCTGCACATCGTCGAAGGTGAGCTGCCTCCTCACAAACAGCCCGTGGTCCCCGGCCACCAGATCGTTGGCGTCGTCGAGAAACTCGGCCCCGGCGTCCAGAACTGGAACATCGGCGATCGTGCCGGCATCGCCTGGCTACGCTCCACCTGCCAACAATGTCGCTACTGCCAGCGCGGCCGAGAGAACCTCTGCGAGCACGCCACCTTCACCGGCTGGGACCATGACGGCGGCTACGCGGAGTATGCCACGGTCCCCGCCGAGTACGCGTATCGCCTCCCGGCGGAGGTCGACCCGGTGCTGACCGCTCCGCTGCTCTGCGCCGGCATCATCGGTTACCGCGCCCTAAAACGGGCTGACGTCCGGCCCGGTAGCACGCTCGGGATCGTCGGCTTTGGTTCCTCCGCCCACATCGTCATGGAGGTGGCAAACTACTGGGGCTGTGAGGTGTTCGTCTTCAGCCGCCAGCCACACCATCGCGAATTGGCCCGCCAGATGGGAGCCGCCTGGGTAGGAACCATCGGGGAAGAGATCCCGCGCAAGCTCGAACATGCAATCCTCTTTGCGCCCTCCGGCAAGCTCGTGCCACCAGTCCTGGAGTACCTGGACAAAGGCGGCATCCTGGCGATCGCCGGCATCTACTTGAGCCCGGTGCCCGAACTGAACTACGAGAAACACCTGTACTTCGAAAAAGAGGTACGCAGCGTGACGGCCAACACCCGTGAAGACGGCCACGAGCTGCTCGAACTGGCCGTACGCATCCCGCTGCGGCCCCACGTCACCACGGTCCCATTCGAAGAAGCAAATCGCGGGCTGCTCGAGCTGAAGCGAGACCGCTTTCAGGGATCCGGTGTGCTGGTCGTCTCGGCGGACGCCCGGTGACCGACGGCAAGGTGCCGAACCGTCCCCCCTACGCGGCGTGCCGCTGAAGACCACCATACGATCGCCACGTCACATTCTGGCCAGCTGTGTGAAGCGGTCGAGTCGGACAACGTCCGCCGCGCCGGCTCCCGCACCGTGCTGTCAAGCGGTTTGGTTCAAGCCGACAAACCAAGCAACCGAGTCCGTGCACCGATCAACCAGCGGTCGCAGACCCGACCTGAACCATCCAGTACGTACGCCACATCGTGCAACGCTACCGTTGGGCAGACGTGCGTCGGACACAACAACAGCTCTTCCCCAACGTCCCACTGCGCCCCCGGTGCTTCCACGACCGAGTGCTCTTCGTTCTGTAACACGATCCGAGCGTCCTCCCGGCCCACGACCAGGAAACGTTCCGCAGGCGGTGGATCGGATGCAATCGCCTTGTAGCCACAATCCAGGCAGTATCGGTCCGGACCGGGTACGGATAACACGCGCGTGAGCACGAACGCGGCCGGGACAAACGGTAGATCCGGAAACTTCCGCCCGTAGCCGCAGTCGTGCAGGACGCACGTGCCCGGCGAGCATTCGACATCGCTACGGCCAAGCGAAGCAAAGAACGGAAATGTCGGCGTACCACCGCAGACCAGCCGCAGTGAATCGCCCGCTATCGGCCTCACTTCCTCGAGCACCTTCACCAGCTGCTGCCACACCTGCGCGGCTCGCTGGTGTCGCAGTTCAGGATCGGAATCCTTGATGTGCCCGTCATAGCAGTGCAGGCCGTCGAGCCGGAGGTGACGCTGAGCTACAATCAAGCGACAAAAATCCGCCAGCCTCTCGGGGGCAACCCCGCTACGGTGCAGGCCGGGATCCATGTCCGCTAGCACCGACACGGTAATCCCCGCTTTGGCGGCCGCCCACTCTAGCTGTTCGACTGCTTGCCGCGAATCCACCGTTACACGGAACGTTGTGGCAGGGTACCGCACACATAGCTCGACGAATGATCGTACCGCCGGGCCGACCAGGACATAGGCAAGCAGCACGTCCGGCACGCCACACTCGGCAAGCAACATCGCCTCGCGCAGTGTGCTGCACTTGTGCTTGGTGATGCCCAGCCCCAGTTCAAGGTGTACAACGGCGGCACACTTGACCGTCTTCACATGGGGCCGCAAGCGGTCCGGGTTGCCTCCGACGGCAGCAAGCATGGCCTGCAGATTCGCCTCAATGAGTGGCTTGTAGAAGACCAACGCCGGCGTCGGCAGTTCACCACGAGGCGGCAGCGGATAGCGTGAAAGATCCAGATACGATGACATCGCCTGCTACTCGCTTATGCAGCAGCACACGGCAACTCAGCCGCTCGGCACACGCCGGCAGCCTGCCGGGGGCAGGGACTGCTCATACGGCATACGCGGCTGTCCCAGCAGTCAGCCATGCGTCCGGCAATCACGCCCCCCACGGGCCTACCCCGCCGGTACCCCCTTAGCTCTACGCTCGCACGGCTACGTGGCTCATCGCGGGTATGGCTGCTCGCCTGTGCGTTAGCGCCGCAGGTCGTCCTTGACGAACCAGATCGGAGAGGCCCACGCGACGTTGCGGTCGACCTGAATCACCCGCACGTAGTAGTAGTTGAAGCTGCGGTCAGGCACGGCGGTGTCGGTCCAGGCAAACTCCACCTGACTGGCCCCGTCGACTTTCATCGAGTAGACGACACTGGCGTTGCGCACCACCTCCACGAACGCGATCGGCGCGGTACCCCAGATGCGGGCTGAGAGGCGGACCGGGCCACCGCGGTACCGCACCCGATCGCCCATCAGCGCATCACCTGATCGAAACTCCAGCACGATATTGTCCGTGGCAGCGTACGTGTGGCGGGCCTTCATGGCTTCAACCAGACCTTCCCGCGAGAACTCCTCGGCCAGCACGCACGCGTAGCTGTTGTGCGTCGCGATGTGGTCGCTGGATGCCTGGAAGCCCAGCCAGTAGCCCTTCTCCAACGCGTGCCACACGTAGCCATCCGGCTTGAACGGCCCGTGCAGAATCGGCGTGTTTTCGTCTACCGCCAGCGGCTGGCGTCGCCCTTCGTACGAAGTGTGATAGCCCTGGAACAGCTCAACGACGGGTTCCAGCTCAGGATCGTAGCCCGTCTCCCAGTTGGTGCCCTGGTTGGTTGCTGACGTGTGCAGCGTGACGATACCGCCGGTGCGTCGGATCTCGCGATACAGCTGGAGCGTGTCGTCCGGTGCCGGCCGCCGCCGTTTGGCCCGCGGATCCCTGGTCATCGGAAATGTTCGGAAACCTCGTTTAGTCCAGATAATGTTCCGGTGGCCCCACGGATAGGGAATCGACCGTTCGTAACCGTACAGCGGCACAAACCTGCCGCTCACGAAGTACATGTCGTTCGACTTCTGCGTGCGCCACCACGGATACTCACGGTCGTGTCCCATGCCGTGGTCACCGACGAGGACGTAGTCCAGGCTGGCCGCATCCAGCGCGTAACGGTAGAAATCCGTCAGACTCCCGTCGCCGACACCGTCAAACGAAATGTCCGTGTGCCGGTGCAGGTCTCCGCGATAAATCGCCAGCTGCTTGCCCCGGTAGTCGACTCGGTACGACCGGATCCGCTCCAGATCGGCTTCCTCGTTGGGATGGACGTTGCGGATCGACTCGTCCGCCAGCTCCGGACGTCTGTAACGCCCGACGGGCGGCAGTCCGCTGCCTGGCAGAGCGGCAATCTGATCCAGCGAAACCTGTCCCACCTGTATCTTGAGGTGGCCTCCCGTTGTCGGCTGGCGAGCCGTGCGGCTGTCGGTGGCCCAGGCCAACCACAGGCGGTTGCCGCCCGCGACCAGAGCGGTCCGCATGTCCTGGCGACCGAGCGAACGCTCAAGCGGTATCGGGTCGCTCCACCGCTTGCCATCCCAGAAGCACAGGTAGGGTTCCCACCAGCCGGCGGCGGCCCAGCCGTCGGCCCGAGGGCTGCGCGCCGTGCGGTGGCGGAACACGACCCAGAGACGATTCCGCTGGTCGATGCAGAGCTGCGGGTACTCAGAATACTCCCGCATCGCTCTGGGCAGCGAGCCCACGAGGTCGGGCTGCACAGCCAACGATCTGTCACCTTCGATCTTGCGGATCCGCAACACCCGCCGCTCATACAGCCGAGTCCCTCGCGGCCAGTCCAGATACCACCACCAGAAGCCGTAGTCCTTGCCCCAGGCCTTCGTTCCCTCGTCGTAAGCAACCCAGACACCGCCGTCACGGTCGCAGGCAACCGATGCATTCGCCTCAAACAGGTCGGTCGAAGCCACAGCAACCAGCTTTCCCGGCTTGCCGCCGACTACCGGGCGCAAGAGCACGTCGTAGTTGCCTGCGTCGTAGCTGTCCCACGCGACGTACACCGTCCCGCGGCCGTCGGTAGCGATCGCGGGGAACCAGTCGTTCCGCCGCGAGGGGCTGAGCCGGTGCACGCCGCGGAGTTCGCCGCTGACCGTGATTTCGGTGTAGAAGATATCGCTCTGACCTTCGCGGAAGCCCTGCCAGGCCAACGCTGCGCCGGATGTCAGACCGACGAGTACCGGATGCAGGTCGGGTTGCGGATGGTCCGAGACGCGCTGCGGTCTGCTCCAGCGCCCCTCCCGTCGGCTCACGACATAAATGTCCCAGTTGCCGTTGTGCTGCGCAGCGTACGCGACCCACACGGTCCCGCTGCCGTCAACAGCGATCGCAGGGCCTCCGTGGTCCCCCGCGTTCGAGCGCCATTCGGGGGGACTCAACCGCCCGGTGCGTGGATCGACCGTTGCGACCACGATCCGGTCCGCTGCTTGCTGATACCGCCGCCAGGCAAGCCACAGCACACCGTCCGGCGCGATGGCCATGGACGGCAGGTCATCGTGGACCCCGTCCTCTGGCGCCGTTTCGGCAACGTAGGGCACGAAGCGGTGCAGCGCGACGTGTTCTCCAACCGACTGCACCTGGCCGTAGCGCAGCCTGTTGAGCGGCACCTCGAGCGGGGCGATGCCCTCGGGCTTCTGCCAGCTGACACGCAGGACATCGGCGCTGTCTTTCAACACCACGTCGACGCCGGCTGACCACGGCACCCGCCTGGGCTGGGGAAAATTGGCCCCCTGGATCGGGTTCCGCTCGAAGGGCGCCGGCAGCAGCACGGTCCTCGTCGTCCACGCGTTCTGGCCGGGCTGAACCCGCCCGTTGAGGAACCGCCATGGGGTCACTCGCTGGACCGCCTGTTGTGGTCGCACAACGCGGCCCGCCCACACTGCGGTCTGCTTCGCTCCGACACCGAACTCGATGCGGACACCCACCGGGCCGTCTGCTGGCATGGCGGTCGCCATCAGCAGGCTGGCCAGCGTGAAGCTAAGCGTTGCCTGGTACCAACTCATCGAGGGCCCTGCCGCTGCGGAACCTGGGCGTTAGCCCAGTAACTTCGAGAGCGATTCTTCCTCGAATCCGACGTACACCGTCTTGCCAATGACCATCGTGGGGGCGCGCAGGTTACCGGTGGGCCCCAGCATGTGCTTCAGCAGCGTTTCGTCATCGGGCGGGTCCTTCTTCATGTTGAACTCATGAACCTTCTTGCCCCGAGCCACGATGACTTTGTTCGCGGCCCGAGCTAGCTCCAGGGCCTTCTCTGGTCCCTGCTTGTCCTTTGTTGCGCTGACTTCCTGTTTGATGCGTACAGCCTTGCGCGCAAGAAACTCCTGCGCTCGACCGCAGGTCCTTCACCCGGGTCGGTGGTAGTACCAGTTGATCGTCTTCGCCATGACTGCGCCTCACCTCTACCGACTGCCCGAAGCGGTCTCCACCTGCGCGGCTTCGAGGAACGCCACCAGGTCAGCGATCTCCTGAGCACTCAGCGTGTTCAGCAGGCCGTCCGGCATAATGCTCACCGACGATTCCACAATCTCCTCGACTTCGTCCTTCGGAATCCTGACGGTGGTGGCATCAGAGAGCAGCAGCACGATCTTCCCATCCTCATCCGGGGCTCGCATGCCGTTAATGATCTGGCCGCGAGTTGTCAGGATGGTGTAGGTTTTGTATTGATCGGAAATCGTTTTCGAGGGGGTGAGTATTGCCTCCAAGATGTCCTTCCGCGAGAAACGATTGCCCAGGGTGCTCAGGTCCGGGCCGATCCCTTTACCGAATGAGCCGACCTTGTGGCAGTTCACGCAACTGGCCTTCATGAACACCAGCTTGCCCCGTTCCGGATCGGCGGACCCGATGTGCTGCTCCACGGCCTCCAGCAATTCTTCCAGCGTCCACTCACGGTACTTACCGGAGCCACCCACCGGTGCGGCATTGGGATACGTTTCGCGGTACCATGCCAGGAACTGATCCAATTCGTTGCGCCACTGCTCCGGCTTCGCCCCGAAGTCCTTACCGGTCCAGCGACGCAATGTATGGACGGCCGCCATGCCGACCGGTTGGCCCAACCGGAGTGCGGTTTCGAGGACCGCCCGGTAGTCGTCCGGTCCTTCCGGCTGGCACCGACGCAGCCCCTGTAGCGCGGCACGGACCACGCGTGGATCGTCGTGCTTGAGTCCTTGCAGGAAAATCTCCCGGTACGCCTGCTTGGCATAGTTGGCCAGTGCGATCAAGGCTGCCGGTCGATCCTCAGGATGGCTGCGGTACCAGTGCAACACGATCCGCTCTGCCTCTGGCTGACGGACTCTTCCCAGTGCCAGCAGCACATCCTCTCTCGGCAGCGTGCCTTCGCGCAGCGCCTCGTCCAGCAGCGGCACGTACGCCGCTCCGTTGTTCTGATCAAGCCGCCGGACGATCTCCAGCGCGGCCAGCCGGTACTGTGCGGCGTCGGCCACGAGCGCAAGCTTTTCCTCTTCGGGCACTCGCCGGAGGAAATCCCGCAGGAAGTTCATCAGGTAGCCACGGTAACTGTGACCGCCGTCCCAATCAGCCGACACATCGAACCACTTCAGATATCGCCTTCGCAACTGCCCCGTCCATCCCTTCTCGCACGCAACCAGACAGCGGGCGTAGTGGATCGCCTGGGCCCGGTCTGCCTGGTCCACCGTGCCGCACGACTCCAGCGCCTCGACCAGCTTCTCCACCGTGCCGTCCGGTTCAAGGTAAGCCAATAGCCGAGCGTATTCACGGTTAACCCTCCAGTCACCGGACGGGAAGCGGCGCAGGATCTCTTCTGCGATCTGCTCCACGAGTTGTTCGGGGCGAGTCCGCTTTTCGGAGTTAATCAGCGACAACTGGATGCCGCGCAGGACCTCCAGCTCATCATCGGCACCGGTGGTCGTCTGCAACAGCCGCCAGCAGGTGCTGAACGCCTGGTTGGTCCAGTGATCAGAGCGAGCCACGGCACCGCCCCGGTTCAGCGCCACGACGGCCATGATGGCAACGCGGCGGTCTTGTTCATCGAGCCAATCAGCCCAGCTTTCCGGATCGGTCCGCTCCAGGGCCAGCAGACCGGCAAACCGCAGGAAGCGGTCGGTGCTGGCGAGCACAGGTCGGAGCAACGGTTTGGGGACCGGGCGGGTCAGCCGCAGGAAGCCCTCGATGGCCCGACGCTGCACAATCGGCTCCGAGTCCTGAAGCAGTTCGCCTAGAAGTTTCTCCGCATCCTTCGGGCCTAACCGCGCAATCAGCACGGCTGCCCACGCACGCAGTTCCCGATCGCTGCTGCGCATCAACCGGCGGGTCAGCTTCATGTCGGGCTCGGGGCCGAACTGCAGCAGATACGACAGTGCCAGCACGCGTGTGCCGGTGCCCTCCTCTTCGTCCAGGATGACGCGGTTCAGAACGCGCTGCCAGGCGTCACCCGCGGCCGCCTTCAGCTTCCGTACGCGTTCGCGTCCCCAGGCTGACCAGGGCTGCGGCTGTTGCAGGGCCGCAAGCACGGCCTCTTCACCCTCGAGGTCCGCCAGCGGCGGGCCAGCCGAACCGGCCTCGCCGTAGACCACGCGGTACAGGCCCCCCTCTGTACCTCGCCCCCCCGTGGTGAAGTACAGGAACCCATCTGGGCCAACGTCCAGGTCGGTCACGTTCAGCGGTTTGCCCAGCAGGAAGAGCTCCGCTTCGCCCGAGTACGAAGCCCCCTGGCGTTTGAAGGAAACGGCAAAAATCCGGCCGTACGACCAGTCAGCAATGAAGAACGCGTCGTGGAATCTGGCCGGGTAAACGGTGTGGTGGTAGAAGACCACACCCGTAGGAGAGCCGCGGCCGATGTCCACGGTCGCGGGCAAACTGTCCACGTAGTAAGGCGGCCACTTCGCGCAGCCGCTGCGCCAGCCGAATTCCGCGCCCGAGGGGCAATGATTGACGCGCACGGGCCGATACCACGGCAAGCCCTCGTCCCACTCCATGTCGCTGTCAAAGGTGAACACCTCACCGACGCGGTTGAAACCGATGTCGTACTCGTTGCGGAACCCGGCGGTCTCGAGCGTCCAGTCGCGAGCGTCCGGATCCAGCCGCCAGATCGTGCCACCCGGCACGCGAATCCCCCGAGCATGGCCGTGTGCATCCTCGTAGCGAGGCAAGAGCACCCCTTCGTACAGCATGCGCACCGGCGAGTGGGCAGGCGGGTCCAGGTTCACCCACGCGTGATTGCCGGTGACGAAGTAGAGATAACCATCCGGTCCGACGAGGATCGCGTGAGGACCGTGCTCCGCGATTCGACCCCGCACCTGGTGCAGCAACTCCACCTTGTCCACTTTGCCATCTTCATCCTCGTCCAGGCCCCGCCACAGCCCGGTGACAACTTTCTTGCCCTGCTGCTGCATGCCGACAAAGTAGTACGTCTTCGGATCGTACGCCAGCAGCCCCTGGCAGTAGCTGACCTGGTCGCAGACGACGGACTTGCGTTCGTAGACGCCATCGCCGTCGTCGTCATGGAGCCGGATGATCGGGCCGCGTTCAACCGAAAGTAGCGGCAAGCCCTGTGTATCGAAGCCAAAGGCGATAATGGATCCGGTCAGCTCCGGGTCGGCAACCATCTCGACGTGGAACCCCTCCAGCGCCCGGAACCGCCCCTCCGTCCCGAAGCCTATTTCGCCCCATGGTCCCACCGTACCGAACGCTCCGAGCACCTTCACCGGTCGCCAGCGGTCGTGGGGGAACTCGGGCATCATCCACCCTTCGGACGGCTCGGTGGCCCAACGCCACGACTGATTGGTCGGATAGACGTAGTGGTTGCCCGGCTTTGTCCGAACAAAGACCCAACCTGCCAGGCCGGCCGGCCCGCCACGGTTGGTCGCCTCTACCGCAAGCGCGTTGCGTCCGATGCGCACCTTGTCCGTGATGTCGAACACGGATCCGCTTTGCCAGCTGCGGGAGCTGCCGACGCGCACTCCGTTGACGTACGCAACGAACGCATCGTCGCACACGAGGTAAAGTTTCACTTCTGCCGGATCACGGTCCACTTCAAACAAGGCGCGGAAGAACCGCAACCCGGTCGGGGCCTGTTTCAAAGGTTCCCCCTCGTCGGTCCAAATCCACTGCACTCCGCGGGGGGCGATGGTTCCGCGTTGGGCATAGCTCCAGCCAAACAAAAGAAGCAGGGAAAGGCCGATTGTTCCGAGGACGGGTAGGACACGTCTTGGCATGAGGAATCTCTCGGCTGCTACGGTCTTGCTCATCGATTCGGAGCCCTGACAAGCACGCTGATGTCCGGCTCCGGGAGGGCCACACGGAATGCTATCGGATCCCGCCGATTTTAGCGAAGCCGTTCAGGCCCGCCAGCGTGTGAACGTTGAAATGCACCCGGCGCCGAGCGACCACCGGCAGCGTTCACCGCGGGCCGCGCCTCGCCAGCTCGATCAGCTTCTCGATGCCCCGTTCGATCGTCTCTTCGCTCGCAGCATACGAGAGCCGAAAATGCGTGTCCCGGCTACTGAAAACGTTGCCCGGGATGATGAGCAGGCCGTTCCGGATGGCTGCCTGGACGAACTCGGTACCGGTCCCCCATGGCGCTCTGGGGAACAGATAGAAAGCGCCGTCGGCGCGCGGGATCTCGTAGTACTCGGACAGGGCCTGGACCAGCCGGTCACGCCGCTGGCGGAACCGATCGATGCGCTGGTCCAGCTCCACATCCAACGCCGCGATCCCCGCCCACTGCACCGGCTGCGGTGCACAGACAAAGGTGAACTGCTGCAACTTAGCCATCTCCTGAATCACCTCACGCGGCCCGTGGGCATAGCCCAGTCGCCAGCCGGTCATGCTGTACGCCTTGCTGAAACCGTCGACCACGATCGTCTGGTCGTACCAGGTTGCCGGGGTCGCGTACTCGGTGTCATAGCAGAAGGCTCGGTAGACCTCATCGCTCAGCAGGAACAGTTCCCGCTCGGCCGCAAGCTCTGCAAGCCCGCGCAGCTCGTCCACCGAAGCTACTGCACCCGTCGGGTTCGCTGGACTGTTGACGATGATGCCCTTGGTCCGGTCGGTCACCGCGGCACGCACGCGGTCCAGGTCAATGCGGAAGTCCGGGTAAGTGTCTACGAGCACTGGTACGCCCCCGGCCATGACGACCAGATGGCGGTACATGACAAAGTAGGGGTCGAAAACGATCACCTCGTCTCCGGGGTCAACCAGCGTCATGATGGCCAGGACCAGCCCCCCCGTGGTGCCGCTCGTGATGATCAGGTCCCGCTGCTGACCGGGCAACTGTTCGGCAACGCGTTCCAGCAGTCGCTCGCGCAGCGGCCCGATTCCCTGCGTCACCGTATACCCGTTCTTGCCGGACTGGATGGCTTCGATACACGCTTGCCTGGCCGGTTCCGGAACGTCCATGTCCGGCTGCCCAATGCTCAGATCGATCGGATTCTGCATCGTGGCCGCAAGGTCGAACACCTTGCGTATGCCCGACGCGTCGATCTGGCGTGCACGAGCGGCTATCCAGTGTTCACTCATTGCCCAACTCTCCGGACACTCGTTAACTTCGCCCGCCGACGTCGCCGCGCCGAAGCAAACGTGCCTCGGTCCCTTCGCTTGCCCTCCCAGCTCCTTCAGCGTGACTCTACGCCCCATCCCGGAACGGTCGTGCCCTATGATACTGCGTTGTTGGGCAGCAGCCGTTGCGTGCGCTGCGGGTCTAGCCCGAAGCCAACGTAGGATCGACTCCCGGGTGGCGGTTTACTGGTCGAGGCGAGGCGTCGGATGGCCCGAAGCCAACGTGGGACCGGTTCCCGGCGCGCAGTGGGGAATTTTCCTGGCCGGCACCGCCTGCGGGCCGGGCCTGCAGCTGAGCAGTCCCTTTGGCCAAACGCGGCGGCTGCGGTTGGTGGAGACGACCGGAAGAGTTGCCCCCCGTGTGCGAGCTGTACCGGAACCGTACGCTGGCGCAGTTGACCAGCAGCAGCCGGATTCGTTTGGGGAGACGCTCCGATGAGAATGGCCTCTTGCGTCCGCGTCCTTATCGCTGTCATGGCCAGCTGTCTTTCGCTGCCTGCCTGGGGACAGATGGAAGGCAGTTCGCTGACCCGCCGGCTGGCGGAGCTGCGCATCCTCTGGGCGCAGCGGAAGCGGCTGGTGGAGCCAACGCTCAGGCATGTGCGTTACGGCCCGGACCCTGCCAACTACGTGAATTACTGGAAAGCGCCTGGCAAGGAGCCCACGCCTGTGCTGATCCACATCCACGGTGGAGGCTGGCGCGGGGGTCGAGCGCTGGAACAGATCGCCGAGGACTACTACCTGAACCGTGGCATTTCCGTGGTATCGGTCGAATACCGGCTCATGCGCGGGCGGAAGAATCTGCTTCCCGTACCCGTCCTTGACGCTGCCCGTGCGGTCCAGTTCGTGAGGTCGAAAGCTGCGGAATGGGGCATCGATCCGACGCGGGTCGCACTGACCGGGGGCTCCGCTGGCGGTTGCACCAGCCTGTGGCTGGCGTATCACGACGACCTGGCAGATCCTGATTCCCCGGACCCCGTCGCGCGGCAGTCCACCAAGCCAACCTGCGCGGCGGTCTTCGCGCCGCAGACAGCCATCGATGCTCGGTTGGTCCGAGAGTGGGTTGGGGACGCCATCGTCCAGCACCCAATGGTGTGGCAGGCCGTGGGGGCATCAAGCCCTGAGGATGTGCTGGCGAACTACGAAAAGTACCGCGACGTTGCACGCAAATTCTCCCCATACTACCACGTCGATAAGGACGATCCGCCGGTTTTCATGGAAGCTTTCGGCAGCGTCCATGTGCCCGCCTTCGACGTGGGCCATGGCATCCACCACCCGGTGCTGTGTTGGAAATTGAAGCAGAAGGCCGATGAGGTTGGCGCGGAATGCCACGTGCTGCTACGGGCCCGCCGACAGGACGGCTATTTCTCAGCGATGCGAGAGTTCATCGAGCGGAAGCTGCTCGGCGGGCGATAAGCGCGGGCACGGGTAGCCTGCGGGTGTAGGCCTGCGCTTGCCGCGAGCGCGTCCGCAGCCACGGTCCGCTGCCGTTGTGCCCTGGTCCGGTCTTGAGCAGAGCGGGCGGGTAACCGCCGATCGACACGATCGGAGGTAGCGATGTGCCCGTGGCCCGAACTGCGGCCGGTTACGCGCTTTCCTTCTGGCGCCGTTGCGGCAGCGGCTTTAGCGGCTTCTCACCGCGGACGTGTGCCTCGGTAACCTCGAAGACCGTCCCTTCGGGGTGTTCGGGCAACTCGAACATTGCGTCGCAGATGATACCTTCCACGATGGCCCGAAGCCCTCGGGCTCCGGTGTCTCGTTTGCGTGCCATGCGGGCAATCTCAGCTAGCGCGCCGGGTGTGAACCGCAGCTCACAGCCGTCCATGGCGAACAGCTTCTGGTACTGTCGTACCAGCGCGTTTTTCGGCTCGGTGAGGATCCGCACCAGGGCTTCTTCGGTCAGCGGCTCGAGCGGGCAGATCACGGGCAACCGCCCAACGAACTCCGGAATCATCCCGAACTCGACCACGTCGTCGGCGGTCACTTCGGCAAGGAGCTCGCCAAGTTGTCGGTCTCGTTCCACGCCAGTGGCCTGGGCAACAAAGCCGATCTTCTTCTTGCCCAGCCTGCGGGCAATGATCTGCTCTAATCCCACAAACGTACCGCCGCAGATGAACAGGATGTTCGTGGTATCCATTTGGATGTACTGTTGCTCGGGGTGTTTCCGCCCCCCCTGAGGCGGCACGTTAGCAATGGTGCCTTCGAGGATTTTCAGTAGGGCCTGCTGGACGCCCTCGCCGGAGACATCCCGCGTGATGGAGAGGTTGCCCGAGGTCTTGCGGATCTTGTCGATCTCATCGATGTACACGATGCCACGCTGTGCGGCTTCGATGTCAAAGTCGGCAGCGTGGAGGAGTTTTAGCAGAATGTTCTCGACATCCTCGCCCACGTAGCCAGCTTCGGTCAGGGTGGTTGCGTCACCGATGGCGAACGGCACCTTCATGAGGCGGGCGAGTGTGCGGGCAAGCAACGTCTTGCCGCAGCCAGTTGGCCCGATGAGCAGGATGTTGCTCTTCTCGATTTCGACGTCCGAATCACCCTCTTCAGCATGCAGCAGCCGCTTGTAGTGGTTGTGGACGGCAACGGCCAGCACCCGCTTGGCCCGATCCTGCCCGACCACGTAGCGGTCCAGGTACTCCTTGATCGCGCGCGGCGAGGGCACCTCGCGGATCATCCCGCGGGCGACACCCCGACGGCGCCGGTCCTGGTCGAGAATCTGCTGGCACAGCTCAACGCACTCGCCGCAAATGTACACGTCGCCAGGCCCTTCCACTAGCGGGCCGACTTCGCGATAGCTCTTGCGGCAAAACGAGCAGTACGCATTCCGTCTGGAAGAGGAGCTGCCCATACCGCGCCGCTTTCCCGATTGGTCCTTTCCTGAAGGCATAGGGCCCTCGAACGAGTGTACTCCACGTTGCAGTCCAGGCCGACCAGGGGCGCTGTCAGCATCGGCTGCCAAACGCGCGCCAGTTTAAGCCTAAACGAATCTCTCCCAGGCACAATGCCAAAGATGACCTTTGCTCACACGTGACCGATTATGACGCAACCGGCTCGTGCCGTCCCTCCAGCGAACCGTAGGCATTCTAGCCCACGGCATGCTGCAAGCGGCCATCCAGCAGGCGTTCCTAACATCGTACCGGCAAAGTCGCGGTCTGGCCCACGCGCCGGTTCCCGTGCGGGCGGCATCACGGCCGCGTCTCGGATCATACGCGGCTGGCCCGTCACGGCTCGTCACCCCGGTGAGCATCATCACCGTCTTCTACCGCCTGCCCCAGTAACCGCGCCCGGATCCGGCGGTATTCCTCTTCGCTCAACTGACCCTGCTCGCGGAGCCGATCGTACTGGGCAAGCAGCCGTGCTGTGTCGAAGACCTCCTCAGTCCCCCCTTGTCGCTCCAGCAGGAACCGCCGGGCTAGGGCGACGGCGACGGCGGACAGAAGCACAAGCCCGACCAGCGCTGCCGTGAGCAGCACAACGGTGACCAGGTCTGGTGGCTGCGGCCCAGCCCCCGGCAGTTCAGCTCCCCCCGCCCCAGGAACCTGCTGCATCGCCACGTCCTCCGACGTTTTCTCGCTTCAGCCGGTCAAGCTCTTCGATCGGAAACACCCAGATCAGCGGCACCCCAAGCCGCCGACGCACGTAAGCGGCCCTGCCCCGCTCGGCCAGCGTCCGATCCAGAGGCCGGGCGACGAACATGCCAGGCCGGTTCTGTAGCACGTACCAGCGGATGCGACCCGGCTCGTCAGGCAGAAAGCGCACGGGCAGATAGCCCCAACTTCTCAGGTAATGGAAACTCAGCGGCAGCGATGAGAACGCGATTTTCTCTTCCGCGGACGTATGCTCCGTCAGCCAGGCCCGCACGCGCGCATCCAGAGCATCCCAATAGTACGTGGGCTCCATGCCCAGGCGCGTCGCCCCGGGTAGTCCCCCCACGAGCAAGCTGTAGTACGACAGTTGCACCGGATGATAGACGGCCGTTGCAGCGATTGTCCACAGGACCGCCGCGCCACCGAGCAGACGGTGCACCACAGCGCCGCTTCGGCCTAGCGCGCCACCGGCTACTAACGTCAGGAACACGAAGGAAGGCACCAGCTGGCGAATTCCGTCATGCCCTGGAGCATTCGGCAGGGCACGCACGACCAGCAGCGTCGCAGCATGGATCGCAAGATAGACGAGCAACATGGCGCTACCCGAGCCGCTGCGCCCTCGCGAAAGCAGCCCGGCGACCGCAGCTCCCAGGCCGATAGCCACCAGAAGCAGCGTCAACGGCGGCATAGCCAGCACCAACCAGGCCAGCGTGTTATACCACGGAAGCCCAAACTCGTAGACCTGACCGAAGAAAAGCGTCGGAATCCAAGTCGTCCGGGCCCGCGTGAGATTGGACCACAAGAACAGCGCGATCCGCTGCACCGGATCTGGCCACCAGCTGGGCACAAGCATCACCGTCGCCAGCGGGGTCAGCCCCAGGAGCACAAACCACAGCTCCCAGGCCGTAAACCGCCGGCCGCGCTGGGGGTAGTTGAAGCGGACAAGCGCGAAGGCAGCCAGCAGGGGGCCTGCACCGAAAAGCAACCAGCCTGGCACCTCCGAAGGATGTTCGCGGCGGTACCGGTCTGCTACCAGCCGCGGAATCAGACGCTGACGCGCCGGCTCGACTGCGGCCAGCTCGCGACGCAGCTCCCCGTCGATCCGCTCCAGCGTTCGTACCTGCCGAAGCACCGGCCAGGCTCCGACCACGATCGGTAGGGCCGTCACGGCGGTCAGCAGCAGCTTCGCCCGCATGCCAGGTCCTGGTACCGCGTCCGCCATGTCGCGGCCTGCCCGTGGCCAACAGATCCAGGTGGCAACCAGCAGTGGCACCGGCACAAGCCAACCGGTGAACTTCGTCGCGGCACATGCGGCTAGAAGCACGGCGGTCGCGCCTGACCAGCTAAGCGCCTGCCACCAGCTCCGCTGTGCCGCCTCAGCCGCACGCCAGAAGGCAATCGCCGTCAGCAGCCACCAGCACGCAAGTGGCATGTCGTACAGAGCAAAGTGCGCATGGCTGAACAGCCTCGGACAGTAGACACACAGCAACACGGCCGCGGCCGCGGGCCATGGCCCGAGCCGGCCGCGGAGAAACACGTAAGCGGCAGTCATCGTGGTAGCGATCAGCAGAATCGGGCCAAGCCGGTACGCTGCCAGCGGTGGCAGGAGCACCCGGCCGACAATCCAGCCGGCAAAAGCAACCAGGGCGTACAAGGGAGGGTGGCCATCGGGCTCCTCCCGTGCAAACGGCCAGTAATGGTCGATGGCTTGTGCCGAAATGGCTTGTCGCCAGTCCAGCTCGCCGCGGACCAGCCGGTCGAACCACTTGGCCACCTTCTCGACACGGTCCACAGTGTACCCCTCATCCCAGACCATCCCTGGCCCCTCGGCCGTAACCAGCAGTGGCACGGCGACGGCAACGAAGATGAGCAATGCATCAAGCCTGGACCTTTCTGCCATCGTTATCAGCCGGAACTAGAGCCGCCACATCTCCCGCCCCGCAGGTTCTGGCAGCTGTAACTGTACTGCCCTGCGGTTACCCTGCGACGGGCCGGCAGAGGCAGTCGGCCGACGGGAACGGGGGCGGGGGTGGTTGAGTCACTCAAGGGCGTTGGTAGCTGGCGTCGAGGAATTCGCCTAGTTCCGCGTGGCTCAAGTAACCGGGGTACTCGATCAGCTTGTGCAGCACTTCCGGACGTTGCTGGGCAGCCTGGACCAGGATCTCGGCAGCCTCCGTTAACGCGCCCGGTGCCCGTTGCAGGAGTTGGTCCAGGTCATGGCGTTGCCGCAGTAGGTGCGCCACAACGACCCGCACCGGCCGACGCTGGCGGCTTAGCCGCGCTTGAGCCTGGTCCGGTCCGAGTTCAACCAGCAGCACTGCTGCCTGCACAACCGCAGAGGGACTTTCGCGCGCAACGCGAACCAGCTCCGTTGCCACTCTCGGCCCCGGCTCCGCGTCCACGTCGCGCAGGAACAACGTCAGCGCATAGGCACGCGCCACCTGTCGGGGATCGTAAATGCTGAACAGGCGGACGCCGTTCCAGGAGTGCTCCAGGCGCGGTGCCAGCGCGTAGAGCACACGACTGAACGGGGTGGACTTTGCGGAATGTGTCAGCAGCCACATGTACGGAAAGCCACTGGCCGGTGCCACGTCGAGCCTGATGTCTTCGCGGAGCTTTCCCATATCCTGCAACTCGCCAAAGACCGGCGTGTTGCTCTTCGGTGACGGCGGGTGTAGCACGGCACCGCGGGGCAAGCCGCGGCGAAGGTCGTTCATCTTGGCCAAGACCTCGTCGGTGACAGCATCGTACCAGTAGGTGGTTTCGAAGCCGAGCTGTTGGGCACCGGGGAGCCCCCCTACGGCAAGGTTGTAGTAGGAGAGCTCGTATGGATGGATCCGTACGAGCTGCACGGCACACGGCAGCAGCGTCACGAGCGCCGCGAGCGCAAAGGTCGCATGTCGGCCCCCCCAGCCCGCCTCGAATCGACGCAACAGCGCTCCCAACGCAGCAAAGCCGAGCCCGACGGCCGCAGCCAGGAACCAGAACGTCGGCAACATCAGGCGAACCCCGTCGTGTGCCGGTACGGGGAACATGCGCAGCAATGGGAGCGTCAGCAGATGCGCCGCGACGTACAGTGTCCAGGCTCTTTGTGACCGCACGCCCAGGCCCCACGACAGCCCTACGACCGCCCACACTAGCAGCAGCACGGGAACGGTGACGGCGACCAGCACGAAGCCGTTGTGCCACGGCAGGCTGTAGATGTACTTCTGGGCCAGGTAGAACACTTCGATGTCCGGAAGTGCCCCCTTGCGGCCAACGCTGACCAGGTAGTACAGCGCAAGCTGGGTGTACGTATCGAACCACCAGGTGGGATTCAACGCGATGGCAACGATCGGACCGAATGCGGCCCCTGTCAGAACCATCTCCGCGGTTGCTATGGCCGGGTTCTGGGATGCCACGCGGGCCGGCACCGCCAGCAGCCATACCGCCAGCGGAACCAGAGGCAGTGCGAGGACCACGCGAGAAATCGCCGAGGGCACCCTGAGCTGGTCGGCCCAGATGTATTTGATGTAGTCGTCCAGGACTAGTTGCGGCACTGCGAGCTGCTGTGCGAGCTGGCGTAGCCGTGCGGCCGGGGACTCAGGGGCTTGTTGCGGCAGGATCCCCCGCCGTTGAGCGGCCTGCTCCGCAATCTGCAGAGCCATCGTCTCGAGCCGGCTTTCATCAGCGGCGTCCAGACCGCGAGGCAGTGGAACCTGCAACAGCGTGGCAGCCTGTCGCAGAAGTTCCCTCTTGGTCTGCACCCGGATCAGGCGCGCCTGCCGGTCGACCTCGGCCACCGCCAGTGCCAGCGGGGCCAGAGCAGCCAAGATAAGTGCCCCGGCAGCAGCAGTTCGCAGCGTTGGCCGCGCACCGTTGAGCCATGAGAACGCGGTCCACACCGTCAGCGGCAGCAGCACAGCCAGCGCGTTCATCTTGGTGATGAATGCCAGCCCTGCCAGCGCGCCGAAGGCCAAGCGTGCCGGCCGGCTGCGGAACCCGCGCCAGAACGCCAGCGCGGTCAGCACCCAAATGAACAGCGTGGGGGTATCTGTACCGAAGATGTGTGCGTGACCAAAGACACGGGGTGTCAGCCCCAAGGCTGCGGCGGCGACCAGGCCAGGCCAGGGGCCGAAACGGGCAGCGATCACGACGTACAGGCAGGCTACAACGGCCGCAAACTGCACACCGCTGGCAAAACGCCACGAGGCCAGCTCCGACAACCACGGGCGACTCACCAAGTGGCCGGCGATCGCCATTAACCCGCTAAGCGGTGGGTGGAAATTCGGCCCATAGCGGTTGTAGTCCCATGCCCTCAGCACGGCGTCGCGGGACAACAACCGACGACGCTCCTCAGCCGAGGCGGCCCCGATCACACGCCTGAGCCATCGGAGAGCACCGCACTGGCGGTGATAATAATCCGATACAGACTGCGGCGGCCCCGGCGGGACGCGGAGATCCCCCCGGGCGCTGTGCAGGTAGGCTGGTTCATCCCACGTCAGCCCGGGGTCGTCCAATGTGGCGGTGACGGCGGCAAGCGTGGTGGCGAAAACCAGCAGCCAGCCGATCAGGTAGCGGGTTACGGGGCCACTTGCCCGGTTGCTCACGAGCGACTACCCCGATTCAATCATCGCGAGACCGATGTCCAGTTGCCGGAGGATGGCGTGCAACGCATCTTAACGGGCCTCACCGTCTTGAACCTCCTGCTGCTGGCGGCCGCTTTCTGGCTCGGTCTGCACGCGGAGCCACGTGAAGCGGTCGCAGCCACGGTGGAAGCATCCCGGATCCAGGCACTGAACGCAGCGTTCCATCGCCACTTCCTTGTCGGCCTCCTGGCCGGTATCGCCACGCTTCTGGTGCACAGTATCGTCATGACTTATTTCATCGGCACAGGACGGTGGGTGAAAGAAGCGGTGGCCAGGTGGCGATTGGACCCGGCCCTGGAACGAGCCACGCGTAAGCTGAAGGCGCGTTGCTTCCCGTTCGCTTTCTTCAGCATGGTGCTCATCATTGTGACCACCATTCTCGGCGCAGCCTGCGACAACGGATCCGTGCCCTCCTGGGTTCACCTTTCGGCCGCGCTGGTGGCCGTCGGCTTCAACCTGGTCAGCTACTTCTTCGAGTACGCGGCGGTGGAACGGAACGTTGCCCTGCTCCAGCAAGTCGTGCGGGCCGCCTCAGCACAGCAACAGCACGGTTAACGTGGCGGCTGCCGCTGCGGCAGCGGCGGCCATCAGGGCCATCGGCAACTGCGTTTCGACATGGTCCATCAGGTCGCAGCCCGTGAACAGGGCTGACAGTACTGTAGTGTCGGATATCGGCGAACACTGGTCCCCGAACACTGCGCCACCGAGCACGGCCGCGAAGCAAACGGCCACGTACCGGTTGATTGCTGCTGCCGCGGCCGGGTCGTGCCGAGCCAACTCGGCGAGACCAGCCACCTCAACACCGTACGTTCGAACCGCCACGGCAAACGCCAGGGGCAGTGCCATCGGGTAGACCACCGCGTAAGTGCCCCAGGACGACCCGATCGAGAAGGAAACGACCATGCACAGCAGCATCAGGGCAGCCGGCAGGGCCCAATACGGTACGTGCCGGGCAAGAAGCTGGACAAGATAGCCAGCGGGATCCAGCACCCTGGCAACCTGGCCCAGCGTCACGGCCAGCCCAAGGATCATGGCCCCTAGCGTCATGTTCTGACACCCACGCACAAACGCATCCACAAGTTGGCCCGGTCGCAAGCCCTTGAAAATGGCCAGCGCGATTGCGCTGGCCGTGCCCAGAAAGAATGCTTCGTTGATCGCATCGCGTCGCGTACCAAAGTAGGGCAAATGGGTAACACCGGCCCAGTGAGCGACATGCGGCACCAGTGCCACGACGATCAGCACAAGCAGCGGCACTAAGAAGTCGGCTAGCGACACCGGGTAGTCCGTGGCCGCCTCGGGTCCCGGTGTGCCGGTGAGCATCGGTTGGGCACCGGGTCGGTCGAGCTGGCCTAGTGACCGGGCCCGCCGGCGTGCTTCCCGCATTTTCCGCCCCATGAACGGCCACAGGTCCAGACTGAACAGCAGCGTCATGCCGACGGCGAACATCGCGTAGAAGTTGAACGGCAGCGCGCGCAGAAACCAGCGCACGCCTTCGGACGCATCGGCCACCAGCACCTGGCCCTGCAGGCTCACGCCGGCGATCAAGCCCGCCACGTATGCCGGCCAGACATTCAGCGGGATGATGGTGGCCACGGGTGAGGCGGTGGAGTCAACGATGTAGGCGAGCTCCTCGTGGCTGACGCGATGGCGTTCCGCTACCGGGCGGGCCGTGGTGCCGGCCAGCACCGTGCTCACGGTCCCCCCCTGGTGGAACACACAGCCCAGCAACCAGGCGACAAACTTCGCAGAGCGCGGGCCGCGCACCAGCCGGGCGGCCCATTCGGCGAAGTGGCGGGCCGCTCCCGTGTACTCCCACAGCCCAAGGATCCCCCCTAGGAACCAGAGATAAATGAGCAGTATCCGGGCGTATCCCGGCGTGCCAAGCGCCGGAAGGAAGAACCGCTCCAGGAAGTTCCAATCCTCCAGCCGCCCACTATGGGCATAGAGCACCGCGGAACCGGTCAGCACGGCAACGAACAGAGCAAGCAGCACGTTGCGTGTCCAGAAAGCAAGGACAATGGCGACCACAGCGGGCAACAGCGACCAGAGGCCATACGGATGGCCTTCGCTGGTCGCTGCTGCAGTGCTCAGTAGCGCTCCGAACACCGTGCTGCCGTACGGCCTACTTGAACTCCTTCACGCGCAAGTTCCGAAACTCGACGCGATCCCCGTGGCCGAAGAAGCCCAGGTGCCCCTTGGTGCGCTTTAGGCCCGGATGTCTTGCAAGCACTTTCGGATCGGTCGCCTTCGTCAGGTCGGCATCAACAATCACGGCGCCGTTGAGGATCACCTTGATCTTCGGGCCCCTGCAAATGATCTCCTCCTCGTTCCACTCGCCCGCCTCGCGCAGGAACCCCCGCCGTGCCGGCCACACGTCGTAAATGGAGCCGTGGTACTGAGCTGGTCGGAGCCGACCGAGGTACCGCGGGTGGTAGTCGTCAAGAATCTGAATCTCGATCCCGTCGTAGGCAGGATTGCCCTGCAGTGGGGACCGGATGCAGACGCCGTTGTTCGCTCCGGGCGTCAGCTTGAACTCGAACTTGAAGCTGAAATCCGAGTACTCCTTTTCCGTGAACAGGAAGCGGCCTTTCGGCGTGCACACCAACAGGCCGTTCTCGACGATCCAACCGCCTTTAGATCCGCGCTCGATCCACCCCGTCAGATCTTTGCCGTTGAAGATCGACACGTATCCGTCTTCTGCACCAGGCGACGGAGCGGTTGCGGCGAGGTTGGCCAGGGCTAGAGCCAGCGCAGCGGCACCTGCCACCGAAAGGGCTGTACGTAACATGGCTGAACCTCCAAGCTCGGTGGGCCGTTCACGGGAGGACCTATTCTACTGCGCCGCCTGGCGACAGCATTCTGAGCCGCCGCAGTTTGCCGCGCCCGGATCGCAAGCTAGGTTAGAGTGAGCAACATCTCGGGGACGCTCACCGCCTTCATGTCACCGTCGAACGTGGGGGGCAACCGTGAAGCAAGCCGCCTTCAGCCCAGATCTTGATCAGGCGATCACGCGCATTCTGGAAGCAAACGGGTTCGTCGTCACGCGTCGCGAACGGCGGCAGGCTCGGCGTTATCCGCTGCACCAGCCTGTGACCGTTACCCCGATCGACCCTAAGTCGGGCCGCGCACTGCCGGAGGAATCGTTCCACGCGCTGGTAACCGACATCTCTGCCGGTGGCTTTGGACTGATCGTGAAACAGCTGCTACGTACGGAGCAGGCCGTGTTGAGTTTCTGGACCGAGGATCGGCCCTGGTGCCACATGCTGTTTCAGCCGCGCTGGGTGAAGTTCACCACTCGGGGCTACTACCAGATTGGCGGCCGCTTCCTGGCGGCCCTGCCCGGCAACTTCTGCAGTCCACCGGGCCCGCCCGAATGGGACGGCCCTTTGGCACTGTGACAACCACCCCGCGTGCGTGACCGCTTCGCTCACGCCAGCGCCCTGAGCGCGCGACCGTCCCCGGTCACGCGTTTCTCGTTGGAGGCAGACAGCAACACCAACTTGTTGCACGATCGGAACGACCGGGCGTACGTGTGGGTCGCAGGTGAGGCGTGGACCGGTCGTTGACCACCTGGCGGCCCACATTTATCATGGCGCTGGAACGGCAAGCCGGCTCGGTCCGTCGAAGCTAGGGCCGGGATGGGCAGCTTGGGAAGAACTCCTGGAACGAGAGGACCTGAGGTTCGGCACCGCGTAACGAGAACAACGTGGCGAAGTTCGCTGATATCCAGCTGAAAGTCCGCAATGAGCGGGCGATCCTTGTCGGCGTTATCCTGCCCGGGAAGACCTGGGACGACCGCAACCCTCTGGAAGAGCTGTACGGACTGGCCGAAACGGCCGGTGCCCACGTCGTCGCAACATTGGTCCAGAAGCGTCAGAAGCCGGACGCATCGACCTACATTGGCCGGGGCAAGACGCAGGAGCTTGCCGAGCTGGTAAAAGCGCACAAGGCCGACATCGTCATCTTCGACAACGACTTGTCACCTGCCCAGGTCCGCAACCTCGAACGAGTGGTCCGCGCTCGTGTGCTGGACCGCACCGAGCTGATCCTGGACATCTTCGCCACCCGGGCACGTACGCACGAGGCGCGGCTGCAGGTGGAGTTGGCGCAGCTGCAGTATGCCTTGCCCAGGTTGCGGCGGATGTGGACCCACCTGGGCCGTATCAAGGGCGGTATCGGAATGCGCGGGCCCGGTGAGCAACAGCTCGAAGAAGACCGCCGGGTGATCGCCCGCCGGATCACGGACCTGAAACGGCAGCTGCGGGCCATTGAGCGGCGCAAGGCGCAGACGGTGGCCAGCCGGGGCGACGAGATTACCGTCAGCCTCGTAGGCTACACGAATGCCGGCAAGAGCACGTTGATGAACGCGCTCACCGGCGCCGGAGTGTTCGTGGAGGACGCCCTGTTCGCCACACTCGATACGCGCACCCGCCGCTGGAAACTGCCCGGCTGGGGCCAGGTGCTGCTGAGCGATACGGTCGGCTTCATCCGGGATCTGCCTCACCACCTAGTCGCGTCCTTCCGGGCAACGCTGGAGGAAGTGCGCCAGGCGGATCTGTTGCTGCACGTCATCGACGCAGCGAACGTGCATGCTCTGGACCAGGCGCGGGCAGTGCACGAGGTGTTGGCCGAACTCGGCTGCGCGAAGAAGCCGGCCATCCACGTGCTGAACAAAGCGGACATTGTCCCCGATCGCAGCTACATCGAGCTGCTGCGGGCCCGACTGCCAGACACGGTCGTCGTCAGCGCCCAGACTGGCCAAGGCCTGGACCGGTTGGCTGCCAAGGTGCTTGAGAAGCTGGCCGAGCAATTCGCCTATGTGCGTGTGACGTTTGACACCACGAACTGGAAACTCTCCAGCTTCCTGCGCACGCACGCTATCGTCGAGCACCAGGCACAGGACAATGGTCAGGCGGAGGTCACGTGTCGACTACCCCGGTCGGCGGTTGGGCGTGTGCAACAACTACATGGTCAGGTCGCATTCCTGCCTGAACGGATTGCGGGCACAGGCAACGGCGTGCTGGACCTTTCCAGCCCGCGTAGCTAGCGCAGCGGCCGGCATCCGTTCACGCGCTGCCAACCGGCAAGTCAGTCCGGCAGTTTGCGGCCTGGTGCCAAGACCGGTGAGGAACGAGACTACGTGGCCTGCGTCCTGCGCGGCACCGCGCCCGTCGGACGGACCAACGGGTCAACAACGCATCGGGTCATGCTGTCGTCTCCGTCAATAGCCAGCTCGGATGTCCCGGCGGCAGGACCCCTTCGCCGCGGAGGAGAGATGATCCATGGAAGTCGTCAGCTCAGCTGGCGTGATGCCTGCCCCAGTACGAACCGATCGGAAGCGACCGCCTTCTTACCCTCTTGGGCGGTGGTGTAGGTAGAGGCCGCCTCGGGTCCAGGCGGCGAACTCCTAGCCACGGGGTGTTGGGAACGACGTGCCGGGCGCGGCACTTGAGCATCGAGGGCATACAGCAGTTGGTCAAGTCGTGTGCGGGAACGAGTCCGAGACGGGAATGGCCCCCGGGTTAGACGCGTTTGAGGCCGTACTTGTGGATTTTCCGATCGAGCGTGGAGCGTTCGATCCCCAGGATGGCTGCCGCTCGAGTCTTGTTCCACTTCGTGTAGGCCAGCGTCGCCTCGATGTGCTTCTTCTCTACCTCCTCCAGGCTGGTTGGCCGGTATCCGCCAGGGCCTTTCTCTGGTTCATCCCCTCCGAGCGGGATGTTTGTCAGGATGATATCTTCGGGCAGAACCATGTCGCCCTGACCCAGCACCACGGCGCGTTCGACGACGTTCTTCAGTTCGCGAACGTTTCCGGGCCAGTGGTAGTTCTTGAGTTTCTCCAGCGCCTCGCGCGAGAAGCCCTTGACGTCGCGACCGGTCTGGCGAGCGTACACTCTGAGGAAGTGCTCGGCTAGCAGAGCCACGTCTTCTTTGCGCTCGCGCAGGGGCGGCACGTAGATCTCGACAACCTGCAGCCTGAAGAACAGGTCTCTCCGGAACGTGCCCTCTTCGACCATCTTCTCCAGGGGCCGGTTCGTCGCTGCCACCACGCGTACATCGACCTCAACCAGTTCGCCACCGCCCACTCGCTCAAACGGATGGCCCTCCAGAACCCGCAGCAGCTTCGCCTGCGTCGCGGGCTTCATTTCGCCGATTTCGTCCAGGAAGATGGTTCCGCCGTCGGCCGCCTCGAACTTGCCGATCTTCTTCTGCGTGGCCCCGGTGAACGCGCCCTTCTCGTGGCCGAACAGTTCACTTTCAAGCAGCGTCTCTGTCAGTGCGGCGCAGTTCAGGCACACGAACGGGCCGTCTGCCCGGACGCTGTTGGCATGGATTGCGCGGGCCACCAGTTCCTTGCCAACACCGCTCTCGCCCCGAATCAGCACCGTCGACTGAGTCTTTGCCACGCGTCGGACCATCTCCAGGATGCGGCGGATCGCAGGACTTTGACCGATGATTTCCGTATCGAGGTCGCGTTCCTGCTCGAGCAACCCGACCCAGCGCTGGAACGTGCCGCGGCCGAGCGCTTCGAGGGCCCGGCCATAGTCCTCGGCGACGGTTAGGGCAAACTCCAGGTCGCTTTCGCGCAGCGGGCGGCTGCGGTCGAAGCGGTAGGCGTACAGCAGCGCAACCGGCCCACTGAACGCATAGACCGGGACGCACACGACACTGGTTGCGCCGATCCGGCTCACACTCGCTCTCCCGGCCAACTCGCGATCGCCTGGGATGTCCTTGGCAAGCAGGCCGGTGTGCTGCTCCATTGCCAGTTCGGCCAGACGGCGGCTGTAGCCTTGAGCAAGCTCCCCGGCTCGTGCCCAGACCCTCTGGTTCGTCGGGTCACGGTAGCCGACGATGACCGTAGCATCCGCCTCGGTACCCTTCTTCAGCACCTGTGCGACGGTCTCGGCCAGGGCAGCCGGGTCGGTTTCTCGATACAGCCGCAGCAGAAGCCGCCGCGCCGTTCGGTACACGGCCCCGAAGATCTGCGCACTTTCGGCCAACTCGATCGCGCCGCTTTGGCGCTCCTTAACCGGGATGGTGGCCGTGACCGACAGGTGTGTCTCCGGGTCCTCGATCACCTTCGAGTCGGACTCCAGATCAGAGATGTTCGGACGCTTCTCTTCGGGCAGGGCGGACAGGTCGCGTGCAAAGACCAGTTCGCTTTCGCCGATCTGGATGACATCGTTCGGCGCGAGCGTGCGCGGCGCGGTCAGCGGTTCCCCGTTGACCCATGTGCCGTTGCGACTACCACAGTCGCGTATCCACCACTGGGTGCCGTCGTACCAGATCTCCGCGTGGCGGCGGCTGCACCAGCGATCGTTCAAGTAGATGTGCGCGCTGCGTTGCCGCCCGATCGTGCTCCGCTTGTGCGGATCGACAAGCCATACCTCGTCCTTGGCCGGCCCGGATCTTGCAATGATGAAGGCCTGCGTTGCTACTTTAGCCATGGCCGTAGCCCGTCGCTCGGTTGTCAGATCCAAGAAGAAGACTTGGGCTGCCAGGGACAGACAACGGGAAACGGGCCGGAAGGGGAAGCTATCGCATGCCAGGCTGCCATCGGTCCCCTCACGGGGGTGCGATCAGCGTCCCATACCCTTTGCGCCCAATGCCTTCCAACAGCTCGCGCTTCATTCTACGCTACCGCCATGCACTCCACCCATTTTGCACAGACCTCACAGCCGACGTCAACCGGCATGCCCAGCTCGCGCCGGCCGGACGCCCGGAGCTATGGCCGCTGGTGACACCCGGCCGCTCCGGGGCACCCTGCCTACCGAGACAGACCGACGGGCACAACCACTCGCCGCACAGGCGGCCGCGCCCTACCGGGCAGGAGATGCCCCGGGGGGTATTATGACACGTGGTGCACTGGTTGTCAGCCCCGTCCCGCAGCGACTAGGATGCAAAATCGTCATGACCGTCAGTTCCGCATGCCAGCCGGCCGAAACCTTGACCCGCGACACCACCACGGGCCAGCCAGGAGAGCTTGGGAGGTGAGCCGATGAGTGTCTGGCTGGAGTACTTTGAGCAGGGGCTGCCCTACGAGGAATTCCTCCTAAAGTACGGACTCGACGACGCCCGCCAACGGTGGCAAGAACAGTACGAACGGGTCGAGCTGAGCGAGCCGCAGCGGCAATTGCTCCAGTCATTCCAGCGCGACGTGTTGCTCCTGTGTTTGGCAAGCCCCTGGTGCGGCGACTGCACCCTGCAGGTCCCCATCCTCGGCCGGTTTGCCGCCGAAACCGAACGCGTCAAGCTCCGCTTGCTTGAGCGGGACGAAGTGCCCGAGCTACGCGATCAGCTCCTCGTCAACGGTGGCCGTCGGATTCCCGTGGTGCTCTTTCTCAGTGAGGACGGCTACGAAGCAGCCCGCTACGGCGACCGCACGCTCAGCCGCTACCGGTACCTTGCCAGCCGAGAGCTGGGGCAGACGGTCGCCGGAGCACCGAAAGACGAGCAAGAGCTGCTCCGCGCCATGGTCAGCGAGTGGCTCAACGAGCTGGAGCGGGTCCATTGGCTGTTGCGTCTGTCCCCGCGACTCCGTAAGCTGCACTGCGACTGACACACCGCTTGCGAGCCGATCAGTCATAGCGCTGCTGGAGCCGCGAGAAGATCCGCTTCGCCGTTTGACGCACGTCGTGCGGTTTCCGCTTCTCGTCGCCGTGCGGTGGATGTGTGGTGATGTCCTTCTCGGGCAGTACCTGCTGTAGGCCTGAGACCATGCCGAGGCCGTGCGAGATGTCTGCACCGTCTTCCGGCCCGATTTCGACGGCGTCCCACTCTTCGGCAACGTGTGCTGCCTGCGGTTCATCGGCCGCCGCTTCCGCCGCGCCACCGCCTGGCTCTGCCGCACCAGGGGCGGCCGGCAACTGCTGCCCTTGCAGTCGGGCATCCATCAGGCGGTACGGGTCGTCGACTGGGACGGGGTCAGCCGGCACAGCCGATGCTTCACCGGTTGAGGCCGTTACAAACACTTCTGCCCCTTCGGCCGATTCCGGCGGCATCAGCATGGTACTCTCGGCCGCTGCGGTGGTGCCGATTCCGTCCGCTTCGACATACACGAGTGCGCTGTCCGCAAATGGTAGTCCTGCGGCCTCACCCTCCTTGACACCGCCGAGATCGCCTGCTGGGAGGTTCGCCGGGGCCGGCTCCCGACGCTGACGCAACCGGCTCGGCGGCACCTCCTGCTGTGTCTTGAGCGACGGGGTCGCTTCAGCAACGTCCGGTGCCTGGATCTGCTGGTTAGCCAGTTCGACCTCCTGGAGCTCGACCCACGCGGCGTCGATCGTGTCGCGGTCGACCATTGGTTTTTCCGCCGCGAACGCAATCAAGAAGGCGTGGTCGCAGAGTCGGTTGATGACACGTGGCACACCACCGCTCAATTCGTGCACGCGTTCGATCGCGTCCTCGCTGATGAGCCGCTCCGGCTCGGCTCCGGCTGCCCGAATCTGACTCCTGACGTAGCCGATCGTGTCCAGCAGGCTCAGCGGTTGTAGCTGGACGGTGATGGCGATCCTCTGGCGAAGGCTGCCGAAGAATGGATCGGCCAGCCGTTCTTTCAGCTCCGGACGGGCAGCCAGGATCACCTGCACCATGCCCTTGTCCTGGGCGTCGACGTCGGCCAGCAGCCGGATCTCCTCCAGGATGCGGTCGGTCAAGTTCTGGCCCTCGTCCACAATGAGGACAGTCTTGCCACCGGCGGCCAACCGGGCCAGCGCAAAGTCGCTGAACGACAGCCTCAGCTCCTGCTCATCCATGCCGTAGTACGGCAGGCCGAGGTCGTAATGAATCGCCTGGTAGAAGGCCTTCACGGTGGCGAAGTTCGTCTGGGTCACGAACGCAATGGCGTAGGTCGGATCGAGCAACTGGCTGAGCCGCAAGCACACGGTCGTCTTGCCCATGCCGGAGTCGCCCAGCACGAGCCCGATCCCGGCACCCTGCAGCACAACGTAGCGCAGTGCCGCGATCGCCTCCTCATGCTCCGGCACGGGGCAGTAGGACGACAGCCGCGGCGAGACCCCGAACGGTTTGCGTTCCATGCCGAAGAAACGCTGGTACATTCCCGCATCTCCTACGCCTTACCCGGAACCGAAACCGGCCCGACACAGGCCAGTGCGCCAGTAGACCGCCGTCAGCATTGGCCACCGGCGGCTCGGCTGCCGTCACCAGCTACTACCATTGATCGATCGCGTACGCGCCGCAGCTTTAGCGTCGCCGGCCTCGCCGGTAGAATCGCGCGATGTTGCCTGCTTGTGCTCCAGGAGAAAGCTCATGCCAACCGACGCAAACCGGGTGCTTGTGGTCAGCCCGCCGCTCTACGAGCAAAAGACCGACTACTACCACCTCCTGATGCGCCACGGGCTACAGCCGGTTTTTCCACCACGCTTCGTCGAGGCAGCCACCGAGGAGGACTTGATCGAATGGCTGGCAGATGATCGCATCGTAGCGGTGATTGCCGGGGGTGAGCCGTACACGCGACGCGTCATCGAGCGGGCGGCCGGCCTGAGGGTCATCTCTCGCGCCGGCGTGGGCAGCGACTCCGTCGACGTAGCCGCCGCCGCTGAGCGTGGCATCACGGTCACGATTACGCCGAACACGAACCATGAAGCAGTCGCCGAACACACGTTCGCCTTGCTGCTGGCCGTGGCGCGGCAGGTTGTGCGGCGTGACCGTGAGGTACGGACCGGACGTTGGAGCCGGGAACCGCTGACCGCACTGCGCGGTCGTACGTTGGGGCTGATCGGCTTCGGTCGAATCGGGCAGGCGGTGGCCGAGCGAGCGGCCGCGTTCGGATTGCGGACGATCGCCTATGACACCTTCCCGAACCGATCAGCCGCCCGCCGGCTTTCTGTGGCCCTGGTCGAACTGGACGAACTGCTGGCCGAAGCTGACTTCATCAGCCTGCACACGCCATTGACTGAGGCAACTTCCGGAATGATCAACCGCCATACACTGGCCAAGATGAAGCGCGGCGTGATTCTGATCAATACTGCCCGCGGCGGCCTGATCGTGGAAGAGGACCTGGTCGAGGCTCTGCGCGACGGCCACGTGGCCGGTGCCGGGCTGGACGTGTTCGTCCAGGAGCCCCCTGCAGAAGACAGCCCCCTACTGCAGTTTGATACCGTGGTGCTATCGCCCCACGTGGCCGGGATCGACGAAGATGCCCTCTATCTGATGGCCGTCGGTGCCGCGTGGAACATCATCGACGTGCTCGCAGGCCGGTGCCGCCCCGAGGTGGTCGTGCCGCCTCCGACGGGCTAGTCCCGCGACTCAGGGCTGTGCCACTGTACTCAAGCGCCGCGGCTTCGGCCGGCGGTCCAGGAGACGGGAGCCTGCTGCTGACGAGGTAGCCGAGGACGGGGGCATCGCCCCCCCCGGTCGTAGGTTGCCACACACGGTGAGCGGGCACACGCATGCTATGCTAAAGAGAGCCTACCTTCGGCGAAGTGTAGCCCACAGATGGTCCCATGTGACGCACAGACGGTACCAGAGGAAAGGTGCAAAGCGGTGAGCAGGATCCTAGTTACGGGTGGTGCCGGCTTCATCGGATCCCATCTTGTGCGAAAGCTTGTCGAGCAGGGCGCGGAGGTTGTGGTTGTCGACGACCTCAGCACCGGGAGCCTGGATAACCTGCACGACGTGCTCGATCGGATCGATTTTCGCCAGGGATCAGTAGCCGACCGTTCGTTCATCGCCGAGGCGTGCCGCGGTGTGGAGATTGTCTTTCATCAGGCTGCGCTGGCTTCGGTGGCACGTAGTGTGGATGATCCGGAGGCTACTCATGAGGCCTGCGTCACGGGCACGCTTTGCACACTGCTGGCGGCGCGCGATGCGGGCGTGCGCCGTTTTGTGTATGCGGCCAGCTCCAGCGCTTACGGTGGCAGCGACCGGCTACCGATCCGCGAAGATGCCCCATTGAACCCTCTGTCGCCTTACGCCGCTGCCAAGTTGGCCGGCGAACACTACTGCGCGGCGTTCTACGAGGTTTATGGCCTGCAGACCGTCCGGCTCCGCTACTTCAACGTGTTCGGCCCGCGCCAGGATCCAAACAGCCCGTACTCGGCCGTCATCCCACTGTTCATCCGTGCCCTGCTCCACGGCGAACCACCGACGATCCACGGCGACGGCCGGCAGTCGCGCGACTTCACCTACATCGACAACGTCGTCCACGCCAACCTGCTGGCAGCCCGCGCCGGTGACCACGTTGCGGGCAGAGTATACAACGTAGCGACCGGCTCGCGCATTAACCTGCTGGAACTCGTCGAGGCCCTGAAACGGATCATCGGCGTGGACGTAGAACCGGTACACGGTCCGCCGCGGCCGGGTGACGTCCGACACAGCCAGGCGGACATCGAACGGGCGCGACGCGAGCTCGGCTACGATGTCGTCGTGCCGTTCGAAGAGGGGCTCCGTCGCACGGTCGCTTACTACGCAACCATTTACGGCAAACCGATCGCCCAGTCAGGATAACCGTAGGGAGCTGGCTCGGAGCGTCTGCCGCAGCACCGGCCGAACCGCGACTGCAGCAAGTCGATGGGGCCCCTACCCGTTGGGCCAACGCCCAGCAGAGCCGTCGATCCCCGTGCTCCGATAATTCGGCTGCGCTGATGATCCTCGTTGTGATTCCGACGTACAACGAGCGGGAGAATATCGAGCCGCTGGTACGGCAGGTGCTGGCCGCCGACGACCGCCTCCACGTGCTCGTCATCGACGATAACTCGCCGGACGGAACCGGCCAGATCGCAGAGCGGCTCGCCGCCGAGTGTAGCCGCGTTCACGTGCTGCACCGTCCCGGGAAGCTCGGGCTGGGAACTGCCACGATCGCGGGGCTCAAGGCCGGTTTGCAGTGGGGTGCCGAGGCCGTGATCGTGATGGACGCGGACTTCAGCCACGATCCCTGCTATCTCCCTGGCCTGCTGCGTGCGTTCGCCGCCGGAGCAGACGTCGCCATCGGATCGCGATACACGCACGGCGGAGGCGTCGTGAACTGGCCCTGGCACCGGCAGCTCATGAGCTTGCTCATCAACACCTACGGCCGGTTATGGCTTGGCCTGACGGTCCGCGACATCAGCGGCGCCTACCGCCTGTACCGCAGCGACGTCCTGCGGCTGCTGGACTGGGCTGACATCTGGTCTCGGGGCTACTCTTTTCAGGAGGAGATCCTGTTTCGGCTCAGGCTAACCGGGGCACTTTTCCGCGAGGTGCCCATCGTGTTCCGCGATCGCAGATACGGGCAGTCAAAGATCAACGCGGGCGAAGCGGTACGCGCCGTGGTGCTGATCGCCGGCCTGGGGCTGGCCGGTATGGTGGGTCTGATTGTCGCCAAGCGCAAGTGAGCTGGTAGCGAGGGGTAAGGACGAGGTGCCATGAGCATTCTGGTAACGGGAGGCGCCGGCTTCATCGGTAGCCACCTTGTGGAACGCCTGCTCCGGGATACTGAGGAGACGGTCGTCTGTCTGGATAACTTCAACGACTTCTACGACCCGCGCTGGAAGCGTGAGAACCTACGGGGCGTGGTCGGTCACGACCGTTTCGTGCTCGTGGAAGGCGACATTCGGGACGCCAACCTGCTGCGGAACGTATGCCGTCGGTACGCGGTTACCGACATCATTCATCTGGCGGCCCACGCGGGCGTTCGGCCCAGCATCCGGGAGCCGTTCCGGTATGTGGACGTCAACATTACCGGCACCCTGACGCTGCTAGAAGTGGCACGCGACGTGGGCTGCCGGCGGTTCATTTCAGCCTCTTCCTCCACGGTCTATGGCGCCGATGCACAGGCTCCTTTCCGTGAGGACCGGCTCGGCAGCGTCCCGGCCAGCCCGTACGGCGTGACCAAACGAACTACCGAACACCTCTGCAGGCTGTATCACCAGCTTTACGGCCTGCCCACGTTGAGTCTGCGCTACTTCAGTGTCTACGGCCCACGACTTCGCCCGGACCTCGCCATGCACATCTTCGCGTCCGCAATCCGTGACGGCCGCCCGTTACCGCTCTTTGCCGGTGGGCGGGCCCGGCGTGATTTCACGTACATCGACGATATCATCGATGGCACGGTCGCTGCCTGGCGGAGCGATCGAGTGGGTACGGAGGTAAACCTGGGCAACCACCGCCCGGTCGAAATCCGGCGTATCGTCGGGCTCCTGGAGGAAGCTCTGGGCAAGAGGGCACAGGTGGAGGAGTTGCCGGCACAGCTGGGCGAAATGCCGATCACGTGTGCCGACATCACGCGAGCCCGGGAATGGTTCGGCTACGAGCCGAAGGTACCGATCGAGGACGGCATCCGACATTTCGCCGCTTGGTTCCGACGCGAACGTTGGCATTGAAACCGCGACCGAATTGTTCTACGTAACAAGGGAAGATATCCGCTCGCGCATGTGTACTCCGCGGGCATAGGCACAGCTCTGTTGCGGAGGTCAGGCTTGGCTGTGGACCGACACGAAACAAGAAACGAAACGACAGGAGCAGCACAGAGAAAAGAGGCCTTGGCACGGGCCGTGGAAGTGCTGGAGCCTGAGGAGCTGGAGCGGCTTCGCGTCGCGCTGCGGGAGCTGTTGGGCGAAGCGGTATGCCGAAGGCTCGGGCTGTTCATCGACTATCCACCCGACTTCAAACTCTCAGTCGTCATGCCCGTCTACAACGAAAGGAATACGATCCGGGAGATCCTGAAGCGGGTGCGTCAGGTGCGGATCCCGAAGGAAATCGTCGTGGTCGAGGACTGCAGCACGGACGGAACCCGGGAGCTACTTCGGGAAATCGAACGGGAACACCGCGCCTGGGCCGAGGAACGTGGCAGTGAGGTCGATGATCGCGGCGTGCTCAATGAGCTCCGCGTCTACTACCACGAGGTGAACCGGGGCAAGGGAGCCGCCCTGAAGACCGGCTTCCAGAAGGTTACCGGCGACATCGTGGTCGTGCAGGATGCGGACCTCGAGTACAACCCGGAAGAGTACCCACTGCTGATTCAGCCCATTCTTGATGGTCGCGCCGACGTTGTGTACGGTTCCCGGTTCATTGGCGAGACCCATCGCGTGCTGTTCTTCTGGCATTATGTGGGCAACAAGGTCCTGACGACCATCTCGAATATGTTCACCAATCTGAACCTAACCGACATGGAAACCTGCTACAAAGTGTTCCGACGGGAAGTGATTCAGGAGATCGCGCCCACGCTGAAGTCGAATCGTTTCGGGATCGAACCGGAGCTGACCGCCAAGGTTGCACGTCGGCGGTTGCGTGTGTACGAGATGCCCATCAGCTACTCAGGCCGTGACTATAGCGAGGGCAAGAAGATCTCGTGGAAGGACGCCTTCCCAGCCCTGTGGGCCATCATCCGGTTCGCGTTCGCCGACTGAGCTCACCGCTGGATCAACTCACGCCCGCGGGTCTCCGGCAACGGTAGTAACGCAAGCAGGCCGACGATGTACAGCAGCGACAGCAGCAGCAGGGCCTTGGGCAGTCCCAGCGTTCCTTTGAGATGACCGGATACCCATAGCATCGGCGCTGCTACCAACCGGCCCACGTTGAAGCCGAAGCTTGTTCCCGTGGCACGTAGCCGCGTGGGAAAAAGCTCCGGGAAATAGATCGCATAGCCGGCGTGCATGCCCAGCGTCAGAAACCCGAAGATCGGCAGCAGCACGAGAAGCTGGTTGTAACTACGCGGCAAATAGCAGACGGCAAGCACGGATGCAACGGCCCCGAGGTGAAAGAGCACAAAGGCACGACGGCGCCCAAAGCGATTCGCAAACGGTGCAAATGCAATCAATCCCAGACCGCCTCCGAGGGTCTGGATCCAGCCGTAGGCAAACTTGGCCCGCTCTGCCGCGACCTCAGGACTCACGCCCTCGGCAATCAGCCGCTCGCGCGCCAGGTCCTGACCGGCAACCGTGATCCCCCAGAAGGTTGCCAGGCCAACGGCCGCCAGGAGCATGGCGCAGATGGCACGCAGGCGCCACGGAGAGCTGGCCAGCAACTCACGGACACTGCCCGTACTCTCCCCCTCATCCACCGATTCCTGCCACATCTCCGACTCCCGCACCAGCCAGCGTACCAAGAGCGTCAGCAGCGCCGGGGCAATGCCGATCAGGTAGGCGTACCGCCAGTTCGCCCCCACTGCCAGCGCCACGACCGATGCGCCCCAGGTGCCCAATACGCTGCTGGCGTGAAAGATGCCACCGGCCACCGCGCGCGCTCCGCCAGGGAAAACTTCGGCCACCAGTGCGGCAGCAACCGCCCATTCGCCGCCGACGCCCATCGCCACCAGGAACCGGAGCACGGCAACGTGGACCCAATGGGTCGCGAAGTACGTCAGTCCAGAGAAGACCGAATACACCAGAATCGTGATGACCATCGTTGGACGTCGTCCGATTCGGTCCGCGAGCGACCCGAACAGCACCCCGCCCACCGTGCCCCCCACCAGGAACACAGCCAGCATCACGTCGCCAAAAAACTTCACTTTCTCGTGCTCAGGCGGTACGCCCAGGATTTCCGGAAGCATCTGGGCACGGGTTAGATTGAACAGCTGGCCTTCGAAGACGTCAAACACCCAGCCAGCTGAGGCGATGGCAAGCACGATCCAATGGTAGGTTGTAACGCCTGCGTACCACTTCTTCCGTTCGTCGGTGGGTCTCGGCTGATCGCTCATCGACATTCCACACGCTGACAGGTCATCGGGTTCGCGGAGGGTGTGCTGCGGCAGCCTCGCCGCAGAGATTACAGAGTGGGCGTTCCGTATGCGGTGCGCCAGGCCGGGGTCGCGGCCAACCGCAACCCCTCCATCAGCAGCCGATGCTTCTCTTCCGGGCTGAGCGGCCGAAAGGCAGCGACTACGTCGGCAGCCTCCTGTAGCTCGCGAGCGTTCTCCGTCCCAATCACCGCAACGTGCACCCCAGGAATGGATAGCGCATACCGGATCGCCTGCTCGTAGAACTGCTCCGGTATCCTGAAGCCCCCTTCTCGACCACGACCGCCCAGGACCTTCATGGCGACCAACCCCAAATTCTCACGCCGCGCCCGCGACCAGACCTTGTGCTCGAAGTCATAGACGTGGCAGACGATGAAGTTGACGGCATTCATCAGCACGTCGATCTCGCCCGTGTCCAGGACGGCGTGGAAACGGGACGGATGCAGGTGGCCGCTGGCACCGATGAAACGGATCACTCCTTTCCGCTTCGCCTCACGCAGCGCACCGAGCGCACCACGATCGCTGAAAACCAACTCCAGGTCCTTAAATCGCGGCTCGTAGCCGAAGTTGTGCAGGTGCACCAGATCAAGGTAATCGGTCTGCAGACGACGGAGACTCTGGCGCAGCAGGCGCCACGTGCCCTCGTAGGTCGGCTCCTCAGTCTTCGTCACCAGGAAGATCTCTTCACGCACGTGCTTGATCACCGGTCCCAGCTTCTCTTCGGAAAAGCCGATCTGCGGGTTGCCGTAATTCGGGGCGACATCGAAGTAGTTCACGCCGAGGCTCAGCGCCCGGTCCACCAGCTCCTCGATATCCTCACGCTTCACGTGAGGCCGCTGCAGGGGAGCACAGCCAACGCCAAGCCGCGAAACCTGCTGTCCCGTCCTCCCCAACACCGTTTGCGGCACCCGCTGTGGCCTCGGATCGGCACCCTCAGTTCTCTTCGCCAACCACAGGGCCCCCGCCGCTGTACCAGACAGCTTCAGAAATGACCTACGGCTCAGATCGGCTCGGTTCGCTCCAGCCATGGCGTTCTCCCTGAAACGGTCGCGTCACTGTCTACTAGCTTAGCGAGCCGCCTCGCCGATGCAAACCGGCTGGCGGGCCCCTGGGGCCCGTTCAGCCGCTGCGTACACGGTCGCCCAACCAAGGCCGCAGCAAGCGACCTCGGCCAGCTGGCATGCCAATCGCTCCTGCGATTCGGCACCGTCCGGTACCGCCCCGGGCTTCCCCGCCCCACGACGGCGACAACGACGCCTGGAACACCGGCCGAAGTAATGCCACAGACCCGCGTCCACCACCTCACCGCCCCCGGATGCACACCACGCCGCGCTATGACCATCCTTGGTTGACGACACGCTTGGGCTGCCACCGTTGGAAGATGTGCCTGGCAGCAGGAGCAGCAGTGCGATGTCCTCGGTGAGCTAGACGATGGGCTCGGAGACCACTCATCGATCGACACCATGTCACCGCTCGTCGCTGCATCATGGCCCGGCAGTGACAATTCGGCAGTGCTGCACCACCGCCCAGAAGCCAGAACGCAAGGGCGTCGTACTTCAACGCACCAGGTGGGCCGTTACGCCCTTCCACGGGTTTGTCCGCCCAGTCGAGCCCCGATGCGCCGCCATCGGCCCAGGTCGTACCCCCCTCGGTATCTGGGAGCGGTCGTTACCCGCGCCTCGTCATGGTGCCTTCGTATTCCCCCCCCGAAGAATGCATGCAAGAAAGCGGCGTGTTTATGGCGCAACGCTTCGGCAAATGCTCCGTTGCTCCGACCAGCTGGCCGAGACGGCACGTGCGTGACCGGCAACGCCGATGTACCGGGGACAGCGGAGGTGCCTTCGTCGCCCCGACGACGGCATCGTCGGCTGGGCCGTTCGATTCGCTATACTGGTGGTCGTGTTCGTCGACTGCACCTCGGTGATTGTCGGGAGGCCAAGCGATGCGTCTAAGCTCTGCAGTACTTGCCGCTGTTGCGGCGCTGACGGCTGGTGCCTGGGCTGATGAACTGTTCCACCCACCGGTTCGCATTGAAGCAGATGGGAAACCGATCGATGTTGAGGTCGGCCATGCAGCACCGCTACTGGCCGACTTCGACGGTGATGGAGTCCGGGATCTGCTGGTCGGCCAGTTCGGAGGCGGTAAGCTTTGGATCTTCAAGAACGTCGGTACGAACGATGCCCCCCGCTTCGGCCCCGGCAAGCTGTTCAAAGACGGCAAGCCGGAGGGCTGTGTCCCTGCTGGGTGATGCATCGGCTTTGGTCCACAGTTAGTGGACCTGGACGGTGACGGTCTCACGGACCTGATCTCTGGCTCGTGGCCCGGTGAAATCTACTTCTTCAAGCGACTGCCGAACGGTGATTTTGCCGCTCCACAGAAGCTCAGGCATCAGGACGGTCGGGTCATCAACGTTGGCGGCGGCATCCGCAAGTCAGGCCGCATGGTGGTTGTGGTTGGTGATGCCGAGATCGAACAAACGGACCAGAAGACTGTCGTCATCTATAACGGGCAGCGTCACGAGTTTCCAGCCGGCACCCCGGTGGGGCGGACTGGCTGCGCGTCGGCTGTTTGTGTGGCTGACTGGGACGGTGACGGGGACTACGATCTCATCGTCGGTGACATTCGGGGCAACGTCTGGCTCGTTCCCAACGAAGGTACGCCGAAAGCGCCTGCGTTCGGTCCGGCAGAGAAGCTTCTGGTCCAGGGCAAGCCTCTGAGAGTCGCCTCCGGCGATGCCGGTCCCGCCGTGGCCGACTGGGACGGTGACGGTGATCTGGATCTGCTCGTCGGCGCAGGCAACGGCAGCGTGTGGCTCTTTGAGAACGTCGGCAGCCGCGAGTCACCGCGGCTTGCTGCCGGCCGTCAGATCATTGGCCCTGGGGCAAGCGACCGTCCCGACAAGCCTCGCCACGGTATGCGTGCAAAGATCTGCGTCACCGATTACAACGGCGATGGCTTGCTGGACATTCTGCTGGGCGACTTTTGCTCGTGGCGGCCCGGTCCGCAGAGCCTCAGCAGCGAGCAATCCGAGCGGGTCGCTGCGTTGCGCGAGAAAGCTCAGCAGAAGCTTGCCGAGTATGCTCGACTGGCCAGACAGCTTGCCCGCGCCAAGGACCCCCAGGCTCGGGCGACGCTGCAAGAGCAGCTGCAGAAGACGCTGACCGAGTACCGGCAGATCTCCTCCCAACTACCCCGATCGCGCGAGTACCACGGGTGGGTGTGGCTCTTTTTGCGAAAGAACCCGTAGGATACGTGGCGCCGGGTGGCAACCGGTGGCGTGATTCCGGGCGGAGGGAGGAGATGGGATGGCGCGGATACGCGTCGGGATCGTGGGGCTCGGTCGCAACTGCCGAGAGCGGCACGTCCCGGGCCTGCAGCGGTGCGACGATGTGGAGATCGTCGCCGTCTGCAACCGTACGCCTGCTTCGACCCAGCGCGCAGCCGCCGAGTACGGCATTCCTCGCCGGTATGAGCGATGGCAAGACCTTGTCCGGGACCCCGAGATCGACGCGATCCTCATCGGCACCTGGCCCTATTTGCACGCGCCGATCACAGTCGCAGCTCTGGAGCAGGGTAAACACGTGCTGTGCGAAGCGCGTATGGCACGCTCTCTGCATGAAGCGCAGCTCATGGTAGAAGCGGCGCGGCGCCATCCGGAGCTGGTACTGCAGATTGTCCCTAGCCCGTTCGGTCTGGAGATTCACGATGCGGTTCTTGAGTACCTGAAGAGCGGCAGGCTGGGGAAGTTACGGGAAGTGGTGGTGGTCGCGGTGAACGACCAGTGGGCGGATGAGCAGGTGCCGCTGAGTTGGCGGCAGGTGCGTGAGCTGAGCGGCATCAACATGGTGATGCTGGGCATCCTGCACGAAACGCTCATCCGCTGGCTGCCCGACCCGGTGGAGGTTTTTGCTCAGGCTCAAGCTTTCGTACCCGAACGGGTAGACCCGACGACCGGAGCGGTGGTTCCCGTGGAGCTGCCGGATGCGGTCCATGTGCTGGCCCGCTTCCCGGGCGGCGCGATGGGCATCTACCACATGAGCCATGTGGCGCACGGCGGCCCAGGCGTTTCGATCACCCTGTATGGAAGCAAAGCCACGTTGCAGTGCCGGTTTGGTACGACGGAAGAGGTGACGGTCGCCGAGGCTGGCGGTGAATTTCGCGAATTACCTGTTCCTCCCGCGCGGCGGCGTGGCTGGCAGGTAGAAGCCGACTTCATCAACTCAATCCGCTCCGGCGCTCCGGTCCGCTTCACCGATCCGATCACCGGCTTGCGTTATATGGCGTTTACGGACGCCGTCGCCCGGAGTCTGCAAGAGCACGCCCCGGTGCAGGTCCCGGCCTTGGCCGAGCTGCTCGCAGCGCACGGGGAGTGACTGGGCGTGGTACCGTATCGTGCGTCCGTGCGTGTGGTCGGCCGGCGGTGTGGTTCGGAGCAGTTTGTGTTGTGCAGCGCGTTCGGCTGGAATTCGTGTTGACGCGAGGCGAGGCGAGGTGCACAATTTAGGTGTCGTAGGTAGCGGGAGGCACTACGGTGAGCCGAATGCCTCCCCGACGCCACAGGAAGTCCTGGCCGGCAGGGACGGCTATCCCGTGTGCAAACAAACCGCGGCGTACAGCCGTGGCCTGAACGCAGGCCTGGATGAGCCCACCGTTGCGAGACCACCACAGAGTCGTCCGCGTCGGGTGTGTGTTTGAGGCACATGTCGGCTGCCCTCCCGTGGTGTGTAGACCCTCCCCGGAATTGCGGTGCTCGCGAAACGTTTGCCCCACAGTCATCGACGGGTGAACACGTGAGCACCACATCGGCGTAGTGCAAGGTAGAATTCAGCAGGAGCACAGCGTCCGATGGCGCCGCAACGAGCACATTGGAGCGCGGCGGCCAGACGGGATAGTGGAGCGGGTCCGAGGTGGCAGACCGCTCCGTCCGGTCCGGGGGGATTGCACACCCTTCCGTGGGGCTGCTTCCAGTTTCGGAGATCAAGTCACCAGCGGGCAGTAATCAGCCAGAGAACGGGCACAACCGCGCCAGCCATGCAGCGTGCGCCGGTCCTGGCGGGAGGCGAGGTTCATGAGCAGCGTGACCGACACCCGTGCGTTCTTGCAGCGCCTTAGTGAGCAGCAGCGCGAGGCCCACGCGCGGCAGTACTGGGAGGGGACGTTCGAAGAGTATCTGGAGATCGTGCGGCGGCGTCCGGAAGTCACCCGGACGGCCTTCCAGCGGCTGTACGACATGATCCTCTCCTATGGCACCGAGGAGATCCGAATCGGCAAACAGAAGCTGATCCGATACCGCTTCTTCGACGACCCGGATGACGGCGGTCAGGACGCTATTTTCGGGCTTGAGCGTCCGCTGCAAGAGCTCGTCAACGTGCTCAAGTCGGCCGCTCTACGGCTGGGCCCTGAGCGGCGTGTGTTGCTGTTGCATGGCCCGGTTGGCAGCTCCAAGAGCACGATTGTTCGATTGCTGAAGAAAGGATTGGAACGCTACAGCCGCACTGACGAGGGGGCTCTGTATACGTTTGGTTGGCGTGATCCGGGTGACGGCCGGGACTTTGCCCCTTGTCCGATGCACGAGGAACCGCTGCACCTGGTTCCCACGGAGATGCGGCCGCAGGTCCTTGCCTGGTTGAATGAAGGCCGAGGGCCGGACGACTTCCACGTGGTCATTGAAGGTGATCTCTGCCCGTTCTGCCGGCGGATGTTCTCCGAACGGTTACGGAAGTACCATGGCGACTGGCTGAAGGTCATCCAGGACGTGCGCGTGTATCGACTACTGCTTTCCGAGCAGGACCGCGTCGGCATTGGCACGTTCCAACCGAAGGACGAGAAGAACCAAGACTCGACCGAGCTGACCGGCGACATTAACTATCGCAAGATCGCCGAGTACGGCTGTGATTCCGACCCGCGCGCGTTCAACTTCGACGGTGAGTTCAACGTGGCCAACCGTGGCCTGATTGAGTTTGTCGAGGTTCTGAAGCTGGACGTTGCCTTCCTGTACGACCTGCTCGGTGCATCACAGGAGCACAAGATCAAGCCCAAAAAGTTCCCTCAGACGGACATCGACGAGGTGATCATCGGGCATACAAATGAGCCTGAGTACCGGAAGCTGCAATCCAATGAGTTCATGGAAGCGCTTCGGGACCGGACGATCAAGATCGACATCCCGTACGTGACCCGCTTATCGGACGAAATCAAGATCTACGAAAAGTACTTCAACGAGAAGACCGTTCGGGGCAAGCACATCGCGCCGCACACTCTGGAGATGGCCGCCATGTGGGCTGTGCTCACAAGGCTGGAGGATCCCAAGCGGGGCAACATCACCAGGCTCCAGAAGCTGCGCCTGTATGACGGCAAGATGCTGCCTGGCTTCACGGAGGACATGATCGAAGAGCTTCGCGAGGAAGCGCCTCGGGAGGGCATGAAGGGGATTTCGCCCCGATACGTCCAGGACAAGATCTCCAATGCGCTCGTAGCACACCCTGAGGAACGCTGCATCAATCCGTTCATGGTGCTGAATGAGCTGGAAGACGGCCTGAAGCACCATGCGCTCATCACGCACGAGGAGCAGCGTCAGGAATGCCGCCAGCTGATCCAGGTGGTTAAGGAGGAGTACGAGAACATCGTGAAGAACGAGGTGCAGCGGGCGATCGCAGCCGACGAGGAAGCCCTCGCGCGGCTGTGTGCTAACTACATCGACCACGTACGGGCGTACACGCTGCGCGAGAAGGTGCGCAACAAGTACACCGGTCAGCTTGAAGAACCGGACGAGCGGTTGATGCGGTCGATCGAAGAGAAGATCGACATTCCGGAGAGTCGCAAGGACGATTTCCGGCGCGAGATCATGAACTACATCGGGGCCCTGGCACTGGACGGCAAACAATTCGACTACCGCACGAACGAGCGGCTGCACAAGGCACTCGAGCTGAAGCTGTTCGAGGACCAGAAGGACACCATCAAGCTGACCAGTCTGCTGACCGGCGTGGTCGACGAAGCAACTCAGGAGAAGATCGACATCGTCAAAGGAAGGCTCATCCGCAACTACGGCTACTGTGAGGTGTGTGCTTCGGACGTGCTTAGCTTCGTAGCCAGCATCTTTGCACGCGGTGACTCGCGCAAATAGCCCCTTGGGCAAGACGCAGGTCATCGGGGCAGGTGACTCGTGATTCAGCGGATCGAACGTGACAACGCGCGCTTCCGCGAGATCGTGCGGGGCAAGATCCGCCAGAACCTTCGCAAATACTTGACACGTGAGGAACTGATCGGGCGACACGGCCGCCACGTGGTCACCATCCCGGTCCCCCAGATCGACATCCCCCACTTCCGTCATGGCAACCGCGGCAATGGGGGGGTGGGTCAGGGGGATGGTGACGTCGGTGACCCGATCGGAACCGCCCCCGGCGACGGCGGCAGCGGCGAGGCGGGCCAGGAGCCAGGCAAGCACGTCCTGGAAGTGGAGATCGAACTGGAGGAACTTGCCCAGATGCTGGGCGAGGAACTCGAACTGCCCCGCATTGAGCCGAAGGGCAAGAAGAACATCGTCGAGCAGTCCCCGCGATACACGAGCATCCGCCAGACCGGCCCGGAGTCGCTGCGGCACATGAAACGCACGCTCAAGCAGGCATTACGCCGCACGATCGCCTCCGGAGAGTACGACCCACAGCGCCCCAAGATCGTTCCTTTCCCAGAAGACAAGCGCTACCGGGCACGGAAATGGATCCAACAACCCGAGGCTAACGCTGTCATCATCTACATGATGGATGTGTCCGGATCGATGACCGACGACCAGAAAGAGATTGTCCGGATCACCGCCTTCTGGATCGACACCTGGCTGCGAGCCCACTACAAGGGGGTCGAGGTCCGCTACATCGTACACGATGCGGAAGCGGCAGAGGTTGATCGCGAGACGTTCTATCACATTCGAGAAAGTGGCGGCACAAAGATTTCGTCGGCCTACCGGCTCTGTGCCCAACTGATTCGCCAGAACTTCCCGCCCGAAGAGTGGAACATCTACGCGTTCCACTTTTCCGACGGCGACAACTGGGGAGAAGACAACAACGATGCCATTCGCATCGTGAAGGAGGACTTGCTGCCCGCGTGCAACCTGTTCTGCTACGGGCAAGTCGAGAGCCCGTACGGCAGTGGGTTGTTCCTGCATTACCTGGAGGAAGCCGTGGGCGAAGCGGAAAACGTCGCTCTAGCCGAGATTCGCGATCGAGAGAACATCTACGACGCACTGAAAGTGTTCCTGGGCAAGGGACGCTGACGCGCGCACCGCTGGAGGACCGCCATGTCCCGGCCCATGCGACGACCATTCCCTCCGGAACTGAGGGAAGCACAACGCGAGATGGAGCAGCACGCCCGCTCCTTCGGTCTCGACTTCTTCCCGGTCGTGTTCGAACTGGTCAACTACCGCGAAATGAACCAGATCGCCGCCTACGGCGGCTTCCCGGTCCGCTACCCCCACTGGCGGTGGGGCATGGAGTATGAGCGGCTCTCGAAAAGCTACGCGTACGGCCTGCACCGCATCTACGAACTGGTCATCAACAACGATCCCTGCTACGCCTACCTGCTCGCCTCCAATAGCCTCACCGATCAGCGACTCGTCATGGCCCATGTCTACGCCCATTGCGACTTCTTCAAGAACAACATCTGGTTTTCCCGCACCAACCGCAAGATGATCGATCAGATGGCGAACCATGCGGTTCGCATCCGCGAAATCATGAACAGGCAGGGCGTCGACCGCGTGGAGGCGTTCATCGACACTTGCCTGTCGCTCGAAGATCAGATTGACATCCACAGCCCGTTCATTCGGCGGCGCCCCCTGCGTCCGGGGCGAGAAGAGGAAGAGGAAGACAACACTGGCAGTCAGCCAGGCAAGCTGCCCAGCAAGTCGTACATGGACCCGTTCATCAACCCGCGCCCGCGGGAGGAGAACGACGACGCAGAAGATCCGGAGAAGGCAGCAGCAGCATCTCCGGCACGCCTACCCGAACAGCCCGAAAAAGACCTTCTGCTCTTCCTGCTCGAGTACGCCCCGCTGGCCGACTGGCAGCGTGAAGTCCTGCAGATCATCCGCGCCGAGGCATACTACTTCGCCCCTCAGGCCCAGACCAAAATCATGAACGAAGGATGGGCATCGTACTGGCACTCGACGATCATGACCCAGAAAGGCCTGCGTGACGCGGAAGTCGTAGATTACGCGGACCACCACTCCGGCACGGTCGCCATGCATCCCGGTCGACTCAACCCATACAAGCTCGGACTCGAACTGTTCCGTGACATCGAACACCGCTGGGACACAGGGAAGTTTGGTCCCGACTATGATGCGTGTGACGATTGGCAGGCACGACGCAACTGGGACAAGAAACTCGGACTCGGCCGCCAAAAGATCTTCGAAGTGCGACGGATCTATAACGATGTGACGTTCATCGATGAGTTCTTGACCCCTGAGTTCTGCGAACGCCATCGCCTGTTCGCTTACCGGTATGACGAGGACCGTGAACAGTATGTCATCGAAAGCCGTCAGTTCAAAAAGATCAAGGAGCGCCTGCTGTTCAGCCTGACGAACCTGGGCCGGCCTGCCATTTATGTGATGGATGGCAATTACGAGAACCGGGGCGAACTGTACTTGTGGCACCGTTACGCTGGTGTAGACCTGGACATTCCCTACGCCCGTGCAACGCTGCAAAACGTCTTCAAACTGTGGACCCGGCCCGTTTACCTAGAAACCATCATCGACGATCGTCGTGTGCTGCTGTGCTACGACGGTAACGAGCACCGCAAACGGATCCTTGGAGGAGCGTCATGACGGTGGGAGCGCGTGCCGTGGAGCGGCTGAAGCAAGCGGCACGCAGTGGCGGACCCGTGGATATCACGGTCCACGGCAGGCGGACTCAGGTGCGGGTCAAGGCGCGCCGTGTCGAAGGCATCGGGGCCGCCGTCGACGAAGTCGAAGCAACGAGATCGACCCCGTTGGAAAACGGGCAGGCGCGGCGCTGGGCAGACGAGTTCGCGCGTCGCGCCCGGTATCTGCTGGAGCCTGTCGAGGTAATCGAGACCGACGACCAGGCCAACGAAGCCATTGTTCGCAGCCGCCCTCCAGCCCAAACCGCTCAAGGCCCGGAATACTACGAAGCCCATGTGCACGGCCCCGCCGGCCGGGCCACCCTCAGACGGTACCGCTATGACCGCAGCACGAGGAAACGCTCGCCGCAACCAATGAACTTCACCCACGATCAGCTCAGGCGCCTGATCGACGACCTCGACGACACAGCGCCCTGACGCCGCGCGCGCACCGATCCTCCGCCAAAGTGCACGGGCTCGATCATTCCACTGCTCCGGAGAAGCGTTCCAGCTTCGGGAGCGACTCTGCCCGTGGACCGCTGACTGTGTGTCGGCGAGACGGCCGTGGCGGCGCTACCCACGGCACGCGGCCATTTCGAGAACTCTCAGGCAGATCAAGCGTCGCTTGCTCGAATGGGCGGCTGGGGGGTCTTTGCCCCCCACAAGGTTGATTGGATAGCGCAGCGGAACAAAAACTGTTGGCGCCGTGCTGCGGCCGCGCCCTCCCGCGGCACGGCTCTCGAGCGCTGTCCTGCCGCCGCGGCCTGCGCCCGCGGCGGCAGGACAAGAAGAGATCCGCGAGGATACCACGGCGCCATCCAATCAACCTGCGGCGGGGTGGGCGTGAAGCCGCCCGGGTCCGCCGAAATAGGCTGCCTGATTGGTCCGGCTCCCGCTTGCCACGCGACCAACACCCCGCCGGTTCCCACCCCACCCCATGACACGGTGCGACGCCGAGGCACTGCCCCGGCGGCCCCGCTGTGCTGCAAAGGCTGGAACACACCCCGGGTGCGTTTCGGCTTGCCGGGGCAGCCGCCTTGTCGATAGGATAATGTCGCAGATGGGACCGCTGCCCGACGCCGACGGAGAGTCGGTGTGATGCGCGGACGTCGGTTGCTCTTCGGTGCTTGGTTCCTCCTACCGCTTTTTCTTGCCCCTCAGGTCTACGGTGGTTCGATTCTGGTCGCAGCGCACTCCGGCGCAACTGATCCGCTCACCGAAGGCTGGACTCAGGTGTATTTCGGCTCAGCAGCGGTAACCGCCGGGCCCGTCGTGAACGATCTGGGCACGGGAATCGACGCCTGGTACGTATACGACACTGGGACTGCCCTGGGCGATCTGGGCGGCTACTCGGCACCAGTTTCGGCAACGCTGGTGGCTCTTGGGAACGTTTACGGGTGGAAGCTGAGTGCGTACATACGGGTGCTATCGGGCTCGGGTACCGCGGGCGGATCTCCCATGGTGCTGTACCGGGATGGAACGAAGAGTTGGCAGCTACATTTTGGCACGACAACAGGCGGTGATCCGATCGTCCGCCTGTATGGCGGCCCCAGCGGGCCTTCTGTGGACTACACGTTAACCGGACTCGGCGGACAGTACAACCTTTACGAACTGATTTACGATCCGGTCCGGGCTGAGGCCGACCTGTACGTGAACGGGTCGTTGCTGCACAGCGGTTACAAAGGCTTCTCGTACAGCGGCACGTACGTGTTCTGGGGAGCTGGTTCGAGCCCGGACACCGGTCGCGGCCACTTCGCGGACGTGAAGTTCTACGTGAATCCTGAGCCTTCGAGCGTGCTGCTGTGGGCCTTGCTTCCCGCGGCCTGGGCCATCCGCTGCCACCGCCGCCGCCGCGTGCACCGGCCCGCCGCATGAACGGGCAGTTCTCGGAGAATGCCCAATCATGCCACGGATATGCCCCACCCTCCCGAAACTCTACGCACGAATAGGCTAAGCATCGTTGACGGCATCCGTGCGACGGCGCCCAGCTGAAAGCGCGCCGACGCCCAATCACAGCGAACACCGCCCTGTTGGTGCCTCGCCTCACTACGGGCCAGCATCATGGTTAACCCGCCGTGGACTGGAAGTCTTGAAGACCGCCGCATGACGCAAAGCACAGACACACACTCTGTGCCCAACGAGGGCCTGTCCCCGTCCCGGAATGTCGCCCTTCCACAAACTGTTGGGACCACGCAGTAGTCTGCATGCGACGAGCCACCACGCACAGGCTCCTTATGCCTGCAACTCCCCCAGGTCGGACACTTGGCCAGCCGTGCCCACGCTCATGCAGCGTAGGCGATCCGGGATGCGACGGGAAGTTGCCCTCATATGGACTGGCTTCATGCGTAGGAGAGCCAACAAGAACGATGCGTACCACATTGACGGCGTGACCGCGCTTCGTCGATAGGCAAGCGACGTAGGTCTAACCAGTGTACCTGGCACCACAAACGCCGTCGTTGTGAACTGGAACCGCTGGCATGCTGCAAGCAACATTCCTGCTACAATTGTCGTGTGCCACGTGGCGCGCGCCAGCCCTGGCACGACGCTGTAACGGTTTTCCGGTAGGACCATCTCAGGCCCCACACGTATCCCACTTTCTGTCGTAATGACGACCAGGTACCCTGGGTCGAGCGCTACCGGCGCTGTCACCAGGGCTGCATTCCGAGCCCCTGACGCGCCTGGCCCATCCGTGCCGAGCCAGATGCCAAGGCAGGCATTGCTTCTGGATGCGAGTTGACCAGCCAGCAAATCGGATGGCAGCTTGTCTCGATGGTACACCGCATGAGCGCTAACCAAACCTCCCGACCAGCGTCTTCCGGACATGGCATCCGTTTTCGCATCCTCTGCCAGGGCTAAGGCACCTCAGTATGACTACGCGCAGAGCTACTGTCGCTGAGCGGAACCGTGCCTTAAGGACATACAGGAAGATCGGTGTCCTGCTCAAGTAAGGCACCCTGTCGTGCGATGGCCGCTGCGCGGATGATCGGGGCCCGAGCAGCCCTCGTGACGATTCCGGGTGCCGGTGCGAAGCACGCCGCCACAGGCAGGGGACCGTTGAAGAAACAACGTGTCGCCGGTTTCCGGTGGTTTCTGCTATTCACCCCACCAGCCCGACTCGCAGAGAGTGCCCACCTGCCAACGGGCGACCCACGAGCGGGTAAGTCTCAAGAAGATCACTGGCATGTGCCGCCCGCGCACAAAACCCAAGTGAGCGTGGCATGCCAAGCGGCCGTCGGCATCGTCTCAACGGGCGAAGCGTCCGTACGCGTACAAGCCCGCAGCCTGCTCAATGGCTCCGATCAGGACCGTGAGCAGAATTGCGCCGGTACCAGTAGAAGCCCACAACCACAGCAGCCGCAAGCAAACACCCGACCGCCGCCACTGCGAGCAGGCCCCACCGATGGTTCCCAGTGTCCCAACCATGTGGCGAGGTGGTCAGCTGTCGGCGGCTTAACCCGCCACCGCGCCGTGCGAGATCGGTTGCCCCACGCGGCACCACAACGGTGTAGCCAATCTCGTCTGCAATGCCATCAGCCGTGAACAGTCGGGCGTCCGCTACCAGTGGCACATACTGGGCAGTCCACCATAATCGCCAGGGACCTGGCTGACTCCGTATACCCAATCCAGTCCTTAAGCTGTCGGCCGGGGCGACCTCCGCCGTGAATTGCACCGGTCGCCAGGAATCGTGATGTCGCTCAAGCGCGACCCGGAATCTAAAAATCGTTCGTGCGCCATCAACTGACTCCCAGCCGACGCCCTCAGACAGGGCGTATCCGCGCGACGGATCTAGCCGGAGCCCCCACGCAACCCTTCCTCCGCCGGGCGGCGTCAGCGACACCGTGATGTATACGGGGTTTTCCGCTTGATCGACATAGAGCCTCGCGCCCGGCAGCTGAGCAAGTTCATCCAATTGGTGCTCATAGAGGCGGAAAGCCGACTCCAGTCCCATCAGTAGACTGTCCACGAAGCGGCGCATTCCCTCAGCATAGCCGGGCCTATCCGACATATCCTCGGGCAAAACACGTTCCGTGTCGTGGAGATACTCGATGCGTGTCACGCGGTCACCGGCCACAACGAGCGAGTACCTTAGCTGCTTCACTATCGGCAACAACGATCCATCCTTTGTGGCTTGCGTTCCTGGAGGAAAGAAGTCCACCCGCACGCGCCCGTTCATGTGGAGCACCCGCAGTAGTGGCAGCACGCCGCGCTCTGGCTCCCGCGGCAACTCTGTCCCCATGGCTCGCCACATCCAGCATGCCGCGGGATCTACCGCGTTAGCGAGCGTTTGGCGAGCTTCCCTCAGGAGACCGAAATACTTCGCCGCCGGGACCACCCGCCATTGAGGCTCTGGCGGGGGAAACTCTGCCTGCCCCTGCTGGCCGGTCCACCACACGCTGAAGATCATACCTACGATGGCAACCCATGGCATAGCGACCTCCTCGCAGATCGCCTGTTCCTCTTGTGCAAGTCTCCGATTGCATACACGTCTACTTCCGCTCGGTCCGTCTCACCCGGCACTCACCGCACCATCGGTACGGCCCACTGGAGACGGTCATCCTAACGACCATCTCCACGTTGGTCTTAGGAATGCGTCCATGCACTGGACGGACCACTCCGGCCAGCCTGAGACTGTGCCTGATGGTCCACACCCTGGGACCCTCGTCAATGCCGTATGCCGGATCCCAAGCCGAACGGACGATTCTGTCCGCCCCCTGGCCGAAGAAAGCCAGCCAGCCCCCACCGGAGCTGTCTCTTGCCCACCCCACTTTGCCGGATAGCGTCCCGTGCAAACAGGCGCCGCGACATAGAAGCCACCGCCGCCTGGAAAACCGGCGCCCCTCTGCTCCTGTACACGCCGGGACCAGTCCCCGCCGGCCGGGGTCACAGTTGGGGAAATCTGGCGACCGATGTTGCCGGCCGGGTCCCATCTCTGCCTCCGACACCTGTCGCCTGCCACGGCACACCTGGGAGCAGGTAGGCTCGCCACTCCGACGACGCCGATCCGAAGGCCATATCTTGTATGCCGCACAGCGAACAGTAACTGGCTGACGCCGCCTCCGGGGCATGGTCGTCTCTTTTGCGCACGAGACCATTCGTCCCAGTGGCGTCTCAGAACTACGTAAGACGGACACACCACGCTGCCAATCTCGCGTCACTCCATGCCACAAATTCCGACCGATAACTCAGCCGCCCCGTTGGCCCGCACTTGGACCTTCCGTCCCCGTGTCCAACTCAGCATCAACGTGGAACCGTCGTGGACATGCAACAACGCGGGCAGCCGGTCCGTAGGCGTTGTTCGGTATGCGAGGGCTATCGCCGCGAACTACTCGCTGTCGGGCGGCCACCGGACTGAAGCACCACCAATATCGACCGTAGCGCCGCCGCCCGCGTGTTTGGAGATCCTGCGTAGATAGCCGATGATCTTATCGGCCTCTTCTTTGCAGCGGGCCAAGAGTTTGTGACGACCGCGAGTCAGCAGCCGTCGGAGAGGTTCTTCCAAGCTTTGTAGCAACAAGCAGCACGTAATCACGCCTCGCCTGGGGAGTGAGGGCCCGTAAGGCATGCGTGAACGAGTACGAGAAGGACCAGGCCGACAGGATCCAGGATACGGCGCCGAGGCGTTCCAGAGCCGAGTCCGTGGCACTGGTGTTCATGCAAATGGCTCTGGCCAGGAGCATATCTGTCGCAGTAAACCGCACTGGCAGGCTCCGTACAGCGTGATGGCGGCCACAGTCAGCGCCCAGGCGCCTCGAACTTATCGCAGATGCATGCGGCGGCAGCGATACCTCCCGGCCAGAATTGGTCTCGCCAGATCCGGTGCGAACTGCCACGATGCCTCACAACACACATCCGTCAGCCTCCGGTCTTCTCGGCTCATGGGTCGCCCCCGCGCCTGTGCTCTTGTTTTCCTGAGCTACGGCACGGAGGCGCCTTTTGTGAAAGCTCGCCATCGCCATCAACTCCAGGCGTGACCCTCCCGCTACCTGCGCTTGCGTTAGCACGGCTGCCCGCCAACGCGGATGACGCGTGTACGCCGGTGGACTTCCTGCCGCTTTGGACCGGTAGTACGTGGGCGTACCAACTGACCCTTCGCGCCTGGCTACAGCATCCGGTCGCCTCGTTCGGCCCGAATTCCTTTTGCCCGGTTGTCCCCACCGGGTGCTGCGCCTACTGCGCAGGGCCCAAGCGAAGGACGATCCGATCGCACGGCGTGTTCGAACGGTCCCATTCGAAAGCGGAAGCGTTCCCCTGTGCTGCGAAGCTTCTTGACGCGACGTGACGCACCGGGTAAAGTATGCGCGGTTGCAGACGAATGGCCTTCGTGCCAGTGGGAAGTACCCATGCCAATGTCGTCTATCGTGACCAAGGTTGCGGGTTTCCTTCTGGTTGTGGCCGGCCTAACAAAGGTCGTCGGTGGAGTTGGGGGGGGTATACTTTGAGTGGTGGTCCCTCCGCGCGGCCCAGGGCGTATGGCCGTTTGTGGAACTAGCTGTCGGCGCAGCTGCCCTGTACCGAAGCCAGGCGCGCGCAGTGCATGCTCTGGTCCTCGCCGTCTACGGACTTCTTTTCCTCGTAGCCCTGTGGTTGACCTACCAGGGGTACCCTTCTTGCGGGTGCTTTGGCCGGCTGCGTGTTCCGCCGCCAGCCATTGCCACCATCGATGCGTTGGTGCTTGCCGCGCTAGTTGGTACATTGGCACGCCGTATCCGTCAAGCGTTTCCGCCTACGGCAGCGCTGCTGTTGGGAATGGTTCTGGCCGTGTGGGCGCTGCAACCACCTCCCGCGCAGCTGCTGGCACTGGGGCAAGGCGTGTGGAAACATTTGGAGGCACCTGTTGTTCACGTTGATCCCGATAGCTGGTCTGGGAAGAGTCTCCCGGTACGGCTGGTCGACGACCGACCAGATGGGCCAGCACTCTACGTGTTAGTGCGCGACTGGTGTCCAAGATGTGTGGCGTGGGCTCGCCGGTTGGGCGATCGGGCAGAGCGCGAAGGGTACCCGGTCCGGCTACTCTACGTAGGCCGAGACCGTGTGACCGTGCAGAATGAGGAGCTTGCCCTGTGCCCGGGCCAATCGCCGAGTGCGTTCCTGGTTGGGCCCGGCGGGCGAGTTCGCCGCGTATGGCATTTTTCGAGCCCCGAACCGGGACGCGGACGAGCCCCACCCCGCTGCCCGTTCCGCTTCCCAACAGGAAAATAGTGTCGCTTTACGCAGACTTCTGGGCAGCCATTCTAAGGATCCAGCGCAATGTGGCAAAGTGTCGGAGGATTGGCTATGCTGCGCAAGAGCGTTTCGATGGTCGTCGAGGCGTTGGCGTGCGTTTCCATCGGGATCGCGATCGGATCCTTCTTGCCGTGGGAGCGCCCTCTGTATGGCCAGAACCCCAATCCACGCGATCCGGTTTGCGAGGGTAATGCAGTCTGCGATCGCGACTGCACACTTGCTGTCCGCGCTTGTAGAGGAGGCTGCCGGACCGAGGACAAGAAATGCACCGACTGTGTATGTGACATTGGAAGCCGGGACGAATGTGTCTGCGAACTCCCTCAGGGTGCCACAGTCCCTGGATCCTAGGTACCTTGTCGTCTTTCGAAACCGAGCTGACGCACGCTGTTGCCACGGGGCTAACGACAACGCCACCGCCGAGGTGACGCCGTCGACGCGCGGCAGACGGCGCGTTGCCCCCGTTGGAGCCACGTCCGCGCCGCCGAAGCGAGGTACGCTATACGGGACATGGACCACAGTTCGGCTGTGTGGGCAGCGGAGGCTTGGGGCGCTTCGCAGGGATGATGCGGGTCGAGCGCGCAGTTAGGGTGGAGGTGATGAAATGCCTGTCACTGCAGTGACCGGAGTATGCTGCGGTCTGGTACTCCTGTGTCATGCGACTGGACCACCTGCACCAAACAGCGGACAGGCTTCTGTTTCGCCGGACGCTATCCTGGCAGCCTGGAGAGACTGGTGCCGGGAGCTCGAAAGGCTCGCGCTATCTGGCGAGCGGCGCTTCCAGAGCGAGCGGATCATCTCGGTGCGAACGGCACCTAGCCACAGTGCCGCAGCTCATACTGAGGAAAAACCGCTGAGGGTCGTCCGGCACGAGCGATGGACGGTGATCGAACGATTCGTGGGAAAGTGGCCGGAAGTACGATGGGAGGAGCAGGAGACGAAGGTTGTACCGGTCCGGGACGGGGAAGTCAACGCAGCCACGAGGAGGAGGGCTGGGGTCGTGCGGAACGGGAAGGCGTTCCTACTCAGCGGAAGCGGCGGCGGGGGCTGGATCATCACGAATGTGCTCCGCAACGTGTACGATCCGGATGATCCGCCGAGTCTCGTCGACTACCTGACGCAACACGTCTTGGGGTGTCACGGCAGCCAGAGACCGTTTTGCACGCCCGTGCCTCGGGGCGTTCGAATGTGGCTGCGCCAGGCGAAGGGAGGCCATATTTGTTTTGATCGGGTGGAGGCCAAGGATGAGGGGGTGATTGTTGAATGGAAACTGGATCTGTCGGCACTTCCAGAGCCAGAAAGACTAGATCTGCTTCCTTACAAGTCTGGACGCTTCGTGCTGCAGACCACACCGCCGTACTTGCCTTTGCAAGAAACGTACCGCGGAGAGGTTGTCGATGGCGGCGTGTCGAACATTGAGCGAGCGGTCTCGTACGTGGAGGTCGCGCGTATCCCGCTGGCGAAGTCGGTGTCCTTTGAGATGCTGCTGGAGAGCTCCGACGCAAGGCACTACTACGTATCGAAGGAGGAGGTAGAGTACGAGGTGCTTGGCACCGAGCTGAGTGCAGACGCACTTTCGCTGCGGCACTTTGGATTGCCGGACGACGTTGTCACGGGGCCACCGGAGCCTGGGAGCCTTCGTCCGATCAAGCTGGCGTTGGCCGCGATCGCGCTGTTGCTGGCTGGTATCGGACTGGGCCGTTGGCTACGGTCCCTCAAGACGTCCTGAACCGTCGGGCTCAGGACACGCGATGGACAAAGCGGCGATCGCGGCCCAGGCCACGGGTCTGAGGTGGGCATGACCAAACGGCCGGCAAATCACCTGTGGTAGCCGCGCCAGCCAGTCGGACGAGCCTGCACGCGAGGAGGGGCAACATGAGCCCTGACGCAGGCGCACGAGGAACTGTAGCACAGCCGTCCGTTCTTGAGCGGGTGACCGTCGGCACATTGGTGGCCCTGTGGCTTGCTGCGGTGCTCTGGTCAGCAACCGTCCACGCGCCGAACGTAAATGAGCCGGCGCACCTGTGTTCGGCCTACGCGATTTACCAGTTGAGCCGGTTTGACATTTACCCGGTTAACCCACCGCTGTCACGGATCGTGGCCGGGCTGGGTTCGGTCTGGCTCGTGCCGGAGGGAAAGAACCTCTGGGAAAGCTGGACCACCTACGTCGACCGACCGGATGCGTACACCGTCTTCCCGTTTGCCATTGCTACGTTTTCGGCTAACCTGCCCGAGTCGCTGAGCTGGCTCAGGTGGGCGCGCGTCGCGCTTGCCCTTGCCTGCGGGATCGGGCCGATTGCCGTGTGGTCTTGGAGCAGGAAAGCGCATGGGCCTGCAGCGGGCCTGCTAGCTGTCTTGTTCTACGTGCTGAATCCCGAACTGCTGCATTGGTCCGGGTGCCTGAACCCGGACGGTCTGACGGCGGCGATGGCGGCGGCAGCCGGCTGGGCGTACTTCCGCTACCGAGAACAGCCTGGTACGGGGCGAGCGGCTGCGTTCGGGCTCACCGTTGGTCTGGGGCTGTTGACCAAGTTCACCGTGCTGTTGCTGGCAGTGTTTTACCTGGTTGTTGAGCTGGTTGAGGTAGGGATCGCCGTGGTGCGCCGCCAGCGTCAACGGGCACTGGAGCGTACAGTGCTGCTGGTCTTTGCCGCGGCTGTTGCCTGCACGGTCGTGTATTGCGGTTACGCGGGGACCGCTCGCCTGCAAACGCTGGGGTCGTACCAGTTTCGTAGCGATTCGCTGCGCCGGTTGCAAACGCTGGCTGCAACGGTGACGGGCGGTGTCGTAAACAGGCTCCCGGTGCCGCTGCCCGATGCTTATGTGCTTGGGCTGGATCTCCAACTGCATGATACCAGGGTGCCTCGGGACACGTGGGTGGCAGGTAGACGTCACAACGGAGGTGTATGGTATTTCTACCTGTACGGACTGATGGCGAAGTTGCCGGTTGCGTTCTGGCTGTGCTTTGCGTGGAGAACGATCGCGGCGTTACTATGCCCGCGCGGTGGCACCCTACGTGCCACGTTGCTGGAACTTGGCCCCGTCTTGCTGGTCCTGGCTACGCTTTCGTACCACAAGACGCTCACTGTTCACTTGCGGTATACGACACCGGTGCTGCCGTACCTCATCGTGTGGACGAGCGGGCTGGCCGCCGGCTGGCGCCTCGGGCTGTGGCGCCCGTTGGCGCTGGCCGGGCTGCTCAGCTGGCAGATCTGGTCCGTGGCCAGTGTAGCGCCGCACTTTCACGGACATCTGAACGAGTTGGTGGGCGGCAGCAAGTCCGGCTATCTGCAGCTCGCCGGCCCGTCGGTTTCTGGTGGGGAAGACTACTTTTTCATACGAGAGTTGGTGCAGCGCTACCGCGATGCAGGCCGCACAGTGTACGCACTGTTTCAGGATCCCTGCGGGCTAGGAAGCCACTGGCCGATCGATGTGCCGCGGCCGCTGCCGCCGGATGAGTTCCGGGGCGAGGGACCGCCGGCGGGGATCTACATCATCGATCCCCACCGATACATGCCACTTTATCCCAACGTGCCGACGTCTCGTGTGATCGAGTACACGCGCCACATGCGTCCCATTGCGACGTTGGGAGCAGCCGTGCTAGTCTACGAGGTTACGCCTGAAGAATCGGCCCGCCTGGCCCGGATCCTGTGGGGGACAGCGAAGCCCCGTCAGACGCAAGAGTCTGCTCCGGGCGATTCGGTGCAGAAGGGTTCGAGGCGTGTATTGGAGGTGCGTTACGATGCGGAGGGTTAACTTTCTGATCCAGTCGATACCCGGTTGGGCGGCGATGGTTTTGGCTGGCGTGTTCGTTGCCGGTGTGGCAGCCTGGCTGCCGAGCAGCTTGCTGCCCGCTGTGCTTGACCCGTCTGAGGTACAAGTGCGTGCGCCGGTTCCGGAGGAACCGATGGTGGTGGAGCTGACCGTGCGGAACGTGGCCGAGGAGGAGGTTGTGGTGGTCGGGACGAACGGCGGGTGAGCAATGCGGAGGGTGAGCAGCGTGCCGGTCCGGCTCGCTCCGCAACAAAGTACGGCGATCCGCTTTCGTGTTCATACGCCGCGTGCTGGGGAGAGCTTTTCGTACCCTGTGGAGGTCTATGTGACCGACGGGCGGAAGCTGTACGTGGTTCAGGGGACGATCGTGGTGACTGCCGCCGAGGGACCAACGTCCGATGACGTGACATCGGAAGCTCGGAGTGGGGGCCAGGGCGGCAATGACAGCGAGCAGCCCGCTGATGCGGCGGCCGCCGGCGCGGAGGCGAAGCGCAGGTAGAGGGCAGCCCGACGGGCGGTGGCCCGTTTCCTGGCGAGCTGTGGTTCCTGCCCGCAGTTCAGGGCGGTAGAACAACACGCTTAGGGACGTAGCCGAGGGTATCATCCTGTGTTGCCACACCTTCGATTCGCCGCCCGCAGTGGCACGGATTGCTCGCGCCGTGCGTCTTGCTGAGCCGTCCGTGCCTTTGCCCGTAGCGGAAACTGTCTATTGCGGAGCTTCAGTGCCTCCGACCGTCTCGATTGGCCCCCAACTCCATTTGGCGGGCCGTCTCGACCGACTGTGCGGCCCAGCCCCAGGGACAGTAGAAGCCAGCGGAGTGTTCGGGCGGACTCGGGGACGACGGCTCAACTGTCTTGCCGACTTGTAGGCTGGTTGCAGCCGCGGCAGACGACTGCTAGATTAATGCTCGACAGTCGTCGAGCAACCAAGAAAAGATCTGTCCGGGAGGTTGTCACATGTATCTGCCCATCAAGAGCTTGGTGGCTACTCTTTTCGGGGCAGCGTGCATTGCGGGCATCCTGTCGGCGGCTCACCAGGCTCACCGAGCGGCTCCACCTGAGGACGCCCAGCTCAAGCAAGACTTCGACCTGTTGCAGGGGCGGTGGGAGACGTACACGGGCAACTGGATCATGGGTGGGGTGATTCGCGTCGTGAAGACGGTGCGCGGAGACACAGAAATCGTTGAGTACTACATGTACCACACTGGCGAGAAGATCCGGGCGCACAGAAATCGCTTTCGGCTGGAGCGAGTGGGTGATGTGACGATTTACCATTACTTCGACTACACCGTCCTCGAGGGGCCAGGAGCCGGGATCGTCAAGAATGCGGCCGGGGGCCGCTACGTCTATCGCGTCACACGGGACACTTTTTACGAGGTGCACGGCATGTTCCCCGGCGAAGAGGGCGAGTTCAGTGTGCTCGTCTGGCGACGACTCCCGGCAGAACAGTAGGCTGCTGCCCGCCGGAATGACAGGCCGACCATCTGCGGCCTGGCAACGAAACGAGTGAAGGCCTCACGCTCCGTCTTGGGTCGCTTGAATGGCCCAGCGGCCCCAGGGCAGCTCTTCCGAGTCAGGTGACCGGGACGGCCGTCTGCCGCAGAACCAACAGGCAGAAGAATGCGGGGACGGCGGCGGTCGCAGATTCCCCGGCCGAAGGACACAGCTTGCCGTCCATTCCACATCGAGTGACGCGTGGCAGCGTTTCCTCCTACCCTGCCGCCGAGCGCCGTCGACTTCGCCTGCCGGGCAGCCCCCCGGAAGCCGCGCCGCGGGGGGGACGGCCGCCCGTGGCACCCTCAGAAGGAATTTGTCCCGATCCACCGCGCTATTGAACCGCTTTTGCTGTCGGGGGCCCTAAACTCGTCGCATCAACCAAACGGATGGGCCTGCAAGCCCTCGAACCGGAGCAATACGCCAGTGACACGGTGAGCGTCTCCGCCCCCGCCTCGGCAGCACGCACAGCAAGTGGGCCACCGGGAGAATGCGCGCAAGAGCCGAAACGCACTCCGTGGGCCAGGTGCTTTTCGCGGCACACCGGGCGACAGCCGGGCGGTCGCTCGGCCCAGCGTCGTGACCCGCCTCACGCCGCTTGCTTTCGCCTGCGCTGGGGCCCCCTTCAACCCGACAGCCTCCGTAAACCGGCGGCGGGGGCTTTATGCCCCCCTCCCGCGAGTTCACGGTAGCCGGCGGGGTAAACGGTTCTCGGACGCAGGCCGACCAAACCGGCGCCCAGGCGGCTTTGCCGGCGCCCCCAGCCGCCAGGCGAGCAGATCGGTATTCCAGCGACAGGTGCGGAGACGGTCGCGGCCGGTGTGGTTGCGGCGAGGGGCAGGACCCGCGCGTGTGCCGACCAGCGGATGGTTCAGCCCCGCACGCCACAGCACTCGACGACGAGTGGCCCGGATGCTGCGTCCGGAATTGCCGAATCAACCCAGCAGCCTGCTTCAATCGGCAGGCAGGGGGCTTTATGCCCTGCGCCCGCAAGGTTGATGGATAGCGCAGGCCCATCTCCAAAAGATTTTCCCCTGCCCCCCGCGCGCGGGTCGATCCCGCCCGCGGCCCCCGTGGTCGGATTCCCCTGGGCGGGGGCTGTGCACAGAGAGACTGCGCTGTCGTCCCGGGGGGGGCCCGATGCCACCCCGCGACGCCGCGGACAGCGTCCGCGACGTCCGGCGATTCTTAACGGGGAAGAAAAACAAACCCCGTACCGCCGGTGCTACCCATCAACGGAGCGGCAGGGGGCCATAAACCCCGCCCCTGCCGTCTACCAACGCAAGCTGCAAGCTCGGTTCGCCCATCCCTTCGGCAGGGTGTTGCTCTCCACCCCCTTCGCAAGCACGCAGCTACCTTCGGCGACACGGTGCGCTATGAGTACGACCTGTTGCACCGGCCGGTGAAGGTGATCGATCCCGATGAGGACACCGCCCCGACAAACAACCCCGTCTGGCAGACGCTTGACAACGCAGCCGACGAAGTCATCGCAATCATCGGCCCGCGGCGGCTTGCGTCGTCGTAGGTATCGACTTGTGTCTGCTGGGAAACTGGTCAATACTTGTAGAGGGAGTTTCGGTAGGTGGAAGGATGGGCAGCGGTGGTCTCATCCAGATCGGGCCAGGCAACATGAAGCCGCGGGCCCGCATTGATTATCACCCCGTGCGACTTGGCGGTCGACCGTGCCCCCACATTGGCATACACGCACTCAATATCAAGCATTGGCCATGGGGCAGATAATCAAGTGGGAAAGATGAAACCGGCTGTGAGCGGAGACGGGACCAGTGGGTTGGATTCTTGGCGCGTACGCAGACTTTCCGACGCTGGCACGAGAAGTCGCACCATTATACGACGCGAACTTTGGGTTACACGACATTGCCTATGACGATCAAACTGGCGTATTTCGACTACGGCTCAGGGCGCCGTGGCTTGCCGATCTGCTTGAGGGGCGCGCACGTGCCAAGGCCGTGCCGGAGCGTGGTCGGTCACGGGAAACGGCCACTGACCGGTTCGAGTTGGTACTCATGGACGTGGAGGACTGCAAGATCATCTGTGACGAGCCCTTTCTCGAACAGTACGCTAGCTTCGAGTTCAGCCGGGTTGAACAGGGCGCACCGGGAGTGCTCTGGCTGCTGACACACTACGTTGTCTCCATTCGGCTGCGGGTGCGTAGCATCCGCGCCAAGTTGGTTGCCTGCCGTCCGGAGGAACCGTTCCCCCGTGCACCAGCCAGCGAGTGAGGTCAATGGTTGGATGGGCGTATGGGACGGCGTGCGAGGAGGTTGTGGCCCTCGGCGGCACATCGACCGGAATGGGATAGACCGCGTGCGCACGAAACTCGTCGCTGTAAGAGCGACTTCCCGGCCGGTCGAGTGTCCGCGGCGGCAAACGCATGCCCTCACCAGCTAGGGGATCGCCGGTTGTGGCTGTTTCGGGTACGGGTTGCCGGGGGAGGTGCTGCCACCCGTGCACGCGCACGCCCAACCCCCGCGGACGAGCGCCAATCGCTCCCTTGTGGCGTACTTGATCCCAGAGGTAGGCTCCGTGCACCGGTCCGGCCCCGTTTCGCTGTAGGCGGCTCCGGGCTGAACCTGTCCTCGTGTGGGGGCGGAACATTGCAACATCGCTATGACGGCCTCAGGCGACCGCGTCAACAGAAGCTCTGCGGCCACGCTGGGAGAAAGAAGCCTTCCCTGGCAAAGTACGTCTACCTGGTACGGCCTCAGCCAGGGCCGGAGGAGCCTATACGGCCGCCTCGTTCTGGCCTATGTCGTGCGAACGGGCGGGCGATTGCCTGGTTCTCCTTCCAGCATCCGGGACAGAACCGATCTCGAAGAGTTGTGCTACCTGGATGACTCCGACTGAAGCCTTCGCGCCCGGAGGCGAGACATGCCGAGAAAAAGTCAGGTGCTGTCCTCGGTGGATGAGCTCGAGCGAATCTTGGTCGGTCCGACCCGGTTGTACACTGGAATCGATGAGATGCGTTACTCTCCATCGCGGCGTGCGTTTCACATGCGGCTTTGGAGACGTGCAGACCCCGGTAGGGGTGGGCATGCAAAGACCGTCTGGTGGGCTCTGGGATCGCTGCGTCGCAAGCATGCCTACACCCGCTTCCTGGACGTGGTGCTGGAGTCCGTCGTCGAATGCAGATTCGTCTGTCGACATAGATCCGCGCGCACGCTCGACGAGTCCGGAGTGTGCCTCGAGCTAATCGGAGTCGAGCGGCGTGGAACTACCCTGGTCCTCATGATGCGACCAAGACTTTCGGTATGGCTCTGGGTAGAGCGGATCTCTGCCATCGCAACGTGGCTCGCCGATAAGCAGTGAACGCGACCACACGGTTTCCGGACGTAAACGCGACACGCGCTGACGCTGACATCGCGTAGTTCGTGGATTCCCCCAGAACGTAACCGCTTACGGCGGTGTCGACTGCTCGCGCGAACTGGTGGCGGTAGCCCCGATTCAACCGGAACTTCTTGCGGAGTCCCCATGATAGGCGGCTGCCGTGCAGGACGTTTCGGTCAGTTTGGATTGGAAGTTTTCTGCGCGCAGCGGAGGTGCCGGAACCCAGTTCGAGCGCTCACGCCTTTACCACATGACCGAACCACCGATGAGCCGCGATGCCCTGTGCCAGGCACCGCGTGCTGCGACGGTGCAATGTCGAGCCGCGGCACGTTTGGAACGGGCGCAGTACCAGAGGCGATTCGGGATCATGCGGAACTCCGTCCGGGGCGCAACCGTTCAAGGGGCGCAGATGGATGGCGTGGGGCCAGCATCGAGGCGGGGTTCGGCGGCGTGGGTAATGCTTGAAGGGACACGGGAGAAGTCGCAGCCGTCATGTGGCAGGTTCAGGGAGGAGGCGTGCACGTTGTCTTCCTTGGCGGTAGGCAACCAGTCATTCCGTGCAGAAGGTCCGGATGCAGCGTTCGATTAGTCGGCACGTCTCGGCGACGCTCAGCCGCCATTCCGTACGGCAAGCACCACATTTGCTTTCGTTCGCGAAGCTGATCTTCCCCCAGATCACCGCAGGCCGCAGTGCTTGCTCGATCGTTGGTCTGCTCAACGCCGTCGTGGTGCAACAACACCGACAACGACGGCCCGTGCGGGAGGAGGGATGGGCACGTCGCCGCGGTCCTGGCACACTTCAGTCGTGCCCCCTGCTTAAGCAGTTCTCTGATCCACCACCGTGCGTGCTTCAGGGGCGAGTGTCGCATGGTGGCGCGCGTGATCCCTTCACGACACACCGGGACATGCTTCAAGAACAGAGACTCCAGGTTGCTGAGCAAAGGCACCTCGAGCCGGCCACTCTTACCTACCAGGTGCTATCACCGCCTCGGCCCTGCGCTCGGTCTCAACTCGCACCGAGGAGGGCTTCGGGCCCCGTTCCGCCCGGTCAAGTGGATAGCGCCGCGGCTCGAGCACGGCGTCTCTGCCGTCCTGTCGCCGCGGCCTGCGCTCGCGGCGGCAGGACAGGGAGAGATTCGCAAGGATACCGCGGCGCTATCCAATCAACCTGCGGCAGGGGGAGCGTAAAGCCCCCCCCTACCCTTTTGATGTAGGCTGGCGGATCAGTTCGTCTTCCGGTTCGCCTGCCGCCAACGCCACGCCGACCATGCTCCAACAGATGAGACGACGCGATTCCGAAGCACTGCCTGGCTAGCTCTGGTGCAATGCAAACGCTGAGCCTTCCCATGCTACCGGAAGCAGTTGCTGGGTGTCGCAGGTCGCGTTCGTATGACGAGGGGCGCCGCGAGGAAGGCAAGCGCCGACTCACGTGCGCAGGGTCGGCTGCCCGCCTGGGGTCTGTTTGGGATCAGCGGCGGTCGCCAGTGGCAGCGGGCTTGATCTCTCCGTTCTCGTGCACGATGTAGATCAGGTTGGGTGTGAGGTTCTCGAATTCGCGTACCGTACCGCTGCGCCACTCGATCCGCACCTTGCGAATGGACGCCGTGCCAAGCCCGAAGTGTAGGCGAGGATCTGAAGACGACAGATAACTCGACGCAGGCGAGACAAATGCTAGGCAGCTCCCCTGGTCCGTCTCCACGGTCACCTTCGCCCCGTACGCGAATGTGTTCGGAGCCTCCCCACGCACGTCCAGCATGATCCAGTTGTTCTCCGTCTCGGTGTGGTTCCACAGCACCATTACCGGTCCTTCGTAATCGACCGCAACCAGATCCACGCGACCGTCGTTGTCCAGATCGCCGCTGGCGAGGCCGCGTCCCAGGATAGGCCGTCCTACGTCGGACGGCATGAACGGCACGAGGTCGGTGAACCGCTTGCCCTGATGGCTGTAGAACAGCATCACCGGCTGCCGGAACCGGGTGCTCGGATCGAACTCCTCCACGTTGTCGTACACATGACCGTTTACGAAGGAGATGTCCAGCCAGCCATCGTTGTCGAAATCGATCCACTTACCGCCGAACCCCAGCGCGTTCATCGTAGCGTTCCGCACGCCGACGGCCGCGCTGTATTCCTGGAACAGGCCGACGCCTGTGTTGCGAAACACCGCGTAGGGTGCGCCGCTAAAGTCGCTGACGATCAAGTCCAGATGACCGTCGCGGTCGAAGTCTCCCCAATCGGCACACATCGCGGCCATGGCGTTGCCGTACATTCCGGCAGACACCCCGCTGAGCGCCCCCATGTCCTCGAACCGCAATCCCCCCTTGTTCATCCACAACTCGGCCGGTTCGCCATCGTTGCCGATGTAGAAATCCATCAGGCCATCGTTGTCGATGTCAGCGAACGCCAGCACCAGTGCTTTGCCGTGGGCCCCGTCCAGCCCGGACTGTGCCGTCCATTCGACGAATCTTCCCCCCTCGTTCTTCCACAGCTCGGGGAACTCCGGTCGGTAGGTCTGAGGCGGACAGCCCGATTTGACGCCGCCAAAGTCGCAGTACTGCCGCTCGTTCGGGCCAAACACAACGTAGTTCAGCAGCACCAGGTCCAGGTCGCCGTCGTTGTCCAGGTCCATGAAGCCCGCTCCGCTTCCCCAATGCTTGCGGTTCTCGCGGTCAAAACCTGCCGCTGTGGTGACGTCCTCAAACCGCTTCCCCTCGACGTTTCGCAACAGCGCCAGGCAACGGTAGCCGGCCAGGAACACGTCCAACCAGCCGTCACCGTCGTAATCACCGATAGCCACGCCTTTCCAGTTGTTCGTGCGCAAGCGGGCCAGGCCCGTCGCCTCACTGACGTCCTCAAACTGGCCCTGCCCCAGGTTTCGATACAAAAGCGGCGCGGGTTCGCCAACCAACAGCACGTCCTGCCAGCCGTCGTTGTCGTAGTCGAACACCGCGCAGCCTGTGCCAAACGCCTCCAAGTTGCGCATCGGACGGGGCTTGCGCGGCCAGGCGTACGTCAGGCCGCGCTGCCGCGCCTCGTCCCGGAACCGGACCCACGGCGCCGGATTGCTCGTTTCCGTCTGGACCGTGCCGGCACCACGCCGCGCCACTCGGCCTGTGGCCGCGGCCACCGGCGCGGCGGCCGCGCGAGGCTCGGCCGAGTCGTCCACCCGAGGTGGCGGCTCGGCCGAGCAGCCCCCTACGGCCAGTAGCGCCCCAATGGCTAGCGAGAGCACAGTCCCCTTGTCCGAGAACATGCGCGGCATCTCTCTCGCCGTCGCTCAGAACGCGCCCAGGCGCGCCTGTCATCTGGAGGTTGTGCCGGATTCACTGCTGTTAGTACGTCCCGGCACGCTACCCGTTCAGCGGCGCCGGTCCGGCACAGACGGAGCCATGAGCTGGTTGGGAAACGAGGCCGCCTCCCTGCCCTCGGGAGACCGAAGATTCAGCTGGCCTCCTCGGTCGCGGTACAGCGGAATGTACATGCCGCCAGTCTGCTCCAGGAGCTCAAACAGCCGCCGATTAAGCCTCTGGACAACCGAGCGATACTTCGGATCGTACGCCAGGTTGACCCGTTCGTGCGGGTCGTTCTTCAGATCGTACAGTTCGTCAACGTCCCAGATCCCATAGTAGTGGATGTACTTGAACCGGTCGGTGCGAATGGCGTGCATGGTCGGGGTTTGCGGGAAGTTCCGCTCCCAGTAGTACTCGTACAGAAGCGCATCGCGCCAGGCCACCTCCTCGCCGCGCAACAGCGGCAGGAAGCTTCGGCCGTCCATGTGCTCCGGAGCTCGCAGCCCCGCAGCCTCAAGGATCGTCGGCGCAATGTCGATGTTGGCTACAAGCTGCTCCAGCTTCGTGCCAGGCTTGAACAGCTCCGGACAGCGCACCAACAGCGGCACACGCATCGACCATTCGTACGCCGTGCGCTTGTCGATCAGCCCGTGCTCGCCCCAGCCGAACCCGTTGTCGCCCATGTACATGATGATCGTGCTGTCCAGAATGCCTTCCTGCTTGAGATAGTCCATGATCCGACCAACGCTCTCGTCCACCGCCAGCAGCGTCTCGCAGTATCGCCGGTAGAGCTCCTCCAGAGAACCGAGTCGGCCGTGGTACGGGAAGTCCACACCGTGCCAGCTATTCCGCTGATCCCGTACCCAGCGTGGCTTGAGCAGATAGTTGGCCGGTGTCTCGTGCAGCGTCACCGGCCGTGGCATCGGTTGGTTGGCGTACCGGCCGCGATGCCGCTTGGCTGGCTCGAACGGACCGTGGACGGCTTTGTGTGAGAGGTACAGGAAAAACGGCCGCGAGCGGTCTCGCTGCTTGAGCCATTCGATCGCGTGGTCCGTGAGAAAGTCGGTGATGTAGTCGGTCTGAGGCACCCGCTTGCCGTTGAGGTTCAGCGTGTAGTTCGGCCGCGGTGAGTTGTAGAAGCCCTGGCCCCGAAAACTCAGCCAGAAGTCGAACCCAGGCTTCGGACTGTCATCGGTATGCCCCATGTGCCACTTGCCGACGAATGCCGTCTGGTAGCCAGCCTTCTGAAGGTACTGCGGGAAGTAGATCAGACCGGGCGGCAGCGGCTCGTTGTTGTTGATCACCCGGTGGTTGTGCGCGTAGAGGCCGGTCAGGATCGACGCCCGGCTGGGCGAGCAGAGCGAAGTCGTGACGAACGCATTCGCACAGTGGACTCCCTCGCGCGCAAGCCGGTCCATCTGAGGTGTCTCCAGGAACGGATGCCCCATGAAGCCGAACGCGTCCCAGCGGTGATCGTCCGTGAGGATGAAGATCACATTGCGCGGTTTCGCCCCCGGAATCCGCTGCAGCGGCTCGATCCTCTCCTGCGCTGCCGCCAGCCGGTTCACAACCACCAGGCAGACAACCAGCCCAAGTGCGCGTCCCGCTCTGCTCGTCATCATGATCTTGCTCCACAACATGACAGCCGTCTCCAATGGAGCCAAGCAAAAAGTCTATCGCAACGTGCCTCTCGTTTGCGAACCTAGCCACGGACCGATTCAGCCTCTGCCCCGATGCAGCACCTGGAACCGGCCGCCCGATCCTCCTGCCCGGTTGGGCCGGAGCTGCCGACATTCTCGGTCCACCACGCATTGGCCTGTCCTAACACAAAGCTGAACATCCCTTGGACCTTTGGCCACGGCCTCGCCCTACGTTGGCTGGTTCTGGTTCGTGGCCGTGCCCCCCGTGGTCGCTTCGCAGGAACGGTCCTGTGGACTCGGCGATTGGGGGAGCCGGAAGAACAGTTCGGGCCGGCTAGTCTCTTGCCCAGGTCCGCAAACCACGAATCCCGAACCGTGTCTGCCGACTGAGAAGAACCAAACGATTGTGCGTGGGTCGAACAATAGGATCAAGTTCGGTCAGCGGTACTTCAACGTAAGTCCTTGTGCTCATGAGCCACCGCGCAGGGAGCGGCCAGCCCCAAAGGCACCGCGGGACGTCAACCGACGTCGGCTAGCGTGCGCGTCAACGCTCGTCTGAAACCGACTGTGGTAGCTAGTGAAGGGCGGCCGACTTTCCCAGAGGCCTGTGACCGGGGCACGCAACTATGGCATACGCCGCGGCAATGACCCCGTGTCCGCTGTTCACCGAAACCAGAAATGCAATGACGCGGGTCAGCAGCGCTGCTAACCGCTCTGGGAGGAACCAGGAGAGGAACTGCGATATCACCTCCTCGATCAACTCGTTCACCTTGTAGAGCGTCCAGTAAGCACCCTCGACCACATCGCTAAGCGTCCGCCCCTCTCCCTTCAGCCAGCGAGAAATCGTCTCCCAAAAGGACGGGAGCTCAGGTTCTGGATTCGTGAAGGCAAAAACGAGCGACGAGAGGATCGCAGCAAGCGGTACCCCCCGGTGAAGTATCCACCTACGCCCGTCGCCCCCCATCCGGTACACTCGCTCCGCACGCCAAGCCAGGACCATCAAAGACGCCACGAAGCAAACGATGCCCAGAGCCGACCGCAACCGCGATCGACCGAGGTAAAGCAGCAGCGACCACACGATTGCGACGAACATGAGACCAACTGAGCAGATCAAGGCCGTCACGACTGCATAAGTTTGCTGTCTCTTGGGTGGCTCTGGCCCATAGATCGCCCTGACAACACCCTGTTCCTTTTGGCGCATCAGGGTGAAGAACGTGCCGAAGACAACGGCTCCCGTGAGCACAGCAAAAATCCCCGGGAAGAAGAAAGCTATGGCCGCGGCGCATGGCGCCAGAACAATGGCAACGGCCAAGACGTCTACGTCTTCTCTGTCTTCTTTGTGTGGTGCGCCCCGGGCCATCATTTAGGGCTCCCCTTCACGTCACGCTTTGTTCCCGACGGACACAAGTTTCGCGGACACCCGCTTGCCCATGGCCGAACCCAGCGCGCAGGTTGTGCCACTCAGGGCCCAGCCTTCCCCGGATCATGCGCCCGTCCGTTCGCTGCCCCAAAAAACCCAGCTAGTAACTGATTCAAGCTGCCCTCGTAGCGGGCCTCGGCCAAGAACTCCACGCCGCGTTGGTTGCCCCAGCTGTAGTAGATGTAGACCTGGCCGCCGTACTCGCAAAAGTCGACGTCCGAATTGTTGATGTTCACTGCCGATCGGATCCGCCTCCTCTCTTCGGCGGTCAACCTGGGGTTTGCGATGCGTCGGTCGGCCTCGTCAGCGGACAAGAACGGGTTCAGCGGGCTGAGCTGCCAGGCGGTCAGGTCGCGCGAACGAGCAAGCCACGTCTCGTAGCGCCTCCCCGGCCGCCGCTCCAGGTAGGTCATGTAGTACCAGCCGTCGAGGTACCGCAGCGTCGGACACGCCGTATAGCGATCCACTCCGAAAGAAAACCGTTCGGTCGGGAGCAGCTCCCAGTGGCGCAGGTCCTCTGAACGGGCAAATACCACCGTGAATGGCACTCCTGCCACGGAGCGTGGCTCGCCGATCTCGATCGCCATCACGTAGCCACGATCCCCCGCGGTTACCGACGTGTTGAAGATCTTCCAGCCCGGCAAACGGAGCGCGGGCCACACCGTCCAACGCTCCAGGTCGGAATTGACGCAACCGTAGATCGTGTCCGTCCCCCATCCGCGCACCCCGTAACAGAAAAGTTGGTCACGGCTGGCAAACGCACAACCCAGCTCCAGGCCGATCCCAAACGGCCGTCCTGCCCTGCCCTGCTTCACATCGACCAGCCGAAAGTACGGTTTGCCCAGCAGATTGTGCCGATAGCGCGTCCGCACGTACTCGAACCGGTACAGACGGCCGCGAAACACGACCGGCGTCGTCTCGACAAGGTCACAATCGATCGTCCCCAGCTTTGTGATGACCGGCTTGCCGGTCTGAGCGCAAGCCACACCGCCGTTCGGTCCGGCGACCAGCAGCAGCACGACAAACACGGCGTTTGGCAAAAGGCGTTGGGAACGGAAGGCGCGCCGGCTCATGCCCCACTCCTCCGGTGGAATGTCCGAGTGTCTATCGTAGCGGCTCCCCAGAGGATCGTGCCCGTCTCTTCGGGGGGCAATGTGGCTCTCGTATCGGGAGCGTTCGAGAACACCGTCGGCCGCGATCGTCTCCCGCTCGGGGACCGCGCAGCGGGCGGCAGCCCGTTCCCGACGATCGGACGTACCGCCCACAGGCGCCAGCTGGGGTCCGATTGTGGGGGGTGCTGGCAATTGTTTATAATCAAGCGCTGGTTTATCTTCTATAGCCAGTCCTCAACCTTGGAGGCGAACCGATGCGGCAGGAACGTACGACTCTGTCTCGTCGCCGGTTCCTTGCGACCGCAGCTGCGGCCACCGCTTACCCCTTGCGATCGAACGCAGCGATCCATGAACAGAACGTGCTTCGCGTGGCTCTGGTCGGTTGCGGCTCTCGTGGAACCGGAGCCGCTGCCAACGCTTTGTCCACTGCCGGCCCCGTGAAGCTCGTGGCAATGGCTGATGTGTTCCGCGACCGGCTGAGCGCAAGCCTGCAGATCCTCAAGCGCCGGTTCGAATCCTCGGTTGATGTTCCGCCCGAACGGCAGTTTCTCGGCTTCGACGCATACCGGCACGCCATCGACTGCGTCGCGCCGGGCGGGCTCGTACTGCTGGCCACCCCGCCCGTGTTCCGGCCGCTCCACCTTGAATATGCCGTGCAGCAAGCTGTCCACGTGTTCATGGAGAAAGCGTTCGCCGTTGATCCTCCGGGCGTCCGCCGCGTGCTGGCCGCTGGCCGGATCGCGGCTGAGAAGAACCTGAAGATCATGGGCGGACTCGTCTGGCGCCAGTCCGTGCCGCGGCAGGAAGTCATCAAGCGGATCCATGACGGGGCCATCGGTCAGGTGACTTGCCTGCGCAGCTATCGGATGCAGGGACCGGTCCGCTCGCCGAAGCGACGACCCGGTGAGTCGGAGCTGGCGCATCAGATCCGCAACTTCTACAGCTTCAGTTGGCTCAACGGCGGCTATTTCGTGGACTGGGCCATCCACCACGTCGACGTGGCCTGCTGGGCTAAAGGGGCGTGGCCCGTGGAGGCGCACGGCATGGGCGGTCGCATCGTCCGTGATGAACCCGATCAGATGTGGGACCACTATTCGGTGGAGTACACCTTTGCCGACGGGACGAAACTGTTCGTGTTCGCGCGTCACATGCCCGGGTGTTGGAATCAGGCCGGAGACTACGCGCACGGAACTCGCGGCGCTGCCCGCATCATGCTCAACTTCGCCCGCCCCGCTTCCGCCCTGTTCAAGGACCACCGCATGCGTCGGGAAGATCTGGTCTGGACGTACGAAGGGCCCAGGCCGAATCCGTACCAGCGTGAGCTGGACGTGCTCGTCGAGGCGATCCGGTCCGACAAACCGCACAACGAAGCGGAACGCTGCGCGTATGCCTGCCTGACGGTGCTGATGGGACGAACGGCAGCGTGGACAGGCAAGTTGGTGCGGCGGGACGAGCTGCTGGCTTCCGATCAGCGGCTGGCCCCTGATGTGGACCGGATGGCGTGGGAGACGCCGCCGCCAGTTCAGCCCGACGCCGATGGTCGTTACCCCATCGCCCGTCCTGGCATCTGAAGCAGGACGGGCAGAACTATAATGGAAACGGGCCGAAGTGGCGGAATTGGCAGACGCGCCGGATTCAAAATCCGGTGGGGTTCACCCCCCGTGCGGGTTCGACTCCCGCCTTCGGCACTGCTTGCGGAACGGAATGCGAACCGCTCTCCTGCTTTGGCCTCAGGACACGCTACGGTAGCGCAGCCCGGACCAGCCGCGGTCACCTTGGGCTGTCGGGCACGTGCCGGCGCCCGCGGGTCCCCCTGTATGGTTTCGTCGCAGCGGCTGGCGCTGGCGGCGTCGTCGGATGCGCGTCCGCCGGCTCTTCGTCGACATTCCAACGGTCCCACGCAAGTTGAGCAGGCCAGGTCTTGTACCGAGCGTATCCGGACCTAACCCGGGTGCCCAGCTCGGCTCGAGTGGCGCGCCAAACGACAGGTCAGAACCGCCGGACGGACGGAATTGGGGCCGATCGAGACAATCAGACGTACTGCACGCATGGACGACGTGGCGCGGTTGCGATATCGTATCCGGGTGCCGCCGTGCCGCGGCACGGTGTATCGAACGGCACGAGACGTGATTGCACCGGAACGGGGCCGGCCACGATCCAGCATTTGCGAATCTGCCGCTTCAAGTCGATCCGAGACGTCTCGTTGAACTGCCGCCGCGTAAACGTCTTGATCGGTGGTCCCAACACGGGGAAGTCCAACCTGCTGGAGGCGCTCGCACTCTGGTCATGGCTTGGCGCACCGGAGCGTCGCCCGTTGAGCGATTTTGTCAGGATGAACACGGTCACCGACCTGTTCTACCGCGGAACGCTCGATGAGCCGGTGTCGGTCACGCTTCAAACGCCCAACAGTCAAACGCTGCAGATCGTTTATCGAAACGGGTTGTTCGAACTAAAGCTCGACGACACCCCCTGCGGTCACTTGGGACCGGACGGGCAGGTCATTTCCGTCGACCTCTGCATCCATGACGCCGTACCGCCTGTTCTCTTCTACCGGTTTCGAGCAGCACCGCCCAACCGCCGCACGCCTACGAGGCCGCTCCTGCCGCCGGACGGCAGTAACCTGTTTGAGGTCGTCTTCACGTCCAATGAACTGCGGAAGTGGTTTCGGGAGCTCTGTGGTCCGTTTCGGCTGCAGCCCCTGTTCAAACCAGCCACGGGCGAGATCGAATTGTTGGAGCAAACCGGGGAGATCGCTATCTCCTATCCACTGCATGCAGCCTCCGAAACCCTGCGGCGGACCCTCTTCTACCAGACCGCGATCGAAACAGCTGGGAACGCAACACTCGTCTTTGAGGAACCAGAAGTCCACGCTTTCCCCGATTACGTCCGATTTCTCGGCAAACAGATCGCCCTAGACCATGGCAAACAGTATTTTCTCACGACACACAACCCGTACATGTTCACAGCCTTGGTCGAAAAAACGCCTGCTGCGGAACTCCACGTACTTGCCGTTTACCGGGACGGTTTGGAGACGAAGGTACACTGCCTGACGGACTCGGATCTGGCCCGGCTGCTCGATGGGGACCCGTTCTTCGAGCTCGAGAAGACGCTTAGCAAGAAGAGGCTCGGCTCGTAGGGCCTGCTTACGCCAGCGGCATAGAGGCGCTGGAACCCAGCCGAACCAAATTGGCACCAAGCACGGCGAGCACCTACTGGAAAAGCAAGACCACAGACTTGTGGTGCAGACACTGCTCCGTCTTAGAAAGCGACCGCTGTAGCAGAACGACGATGCCTCGGTTCCGACAGCTACGCCTGCTAATCCAACGCTCGCTAGGTACTATCTTGGTAGCAGTGCTCTCCGGTTCCGGCCTGACCACGACGGCGTCCGCCCACGATTCGGGCTCCAACCCGTACCCGGCGATAGCGGCGTGGCACCTCCCGAGCGGGCGGAAGCCCCTCGTAACTGCCCTGCGCGGCCCTTCGCCCCTGATCAGCACCGGAATGGCTGGCACTGCGGAGGCAAGACTGCTCCGCCGGCAACGCGCCGAGAAGCACAGACCTGTAGTTGGCTCCGGGGGCATGCGCCCCTGGGCTCCGGAAGTCGTCACTGCAAGTCCCGCGAACGAAGCCTCTATCGTTCGCTTGCCTGACGGAACGCTCCGAATCTTCTGGATTGTCCAGGGCAAGTACTGCGCATCGATGCGTTCGCGTGACCATGGCAAGACGTGGAGCAGGCCTGTGATCGAGTTCTCCGTGCCGGAACATGCGTACGTCACCACGCAGGCACTGGTAGACCGAGACGGCGAGATTCATGTCTGCTTCCTCGTCGGCCGCGGCGTTGGGAACCGCAGGCCTGCTGTCGACCTGTTTTACGACATCTGGCATACGAAAACAGTCGATGACCGGTCGAAGTGGCTGCCTGCCAGGCGGATCTATGCCGGGTATGTGGGCGCGTTGCGATGCATGCTTCAGTTGAAGGACGGACGCATCCTTCTGCCATTCGGCAAGTGGCTCCCACCAGCCGAGCGGAAGCCAGCAACAGGTTCGAACGAAGTGCGCATCCTGTATTCAGACGACGGGGGAACGACCTGGCACGAAGCGCCAGCAGCGTTGACCGCCCCCGTGCGTCCACACGGAGGCCAGATTGGCGCCGTCGAACCTACCGCGTTGCAGTTGAAGGATGGCACAATATGGATGCTGATACGTACTGATACCGGGCGACTGTACGAAGCTTTCTCCCGGGACGGCGTTGTCTGGACACCGGCAAAGCCCTCGCGCTTCACCTCGTCCGAGTCGCCGGCGACTCTGCTGCGTTTGCCAGACCAACGTATCGTTCTCATCTGGAACAATTGCCAGGAACTGCTCCCGCCGCCTGGCCGGCGCTACGCGGCTTATAGCGGACGCGATGTACTTCACGCGGCGATTTCCGACGACGAGGGACGTACGTGGCGTGGCTTTCGCGAGATCTTCCGTGATCCGAAGCGTAACCAAACGCCCCCTCGTCACGGCGACCGCGGAACGGCATATCCGCATGCGACAGCGACCACAAACGGTTTCGTCGTCGTGGTTACCGGACAAGGAGAGGGGCGGCGGGCCGTTGTCCGATTTCACCCGGACTGGCTCTGCGAAACCTCCCAGTTCGAAGATTTCTCCCACGGACTCGAGCGATGGTCTGTTTTCCATGCGGTTGGTCCCCTGGAGCATGTCTGGCGCGACCGGATTCAGGGCCCAAAGCTGATTCCGCACCCCACGAGGAAAGGGCGTCGCGTCCTGCTAGTCCGCAGAGCAGCCGGGCGAGAAGGTGACGGGGCTGTTTGGAATTTTCCGATGGGATATCGTGGCGAATTGTCCATTCGGATCATGCCGCGGAGAGGGTTCCAACGGGCGAGCATAGCGCTAGCGGACCGTTTCTTCGATCCCGCTGACCCACAGGGGAGCCGACAGGCAGTATTCCTGCTGCATTTCGCTGCCGGCCCCACCCCCAAACGGGACGACCTCCGCCTGGAACCCGGCCAGTGGCACACGCTCACGCTGAACTGGGATCTCGAGACGAAGGGCTGTGATGTAAAGGTGGACGACCGTCATGTGAAGACTCTCAATGTTAATCAGCCCACTGTGAACGGCATCAGCTACCTGCGGCTCCGCTCCACCGCTGAACGGCCCGATCCTGCAGGATTCCTGGTGGAATCAATAGCAGTCACCGTAGATCCAGCCCCAGTCCCTGGTTCACGGTGACCAGTTGTGAACATCCTGCGGAGCGGCGCACCGCAGGAGGTCATCTTCGGTGCACCGCCTCTTATCGAGGAGGCTGCCATGACTGGTTGGAGAGTTTTCCCGCTGATCCTTGTCGCATGCTGGGCTGGGGTTGCTTGGGGTCAGGTGTTACCGTGGCGCGGTGGAGTAGCGCGCGTCGACATCACCCCGGAGCAGCCGATCTGGTTGGCCGGCTACGCGGCTCGCTCGCGGCAGGCCGAGGGCAGCCTGCACCCGCTGTGGGCCAAAGCGCTCGTGCTGGACGACGGTCACGGCAACCGCTTCGCGCTGGTGACACTGGACCTGGTAGGTGACAACTTTGGCCGCCAACTCAGCGAATCGATCGCGGACGCCGTGGCACGCCGCACCGGCATTGCGCGCAGTCACCTGGTACTGAACTTCTCTCATACGCATTGCGGACCAGTCAGCCGGGTCACGGACGGCGCGAAGGTAACCTACCCACTTGATGAGCGGCAGCGGGCGCTGATCGCCCAGTACTCCAAGGACGTCGAGTCGAAGATTGTGCATGCAGTTCAGCAGGCTGCCACGACCTTGCAGCCCGTGTCGATCTGGTTTGGCACAGGCCGAGCCACGTTCGCAGCGAATCGCAGAACGTACATCCGCCCGAACGGGCCAGTCGACCACAGTGTGCCAGTGCTCAAAGTCGCCAACGAACAGGGCAAAGCCATCGCGGTTGTCTTTGGCTATGCCTGCCACGCAACGACGCTCGGACCGGACTGCTACCAATACAACGGCGACTACCCAGGGTTTGCTCAAATAGCCCTCGAGCAGCAACTTCCCGGCGCAACAGCGATGTTCGTGGCAGGCTGCGGCGGGGACATCAATCCGGCACCCAGGGGCACGGTCGAACTGGCGCGCCAGCATGGAGAAACGCTGGCCCAAGCGGTTCACGACGTGCTGACCGGCCCGATGCATCCGGTGCGCCCCCCGCTCCGTGCGGCTTTCCGGCGCGTGGCACTGCCCTTCGTCGATCCGCCGACTCGGGAGGAACTGCTCGCACGCCGCGGCCAGGGAGACCGGTACGATCAGCGTCTGACCGAAGTCCTCCTGGAACGGTTCCGGCGGCAGGGATTCCTCGAACGGTCCTATCCGATGCCGGTTCACGTGATCCGTTTCGGCACGGACCTGACGCTGGTTGCCCTGGGCGGAGAAGTCGTCGTCGACTACGCGTTGCGACTGAAGAAGGACTACCCCGACCTGCGGCTATGGGTTGCCGCCTACTGCGATGAAGTCTTCGCCTACGTCCCGTCGGAACGGGTGCTGGCCGAAGGCGGTTACGAAGGTGGTGGCGCGATGCGATACTTCGGCTGGCACGGCCCTTTCCAACCGGGCATCGAACAACGAATACTCTCAGCCATCGACCAGATGCTGAAAGAGACAGCCCCGGACAACCGCCGCGCCGCGACGCGCCCCGCCCCGGCCCACAGTCCTTAACCGCCGACCACGCACGCTCGGACAGAAGGCATCCGCGTGGATCGGGACGATCCGGCACGCCCGGTCCGTGACAGGCTGCGCGGGGCCCGCACGCGCATGCGCTCAGCGTTTCCGGACTGCTGTGGACGCTGCGGTAGCCAGACTGGCCCGTTTCCTGCGGCTGGACCGCTTCTTCAACGCCCCGGTCTTGACCAGCCGGCGTGCGGTGGTGCGCTTTGCGTTCGCACTAGTTGCCGAGCCGTTCGACGCCTCGCGCGACCGCTTTGCTGTCTTCTTCTCCGCGGTGTTGCGTGCGGGTTTTCCGTTCCTTTCCTCTGCGGGTTCCTCTTCGAGCTCGATGCCGAACACCTCAGAGAGGTCCACCTCTTCCAGCTTTTCGCTCCGGCCGGTCGTTCCCGGCACCAGAGCCTCCTGCGAGACGCATTCGGAGATCAGCTCCATGTGATCAACGCCTCGTAACCGGAAGAGCAACTCTGGCTCGGAGTCCAGCCGCGCGCCGACGCCGTACAGCACCGCGGCGACATGCTTGCACATCACGGTCCAGTCGGGGCATGTGCAGGCCGCGCTGACCTCTTCGGGCCGCGGGAAGAGGCCGTCCAGCGGGTCGGTAACCACCTTCATGACCTCGTCCGACAACTGCCCCTGCAGCAACTCGACGACTGAGCCGATCTGCCCGGCACACCGCTTCTTCAACGCAGCCCATTTCTCTTTGGGCAGAGGATCGACCAGAATGCTCACATCGTACAGCTCGCTACCGGCGACGATCGCGATGATCTCTCCTTCGGTCACGTCCAGGTGGCAAACCGACCCCGTGCGCGCGTAGGTCCGCCCACGTGCCAGCCGATTATCATCAGCGTGGAACGACTCGAAATGTTCGCACCACGCGAGCCCCCAGAACGTATGTACGATCCTGCGCCCGTCGATCACGACCGGTTTGGGTTCGATCCCACGCTGCCGCAATTGGCGGATTGCCTTACCCGCCAGTAGACTCCTCTCCGCCGCAGTTGGTCGGCGCTTCCATTCATACCACCACATGGGAGCCTCCTACATAACAGCTCGGGTGATGTCCAAAGCCACCGTTTGCAACAGCTCCTCGTCTGTCATTTCCGTCAGAAGCACCTCCGCGCCACCTTGAAGGATGTCCTCCGCAAGCTGAGACTTCTCGTCGATCAGGGCGTCGATCTTCTCTTCAACCGTGCCCCGGCAAACGAACTTGTGTACCAGAACGTTGCGGCGTTGGCCGATTCGGAACGCACGGTCGGTCGCCTGATTCTCCACGGCCGGGTTCCACCACCGATCGAAGTGGATGACATGGGTGGCAGCCGTCAGGTTCAGTCCCGTGCCTCCGGCCTTCAGCGATAGGACGAAGAACGGCGGTCCGTCATCCTTCTGGAATGCTTCTATCAGCTTCCTTCTCCGTTTCACGGGGGTCCCACCGTGCAGGATCAGTCCGGGTCGTCCGAAGATCTCTTCAAGGAATGCTGCCAGTGGCTCGGTCATTTCACGGAATTGAGTGAAGACGAGTGCCTTCTCCTGCCGCGATGCGATCTCCTCGCAGATCGCGCCCAACCGCTCGAACTTGCCACTGTCGCCCGGCTCATACGCGCCGTCGCCGCAGAACTGACTCGGATGATTGCAGATCTGCTTGAACCGCATGAGGTAGGCCAGGACCGTGCCGCGGCGTTCGATGCCGCTGGTGTGCTGCAGGCGGTGGGCCAGCTCCTTGACCGTTTGAGCGTAGAGGGTGGCCTGCTTCCGGGTCAGCCCGCAGTAGACCTTCATCTCCGTCTTTTCGGGCAAGTCGCTAATGACGGATTTGTCTGTCTTCAGGCGACGCAGGATGTACGGGCGGACGAGGTTCCGCAGTGGCGCGTAACGCTCTTGCTCTCGAGCCTGCAGGGCGCGGACAAACTCCTTGAACTGCCTCGCCGACCCAAGCAGTCCGGGACAGAGGAAATCGAAGAGCGACCACAGGTCGGTGAGGCGGTTTTCCAGCGGCGTGCCGGTGAGAGCGAACCGGGCTTCCGCTTTCAGCCGTTTCACGGCTCGCGTCTGTCGAGCTGACGGGTTCTTGATCGCCTGAGCTTCGTCCAGGATCACGAGCCGCCAATCGACGTCCTGCAGCCACTGTTGCCGCAGGAGCATGGTGTAGGTTGTGATCACAAGATCGACGTCCTTGAGTCTACGGCCAGGAGACCGCGCCAGAGCGGACATGGCACGGCGATCCAGCTCTGATGGATGCACGAAGCAGGTCTGCAGTTCTGGTGTAAAGCGAGCAATCTCGGCTTTCCAGTTCGCCAGAAGGGAGGCGGGTACGACCAGAAGCGACGGTTTGGGCGAAGGCTTCTGCTCCTTGAGTGCCTGCAACAGCGCGAGCACCTGAACGGTCTTGCCCAATCCCATGTCATCTGCCAGGCAGCCGCCGAGCCCAAGGTTTGCCAGCAACCAAAGCCACCGACAGCCGACCTTCTGGTAGGGCCGCAGGGTTCCGCGGAAGGCGCCGTTGAGCTCGAAACGGATGGAACCGTCAGGCTGGCGAAGTTCCTTCAGCACGCGAGAAAGCCAGTTGCCGGCCCGGACCAGTGACCATTCACGCAGTTCCCGATCGAACTCCTGGTCTGCGTGCAGGTCAGCCGGTGCGCCGGCGAGTAGCCGCATTGCCTCAACGAAGCTGAGTGCCGTCCTCTCAGCGCTTTCCTGCACCCGCCGCCAGTGATCAAGTGCTTGCCGCAACTTCTCCGCGTTCACCTCGACCCACTGGCCCCTGATGTACACCAGGCCTTCGCCGCCTTTGAGGATTTGCCGCAGTTCTTTGTTGCTGAGGGTCTGGTCGCCGACGGCCACCTGGACGTCGAAATCGAGCAGTGCGTCGGCCCCGAGCCGCGCCTGCCGCTGTTCGCCCACGGTCACATTCACCCGTACCCGCGGCCGTTTCGACCACCAGTCGGGTACGCGGACCAGAATGCCACACTCTTCCAGCTCGGGGACACTCTTCAGAAACCGGAACGCTTCCCGCGGCGTCCAGGCAAGCGGGTGGAAAATGTCGCCCGAGTCGACCAGTTCCTTTACGAACGGAACGCGCTGCGCAGCCCGCTGCACCGGCATCAACAGATTCAGCAACGCGCGACGGTTACCGGCGCACTCCTTCAGCGCTCTGCTCAACGGTTGGTGCTGAACGCGGCCCGCCTTTGACAAACGCGTCGTATAGGTGGCAAGGAAAGCGAACGGGTAGTCTTCCGAATCTCGCCGCTCGGCAAGGTGGAAGCAGACGCGACCGACCCGGTGCCAGACCGGAGCATGCTGCTTGAGCCATGCGTGCAGGCTGCTGGCACCGGCCACCTGCTGCCTCACCCACGCGTCCAGCTCCTGCCAAAGTGAACGAAGCACGGCCTCGTTGAGGTACTCGCCACCCGTCATAGGCGGAGCCGCGCTGACCAGCGCAGCCAACTCTTCGTCCGACGGCGGGGGAATTGAAGGGAGAACTTCGTCAGCCTCCGGTGGCGTCCGGCATAGTGCGGTGAGGTACCGACAGGCGAAGTCGCGCCAGAAGGCCAAGTCGATCGGAGGGGGAAGCTCAGGCCGATGGGAAGCGAGCGCGAAAAGACCTGCCGCCTGGCACTTCGAAAACCCGGCCAGGACGCGCTTCAACCAGGGGTCTGCTGACAAGTCGTCACTGCCCGTCGCACGTGTGACCAGAAGACGTCCGTGTGGTGTGAGCCTTACCTCAACCGCCAATTCCTCGCACTCCGTTGCCTCTGATCCACCTGCCTCCCGTAGCCAACCGATACTCCCGATCGAACGCAGTCCCTGATGACACGGCGTTGGCCGCCACCGTAAAGGCCAGGCAACCAAGCAGAAAGCACCCCATTCTAGCCGCACGCGTCGCGTGTGAACAAGGGCGCCGGTACGCTCGGGTGCGGACGATTTCCTGTGGCATCGGGCGGCGGGCCGGACGTGTTGCTCCCAGAGCCGGTAGAACCTGCGGTCATTGACGCTTGCTCTCAGAGCAGGAATCGCCTCGCAGCAAGAATCGCTTCGCGCCGTGCATGGGCGATTGTCGCCCGGCGGGAGGGAAGCGGAAGCGCCGGGACGCTGTTCCGCACGCGCGTGGGTTAACAACTCCGCGCCGCGCCAGTGCGCTGCCGGGTGCGCCGAAACAGCGCGGTGGGCCGGGGCCGCGGCCGCGTGCACCCACACGCGGGGGCTTGCGAACCCATACGCCCGTCTGCTCGCCGCATCGACCTGGCGCAGGCACAGGGGAAAGTCCGGTCGACCAGTCTGACTGTAAACGCCTCGCGTTTCCGGTCACACGGGTATACAGGCATCCATCCGGTTGTCGGTCACAGCGACCGATCGCTCGATCGGCCCCGCGGTAGCCGCCCGCCGCGGAATGCCTGCTGCCAGGTGCTCACGAATCGCCGCCCACCTCCCCTGTGGGGCAGACGATTAGTTCCAGTCGCCGTCGAGCCGGCAGCGGTACAGCGACTTCGACCGGCCTGCGTCTGCCGCCGGTCGGTTGCACGACGAACTCACCTGTCCACACCGTACCGTTTCGACGTTGTGCCGATGCGTCCCCCTCGCCTTCTTGGCCCACGAGCCACACGCGATACTTTCCCTCGGCCAGCGACCAGAACCGGGCGGTGACATTCCGGTGCTCGGGCGCAAAGCTGTACAAGGACACGCGTACGCGCCGGTGAGCGGCCTCCCTGACCAGCGCACAGAACGTTTCGTCCACTCCAGCCCAGGTCACTACCAGACCGGGCCAGATCCCCTCCACAGGACCAGGCCCCCCCGTGTACATCCAGGCCAGCGCCATGGCCGCGTACTGGATCTTGTGCGCAAGGTGGTCATTGGAGGTGACACGGGGCTCCGTGTCGTCGTAGAACCAATACGTAAATGCCCCCCACTTGTCGGTCAAGCACGAGCTGAGGTTCCAGCCAACACGAGCCAGAAAGTCCTCATCCCCGGTCACCTGCCAGCCAAGGTAAAGCTGAGCCCCAACCGCACAGCGGCTCTCGAGGTAGGCACCGACGGTAAGGGGACGATCAACCAGCCACAGCTTTGGCAGATCCGGATCGAGGAACACATAGCTCTTTCGCCCCTCTACCAGACTGTTCCGCACCCGGACCGTCCAGCGCGCCAGGGCATCGTCGAAGGATCGATCACCGGTAAGCTGTCGATACAGCAGCGCGATCACTGCCAGTTGCTCAAACAGTTGCGTCTGCTCAGGCCCATCGCGGCGAGCAAAGCGGTCCCGGGTGAACGATCGCACGTCTCCCAGGGGACCAGTCCAACCGGAGCAGCGAACCCACGGCATCTGTCCCCTGGTCCACTTCAGTAGCGCCGTCCGCAGCAGCGTTCGGACCGGCTCCAGGAACTGCTGATCGCGAGTCAACGCGTAGCAGGCGAGTAAGTGGAAGTGGGTCGCACGCATCGACGATAGCACGCCGTGCGTGCCCACCGCTCGGCCACTCGGCCAGTCGATCCGGGCAGGCAGAAAGCCTCGGATGCGTCCCGGCCCCCGCTCGTCGCGTGCCGCGTCAACCCACGTTCTGCCGTAGTCGAGAACCAACCGTCTGGCAAACTCATCGTTGCTTGCCCACGCCACGTAGACAGCCGGTTTCAGCGCCTTGGCCCCTTCCGGAATGTCAAACGGTCGTTTCTCATCCAAGACGGCCGGCCGACCGGTCCGGGGATCGATGCCGAAATAGTCGCTGCGGAACTGGAGCCTCCCCTGTTTGTTACGCCCGAGAAAGTACCGTGCCACCGTTTCGCTCGACAGTCGGCACCGCCGAAGCCAGCGTGTTTCATCTGGTTCGACAATGACCATCGGCGTCTGCCCGTAGCCGATCAACTCAGCCGAGTGTTCGACGTCGGACAGTCGGTCATAGCCGTATCGCGGTACAAACGACCGGCTATGCCATGCGCCTTCTGCCAGGCGTCGCAGTGCGTCGGCCACCCTTTGGTCGTCTTGTGCAACCACCAGCACTGGCCAACTGCATACGAGTTCCACATCGTCCTCATACCCGGCCCCGAACTGTCCGTCCTCTTGTTGGTGGTCGATCCAGTAGTATGCCCACTGCCGGAGCCGACGCATGGCGTCCTGCTGAGCGACCGCCCACCGGGGAGCGTTCAAGGACTCGTAGCGACGCGTATCCCGGGTAATCTGCTCCAGCCGCTTGCGATAGCGGTCGGCTTCCTCAGCAAGTTCAAGCCTGCGACGCAAGCCGCGGATCAGCCGCTCGGGTGGCGCTGAAGCGTCACCGACGGTGGCCGCCTGGCCAAGCAACTCACGGAGCCGCTTCGGGTCGTGCTCGCCCAGGGCACGCTGCCACGCTGGAAAGGGCCGGGGCCGCAGTTCGCGTTGCGGCGCACCGCCGGCTGGATACACGGCCAGTTCCGCAATGTGCGCAAACGCGTTGTCCGGACGGGCCGTACCCCAGATGCGAATGCGCAGGCGGTCCAGGCGCACAGCCGGAAAGCGGACCTCGATCCGCTCCACCGCATTGCCTCGGACGACCGCCAGCGGCTCTGCCCCGTCCCACTGCCCATCGATCCCGCCGTACAGGTCGAAGTCCGTGAGCCGCAGGCACCCTTTGAGCCGAGTCGTCACCAGTTCGACATGGTCCACGACAACGGGCTGCTGCCAGCTCAAGTCGACATCAGCCGGACTGACCGCTAGATCGCCCGGCCCGGACGTCCACCAGGTGCGCAGGTCGCCATCGGTCAGCTGCTCCAGCGCCCCGTACGGCACGCGATTCGGCCCCCCTGCCGTGATGCGCGCAGCCATCGCCAGGTTCGACTTCGTGGCACGTTTCGATGAAACTGGCCGCCCCACCAGCCGCAACGGCACGAGTTCTGCGGCGGGGCTTCGCGGAGCTGCCATCTGGTTCGTCTGAGGGTCGCCGAAAGGACCTGGCCAGTCGTTGATCGCACGCTTCGCGTAGCGAACCACAACGATCTCGTCCTGCCAGAGGTCGCCGCTGAGTAGCAAGCCGCGGGCAAGGATATGGGTGGCACAGGAGGTAACGGGGCGACCATAGTCAAGGATCTCGACCAGCTTGCCCGACCGAGCGTCGATCCGCAGGCACTTCGATGTCAGCGGCGGACTGCACGCCGTCTCGGCGTAGAAGTGCCCGTCCGCGTAGGGCACATTGAGGATATCCCGGTAAGCAATGTGCGACAGGTCACATCGCCACACGACCCGTCCGTCGCGCACGGAATACGCAGCCAGGTACTTCCAGTCATCGCCATGGTACCGGTCACTCCACGAATTGCCGCTGCCGCAGACCAGCAATCCGTCGGCGTACGTGAGCGTGTCCTTCTTGCCGTGAGGTAAACCGGTGCGTTCCCACACCAGGCGCAGATCCTGATCGTACACGCGGATGGCCGAGTCCCATTCCGGTCGACCATACCACCGAGTGGCGACGTAGTAGCCGTGCTCATCGTTGACCAGGACGGTGTTCCACGAAATGCAACGGTTGGGGGCAGGGACTCGGACCTGCCTGAGCACTGTGCCGCGACGTGCGTCCAGCTTGAACAGCTTCCCGTCGCACTGGTAATACACCCAGCCATTCTCCTGGTCGACGCACGGAGTCACGCCACCTGTGGTTCGCTGCCGTAGCCACCACAGCTCTTGCCCCGTTTCGCCGCAGAGGGCGTGCAGGCCGTTCGCCGAGGCAACGAAGAGGATCTTGGATCCGTCCGAGCGCTCGTAGTAGCTGTAGCCGAAAAAGTACATCCCAGGCTGGTTGGCGGGGCTTTGCCAGACTTCCCTGCCGGTGTCTCGCTCCAGTGCGCGGGTACGGGCTTTCTGCCACTCGTGTGCGACCACGACCCACGATCCGTCCTTGCGGCGATACACGAGCGGCGAACTGTCATAGGTGTGATGGAACGGGTAGGTCCGAAGTGTCCGGAGCGTCGCAAGATCGAATGCCACAACACTGGGGAACCGATCGGTGCGCACGACGCCGGGGCGCCGACACTGGTCGTTTGCCGTGAAGTACGCGATGCCATCGACGACGACACCCCCCTGAGCGTAGTAGTCCGTGCCCCAGGGTGAGCGTGGGTCGACCAACGGCTTGGCGTCCTGGCTCCAGGCTCGGCCTGTGCACACCGGCACGGACAGGATCGTCAACGCCAGCATCAGCAGGGGCACCGGCCGGAGCCCTCGGCTGGGTCCTTCTCCCACCGGGCCAAAAGCGGCAGCTGTGACCTCACCGGTAGCGGCGGGTGCTGTGCGGTCGTCAATGCACATACGCTACTCCCACGGCACCAGGAACGTCAGAACCAACGCTCCCGAAGTCCACCCAACACGAACCATGTTAGCCCGACGAGAGTCTCCTGGCTGGATGCGGTGTACGGCAGGTCCTGAAGATCTTCCGGTCGCGACCGCGTTGACATTGGGGAGGCACGCTGTGCGCCTCGATCGTCTCGCGCGCGTTTCTTGTGAGCCGGGTGCAGCGGCCGGTTGCAAGGATCGGCCAGCCAGAATCCAGGCGATACTCGGGCTAGAGCTACGTGGTAGAGTGGACTTCAGACTCGGCAGCGCACCGGGATAACCTGGTCGGTGGTTCGACGTCGCGCTGTGCGATCGGTTGACCCGGGCCCGGCTCGCTTGGCCTAGCAAACGTCGCCGTCAACGTCTCGCCGGCACGCACAGCGAGCAACCTACCGGTAAACCGGGTGCATGAAATCCGGTCCTGGCTGTGTGTCTGTGTATTCTTGTAGTCAAAGAGCCCCGGGCGTAGGCCAACGCTCAACAGGGCCGATAATGTGCCGAAACAAGCCGGGACGATTGCTCCGGAGTAGCCCCGCCTGGGTGTCCGGTCTACGCGGGATGTGCGGCCATCGGAGGCGACGACTGCGTCGGATGCTTTTGCAAAGCAGTTGCCAACGAGTGCTTGTGTCAACCACAGCCGTGAGCCGGCCTCCGGTGATGTTGCCGTACCGAGGACGTCAGACTCTGATGCGTAGGCTTCCTCGGTTGGCTAGTGGCTGAGAGTACAACGAGTGAAATCGGCCCGTTGATTTGTCCGTCCTGCTGAATCTGGGCAAAGACGCAGGGTCACTCCCCCACGCGCCGCCCAGCTAAGCAGCAGGCACCTTGTCAGGGGGGAGACCAAACCGTGGCGTCTGCCAGCACACCAAAGTCGGCATTGTGTATCGGCTTGGCCACCACCATCGCTGTCCTCGTTGTTGACAGCCTACCCGCGCAAGACGCGCAAGCAATTAAGTCCCCGGAGGTATTGGCACGGACGATCCGCAGCGCGATGGAAGAATACCTGCGCGTCGGCACGCGCCTCTGTGGTACGGTGCGAGAGCGATTGGGCGCGGAAGGAACAGACAAACTGTGGGTGGACGCAACGATTCAGATCAAACAAAACGGGCGACATGGCTACATGATCGAGCGACGTTGGGACCGTGGTCTATCCGGTCCAACGTGGAAGGCTTTGCTGTACGGGCCACGGGGCTCGGCCCTTCTGGGCAAGGCGACTGACGGACGATGGTATGTATCCGAGTACGCTGCCGGCGTGAGCGAGGTGCGAGAATCGTGCTGGATACTTTCCCACTACACGGCGCGGGCGTACTTCATCAAGCCCGGTCCCGATTGGTCCGTCGCCTTCTCGTGGTGGTCCGACTCGGTGGAAATTCAATCGATCGAATGGACTGGATTAGAGGATGCCTCTCTGCTCAAGGCCGAGTACAAGATCAACCACCCGCTCAGGCGCCGCGTCGGCTCCGTCTGGGTCGATCCCGAGCGGATGTGGGCGATCGTTAAAGGCGAGGAGTGGCGGGAAGGTGACACCGGTGAACCTGCCATGCTCACTATCGAATATGACGAAACGTTCCGTCCGGCTCCCGTCCCCAAGTTAGTCCACATGCGCTGGAGGGTGAAGAACGAAGAATTGGACGGCTATGCCTGGTGGCGTAGTGAGTTTGAGTTCCGAATTCCGGAGCAACCACCCAGCGACGAAGAGTTCACGCTCGCTGCGTTCGGGATCGACCACGCAAGGATTCACCAGCCGCCTGCCGACCGGGGCAGATGGTTGTGGCTTGGCATCCTGGCTACGGCGCTGTCTGCAGTGCTGTGGTGGCTGAGATACCGCTTGGTCCAGCGAAGACAAGCGTGCAACGAGCAGCAGGGATAACCATTGCCTGCCAGCGCACGGTAGGTACGGTTGGGCTCTCCTTGCTGGAGAAGAAAAGACCGCAGCGGACAAGGAGATAGGAACATCCACGGAACGTTCGGGCCCCGGCGACAGGCCAAGAAATCACGCGTGGCTGGCTGAAGGTGCTTCGGCAGGTGCACGCGCAGCCAGCTCATAACAAAGGAGGCTGCGTTCTTGGGAGATACGCAGCAACCGTTGGCCAGTCGGACGCGGAACTAGAGGTCCCGGTCAACCGGTTGGCGAAACAGAGGGGACCTGCCCGAGCGAATCGGACTCCGCGATCTGATCTGTTCCCTCGCGCCAGCCGGGCACAATCCGGAGTTCTTGCCAGGGACATCCAACACGTCGTGGGCCGATCTTCCTAATCTGTACCCGCGCGGCGGGTCGGACGGCGGATCGAGACGATCGGTCGGGAGGGTACTCGAAAGCCGGAATCAGGAGTGCCGTACCGCCAAATGGCGAAGAGCTCTCTGCGTCGGTCGGCTGCCAGCCCCTCTGGCGCTGCAGCTAATCTCGGACTCACCTGGGCTTCGCAACAGGCATCCGCTTCCGCGCGTGGCGCAAGAAGAAATCCAGAATCATTTCGCTGGCATTGATGTCCCGGCAAACGCCTCCGACAAGCCGCCGAGGCAAATACTGCCTGCCCCCGGGCCAGGTATGTCCGCCACCGACTACCTTCACCAGGACCACTTCCGTCCCCTCCATGCCTCCGCCATACGTTTCCACCTCCACCGTCGCTCCGTCCGTCGCGTCTTCATCCTCGAGCCGTGTTCTGATGGGTGTAGGCGTACACGCATTGTGCCGCCGAAACCATTCGACAGTTGCGGCCGTCGACAGGACCCGCCCCCGGCTATGACCAAAGCGAAACAATCGCACGTGACCTCCGTTGAAAGGAACAATTGGATCGTTCGTGCCGTTGACGATCATGACGGAAATCGGGCGTGCAGGCTTTCGGTCTCGGGGAACCAGACCCTCTGAGCTACTCGCAAGAGCAGCATTCGCATAGCTGTCGCGAGAGTCGCTGCACGACGGTTGCTCCGGCTCGGCGGGTGATTCACACCCTGCCCGCCAGGAAAAGCGTCAGGGCAAAGGCATTTCGTGACCGCCGAGACGGCTGACGAGTTGCCGGTTCAGATGCGACCAAGCACCAGACTTCCTCCGACCCGGCGCCTCGCCGGGGTAACTTGCCAGCCGGGGAATCGGTTGAACCGAATTCGGCCTGCGCCCAGGCTTCGCTGCGACTGCCAGGCTCGGTTCTGGCTCAATCCCGCGACGTGTCGGACGGCGAATCGCCGGTGTCGGACGCACTGTCCGAGCCGGGAGGCTCATCTGGTTCGGACTGCGACTCGATCATAGCAAACAGCGGCCTTAGCGCTTCAACGTCGCGCTCGGTCAGGTGAAAGATGTAGATCGAGTAGCCGGCATAGGCGACGGGCTTGAGCTGCCGCAGGTATGCGTACGCATCCGATGGATAGTACAGTTCGCTGACGCTGATCGCGTACCAGCCCGGGCGGGGAGGGTATTTCGGGTGTGGCTCCGGGCTGCGCGGGTCGGCCGGGATCGGTTGCCAGTCACGCAGGCCGCTTAAATGGATCGGATAGACCGTCTGCCCTTGGACAACAACGAACAGTGGCCGAGCCTCCGGGTGGGCTTTGGCCCAGCGTGACAAATACACCGCATCTTGGCCCGAGTCGATATTACCGCCCCAAAGACAGCGGGGACCACCGAATGGACCTCCTACGAAGGCATTGAAATAGGAATAGCAGTGCGGGTAGACGGTGAGCACGCTGACGGCAGTGACCGTCACCAGAACTGGCCACAGCACCGGCTCCTTTGATCGACGCAATGGATTGATCGCGAGGCGGCTACCCCACACATAGAGAAACGGGATCACCCCCACGATGTAACGTGATTCCCTGCTGAACCCAGCTTGGCTGCTAACCAACAGGAAAAAGGCCGCAATGGCGCAGGCGAGCAGTACCTCTGCTATCACATCCGACCGTGCCGTCTTTCGGACAAGAAATCCAATCACGGCAGCCGCCAGGAGGATCAGCGACCCCGCCGGCAGCTTGACAGCAAGGGCATACAGGTAAAAGTACCACCACGCCTGTTCGCGCCAGACCCCAGCCATGTAGGACCATGGCCAGTGCGATACGCCCTCGAAGTCGGCCTTCTGCAGATCAACACCCTTGACGAAATCCTCTGGCAGGGGCACCGGCAGCCAACCGATCAGGTCTCGGAAGCGATTGCCCACCACCGGTCTGGAAAAGTTATGCCCGGCGAAGAAGCGACTGATGAACTGGTACGAGCCCAGCGGCCGAAACGTGCCTTCGAACCCGTAGGTTGCGTTGAGCACCAGCAGTGCGACGCCCATGGCAGCCGCAAGCTCCAGAGCCCGACGCCGCCGCGGTCGGCTCGACGTGAAGACACAGGCAACGCAGGCGGGCAACAGCGCAATGTTCGTCGTGCGTGCAGCGATCGCGGCACCGAGCGCACCGCCGAACGCCAGGGCACGGGACCAGTTGGGCACGCGTGCCCAGCGCCAGCACACGTAGGCTGCTGCGATTCCGAGTGCAGCGCCGCCAAGATCCGGGCTCGTCAGTGCAGCGTAAGTGAGCATGAACGGGCACAGGCACCACAGCGTCACCGCGCAGCATGCGGCGCGCAGCCCGAAGAGCTCCAACGCCCACCGCCAACATACCCACGCCCCCAGCAGTGACAACGGTATGTTCGCGCAGCGGCCAAGAAAGACATACCAGTGGCTTGCTTCACCATTGAGCCTGATCCAGCGTGCTGTCATCACCAGGTCGGGCCGATAGCCACCAAGGCCAGCGGTCGGCTCATCGGCTGGATACACAGACCAGTCCGTCTTAGCGCCCGCCAGAAGGGGAAAAAGAGCCTGCCACAGCCGTACCAGTGGTGGGTTCACGCGGGCTACATCGAAATGACCCGTCTCCCAGTGGCTCAGACCGGCCACGAGATAGCGCGTCTCGTGCGCTGTGGGGCTGTGTGCCCAGGCAATCCAGACAACGAGCAGCACGTGCAATACGGCAACACCAATGGCGAACCGCCTACCCAGCCGCATGGCCGTACTTGCCTGAGCATCGGCGTCGCGTTCTCCCTCGACGATATCGTTATCCGGACCAGAGCCGGAACTCGACCGACGGACCCACGCGTACCAGGCCACGGCGCCGTACACCGCCCCCGCCAGTAAGCCGCGGACCACCCACTGGTCCGACGAGACAACAGGTCCAAACCACCACCAGTAGAACGGCAGGGCGACGGCCGCCGTAAAGATCACCGTTCTTGCAAGACGCCACTCCCCGTACATGCTGACCAATCCCCCGCGATGCCAGCCCGTTCTCACCCCGGATGCGCGTTACGAGCCGCCCCTAGCGCCGGCTCGGCTTCGGATCCACAGCGCCAGCAACCCGATGGCCACGACCGCTACACCGGCCCCGAGAACGATCCACGTAGTCGGCCGGGGGCCGACAGGCCCTCGTGCGCCCGGACGCGTCAGCGCGTCGCGCGCCTGTTCAGTCAATCGTGTCACGCCCGCGTCGGCCGGCCCGGCGATGTACCGTTCCCCTTTCGTCGCATCGAGCACCGTCGTGCCCCGGGGAAACGCCGGTTCGAAAAGATCGTCATGCACATCGTCCCCGACGGCGATACGTAACACTTTGAGGGTCTGCCGTCTGCTCGGCCTGCTCTCCTTGCCGCTAACCGAGTACGCAGTGATCTCCACCAGCCGTGGCAAATAGACCCCGCTACCAGCGTCGGCCAGATCGGCGTAGTGGTACGATCCCACAAGCCGCCTGGTGCCATCCACTTCCGTGTACAACTCGGCATAACGCGGAGCACAACCGAGCTCCGTGTCGACCCACAGCGTGAGAGCCTTGCCCTCCAGCACATGGCACAGATGTCCATCGACTTCTTCCAGCTTCGGGCGGACCTTCCATTGCGCTGTTGGTGCGTCCAGCGCCAGCGGCAGAAACCGGGGACGAAGGTACGCCTCCGACTTCGCCTCATCCGCCAAGGCAATGTGCAGGGCATCCACAAATGCGTCGTAGTGAAGTGCGTCGCCTGCCTGCTCGACAGGCACGATGCCGGCCGTAAGCTGCTCCGGCTGCAGATACCAGTACGTGCCGTTGACGATGCCGCCAACAAATTCCGGCTCCTCCTGGCCAGGACCGGTGCGCGCCGTGTAGCGTTTGTCACCCTTGAAGGCGTATCGCACCCGATGAGGTTCTGAGTCCGGGCTGTCCAGGACTTCGTACTCAACGTCCAAGGCGTGCAGTTGGGCGTAGAACCGCGACAGACAGTCACGCAGTTGTTCGAGCGACAGCTTCGCTGGCTTGTTGGTAGGTCTTGGCCCGGTTTCGGCAGCCAGCGCCTGGCTCGCAATCGCCAACCCCGTCCCGAGGGTCCACACGGTGACCCATAGCATGTGGCAAGCGGCCCTTCGGTCGATCTTGTCCACAGCCTCGCTTCCACTCATCTCGTCTACCTCCCCGACGTGCCGGCTCATCGGTCCGCGGGGCGAGCCGTCACGGTTACAGCGGGAACGATCCGCAGTAGTGTCTGGTGGCGTATTCGCTGACCGCGTACCGTACATTCGACGTGGGCCAGGACCTGTCTGGGAACACACGCAGCGTCCTTGACCCAGACAAGTGGGACCGTAAACTCCCGCTCATAGCAAGGCATGGGCAGACGCACTTTCTGCCACGGCCCCCAGGTGGCTTCTCCACCCACGGCCATGCAGGGCTTGAACGTCGACGTCTGCTTGGCCAACAGGTCCTCCAGTTCGACCTCGGGCAGGGAGACGGAGTCTGACGCAAGTCGCTCGGCCAGGATAAGTTTGCCCTTGAGAGGCGGTGGTGTCTCCGCGTTCGAGCCGCAGCGGAAGGTGTACGGCTCCGTTTTCAATCCTTCCACAAGGGCAGAGACTTCGATCGTCAGTACTGCCTTACCTTCCCGGGTCGCCACCCCGATCGTCCGGTAGAATGGGCCAGCCGGCGCGCGGTCCGATGCCACACTGACACGCAGCTCCGTCGTTTCTCCCGGTGACAGCTCCGTCTGGACCAGTTCTGCCGTGCACGATGCGCAGCCGGGATCGACCAGTTTCAGACGCAGCCGCTTTGAGCTGACGTTCCGCAGGCGAACACTCCTGGTCACGGTCTCACCGATCGACACTGTCCCCAGATCAAGCTGTGCGGGGAGCGCTTCAAGTGGGCTCTCCCCTTCCTCCGCTGGCGAGAACGGTGTCGGCTCCCGGCTGCAGCCGGCAGTCGTACCAAGGGCGAGGCCGGACGCAAGCACGATGGATATGGTTTCCCTGATCCCGAGACGTCTTGCCAGCCTCAGCAGAACGGCGGCCAGTGTGGTGAAACATACGAAGAGGATAGCCCAGCGGGCCCCCCTTCGCTCCCTCGCCAGCACATACCCGTCGTAGAAGGCAGCAAATCTAGACCTCGGCACCGTGGCCACCTGCATCGTAAGCGGATCTGCCACGACCGCCTGCTCTGCGTCAAGCCGCAGCAGAACGACGTAATGCCCGCCGGTTAGTCGTTCTGGCTGACCGTCGGCGGTGATTACGCCATGTGCGACGGCCGGGAGTGGGACGCGTGCAAGCGTGGCCAGGCCTGCCTTCCGTGCTTCCACGTTTGGCTCCCAACGCCTTGCCGCACGCTCAAGGTCTGCAAGCGACACCGCATCCGCACTGCCGCGACTCCCATCGGACAAGCCCAGTTCCTTCGCCACGGCCGCACAGCTGACGTCGTGTCCCCACAGGCGTAGGCACACGGTTAACGCCACCACCGCGCAGTTCGACTCCTTCCCCTCGGATCTCAAGACAAACTGCCCTGCCGGCACCAACGCCAACGCACACAAAACAAAAGGTAGCGCTATTCCGGACATGCACCTTACCTCACGCACCAGTCCAGAGGCGGTCCCCGTTCGTCTTGCAGACCTTAGCCTGACTGATCATCAAACATCACGATCTGGTTGTACGAGCCGCAGGGCACGTTCGAGAAAGTAGGACCGTCGCACATGCAGCCATTGGGACCAGTGACACAGACACCCCGCTGCACGCCCGGCGGACATTGCTGGGTAGTCACGATGATACGGTTGAACCCGCCGCTGGCCACTTGCATGTTCAGGACAACCGGACATCTCAGGCAGGATCGAGACGCGCAGTTGCCCTGGCCCAAGCAGTTGAACGGATCGGGACACATGACCAGATAGGCCCCGGTCTCGTAGAACGAGCTGCCGGTCACCCGTTCGAGCTCCGCCCGAGCTGGACGATGGAGGCGTCCCAGGCCAAGGTCGGACAGAGTCGCGGCGAGCGCCCCGAGGCACACTGAGGCGAGGATGTGGATGCACAGCCTCATGACAGGTCCTCCCCGTTAGTCATACCATCGATACAACCGACTCAGACCGATCTGCATGCATTATCTTCTTCTTCTTCTTCTTCTCTGTCAACCCCTGGAGCCTGGTGACGGAGGCGGTTGCGATGTCCGCAAGCTGTTGGCTGGTCAAGTCCGGGCGTCGGTGGGGAGAAGGCTTTCCCCGCAGAAGGGCTGTCTGAGTGGCGTTGCGAGCCCGTGTTTGCGTATCCGGAACGAAAAGTACGAATCCCCGAGCGGTAGCGATTCTCGACCACGGAGGTCGTGGTAAGGGGATGTGTTGCCGTCCAGGCTGTGTCGGACGCGGCCCTCGCCTTGAGAAAGCCACTGACATCACGGGAAGCGCGATAGCCTGGAACACGACGGTCGGCTGTTTGCCCGAAGGACCTGGAGGACGGTCTCACGATGCAAACGATCCGCAAGTTTCTGGAAGGCATCCCCGACGAGCGGTCGGTGGCATCGTCGGCGAAACGTCGCGGTCGTGGCTGAAATGATGTGCCTGTGCAGGTGGCGTGGCGGATTCTTGTCCTGACTGCGGCATTGCGACACCAAAGCATCGAGCGCTGCCTGAAGGAGTTGCGGCGGAACGAGCCACTGCGGAAAGTGGCGGGCACTGAGTCGGAAGACGCAGAGCCACGGAAGTGGAACCTGTCGCGGCTATTGGAGCGGTTGGGCCAGGAGCCGTCCCTGGATAAGTTCGTGGGGAGGGATTGGGGCGTGGCGACGTGCTGCGGCCTCGTGCACGATGGTTCGTGGGCAGGCGGCGATGGAGGTTGCAGCAGGCGGTCGCGGCGTCACCGGGAGCGCAGGGAGGCCCTAGCGCCTGGCAGGCCAACGGGGCATGGGGGCAATGGTCGGCGTAACCGATTGCCCGCGGTCTCCCACCGCTGGGGAAGCAGGGGCTCGGGAGGCGGTGTTCGTCAAGCGGATGGGGTGGCGGCTTCGCCCTGCGGCAGTGCACGGCGGTGACATGCCGAGAGACCGCCGTGGGGTCGGCGCCGTAGCCCTGTGCCCTTGCCCGCGCGGGGGGTGCGAATCCATCTGCGAGATGGAGCACGGGAGGACACCCACCCGAAACCCTGCCGAGGGCAATGAACACATGGACTTGCCAGCTTGCTTGCACGGGCGGGAGGGGGGCTTTATGCCCCCCTCCCGCAAGGTTGATGGATAGCGCCGGCGTATCCCAGGAAGATTCTTCGCCGCCGAGCCGCGGGCGGGTCGATCCCGCCCGCGGCTCGGGCGATTGCGTTTCCTTGATCCCGTAGCGCGCGCAATATCGGCTTGCCGACGCCGCGGACAGAGTCCGCGGCGTCAGGGAGATTCTTCAAGTGGGGGGAGAAAAAGTGGCATTGCCCGCACTACCCATCAACAGGGCAAGAGGGGGGCGTCAAGCCCCCTCCCGCGAGTTCACGGCGGCTGGCCAGTTGAACGATCGTCCTATGCCGGCGAAACCAACCCGCCAGCGACGGCGAGGCCATAGCCCAAACGTAGGCGAAGCAAACCCGCGCGGGGGCATTCGCGTCGGAGCATCGGTTGAACAACGCAACCCACACCGGATGGCACCACCGGGCCACAGTGTCGATCCGTTCCCCAGCGCTCGGTTCGTCGTTGCCAACGTCCACAGATGACCTCTCTGCGGGCCGCTGGCGTAGAGCGCCGTACTGGAAGACCGGCTACGAATGCTCTCGTGTGACGAGGCGGTCGCGTAGTCCTTCAGCGCAAACCGAAGGCCGGGGCGGCCTGGTCGCCCCCCGGCCTCGACGTCGCTACGCTCACGTCGGCCGTACTTCAGAGGACGCGGTTCTCGTCACGTTCCCGACGTTGCCGTTGGTGACGGTGCCGCTCATGGTGCTGCTCGCGATGCTCGTGCCGCTCTTCGTCTCCGCCGTACAGCCTCAACATCCGGCGTAGCGCCCGCTCGATCCGCTCCCGCAGTTCCGGGGGCAGGTCGTCGGGAAGATCCTCGAGCCACTCTTCGATGGCCTCAGCGTCAGGGCTGCCTGGCTGGATCCAGATGTCCAGTCGGCGGCCGTCGCGGTCGAGCCAGAAGCGGGGCCCGAAGAAGAAACTGTCCTCGTCGTCAAAACGGAAGAACGGCTCCATCCGGAAGCGCCACCCGAACCCGCGTCCGCGGGGCCGATCGAGGTGGCGGAGGATCATCTTCTTGACGTCCTCGGGGATATCCGCCTGCTCGATCTTCTCACGCACTTCTTCAATCGAACCTTCTACCTCCAGGCTACGGCGCTGCCCTTCGGCGCTCCATTCGGCGTGTACCGCGACCTTGTTGTCGTCGATCGTCCGGATCGACAGCTGGACGAAGCCGCGGAAGGGCCGCAGCGGGGGCATCTGATGAGGCGGTCCGGGACGGAATGGCGCCGGTCGGCCGGGCATGCGACGCAGTCGTCCCGAAGGACCGAACCGGTGTCCGAACGGGCGGATCGGCTCGAGCCGCTCGCCCAACTCCGCTTCGACGCGTTCCAGCTTGCCCCGACGGAGCACCCACAGGCTTACCTTCTCACCTGGCTTGTGCTGACGGATCAGCTCGCTGAGATGCTCCGGCGAGCGGACCTTCTGCTCACCCACTTGCACGATGATGTCCAGCGGCTTGATCCCCGCCTTGGCAGCCGGTGAGTCTGCCGCGATGCTTGTCACCAACGCCCCGCGTCCCTCTTTGAACACGTCAGGAAACTGAGCCACCACCACCTCGGGCACGGGGCCAATCATGACGCCAAGGTACGCACGCCGTTCGCCGACGACGACAAACCTAGCTTCCTCCTGTTCACCGCCTCGCTCCCGGCGCTGCCCGTCGCGTTGCTCGTCGCGCGGCACGTTCACGACGCCGAATGGCGTGCGGACCCGAACGCCCCGCTCGTCTCGCTCCACGACCACGCCCGGCGCTTCGACCCGGACGTTACCCTTCGCGTCCTTCCGCACCCGAGCCGCCGGAGCCTCGACCTCGACGTTCCCCTTCGCATCCTTGCGAACCCGAGTGCCGGGCGCCTCGACCTGAACCTCACTGCGCTCGGGCTGGTCCTTCGGCTCCTGTGCCCATGCGGGCACGGTCAACGCACCGACTAGCACAACACCCAACCACCGTTTCATGGCAATCCTCCGCTGTTCGTTTCTCTTGCTTGTCGTCATTCCGCGCTGGTAACCGATCCAGCAATCTCGATGACCGGAAAGGCGTACCATGTGGCCACGCCCTCTCGCTGGTCACGCACCAGCAAATGGCGCCAGCCTGTCTGGGCACGGATCAGCATTGTCGATCCGTCGGCCCGCTGCACCTGCTCCACCTGGCTCCCCTCCAGCTCGTCGAACACCACGTACGGCACGACCCTCGCCGTCACCGGCGCCCGCTCGGCATCAGCCGGCCCGACCGGGACCGCGTTCGCCTGATCCGGTGCCGGGGTCGAACGATCGGGCCCGGGCTGTCCCCGGACGGGCCACAACACGACCGCGACAGCAATGCTGGCAGCGGCGAGCAGCGCCACACCCGCCACGGTCCGCAGTCCGGGTCGGCGCCGGGGCCGCGGCCGCTTGCCCGAGTGGTCGGGTGCCAGGGCGGGCACTGGCGGCAGGGGACGGCTCGCGGGCAGCTCGCGTGCGAAGAACTGCCGCAGAAGCTGCTCCACATCGCCGCCGCTTGTCTTCTCATCGTGCCGTGCCATCGTGCACACCTCGCTGTCGCAGTCGTTCGGCCAGCCGGTCGCGCGCCCGGCTCAACCGCATGTCGACGGCTGCAGGAGAAATACCAAGTAGCGAGCCAATCCGCTTGCTTGGCCAGCCGAGCGCGTAGCGGAGCACAAGTAATTCACGATCCGCTTCAGATAAGCTGGCCAGCGCATCGCGGACCGTCTCGTGCAGCTCGCTGCGCAACACCTCGCTGGACGGATCGTTCGGCTCGGCCAAGCGTAGCCGACCCGGCTGAACGCGTCGCTCGCCTCGCCGCTGGTCCAGCAGCCAGTTCCGCGCGGTCTTGTACAACCAGGCCGCCGGATTACGGAGTGCGCCGTTTTGAGCCGCAGGGGCAAAACGGGCAAACGCTTCGTGCAACGCGTCCATCGCAAGGTCCGCATCCAGGCATACCGCGTACAGGCGGGCCCAGAGCTCCCGTCCCCGCTCACGGTACAACCGTTCCAGCTTCGTACGGACCTCGTCCGTCAGCTTTTCCATCGCGCGATGGTGACTCCCGAAGCGGTTGCTCGATCCGTCCGCTGCACGTCCACCAGAATGACGTGTAGCCGCGGGAAACCTAACACACACTTGCGGCGTTTCACTTCACCTCCTTGCAAGCATACGCAGTCCAACGTCCCGCCGTCCCCGTTTCGGTCGGCCAACCCGCTGAGCCCACAGCCGCCTCCGCTGTAGGGCTAGGCACCGAACGCAAGCAGCCTGTGTGCTGTCCAGGAATGGCTCAGCTGCTGGATTGGGCGGCGCCGGCTCTTGTGCTGGTGAGCGCCTTGATGGACGCTTGCCCACAGTTTCCGCGCGTTGCCCCGCGGCGCATCCACCAATCTGGGCCCGCCCGATGAAAAACGGGCAGGGTACAGGCGCGACCCCGCTGACCCGTCGGTCAGCTGAGCCCGGAGAGGATCCGTCTGGGAAGCTGCCGCCGACGCCTGGGATTCGGGGACTTTCGACTGGCAGGAGTCAGCGCAGGGCATAGGGGAGTCGTATAGGATATAGAGCCTGCGGGAAGGTTCGGACAGTCCGATGGGGGCTGTCGCCCGCCTGTGGCGTGGAGCGATGCGCAAGGAGACGGGAGATGCGACGAGTTCTTTTCCTTTGCCTGGCCGGAGCCGGCTTGGCCATCTGGTCGTTGGGCTGCGGTGGTGGTCAGAGTGCGTCTGAGTCGGGTGGCGGCAGCGGAGGCGGTGCAACGCCGGCCGCAAGTAGTGGTGACCACCAGGGCCACGAGGAGCATGGAGACCATGGAGCCGAAGGTGGCAGCGGCAGCGAGTCTTCGGAGGGTCTGGCCGCGCTGCCTCCGGAGGACCGCGCGCTGGCGGAGAAACAGGGTGTGTGCCCGGTCAGCGGTGAAGAACTCGGCTCGATGGGCACGCCCGTGAAGGTCGAGCATGAGGGCAAAGTCGTGTTCCTCTGCTGCGACCATTGCAAGAAGAAGTTCGACGAGAACCCGGCGGAGTACGTGGCGAAAGCAACGGGGGGAGAGTCAGGCGAGTAGCGTTCGCATGGGAACGTGGCGGGTACGCGCGGCGGTCGCGATCATGCAGCTTGCCGACCGAGACGACGGCTCGGTAAGATTGTGTGTTGTCGTCCGATCCGCGCAGTGCGACGCGCGCAGACACCGTTCTTGACAAGGAACGCTGACCCTATGCCCAGGGCCGGCCCTTCTTCTATGCGGGCCGGCTCTTCTTCTATGCGGGCCGGCCCTTGTTCGTTGCATCGTCGTGTCCCCGGCCCCCTCCCCCATCAAGGCGGCACTTTCCTGCCGCGTACCCCGGGCCGCTTCGATGGTATTGCCGCTCACGCCGGCTCTGCCGCACTGCCCTGTGTCAGCCTCTCCCTCCGCCGGCTGCCAGCGTCCTGACCTTCGGTTAGTGCTGCTGACTCCCACATGCCCTGAGACAGCACCGCCATCCGTCGGCCGGCATCCTCCCGGTGGCCCGCGTCCCAGAGGGTCCGGCGTTCAGCTGCTACCATTTCCGCGAACCACGGCTTTGCCCACCAGCGGTGGCACGGCCCTGCGCCAGTTCGTCACGGGCCAGCTCTCGCCGCCCCTCGATGCGATGCGGGAGCCAGCATAGCACCTCTCTGGCGGGTATCTTGCACAATTCCCCGATCTGTGCACCCTGACGGTGGGTGATCGAGTGTACCGGCAGAGCCGAACCGAGCTTGCCGGCTTTCACCCCCAGGACACCGGCCGAGCGTCTTCCGCGCATGAGCTGAATCTGCGCGTTGGGAGCGTGCGCCGTCAGAGGGCTGTCGCCATCTGCGCACCGGTACGAACGGGACAGATTGGACCACCCGGGTGATTCCGGTCGGGCTACAATGCCTCGGTGGCAGCTGTGCCTAGTCCTAAGCGACCAGTGGTCGGTCCCTGGCCCCGGCTAGACGTCCTCAGGAGCCCCGTGGACTCGGCGCCACACGCGTAGCGGCACTCCGTGGATCCGGATGAACCCCCGAGCATCCTCCTGGCGATACAGCTCCCCTTCCCCGTCCATGGTGGCCAGCTCCGGCAGATAGAGCGCATGCGGCGAACGCCGGCCCTCCACGAAGACGCTGCCCTTGTACAGCGCCACACGTGTCTGGCCGGTCACGGTACGCTGCGTCTGCCGCACAAACTCTCGATGGGCCTCACAGACGGGGTCGTACCAGTAGCCGTCGTAGACGAGCTTGGCAAAGTCCGGCATTCGGCGGTCCTTTTCCAAGATCAGCGAACCGGGCAGGCAAAGGCCTTCCAGATCCCGGTGGGCAGCCAGCAGGACGGTGTGACCAGGGGCGTGGTACTCACCGCGAGACTTCATCCCCACGTAGCGCGTCTCGACCATGCCGAGGGCTCCGACGCCGTTGCGCGCGGCCTCCCTCTCCACGTACAGAAACGTTTCCAACAGCCCCTCGGCCAAGGTCCGGCCAGTTTCGTAAACGGTCACCTCTAGCCCCCCTCTCTGCTCCGTTCTGGCCACTGCCTCCGACACACGCACCGGCACGCCCTGTTCCCAGTGGATGATAAACCGGGTTACTTCGTCCGGGGCTGCCGTCGGATGCACCAGCCGTTCGTAGATCTCGCGGGGCGGCGACAGCCACGGGTCCTCCAGCACCCCTGCCTCGTAGGAGATATGCAGTAAGTTGTCATCGCACGACCACGGTTTCTCTGCCGTTGCCTTTACTTTCAGTCCGTGCCGCGCGACGTACGCCAGCATGCTCTTGCGCCCCTCCGGGAAGGCCGCAATGAATTCCGGATCCTTCCACGGAGAGATGATTTCCAGGCGGTCGTCCAGTGCCTGATAGCTCAGCTCGAATCTGACCTGGTCATTGCCCTTGCCCGTCGCCCCGTGGGCTACCGCAGTGGCGCCGGTCTGATGGGCTACGGCTACCTGGTGCTTGGCGATCAGTGGCCGCGCGATCGAGGTACCCAGCAGGTACCGACCCTCGTACTGGCAGTTGCCCCACAGGCAAGGCAGGAAGAAGTCGCGAAGAAACTCCTCACGGGCATCGATGGCCACGTAATCCACCGCGCCGCACGCCAGCGCGCGCCGCCCGATTTCGTCCAGGTCATCCACCTGCTGACCGATGTTCAACAGGTACGCAATCACTTCGTACCCTTGCTGGCTGAGCCAGTGCAAGATGACGGTCGTGTCCAGACCACCCGAATACGCCAGGACAACTCGCTTGCGTGCCATGGTGAACGCTACTCGCCGTTAGACAGTAAGCACCTGATCGAGTGCCTCGGCTAACTGAAGCGCTCGATGTTTGAACAGGAATGCTATCAGGTTTCCCTCATGCGGCTGCCGCCAATCCACCCGATGAGTCGGAACGGGGCCTAGGTTCAACCGGTCAATGGACGTGCAGTCCAGTAGCCGGCGGCGAAAGCCGTCATCCTCGGTCACGGCAGTACAGACCAGCGTGGGGCCGATCGCCGAGAGCATCCGTTCCTGGGGACATTCCACCACGCTCACAAACGGAAACATGAACTCCTGGTTTGCCAGCCGAAGCTCCGGACTGCCGCAGTAGAGCACGGTAGGCAGCAGGTACGCGTGACTGCCACGGTCGTCCAGCCGCGGTCCGCTCCGAAACCGAGCCGTCACGTCTTCCGCCCCCTCGCGCACTCCCTGCTCGATCAGTTCGTTGATCTGGCGTGCCGCGGCCGGGTTGGTAAACGCGGCGAGGTTCGCTTCGGGATCGTTCCGATCGCGTGGAACCAGGCGGGCCAGTCGCTCGGCAAGCGCCTCGGCAATCGCCCGTCCGTGCCGCGACACCCAGATGCTGGAGCAGTTGATACAGCTGCGGCCTGCGTTCGCGACAACACTCTCGGTCATCAGCTCGATGTACTCCGGCCACTTATCAACCTGGTCGTCCGCCAGGATGATCTTGCTGAACCCCGGCCCGTGAACCTGCACGGCCGGATTTCCGCGATAGCGCTGGACGGTCGCCGCGCTGCCGAAGATCATCGACCGTGGACAATGGGCCAGCAACGTGTGAGATAGCTCCTGGGCTCCGGGATACAGCCCGAACGCCTCCGGTGGCACGCCCGCGGCGATCATGGCGGCAGCCACGCGGTATGGGGTCCACGGCTCCTGGGTTCCCGGCTTCAAGGCCACGGCCACACCGAGGGCGAGAGCAGGCAGCCAGAGCGTGTGGACGCCGGGCGAGTTGTTCGGCAGAACCGCACCTAGAACGGGGCTCTGCAGCTGTAAGCTCACGACCTCGCCCCGCGGTCCCCGCCCGTAGCCATGCCAGAGCCAGTCGAGGCGGACGCCGAGAGCCAACGCCTGGAGGATCTCCCGCAGGTTACGCAACACGAAGGCGATTTTGGTCATATTCGTCCGGCACAGCCGTTCCGGCAGCCCAGTCGTCGCTGCCTGCAACTCGACAAACGCTGCGGGGTCGAGCTCCGGCCCCCCGCCAGGCACAATCGGTAGCGTGGCTTGTTCGTAGAGATCCGCTGCCCGGGTCAAGCAGTCCAAGAGCCGATCGAGTCCCACTGCGCGGAGCGCGGCTTGTGCGTTCGCTGCGCGTGCGAGGTCGCGTTCTACGAGGGCCGCGTTCGCCTGGCTCAACAGCGCGACCGGTTCGCCGGTTTCGAAGTCGCGCAGCTCGACGACGTCCAGGCTCTCGTACGGCTTTCCCCACCGCAGCAGTGGAATCTTGACCGGTACCTGGCTCATCGTCAGTAGACCCCAACTGTTGTCGTGGCCGCCAGTCCCCGGTAGGGGCGCACGCCGCTGACGCCGTCCCACGGGTAGAGCACGCACGGCGGCTCACGCTCGCCTTCGTCGCGCTCCAAGAAATTCGGCATAAAAAACTCCTTCGTCAGCGTGGTCAGCTTCACGCGGCCCGTCTGGCCGTAGTCCACCACTCGGTTCGGGTCGTCGAAGTCGACCACTTGCACGACAGCCCGGGGCTGTGGCGGGTAGTACGTGATCTTGTAGCCGTCCTCAGCTGAGATCGGTTTTGCGGGGGCCAGCCCCATGAGCGTGTTCCCGTAAGTGGGCGCAAGGTAGACACCATCAAGCAGCTCCTCGACAGCAAACCGCGTCCACTGCGGCGTGAACTCAGTCCCCCCCCCGAAGATCCCGCGGACACCAAGCTTGCGTAACGTCGTGCCACGCCGCTCCAGCTCCAGGCAAAGGGCCTCAATCAGCTTCGGCGTCGCGAACATGCACTGGATGTTGTGGCCGGATGTCAGCGCCGTGATGGCCTGCTCGATGACGTGTTGCTTGTATGCCTCGAGGTGTTCAAGCCATCCGCGCTTGATGAGCTTCACCACCCAGCGCGGATCCAGGTCAAGGAAGAAACAGATGCCACCGCGGTACTGGGCAAGATGTTCCACAGCCAGCCGCAGCCGGCGTGGTCCGGTGGGCCCGAGCATTAGCCAGTCGCTCCCTGGGGGAAAGTACTCATCGGGCAACGTGGTGCTGAACCATTCGTAGTCGATCTTGAAGTCTTCAATGTTGATTCGGATCTTCGGCGTTCCGGTGGTGCCGCCGGTCTCGAACACGTAGATCGGTCGGTCGGCGTACGCTTTCGGCACCCACCGGCGTACCGGACCACCGCGCAGCCACTCGTCATCGAAGAGCGGGAACTTCTGCGTCAGATCCTCAAAGGTCTGAATCTCCTCGCGCGGGTCGAACCCGAGCTCGCGAGCCTTCTCGAGCCAGAAGGGACACCCAGTCTCGGGATCAAAATGCCAGCGCACCATCGCGCGCACGTGCGCGTCCAGCCGGCGTTTCGCCTCGAGCACTCGTTCCGTAAGATCCCGTGCACCTTGCTGGCAGCTCATCGATCGACTGCTCCTCTGGTCCACGCGGCACACCGAATTGTAGTGCCACAGGTTGCCCGCCCCACGTCGGATGGTGGTGGCGCATAATGTAGGGCCCCCAACCCTGGAGGTAGACACCATGCCCGAAGCGGTTAGTCGGTTCGGTGACCGGCTCGCTGCCGCCGTGCGCACGGCAGGCACGCCCGCAATCGTGGGCCTGGATCCGAGGCCGTCGCTGCTGCCGAGGGAGTTACGTGAGCGGTTCGGACTGGGCAGACGGCCTGAGGATGCAACCAGTGAGCGGCTCGCCGAAGCGTATCACGCCTTCTGTGTTGGAACCCTTGACGTTGTGGCCGATCTGGTTCCGGCCGTCAAAGTGCAATCGGCGTTCTTCGAAGCACTCGGTCCAAAGGGCTTCGCGGTTCAGCAAGCGGTTATTCGGCACGCCAAGCGGCTTGGCCTGATCGTCATCCTGGACGCCAAGCGGGGCGACATCGGCTCGACGGCGGAAGCGTACGCTGAGGCCGCGCTCGGCGCCACTGGCCCGTGGCAAGCAGATGCTGTGACGGTCAGCCCATACCTGGGGCCGGACACTCTCGAGCCGTTCCTGCGACATGTCAGGGCCGGCGGTAAGGGGGTGTTCGTTCTGGTGCGCACGAGCAATCCCGGCGCGGCGACCTTGCAGGAAGCGGCACTGTCGGATGGGCGGACCGTTGCCGCGCTGGTTGCGGACTGGGTGCAGGCCTGGGCCGAAGAAACGAGGGGCGTCTGCGGGTTGGGTTCCGTCGGTGCCGTGGTGGCCGGCACCGCGCCGGAAGCGCTGCAGTTGCTCCGCCGGCGGATGCCGAACGCTTGGTTCCTGGTCCCGGGTTACGGCGCTCAGGGAGCTGGTGCCAACGATGTCGTGGTGGCCGTGCGCGATGACGGCCTCGGCGCACTGATCAGTAGCTCGCGTGCAATCCTTCAGGGGGGTCTGAAGGCAGAGCATGTTGGCAAGCCATGGCAGGATGGGGTGCGGCAGGCAACGGAGCAAATGGTGGCCGAACTCAACGACGCAGCTCGCCGTGCAGGCCGGTCCTGGTGAGAAGTTGCGCAAGGAAACGGCGCACCCGGGGCGACGGATGCTGCTGAAAGCGTGCAAGGAGCCGGCGCAGCAACTCGTTGGCCTCCTCCTCTCGCCCCTCGCGGCGAAGAAGCTGGATCTTCTCGACGCTGAGCGCGATGTAGTCCTGAGCCGCCATCTCGAGCACCGGTTCCGCCTCCGCCCCCCCTGAACCGGACCCCAGCAACTCCTCCAACGCGGCCAGCGCCGCATCACGGCCCTGAAGCCACCGGACGAGCAAGGCTGCCAGGTACTGCTCTTCCGCCCTGCTCGCCGGCGTACCGCTGGGCCGCAGAGCGCGCACCAGTGGCGAGCGCAGCAGTTGACGCCGTCGGCGGCGCAATTCCAGCTGCACCAAAGCCTCCTCGGCCTGCTCCGCCTCAGGCGTGCCCGCAAACCGCTCGACGAAGCTGCGCAGTTCGGGAATCAACACCGCCAAGTCCCCCTCCCGATGCTCCGAGATGCGCTGCCGAAGCCGCTGCCACTGATAGCCAGGATCAGCAGCATGCATCCAGTAGCGGTAGCCGCCATAGACCACCATCACCACCGCCATCACCAACAGGAGCCGGCCGAACAGCCTGCGCCGGCGTTCGATGGGCCGTTCGTCCGAACCGGCCAACGCCCGCATGAGCCGCATGGTCAACGTCGGGCTGCCAGCGACGGTAGCTTTCGCCCGCGGGCCGCCAGCTTGTTGAATGAGCACAGCCGTCTCATCGGTCTCTGGCTCGACCACCACCCCGTCATCCACGTCCTGTTCGAGCACGAACGTGTCAGACCGTTCCGGCCGCGGTTCCGCTGACCGATGTAGGTCCACCTTGCGCAGCACGGCATTCAGTCGGCGGCGCACCGTCTCGGCATTCGGCGGCCGCCGCTGCGGGTCTTTCTCCAAGAGCTCACCGATCAGGTCGTCCAACCAGATCGGGATTTCGGGCACGAGCTTTCGGGCCGGATCATAGGTGCCGAAGCGGTGCTTCTGCAGCACCTCCAGGTAGTCCTTGCCGCGGAACGGCGTCCTGCCCGTGACCATCGTGTAGAGCAGCACGCCGAGGCTGTACAGGTCTGAGCGGGCATCAGCCCGCTTGCCGGCAGCCTGCTCCGGGCTCATGTACTCGACCGTGCCGACAACGTTGCCGGCGGTTGTGAGCGTGGCCGTACCGAAGAGCCGGGCAACACCGAAGTCGGTCAGCTTCACGCACCCGTCGGGGGCAATCAGCACGTTGCCCGGTTTGAGATCGCGGTGAATAACTTGCCGAGCATGGGCGTGTGCCAGTGCTTCGCAGATCTGGATCGCCCAGTGCACCGCCTGACGCCACGGAACGCGCCCAAGGCGGCGCATGAGCTTGGTCAGCGACTGGCCATCCACGTATTCCATCACGAAGTACGGCACTCCCCCGTGCCTGCCCGAATCAAGCAACCGGACGATGTTGGGATGATCGAGCCGCTTCAGGACTTCGATCTCCCGCTCAAAGCGGCGCACAGAGTTGGGGTCAGCAGCCAAGGAGGGCGCAAGCAGCTTGATGGCCACGTCCCGGTCGTGCACGGGGTCGTGCGCGCGGTAGACCTTCCCCATGCCCCCGGTGCCGATGAGTTCTCGGAGAAGGTAGTGGCCGATCCGTTTCGGCGTGGGCTCTGAAGCCTGCTCCCGTTCCGGTTCCATCACGACCGCGCCTGTTACCGTAGTTGACGCACCGAAAGCTCTCCACAACAATCCTCGCTGGCCGACTTGTCACGGGCAGCAGCGTCGCCGGCGGCGGCTGTCTGCGTGCATCCTCTGTCGGCGCTGCACGACGCTCCGTTGTGCTCCGAACGGTGTGCCGGCCAGCAAGCGGCCAGGATGGGACAATCGGGCAACGGTGGACCGGTCAGCTCACGGAGCATCGGATCGTGCCGGAAGCCGACGTCGAGCAATTGGTGATTCGCGTTTATGCCGGCCCACGTTCTCGTGAGTATTGCCCCGTCACGCTGCCCGTGCCCTGGCCAGCCGACAGCCTGGTACAGCTTCACCGGGAGCGGGCGCGGCGCCCGCCACCCTGCCAGCTTTGGTCTGACGGCCACCGCAACTACGCCACCTGGATTGTCGAGCGGCTCAAAGCCGGCGCGACAGCCACGTACATCCTAACGCGGGGAGGCAGGCAGCGGCGTCCAAAGTCCCGCGTCCGCGTGGAGCGGCTGGGACCGCACCGGCTTCATGTCCTGACGCAGCAGCGGCAGCTCGCGGTGCTCCGCCTCGAGCGCGGCTGGCTCTGCCCGTTCTGGACACCCGTGCGTGCACCGACGGGTCACACGGTCACCGCCACGCCAGCTCCCGGCGAACTGCTTGACGCCGAAGGGGTTGCCCGACCGACCGGCCTCTGGACGGCAGCACCCGTCGTGGCAGAGCAACAGGAGGCAAACGTCGAGATGCTTGGTCCGGTGCAGTGGCAGAACGGGCCGGTCTTCGCCATGTTGCGGCTCGATCAACAATGGCAGGCCGCCGGCTCCGTTCGCCTCACGACCACCTACCGAATCTATGCCGCCTCGGCCCGCTGGTGGCTCTTGGAACTGTCCGTCACGCTTCTGGCCAACAAAGGTCCCACAACACTGTATCACCATCCGCGCCGTGGGCTGGTGAACATCCAGCTCGCTCCCCCTCTGTGGCCCGCTCATCGCGCCCGACTGCACAGCGGCCTGGGCGCGGCGACCACGGCGGAGCAGCTTCCATACCCAACCCCGTGGCTGGACTTGTCGGGACTGTCCGGGGGCCGATGGGTCGGCCTGAGCGTGTTTCTGCCGCCGGGTGCCTACGCCGGCGAGCGATGGTTCCTGTCGGAGGAAGGCGTGTTGGCCGTGGGAGCGGTAGGCCCAGCCGGTGTTCCCTGGCGGAAACTCGCAGCCGGCGAGTCGGTGCGGTTCTGTGTGCGGCTGTGCATCCACAGCGGCAACGCAGAGATGGTCGCCGCCGCGGCGCGGTACGCCGATTATGCGTTCCCTCCCGTCGTCGAAGTGGCCCAGCAGCAGTGACGCAGGCAGCTGGGCGAAGAAAAGACGCGTGCGGCTCGGGCAAAGCCGCACGCGTCTGGCGAAGTCCCGGTGCTAGAGGGGTGGAGGCCGGTAGCGAGCAGACTCGCACCGCTGACCACTAGCGCCCGGCGGCGGTCAGTCGTCCAGGATTGCCCACGCGATGGAAATGGTCCTTGTCGATGTAGACCACCTCCTGCTTGTGGTCCGTGTAGCTGAACGGAATGGGCCAAGCACTGTAGATTGTCTCGTCGTACCAGACCGTGCACTTGAAGTGGCAGTGGTGCACCTGGGCCGGCCCAATCAGCGGGTAGAACCGAGGTTCATCCACCTGATCGACCAGCTTCTCAACCGTCATCCGGACGTTGTTGCGCTGCACCTCGACAATGAACGGAATGCCGTGCGGAATCGGCGGCAGAGCGTCGTAGATGTCCTTCTCCGACGGCGGATCCATGCAGAAGATCGGGGCATTGTGATTCTCGATCGGGTCCAGGACCGGCACCCCCTCTTTCTCGTGCTTGTCGATCAGCCGTTCGATGTCGTCCGAAAGTGCTGGGCTCACCGGCACAGGCCAGTAGCCAGCGCCGCCTTCGGCCGCAATTGGAGCCAGAGTTGGCACGAGGGCACTGATGGGGATTTCGCTGAACTCCCACCTCTCCAGCGCAAGACAGCCGGGCAACAAGGTCAGGGTAAGGATCAGCCCCCCGAATGCTTGCGTCCACCTGGAAAGCCGCATTTCTCTCCTCCGTGCGAGACGTCCCCCCGCGCTGCGAGGCTTCTCTCTAAAAGGGAGCGTGCATGAAGGTTGGTGCTTCCGTCCGCTTCTGTACCGGGCCTCCCGCAGCAGCGGGAGGGCTGCGCCGGGACCGATCCACGCGTCACCGGTCCCTTTCTCTGCCATTCTCTATCGGCTCACGTCCATGCGTTGCTTAGCGGATTTTCGTACTTCAGCGACCAAGCTGGCAGTAGTGGTAGACCGAATTGTGCGTAGCAGCAGGCCGTGCAGCCCACAATCGCCGTGCCGACACCGGTGCCCACATCGGCCCCGCGAGGTGGTCACCGGCGGGTTGCGCACCCGCGCGCCGTGCCTGGCCCTCGGCTCGGCAACACGGCCACGATGGTTCCGATAGAGCCAGACACGCCGCCTCAGCGCCGCTCGACCAGGCCGGTACACGCGGCCGCACGCGATCCGGCCGCACTGCACCGGGTAGGAAGCAAACTGGTCTGGCCCGGCTCCTAGCCGGCGCGCACGCAATGCGGGGGCCGTGGAAGCCCCCGCATCTCGTCGTCGTCCTTCGCGGATCCGGCTAGGGTGCCGTTAGTAGTGGTAGCGGCCAAACGGCGCCACGCCGAACTTCACCATCCAGAAACCGTCATGCCAGGTGAGCGTCACCTTGCGCCAGCCGAGCGGCGGTTCGGGGAACGGATAGAACGGCCCGATGTACGGGAACTCGCAGCCGTGTAGCAGACGCGGATACTGGACGGCCGAGTAGTTCGGGTAGGGCGCCCCCAGCGGCCAGGCGAAAGGCGGCCGATAGGGCTGCTCATACTGGCTGGCGCGGCCACGGAAGCGATACTCAGGCGCTGGAGGAGCCAGGATCTCCGATTTCGCCTCACCAGCCATCATGGCGGCCGGCACGACCGCAGCGTTCGGCCGGTACGCAGCCGGCTTCACACTCCGGTCCCGAACGCTCAGGTCGGTCACGATCTTCTTGGCGACGTTCAGCTTCTTGACGATGGCAACCACCTTCTGCACGTCCTCGGGACGGCTGACGGTCCCGCGCAGCGTGCACACGCCCCTGACATACTCGATGTCGATGTCGTAGCCGGCCAGCTCCGGGGCCGAAGCGATTGCCGTCGCGATCCGTTCCGCGATCTGCTGATTCGTCACCGCTTCAGTTTCGGCCGCAACAAGCGTACGCTGCATCGAGCTGTCGGCCACCACCAGCGCGCAACTCGCCAGCAGCGCCGCTGCGAATCCTTTCGTCCACCATTTCATGAATGGTCCCTCCTCGCACAAGGCTGATTCTTGGCGTGCCCTGGGGTCTGCTGCCTGCACCTCCGCAGCGGGCCTTCTCCCCCAGAGGTCGGCGTGTGGTGAGTCGGAAATCGCAGGCACAGCGTTCGTCGGTGGGACTGAACCCATCGTTTGTATCGATTGCCTGCAGCGTAGCACGTCAGCCGATCTCAGCCGCGCCCACCACCACCGCTCGGGCAATCGGTCCACCTGCGACAGGCAGCAAAGTTTTCCTATCTTGCCACGGAACCAATCGCTGAAGCGTCTGCTCCCTTGCCCGTCATGCACCGAACTTGCGCAGCCGACCGGCGTGCGCCAGAGCCAATGGCAACAACTGGCATGCTGGAATCAGGCCCAGCCCGCCGCGAGCACACGCACGCTCACCGAATTCACGCACCTCATCCGGACGGCAGCTCTTTGCAACCAACAGCACCGGCACCGGATGCCAGCTATGACTGCGCAGCAAGCTGGGCGTGGAGTGGTCACCCGTGAAGATGAACACGTCAGGATTCAACGCCATGATCTCCGGAATCACGGCGTCCACCTCTTCGATCCGTTGGACCTTGGCCCGAAAATCTCCGTCCTCACCCGTCGAGTCGGTGTACTTGTAATGGATGAAGAAGAAATCCCCCTGTTCCCACTCGCGCTTCAGTGCCGCGACCTGGTCCGCCAGCGACTTCCCGGCATTGGCCACGCGCATCCCCACCAGCTTGGCCAGTCCGCGGTACATCGGGTACACGGCCAGCGCCACGGCGTGCAGGCCGTAGATTTCAGTCATCGTCGGCAGGTCCGGATGCTTGGAAAAGCCGCGCAACAGGAGCATGTTGGCCGGATGGTGGTCCTTGAGCAGCTCCTTGGCCTGAGCTACGAACCGGGCTACGATCTGAGCAGTACGTTCCGAGGCAGGGTCTTCAGCGATCGGATCCAGCGGTTCGGCACCCGTTCGCTGCGGGTCCGTGTCGCTGACATGATCACCGAGATTCTCACCTCGGATCACCAGCACGAACCGGTGTTCGCGCACGGGAGCCACGAAGACCTCCGCCTCATCGACACGCACGTTCTCCTGCAGCAAGCGGCACAGCTCGATGCACTTCTCCGTCGGAATGCGACCCGCTCGCCGATCGACCACTCGTCCGGCCTCATCGACCGTGCAGAAATTGCCCCGCGCCGCCACATCGCTCCGCTCCAGCGGGAAATCGATCCCCAGCGCCTCCAGCACCCCGCGGCCGATCTCGTTCGCGATCGGATCGTAGCCGAACAGCGCCATGTGCCCCGGCCCACTGCCCGGCGTGATCCCCGGTCCTACAGGCTGACTTAGACCGGTCACCCCCTGTGCCGCCAGATGATCCAGGTTCGGGGTCCGAGCTGTCTCCAACTCCGTCTTGCCATCCGGCTCCAGCGGCAGTCCACCCAGTCCGTCCGCCACAAACAGGATGATCTTCGTCGGAGCCGGCTGGTGCAGTTCCCGAGTCAGTTCCTGCCAAGGTGTCAATTTCATCGCGCACGCCTCGTCTCGCTTGGGACCGTGCCGAAGGAACCTGTACAGCACGCAGTATTCTTCCGTCACCGTCGGGTGTGGACAACGAACCGCGGGCCCCCCGATCCTGCGGCCAGCTGCACCGGCAGCGATAAGATCATAAGGTACGGTTCCGTCGTAGCATCGAGCGCGCGGAGCACGTGATGTTTGGGCTAGGGTTGCTTCTGCACAAGAGTCGGCGTCTGTTCTCCCGGATGTGGGCCGCGGTGCGGTGGCGGACGTGGTCGGTGCTGCTGATCGTGCTCATCGTGCTGCTTGCCGTTCCCAGTGTGATCCTGTGGCACTTCGGGACGACCGCCCTGACACTGACGATTACGGCAGCTGCAGCGGCAGTCCTCGTGGGCGCAGGCTGGGCCATCGCACAACATATGACCAAGCCACGAAGCTCGCTACGTGTGGAGTGCAGCCTGTACATCAAAGAGCCGTTCCTGCCGCCGTTCCGCTGGACGTTGCATCTGAAAGTCGTGGGGACCTACGAGGAAAAAGGCCAGGTGCTGCGGCAGTACGAACAGGACATCACACTTCGGTTACGAGCACCGAACCGGGAAACGCTGCTGGAGTACGCTCAACTGATGTACGAGAAGACGCTGCGGCTCTGGCAGGAACGCCACCCACATGCCACCGTGCTTGCTCCGGCTCGCCTCAACCAGCTCGTGCTGACCTGATCGCCATCTTGGCACGATGCCTGCCCCCGCAGGGCAAAACCCACGGGGGGCTCATGGCCGACCAGGCTAGTCCGGCGCATCGTCCGGTCTGCGGTTCGCTCAGCAACCCAACGCTTTGAATCGTGGCGGCGACGGGCTACTGGCTGGGGA
>JALXBF010000117.1 GCA_026991575.1 Planctomycetota bacterium | reverse complement strand
ACCCGCCACTGAAGGTTCGGATGCTGTCAGAATCCGGGTGCAACTTGTTCTCGGCGGATAACGACCACGAAGGGTTCATGCGCTACCCACGGCTGAACCGCTTTAGCAGGAACGTCGTGTTCGACAAGGAATACTTTGTCGAGTGGTTAAGCGAGTGGAAAGTGACGCACGTCAACCTGGTCTGGTGCAACTACCCGGCATATCAGAAAGCGGTCCAGGCGTTTCTGCGCGCGGCGCACGCGAAGGGCATCAAGGTCTTTTTCCATTTCGTTCCCTATCGGCCTGCGCACGAGGCCCCTCCGCGTTCGGTCAGTACTGCCGAGAACGTTGACGCCGATCGCGAAGCCGACTGTCCACGTGATCCGCGCGTGCGCCGCTGGTACATGGACCGCCTGGCTCAGCTCTGCGCGCCGGAGCGCGGCTTTGACGGCGTGGTCCTCGAATCGCCCTACCACGACGGCGTGTACTGCCATTGCCGGGTGTGCCAGGGGCAGCGGAATCCATATCCCGAAGCCCAGATGCTTGCGGAGATGGTCCAGGTCGTTCGCGCGGTCCGGCCGGAGTTGCCCGTGGTGCAGGTCGTCAAGCAGCCGGTGCCCAACAAGCAGGCAGCCGAAGAGTTGGCGCGACGGATCCGTCGCATTCCGATCCGCCGGGGATGGTACGTGAATACCTACCGCGACCGCGCACATCGGCGACACTGGTTCGCACTTGGGCCCGAGTTCGCCACGTACCTGCGGCTGTACCGATCGGCACTGCGTGGCAAAGATCCAGCGCGGGAGATCAATTTCCTTTTCCGGGACTTTCAGTTGCCGGCCCGGCACGGCGTGTTTGCGCAAGGGTTTTGCTACCGCTTCTACGCGGGCCGATACGGGAGTTTCCCCGTGGAGCAAGATCGCGAGATGATGACCCGGTACCCGGATCGCAAGGGGCCGTTTTCGCTGGCGCTGGTTGCCGAGGCGATGTTTGACCCGTTCGTCGCTGGTCGAGAGCGGGCCGAGAAGGTGCGACGAATCTATGAGCTGACGATTCCCGACTACCCACGCAGCCGTCCCCTGAACGAGTCCGATTTCCAGGCAATTGCGCATCGCGACACCGAGCGTCAGCAGCCTGGCCAGGAGGAACAACCAGCGGCCGGCCGCCGCCGCTCCGAGCGCGGCTTGTTCAAACGGCAGTGGAGTATCCCCGAGCCGAGCTTCTCGCTGGCTCAGATCTGTGCGGACGTCGACGGTGACGGCCGGCGTGAGATCTTCTTCGCCGAACGACGAACACGCCGGGTTCGGTTACTCGACGCAGCGAGCGGCCGGCCGAAGTGGACCGTGCGCCTGCAGGGGGATCACCAGTCCGCCTGCGCATACGATCTCAACCGCGACGGCCTGTATGAGATCATCTACACGACGTCTTCGCCGGGCCGACTGTACGTGCTCGACCCACGAACAGGTAAAGTCCTCGGTCGGTGGGACGCACCAGACTGGAAGCTTGGGAACAGTCCGGTCATCATCGATGTTGACCAGGACGGACGACTCGATGGGCTCTTGGGGTCCCGAACCCGTTTTCTCTTCCGCATTGACATGCACAGCCTACGGCCGATCGCGATTCGGGAGGGCTGGTCCCAGTGTGGTTGCCACACTAGTGCGCTCGATGTGGACGGAGACGGCCAGTGGGATCTGTTTGCCGGTAGCGGCGACGACCACGTTGCCAAGGGAACGCTCCATCGCTTCGACCCCCTGACGCTGAGGACGGTCTGGTCGTTTGCCACCAATGACAACGCGTCCAGTGCGGACCCCGTCTTAGCGGACATTGACGGAGACGGAGCCGTTGAGATCGTCAAGTCGGTGGACAACTATGCGGGGGACGATGCACACGACGCCATCTACGCTTTCGAAACCGATGGCAGGCTCTTGTGGCGGGTGACCGGCTTTGCGCAAGAGGACTCCCCTAACGTGGCCGACCTGGACGGCGACGGCGATGTCGAGATCGTGGGCATGACGTTCGGAGGCGTGGTGTATTGCCTCGACGGGCAGGGCCGAGTCCTATGGAAGCGTGACCTGAGACCGGAGCTGGACGATGCGGCTCATGCGTACATGACGCCGGTGCTGTGCGATGTTGACGGCGATCCAGAACTCGAGATTGTCGCCGTTACGAACGGACCCTATTTCGACACCGAGCGTTCTGCCCGGGGGAAACCGCACGGGGTCATCTTCGCACTTGATGCCCGAGGCAATGTTCTCGATCGCTTTGACGTCGGAGGGCCTCGTTTCTGGGGGACCGCGTTCGCCTGCAATGTGGACGACGATCCGTACCTGGAGCTGGTGCTTTCCGGCAGCGGTGGCGCAGACGTAATCGAGACCCGTGGTCTCGGCCCGAACACCGAGCACTTCCAGCGCCGCCGCACGTACCAACGGCTGAACGTGCTCCCGTGGGCCTACGAGGACACGTACTTCATCTACCGAGGCCGCAGGGAGAACGTCGTCAATCAGACCGATAACATCGTGTTGGCTCGTCGGGGGGACGCATACTGCCCGGCGGGGAGCTTCGTTACCGAGTTGCTGCAACTGCCGCCGGGGACCGAATTCCATACGCTGGAGTACCGCGTGCGGACCCCAGCAGGCACGCGCGTGGACGTCGACATACTGGACGCGAGGGGACGCCCGCTGCTCGAGGCCGTCCGCAGCGGAACGACGTTTTCGCTGCGCGAGTCCGTGCGGCTGAGGTTCCGACTGAGCACATCCGACCCGAACCGCACACCGATCCTTGACAGCTATCGCCTCCGGTTCCGATCGGAAGATTAGCGACGCAAGAGCCGGGCAAGAAGCTGCACCGGGGGACACTTGGTGAAGTCCTCGAGCGGATCCTGCAACGGGATTGCATCACAACCGGGGAACTGATTCGATCCGATCGGCAGATGAGTGCTAACGCTGAGCAGTACCCCGCCTGCAGGACGCGCTACGAGAGCGTAACTGGGTAGCACTGCCTGCTGACTTCCCCTGGCGACGCGGATCAGGCGCTACTCGTGCGATAGCCGGGTCAAGCTGGTGCGATGCGTCGCACGGGCCAACGTCACCGGCCGGTGGGGTCAGCAGGCCAATGCCGCACAGCCGCCGCAGCACTGCGGTACGCCGCTAGTAGTCGCCCTTCGGTCCATAGCCACGCTTGTACAGCACGGGACGCTCCAGCGGCGCCGTGCGGATCGTGTCGCCGGTCAGCGTGCGCTCCAGGACCATGTGCCAGCGACGCGGATCGACGCCGTCTCCTGCAAAGAACGTGTCCGAAATACCTCGGGGCATGCGGGGCGTGTCGACCAGGTTGGCCAGCAGGAACCTGGGGGTACGTTCGATCACAAACAGTGCCGTGCCCGCGCGGGCGGCAGCGTTGCCGCCGTAACCGAAGATTCGAATGTGGTCACTGTCCCGGACCCAGATGATCGGCCGGTTGTATTCCCCTTTGACGCCGTAGATGGACACGTTGCGGGCACCGCGGATCTCCATGTTCGCGTCCGATCGCGCATGCTCCGGGTTGCACTGGTAAATCCGCAGCGGTTCGGTCGTGCCCCGGATGAGCAGGTGTCGGTACGCCGGTCCGTGCCACCGCCAGCTCTCCTGGAAGAAGTTGTACCACCGGCCGCCGCCATGACCTTCCACGATGACCAGCGGATGATTATACGGTTTGACCGGCCGATGCTCAGGGACTCGCCACGGTCCGTACGCGTACACCATGTCGGCGTCCCGGATGAGGGAATCTCGTCCGCTGCGCCAGAGCAGGCAGTAAGCGGCCGTCGATCGCTGCATCGTTCGAATGCCGAAGAAGGCCAGGACGGTCCGGGCTCTGGGATCGTCGGCGGTCTGGATAACCGGTTTCGGATTCTCGGGATCGGTGAAGTCCTCTCCCGGACGGCTGATCGGCACAAGCCACGTAAAGCAGCGATGGACTCCGATAAGCTTCGTGTTCGAACGCAGCCGCAGCGTCTTGCTGACGGCATACGTTCCCTTCGGCAAGAACACGATTTCACGCTCATCGATTGCCTTCTGGATTGCGTCCGTGTCGTCCGCTTTCCCGTCCCCGACGGCACCGTAGGGGGGATCCTTGACATTCACCGCGGCAGGCGATTCCCAGCTTGGGAGTGCCTCATCCCAGACATGCCGCGTTTGCAGGTCGCGCGGTGGTGGTCCGCTATCGGTAACCGCGGCCAGGTAGGGCACGTCCAGTCGTTCGCCGTCAACGTAGATCGGGGCGGGGTAGCGGAACACGAGGTTCCGTTTGCGATCCCGGTACCGTTGTGGCACGCCGCCTGCGTACTCTGCGATCCGGTTCCAGCCTGCATCAAACGCTCGCAGAGGGCTGCGGCCGGGCTGATGGACGAGCGTTCGGGCACCACGGACGTAGACATTGTTCAAGTACAGGCTGGCCTCGGCGTCGATGGCGACGTTTGGCCCCGGTTTACGGAAGACGATCACGCTGTCGACCAGGCACAGCTGTCCCGTGTGGGCTCCCCAGCCCTTTCTGGTCACGATCGCCGGTCCACTGGTGTCGGTTTCGATGCGCAGGCCAACGGCGCACAACGTCTGGCGACTGGCCGAGATCAGCGGCACCTCCGTCTGGCCAATCAGCGTGCAGCCGACGAGGGTCGGAGCAGGCTGGGTCTCGCGCAGGTCCATCCCGATCCGGCCGCCGATGACCGTGACGTTCACATGGCTCCCGCCGGACCCCGCACCGCCTTCCAGACCACAGTAGCCGTGCCGGGCATCAATCGTGCAGTCCTGCACACCCGAGCCCTGCGCGCAGCGGTGGCGAACGCCGACCGCACCTGGATTCCCCGGGCCGATGACAATGTCGATGCCGATCAGCATCTGGTTCATATTGATGTTGGGTTGAGGTTGGTCGAGCGGGACCTCGCGGCCGGTTCCTGGCGCCCAGAAGTGGATCACATACTTCGGCTTCGAAGGGTCTGAGAAACCGGGCGAATTCGGTGCCAGGACGATCCGCGGCCGAGGACCACGCCGGGAGCCGACCAGCACACAAGGGTATTCGCGCGTGCCCTTGCGCCGTGTTCCGCCCGCAGTCAGGGGCCGGTACTGGCGGCATTCAAGAGTGTCCGAGACAAGGTATTCTCCGGGCGGGAAGAAACAGACCATCTGGTGGTCACGCGCGTACACGATCGCTCGCTGGATTGCTTCCGTCGAATCCTTCCGCCCGGTAGGGTCCGCCGAAAACGGGGGAGCGGTGACGTCTACAAAGCCGAGTGCGGCCAGCGGCGACCGATCCGGCTCATCGGCGGATAGCCAAGTGGTGCTCGAGAGGACCGCATAGGTGCACGCAACTAGCGGTGGGCACAGTCTGAACAAACGGCGCATCGTTGCTCCTGGCTGTCCGGCGTCGCGCGGAGATCCGACATTTCTGACGCCCGGGCTCCTTACTTCGTTGGGTTCTACAACGTCACCCGCGAACCTGGCAGTATACACACTCACGTGCTCCTGCGCGCTGAATCGTTGCGGTCAATGTCCGGGGCTCGGCTGTCCAATCGTTCTGATCCGGCCGGTGCCACATTCCGCAGGGGCCTGACCAGCACCGACCGATAAGCCAGACGGCAGATGGATGCGAGAGCCGGATCCGCAAAGCTGAACACTTCCGCGGTGAATCACGACGTCAGCGCTGGCACAGCACGTTCGGTAGACTCGGTACGGTGCTCGCTGTCGTGGCATGAGCGTGCTACACGGAGGTGGCACGCGCTGAGATGCGTGGGCCGACGCTACCAGGCTTGAAGGAAATGCCTTTGGTCATCGGTCTGGCCCTGTTCAAGGGCTACAGGAACAACACCCTGCGGAAGTATCCTGCCTCTGGGCTGACTCATTAGCATCTCGTTGTGTGCGCGCCTGCGGTGTCACGAGATCGGCTCTCGCGTCCCTGATGGGTTCCGCGGAAAGTACCCTCTTGGCCCGGATCTCGTGGATCCGTGGGGACAAGTCGTCTGGGACTGGTTGCCTCCATCAAGCCCCAGTCCGTGGGAACAGTGTGCTCGCTGCTTCTGAAGCGACGCTGCTGCATCACCCGACAACCAACCATCGATTTGGACGCAATGGTCTTGGGCGGCACGCCAACGAGCAACAGATCGTCCGAGCTGCGTTGGCGGTGCTGGTCGGGGGGCGTGTGTGGCGGGGGAGCAGACTGGAGCTTTTCCATTACAATAGCACCGCATCCGAGGCGCGCGATCCGTTCCCAAGCGCGGACGGGCACAGGTTTGGCCCAACGGGCCGCGGTCGTACTCGACGTGTCATTACGAATGCTTTGGGACCTTCTGCGTACAGAGGCGGGGATGACTTCCCCGGTTGGTCTTTCGAGGAGGTCGGGATGCACAGACAGCGATGCATAGCTGGACTGGTTTTCGCCATCTGCTTGGGCACGCTTCTGTCGGTCGTCGCTGCTCAGGAGAAGGAAGCGGCTGAGTTCGCCCGACCACTCGCGTCGATCGAGTTGAACGACGGCGACACGTTCGTCTTCCTAGGCGACAGTATCACACACCAGTGTCTGTACACACAGTATTTCGAAGACTATTTCTTCACCCGTTATCCCGACGTCCGGGTCCGATTCCACAACGCAGGCGTTGGCGGCGATCGAGCAGCCGACGCGTTGATCCGTTTCGAGCGAGACGTGGCGCACTACAAGCCGAAGTATGTGTCGATTCTCCTGGGCATGAACGACGGTGGTTACCGGCCATTTGACGCCGGTTTGTTCCAGCGGTACCACGACGACATGCTGGAACTGCTGCGACAGATCAAGGACTGCGGAGCAACGCCGATTCTAATGCACCCGACGATGTTCGATTCCCGAGCCGCGTATATGCGGAATCCGAACACACCGGCCGATCGAGCGGAGTACTACAACGGAGTGCTGGCGTACTACGGGGCCTGGCTCCGCGAGGTGGCATACCGGGAGGGGCTGGGATACGTGGACATGTACAGCTGGCTGAATCAGTTGACGTTTTCTCAGAGGAAGCGCGACCCGAAGTTCACGGTGATTCCGGACGCTGTCCACCCGGGGCCGGCGGGACAGGCAATCATGGCGGCTGCGATGGTGCGTGACCTCGGTCTGCCAGATCAGGTCTGGAAGGCGGAGCTGTTAGTGACACAGAGAAACGCGGTTGTTGTTCGCATGGAGCACTGTATTGTGAGCGACGTGATCGGTCGTAATGACAGAATTCGGTTCACGCTGAATGCGTTAGCGTTGCCGTGGGTACTGCCGGAAGAGGCGTTGCCGGGCGCACGGCTGGTGCAGCTAGGGCATCGGTTCTCCCGGGAAACGTTGCGTGTTCGCGGTCTGCCTCCAGGACTGTACGAGTTGCGCGCCAACGGGCAGCCGGTGGGTCGGTTTCGTGCGGAGCAGCTTGCCGTCGGCATTGAACTGCAGGACCGCGATGCATGGCCGCTGAGACAGCAGGCGGCCCAGGTGGCCCAGTTGAACAAGCGGCGGAACGAAGAAGCGGTGCGTCCGTTACGCAATCTCTGGTCGGCGCGGAAGCGGCTTCGACTGGTGCGAGCCGCACTGAAGCAGAATCCGGACGACACAGCGCTGAAACGGCAAGAAGAGAGCTTGAAACGCCGGTTGGCTGATTTCGAGCAGCAGATCCGCGCGCTGGAAGAGCGAGCTGCGAGCATCGAGGACGAAATCTACCGCATCAATAATCCGCGCCCGGTGAGGGTCGAAATCGATCGGGTTAAGGAGTAGGCCAGACAACCGTCTTGCTGTCCGGCGTAGGCAGGGGGGGGCGGTTCCGCTCCCGGACGAGGCCAACATGTGTCCGCTCGCCCCGGACAGAACCGCACCACAGAGACACAGAGAACAACACGCTGAGTTCCTTCCTCTCTTCTTGGACTGGGGCTCTGCGCGCGTGGGCTAATGAGGCGGGGATCGAGTCGTCGACAGGGGGGGTGGATCAGCCCGTCGGCTTCGCCAATTCAGTCCCCGAAGCGCACACTCGGCAGATCGACCGCGCCTGCGTGAGCCCCAACTGTGACTGACGGGCGGCGCCAAGACAGTGCCCCAGCCGGCGCCACGGAGCTCCGTAGCCTATCTGTGTCATTCCGATCCCAATCTTCTCCCGCCAGCGTGAATTCTTTCCCAGCTCCGCTGCGCGTTGCGACATCCGCCACGGAAGAAGGTTAGCCTGCCCGCTGCCGTTCAATCCCACTCCGGTTCGATTGGCCATTACGACGCAAGCGGTCGTGAAGAGGTCGGTTGCGACCCGGAGGGGCTCGCGGCACGGTGTGTGCCAAGCGGATGGGGTGGCAGCCTCACGCTGCGGGAGCGCACGGCGGCGAGATGCCGAGAGACCGTCGTGTGGTCGGCGCCCCGGCTCCGTCCACCCGCCCGCGCGGGGGTTGCGAATCCATCTGCGAGAGGGAGCACGGGACGCCTCTCACCCGAGACCCTGGCGAGGGGGATTGCCGCACGGACCCGCCAGCTTGCTTCGATAGGCGGGCGGGGGGCGTGAAGCCCCCCTCCCGCGAGTTCTCGTAGCTGGCGAGTTGAACGGTCCGCCGACGCTGGCGTGACTAACTCCCAACGCAGTCGAAGCCAACCCGCCAACGCGGGTGAGACACTCGCCCGCGCGCAGGCGACGCGAACCCGAGCGGAGGCGTTCGCGTCGGAGGGGCGGTTGAAGGATGCAATCCACAGGCCTCGCAGCTCGTGCGTGCGCTTCCGCATGTGCAGGACACCTCGGGAGCCGGGCCAGTCGTTCGGTACCCCCGTCGTGCCATCGGTGGGTTGGGTCCCAGCGCGGTGCTGGTGGGTGTGAAGCAGAAGCCAACCCGATCGGGCAACCGACTTCAAACCAGCAGCGGGGCTACCCCCCCCCATCTCGGAGGTTCACTGAATAGCGTCCGCGGCACCGCCGCAAAGAAAACCTCACGATCCGCCCCGCCATCCAGTCGACCTTGCACGTGAGCGACGGAAAGCCCTTCACCGGCCCGTTCAGGGAAGCGGTTCTCTATCAGGCTGTCAGGGGCGAGTCCGGGGAATGCTGCACTGGGAGGCCAGGCGTCTGCGCCGCCATGTGGCGGACACGCACAGGGAACGCCCTACCGGCAGCGTGGGCCGAAGGGCTAGCTGACACATCCGGCAACGAATACGACTGGGGTCATGGGCGGATGCCGTACACGTCCGACGGCCTGGATCGAACCCAGTTCCGCTTGGCCCGTCGGCTGGACCGGTTCCGGTGCCCAGTGCGCAAGATCCAGCAGGGGGAGACCTCAGCCGGCAGCGTGTTCGGACGCGCCCGATGCAAAGGCCGCAACGCATCCGCTACGGCGAGAGCCTGAGCCAGAAATCCTGGCCACCAAAGATGTTCCGCCGGGCCGATCCTCTGACACCGCCGAAGAAGTTCTGCCCACCGAAAATGTTCGGTTGCGTCGAGAAGCTCGGCACACTGGGCCGGGTCGGCACGAAGTTGTAGCCGCCGAAGATGTTCTTCGATGTGTAGCCAATCATTCCAGACGACCCGAAGATGTTCTGGCCGCCAAAGATGTTTGCTTGGGTCGAGAACCGCTGCACTCCTGGCGCAGTCGGAATGAAGTCGACACCACCGAAAATGTTCTTGCGCGTGTAACCAATCATCCGGCCGTTTGCGAAGATGTCCTGTCCACCAAAGATGTTAGGCCGCGTGTAGCCGCGGACCGCTGTCGGGCTGCCGGACCGCGGGAAGAAGATCTGTGCCTGGGCACGGTCCGCAACGCACAGACAGAGCGCGAACCCAACCAGAGCACAACCCAGCGTTCGACCGAGAACACTCATGACAACCTCCAGGTGTGTGGTGTTGATTCTCCCCTACGCAGAGTCACACTTTACGACTGTCGCCAGTGTACCAAACGTCGCACGCGCGCGGCAAGCGATTACGAACACGGGACGCGACTTGACTTGTCTGCGGTTCTTCGAGCCGAGCAGTCCTTTTCGATAGAGCTGCACCACGGAGACACAGAGAACACGGAGGAAGACTTGAGGGATTCCTTGCTGAAAGAGGCGCAGCAGAGTAGATGCCGCGGTCGAGAAAACGGGCCGGACATTGGGCCATCGGCGGGGACGCGGTCGATCTGCATGGCATGGCGCGACGGTGCTCTGCGACGGGTCTCATGCCGTTGTGGTTCGATTCGTCGGTAAGAGGTTGAGGGGGGAGCAGAAGCTGGAAGCTGTTTCTGTCACCGTGCCCAGTTTCAGGCGGCAGACCGGCCGACTTGCCTCCACAGCTACCCGGCCGCTACTCAGCCAGGAACCACTTGTCGGTGTGTCCATCGTGGCGAACGATCAGTTCGGCCAGCTGCGGGGCATGCCCTTCGTCGACCGGCGGCAACGCCTCCACCGAAAACCACGCCATCGCCTGCTCGTCAATCGTCGCTGTCAAACCCGCGAACTCGACCTGAGCGCCCGCCAGTTCGGTGGCCGGATCACCTGGGAGCACCTGCGTGCGCAGCACTTCGGCCCGGCGAAACCGGATCGGCATTCTGCCGCGGGCTGCTTCGGGAGCTGCCCAGTCGAGCTGCGCGACGTACTGGCTGTTCGGGCTGAGCCACAGCACGGCGCGGTACTCCTCTCGTTCCGCTTCACCGGCCGCGGCAAGGACAACGGGCCGCCGGGCCGTGTACGCCCGCAGTAGCGCGACCAGGTTCTGGACAGCAGCGATCTCAGTCAGCAGCCGACCGGTGTCGAACCACGACGGTACGGCCGGCCCAAAGGCATGGAGTTCTGCCTCGATGATCTCCTCCAGGAGCACCTCAAACTTGCGGTACGACGGCAAGAACGCGCTGTGGATCGGTTCTGCCGGCAGGGTCTGGGCGACCGTCAGCACGTGCTCTCGCGCCGGCAGGAACAGGTCCGCATGTTCTCGCACCAGGGAGTCGAGCAGACGCAGCGTCGCGCTAGTCATGAGCTCCTCTCTACCGGCGTACGCGGCGCAGGCGTCGAGTAGTTGTTGATCGTCCAGGTCTTCGAGCAGCTCGATCGGCCAGGTGGACATCTCAGGCGTCTCGGCAGCGGCATCAACCGCTTGATCGAGCGTTAGGAGCTTCTCGCTCCACGCCTTCGGGCTCACGGACTTCTTCGCCACCTCAACGAGTCGCCCCATCTCGGCTCGGAGCTGCTCCTCGGCTGGAGCCAGATCCGGGCGACCAATGCGTTCTGCCAGGCTTTGGCTCCCGTCGGTAGCCTCCCCTGCCGCCCTGGTCACCAGGCCCGGTTTTGTCCGCTCCAGTCGTGCCCACGTTGTCAGCAGCCCGCGTGCCAGCGAAGGATCGTCGGCCTGCAACGCCTCAGCGGTACGTGGGATGAGTTCCGTAAACTCGCCAATCCAGGACCGTACGAGAAAAGTCGCATCGGGCAGCGTGACGTCTAACTCCTCTGCTCAACCATGCCAACGGTGCTGGTGCAAAGCGCCGGCGGAGTCGCAATGCCCCAGGAACGAATTGGCCCGGGTCATGGTCTTTGCAACGATGCGATGGGGCCTCTATTGCGGGGCAAGCTGCACATCAGCCGCGTTGAGTACAAGCGGGCCCGTCGGGTGCCGCATGATTGCGATACGGAAAAGTACAATGCGGCCACATAGGTCCGGTGGCTTCATCGGCAGTTCGTCCTTAGGGGCGAAGAAGTCGGCCAGCGGAGGGACTTCGATCCACACGCCGGTCTTCGCCGCTGGAGTCTTCACTCGCCCGCGGAGCCACTGCTTGGTCAGCCATTCCGGCATGGTGGGGTCGCAGCCGCTGCGTAGCAGGGCGTTGAGTTCTTGGATTATCCGGACCAACTTGTAGCTGGGCTGCCATTCGGAACAGGAGGGCGACGGCGGCTGGCGACCGAGCTCTTCTTCCTTCTTGGTCAATCCGTGAGGTACACCAAGGACCGTGGCCCAGTACAGGCAGGCGCCGAAGAAACCACGCCGGCGCAAGGTGTCCACTAGCGTTTGGCGGACGCGGGGCCAGTCCTCGTCCGGTAGCACCTGTACATCGACCTCACTATACGAACTTTGCCGTTGCTCTTCCCTGGCTACGGAAGCCTCCCGCTGGTGGCGCTGTACGGTATCGGTGTGTGACCCGCCTGGAGTACCGATCCCTACGGGCTCTGCCTTGCGGAACACCCCCTTGTACAGTAACTGTCGCGTCCTTGCGACCCCGTTCTGGTGAGTATCATCCCGATGTGCGAGATAGACCGAGTTGCCCTGTAGACAGTACCGTGCCACGTCGGATACCAGGCCACAGTGTGCGAGGAAGTTGCGAGGGTGGATGCGCCTGTTCGTGTCTTTCCGTCCGATGGGATGCCAGCCAGTCGGAGCCTCTACTGCCGCCTTGCGTACCTTCCTGATGGCAGTGCCCAGCTCCCGGCGCACGAACAGTTCCGCTGCGCCCGTGGTCACCCTCCGCGACACATGCCGGTAAAACTTTCGCAACGAACGCAGTTCCACAGCTTGCACGCCGTCGATGCTCGTGCAGTCCAACAGTTCGGCTGCCCTGTCAAGTGCCTCCAGCAGCCCGCCATACAGACACAGAGCGAGGATGGCGTCGCGGACGGCCCCGACGCGGGCGTTGTCCCAATCGTTCTGGCCGGAAGGACGGGTGAAGTGATGCCGGGCAGCGTCCTCAACCACTCTGCACACGTGCTCAATTTCGGTTTCCACCTGTTTCTTGGTGGCTTCGTGCCTGGCCGTGAGGGCAAGGTACAGCGGGATTCCGAACTGAGTCGCTGCCCAGGCATAGGCTCCAGAAGCCAGCAACTTGCGCAGTCGATGCTGTGCCTGCCGATCGGTTGGATAAACCGCGCTGGCCGCCGGGATGATAGGCGTTTCCGAATCGCAGAAGGAGTGCGGCCTGGCAAGAGCCGGGTACTCAAAGAATGCCGCCGGCCTGATCGGCACCCGATGGATGTGGTAGCGGCCGGCAGTGCCGGGCAGCACCGGCTCGACGGTAAACACGGCAAGCTCGGGCTGCTGGCTACTGGCCGCATGCCACAGACCCATACAAGCGCCGAGATAGCGAAAGGCCGACCAGAGCAGCCCGACGAGAACGTTCATGCCGCACGACGCGTCGATGGCCAGCAGCTTAACCGGTTCTTGCTGGGCCACCTCGAGGTAAGTCACAAGCATGTCCGTCAACATGCACAGCTCGATGAACGCAGGCAGCGCATCGAAGCCGATCGCGGCCCCGCTCGCCGGGTTCGGGTAAGCGCCGAACGAAGGTATGACCGCATAGGGGCCGTTGGGCGGGGCCAGGTTCTGCTGGGTGATGGCACGCACGTGAGGGTGTTCGTCGAAGGCGTGGGTGGGGGCCCGGCAGTAGCGGTCCGGGTCGCGCCACACCTCCTTGATCACTTCCGCGAAATGAGCGTATCGGGCGTCAGTTGGGACGCTGGTGAATGAGGGATTGAACGGGAGACTGATCGGGAGGAGCAGCCGGAGCCGCACCGTCTCCTGCCAGAGCTCCGCAATCGCCAGCGAAGACAGGCTTGTACGACAGGCTCGGCCCTCGTAGCAGAAAAGATGTTCCTCAAGCATCCGGCCGTCGATGCGGCCAAGCTGGAACAGCAGCAGCGACATACCGAACTCGTCCGCTCTCGGTGCTGTCGGACCCACCCGGCATCCCACACCGTGTCAGCATACCGCTGCCACGGTGCGGGATCAACGGTCGGCGGTTCGTTGGGAGGCGGTTGCGATGTCCGCAAGCTGTTGGCTGATCAGGTCTGCGGGGCGGTGCCGAGAAGACTTTCCCCGCAGAAGGATTGGCTCAGTGTCGTTCGCAGCCCATGTTTGCGGATCGGGAACGAAAAAGGGCGAATATTCGACCAAGGAGGGCGTGACGCGGGCATGTGTTGCCCTCCAGGCTGTCTCAGAGGTGCCTCCCTCGCCTTCAGCAGGCCACTGACATCAGGAGAATCGCGATGGCCCGGAGCACGGCGCGTCGGCCGTTTGCCTGGGAGACGCTCGAGGACCAGCCCACGATCCGAACGATCCGCAAGCTTCTGGAAACCATCCCCGACGAGCGGTTGCTGGCATCGTTGGCGAAAGGTCGCGGTCGTGGCCGAAATGATCTACCCGTGCGTGTGGCGTGGCGGATTCTGGTCCTGACCGCGGCATTGCGACACCAAAGCATCGAGCACTGCCTGCAGGAGTTGCGGAGAAACGAGTCACTACGGGAAGTGGTGGGCCCGAAGAGGCAGTGCCACGGAAGGGGAACCCGTCGCGGTAATTGGAGCGGTTAGGCCAGTAGCCGTACCTGGATGAGTTGGTGGCAGTGTTGGGGGATGGCGGCTCGGTCCGGCCCCGTGCACGGTGGATCGTGGGCACCCGGCGATCGCGTTTGCAGCACGCTGTCGCGGCGTCCCCGGGAGAAGAGGGAGGCCGTAGTGCTTGGCGGGCCAACGGGGAACATGGGGGCTGTGCTCGGCGTAACCGATCGCCAGCGGTCTCCCATCGCTGGGGAAGCAGGGGCTCGCGGGTGGTCTTTCCCATGCGGATGGGGTAGCAGATTCACCCCTCGGGAGCGCACGGGGGTGACCTGCCGAGAGACTGCCGTGGGGTCGGCGTCGCGGTCCTGTGGACTCGCCCGCGCGGGGGTTGCGAATCCATCTCCGAGATGGAGCACGGGACGACTCCCACGCGAGACCCTGCCGAGGGGAATTGCCGCGTGGACCCGCCAGCTTGCTTCGATGGGCGGGAGGGGGGCTTCATGCCCCCCTCCCGCGAGGTTGATGGGTAGCGCCAGCGTATCCGAAAAAAATTTTGTCGCCGCCGAGCCGCGGGCGGGTCGATCCCGCCCGCGGCTCGGGTGGTTGCGTTTCTTTGGATACGTGGCGTGCGCAAAGTCGGCTCGCCGACGCCGCGGACGGGGTCCGCGGCGTCGGGGGGATTTTTCAAACGGAGAAAAAAAACAAAACTGGTGTTGCCCGCGCTACCCATCAACAGAGCGGGAGGGGGGCGTAAAGCCCCCCCTCCCGCAAGTTCACGGTAGCTGGCGAGTTGAACGGTCTTCTGACGCAGGCGAAACCAGCTGCCAACGCAGCCGAAACCAACCGGCCAACGTGGGCGAGACCATCGCGCAAACGCAAGCGAAGCGAACCCGCGCGGGCCGTTGGCGTCGGAGCGGCGGTTGAACAACGCAACCCGCACATCCTCCGGCCAATTCAGTGCAATCGCAGCATGGCACGCCGATCGTCTCAATCGGAGCTCATTTCGTCCGATGCTTTTCCTGACCGGCCGTTCGGCCCATTGCCGGCGACCGAGGCGTAGAGGCCAGCAGCCGACCGGCTGCTGGGGCACCGTTGAGCGACGTGCCTCGCTGTGGCCTGTCAGGATTGGAGGCCGCTGTGCCTAAACACATAGGAAGGAGGTCGGACGTGTTTGCGCCCACCGTGGTGAGGGGCCTCCAGTCAAGAACGACGCGATGTACCGTTTTATGACACAATCAACCGACGTCGCCGCCTGCGGGCTTACCCGCGTCTCGCTCACTGGCCACCCGATCGTGCATCGGCTGGCTAAGACCGGTTTCGCCGTCGCCGAAGCGTGGCGATTGGTGCCCACCGACAAGGCCATTGCGCTTGCGACCTGCCGCCTTGCTGCTGAGTACCACCGCAACAAGTTTCTCCGGCACGTGTTGGCTGCCTGGCGGCGGCTTGCCGCCCGCTCTCCTGGCAAGCGGCAACACGTGGTGCTACGGCCGAATGCCTACCCAAAGGGGGAAGTTCAACGGACACATGCCCTGCTGGAATTGGTTCGAGAGGCAGGGCTAATTGGACGGACCACCGTCGTGTGTCGGGAACGGCACTGGCTTCTTGCCCCTGTCAGTAACCCAGCCTTCCGGCTGTACATCTCGGGACTGTGGCTGGAACTGTTCGGGTTGGTCGTGGCCTGGCATCTTTGTCGAGGCCGGAATCAGCAACTGCCCGAGCCAGTGGCCCGGGTGAAGGTGGTTGGACCGGACGGAGAGGACGCGTGTGAGCTGGACGTCGTGGTTCCGCTGTCGGAAGAGTGTTGGGCGGTTGTGGAGGCCAAGAGCGGCGGCGGTCACGTGAACCGAGCATTGCGCCGCCTCGCTGATTGCTGGCAGCTGGCGCCGCACCACATCGTGCTGCTA
>JALXBF010000116.1 GCA_026991575.1 Planctomycetota bacterium | reverse complement strand
GGTCAACATTTCCACCAGCACGGCGATCCCGGTGAAGTCGCCGTTGCGCGCCAGACCGGCCGCGGCGTTGTACCGCGTCTCACGGTCGCTGTCACGAAGCAGGGTCCGCAGCTTCTCGAGAGCCTTCGGCGTGCCGGCTACGCCCAGTGCGTACGCAGCGTAACGCCTGACTGCCGGATCGCTGTCGTCGGCACCGGCGATGAGTGCCTGCTCGATCTGCTCATCACCGGCAAATTCGGGGCGTTCGTGCAGCAGCTCGGCCAGTTCCCAAAGCGCGAAGCTGCGAACCTGTGTGACCGGATCCTGGCGTGCCGCGATCGCCAGCACCGCGCGTGGATCCCCGACCCGAAGCGCGCCAAGGGCACGGACCAGGTACACGCGTAACTTGACCTCGTCGTCCTCGTCACCCTCCGCAGTGGCGGCCTTCTGCAGCGACTGCTCCAGGAGGCGGATCAGTTGCTGGGCCAGGAGCGGATCAGAGGCGAGCTTCCGGTCGTTTCGCAAGCGGATGGCCAGTTCGTGGGCGGTCGTCCAACGGAGCTTTGGATTGTGGCTGCGCAGCCCCTGAATGTAGTCCTCCACCTTGCGCGCGTTGCTGGCAATCTTCCCGAACGCCACCCAGACCAACACGATGATGCCCACGATGATGGCCGGCAGCAGGAAGAGCTGGACGATGAAACCGGCACTGGGCGGTTCCAGTTGCTCTGCGCTTGGTTCGTCGTCGCCACGCGCCGTAGCGGCAGAGACCGTGTCTTCGGCGACGGGCTCTGGAGGCTGCTCTTGGCGGCTCGCTGGCCGATCTGGTTCCTGCGCCATGGTCGCTCTCGGTAACCCGGTTCGGATTGAGACGCCGACCTGTTGCATTCTATTGCTGCCCTCACCGGTGTCCCCCGCTGAGCAGCTTGCCTGCGCTGTCCTGGCCGCGCCACTTACGCAACCGGCACAGGAGCTACGGTCGGTCTCGCCGGTCGAATTTGGACTGCGGGCGCCGGCGGGGCAGGGATTGCGGCGAGCTAGAATCGAGCGGAATGCGGTTCTGAGGCGACTTCTGGCTTTTCTTTGGGAGGCTGCGGCCGATGCAGCGGAGAGTGATGTGGATCGGGTTGCTGGCCGGAGTGCTGGTCGTCGCGGCGGCTCGGCCCGCCGGAGCCAGCTACTTCGGTACGACCATGCTTGAGGGGACCAGTGGCGTGCGCCAGACATGCTGCCTGTCTGGCTGGCGGCCGACCGCGACCGCTTGCCCCCAGCCGTCCTTGCCCTGGCTAAGCCTCCGCTGGGAGCCTCGCACCGTGACGTTCTATCGCACCGTGTTTCGCACCGAGTGGCAGACCATTCAGCGGGTCTGTTACCGTACCGTTTACCGCACCGAGTACGTCGAGCAGAAGCGGCTGGTGCAGCGTCCGGTGTGGGAAACCTACGAGCGAGAGGTCAAGGAGACCGTCTGGCGCCAGGTTGTGGAGGAGCGGGAGCGTGAGTACCGTTACACCGTGCTCCGGCCGGTGTGGGAGACGGTCGAGCGGGAAGAGCAGTTCACAACGTGGCGGTTAGTTGAGGAGACGGTGGAGCGGGAGGTGTGTCGCACAAGATTCCGGCCTGTGGTGGAGGAGGTGCCGGGGCCGGTGGTTACGCGCTGTGTGCGGGAACCGGGCTGCTGGACCGTTGATCCATGTACCGGTCTGCCGACCTACGTGCCAGGCCGGGTGCGGTTTGAGCAGGTGCAATGTCCGCCGCGGCGTGTGGTCCGCTACGTGCCCGTGACCGAGACGGTGAAGATCCCGGTGAAACGGTATCGTTGGGTGGCCGAGACGGCCACACGCAAGATTCCGGTGCGGGTGTGCCGTTGGGTGCGCGAAGAGCGCGTCTGCCGCGTGCCCTACCGCGTCTGCAAGCTGGTGCCGCAGACGGTGGTCCGCAAAGTGCCCGTGCGGCGGTGTCGGTACGTGACTGAAGAGGTCGTGGAGCGGGTGCCGCGCGTGGTCAGCGAACGGATTCCGTACACCGTTTCGTACCGGGTGCCGCGGGTGGTCGTTGATCGCGTCCCTTGCAGCTACACCTACTACGTGCCGCGCCTGGTGCCGACCGCTGTGCCGCTGCCGCGGTTCCATTGTCCGACGACGCTGCCGTGCACCCCGCCGCTACCGGCAGCCGGCTGTAGCACGGGTAGCTAGCCAATGCTTGCCTAGCCCTTCGTAGTACATAGCCGCGGACGCCACGGTCTCAAGGCCGTGGCGTCTTTTCGTGCGCTGCCGGTGCCACATAGCGGCTGGGGCGGTGACCTATGATTTAGGGATCCGTCGATTCGTCTTGCAGATCATCCCTTCGGAGCGGTTCCGCAATGATTTGCGTTTCGATCGCCCGAACGCGGCACAAGATGATGATTGCCGAATACAAGGAGGCGGCCAAGCAGGGGGCTGATCTGGTTGAGCTTCGCCTGGACTACCTCCGTCGGCCGCCCGATTTCCGGCGGCTACTGGCCGAGCGGCCTGTGCCGGTGGTTATCACGTGCCGTCGCGGCTCGGAGGGCGGCCGATTCGCGGGCAAAGAGGACCAGCGACAGCTCATCTTGCGGACGGCGATTGCCGAAGGTGTCGACTACGTCGATCTGGAAGCCGACATTGCCGACGAGATTCCTCGCTACGGCAAGACGAAGCGGATCATCAGTTACCACAACTTCGAGACCACGCCTGAGAATCTCGACATCATCCACCGTCACCTGCAGTCGCTCGATCCAGACATCATCAAGATCGTCACGCTGGCTGAGCACCCGCGCGACAACGTGCGAGTCCTTGAATTGATTCGCAAGAGCTCTGTGCCGACGATCGCGTTCTGTATGGGCGACTTTGGCATTCCGAGCCGTATTCTTTGCGGAATCTTCGGCGCCCCCTTCACCTACGCTGCCTTCAACCCGCAGCGGCGGCTGGCCCCAGGACAGTTGACGTTCCGCGAGATGAAGGACGTTTATCACTTCAACCGCCTCAACCAGGACACCCGCATCTACGCCGTGATCGGCGACCCGGTGGGCCACAGTCTAAGTCCGCACGTGCACAACGCGGCGTTTCGAGAGGTCGGCGTCAACGCCGTATATGTGCCGTTTCGGGTGACGCGCCAGCAGTTCCAGACGTTCCTGGACGATGTTGAACCGCTCCGGATCCAGGGCTTCAGCGTGACGATCCCACACAAAGAGTCAGCGGTGGCTCGAGTGCAGTATGCCGATGGTGCCGTGAAGATGGTCCGCGCGCTCAATACGCTGGTCCGCCGTGACGGTGCCTGGGAAGGACACAACACGGACTACCGCGCGGCAATGATGCTGCTGGAGGCAAAGCTGGGTGCCGAGCTGGGCGAGGCGAAGCCTTTCAGTGGCCGTAGGGTGCTGGTACTGGGGGCAGGGGGGGTGGCGCGTGCCGTGGTGTTCGGTCTGGTGCGACGCGGCGCGTTTGTGACGGTCTGCGGCCGTACGCTCGAGCGTGCCGAGGCGCTTGCACGCGAAGCGGGCGCCAGGCATGTCAGCTGGCAGCAGCGCACTGCGGTACCCTGCGACGTACTCATCAACTGCACCCCGATCGGTATGTTCCCCAACGTCGACGAGATTCCTGTCTCACCGGGGTTTCTGGAGGAGGGGATGGTGGTCTTCGACACCGTGTACCACCCCGAGAATACGTTGCTCATCAAGGAAGCGCGGGCACGCGGATGCCGTGTGATCACCGGCCTGGAGATGTTCATTAAGCAGGCCGTGCTGCAGTTCCAGCTCTTCACTCAGGAGGAGGCGCCCGAGGAATTGATGCTGGAGGTGGCCCGCAAGGAGCTTTCCCTATCAGCTTTTACTCGGAGCGAGTCGTGACGGTGGGCAAGTGCCCTGTGGTGCTCGTCGGCTACCGCTGCACGGGCAAGAGCTCCGTAGCGCCGCTCGTGGCCCAGTCGCTCGGCTGGCCCTGGGTCGACACGGACCGGCTCATTGTCCGGCGCGCGGGGAAGACCATCCGGGAGATCTTCGCCGAAGAAGGGGAAAGCGGCTTCCGGAAGCGCGAAGCCGAGCTGCTGAGGGAGCTGCTGGGTACCACGGCCGCGGTCATCGCCACAGGAGGCGGTGTCGTGCTGAGGGCCGAGAACCGGGCGCTGCTCGCCCCGCTGCCGGTCGTCTGGCTCCGTGCTCGACCGGAGGTTATCCTCGCCCGACTACAAGCCGACAGCCAGTCCGCGGATGACCGGCCTCCGCTGACCGAGCTAGACATGCTTGACGAGATCCGAACGCTGCTGCGGGTCCGTGAGCCGCTGTACCGTGAGGTTGCTAAGCTGACGATCGACACCGACGAATTACCGGTCGAACAGGTGGCTGGCCGCATTGTGGCATGGCTGCACGCCCTGCCGTGCCCCGGGCCTCGAGCTAAGAACGACGTGCGACGGTGATCGAAGCGACGCTGCCAACTTGGTACTGGCTGCTGGTGGTATTCGCCGGTGGAACGTGCATCGGCAGTTTCCTGAACGTGTGCATCTACCGGATCCCGGCCGGCCTAAGCATTCTCTGGCCACCGTCGCACTGCCCGCGTTGTCAGGAGCCGATCCGCTGGTACGAGAACATTCCGATTCTCTCGTACCTGTTCCTCCGCGGCCGGTGCCGACACTGTGGCGAGCCGATACCGCTGCGCTATCCGCTCGTTGAATTGCTTAGCGGTTTGCTGTGGCTGGCCGCTTTCTGGCGCGACGTGATCGATCCCGCCGAGGGCGGGGCCAGCCTGGCCAGGTTCCTCGCTCACGGCATCCTCTTTAGCGGACTCATCGTTGCCAGCGCAATCGACCTGCGGTACCTGGTTATTCCAGACAGTGTCACGGTGCCCCTGATGGTCGCCGGCCTGTTGTTCTGCCTGCTCGTCCCGGACGTCCCGCTGCGCACGGTGCAGTCGATCGTGCCGATGCTGGATGCCTGGACTCCGACGGCCCGCCGCTGGTTCACGGCACTGGTCGTGGCCCTCGCAGTGGGCTGCCTGCACTGGGCCGTTTTCTTATGGCGGCGGCGCACAATCCCCCGATTCGTCGGCCCGGCCGACCTGGTCATGCTCACCGCCTGGGCTGCGCTGGCGCTGTATCTGGCAGCCTACGTCGTTTGCTGGCGGCGGTTCGGGGCGGTGCCCGAGGTACTGCTGACGGTAGGACAGTGGAATGGGTGGTGGACGTGGGTGCTCGGCCTGCTCGGAGGGGCGGCATCGGTTTGGTCGTTCAGGCTGCTCGGCAACGGCTACTTGCAATTGAAGCGATGCCTGCTGGCGTGGCGGGCACGGCAGTGGCTGAGACGGCGCCGTGTGCAGGGCCGTGTGTACCGGCGGGACTTGATTCCCAGTCAGGCAGACGTGTTTCGGGTAATCCTAACAGGGGCCGACCCGACCCAGCCCTGGATGGCATTTGCCCCCTGGCTTGCCCGCGAGGCGCTTGGCTTTGGCGATGTGACGCTCATGGCTGCGGTGGGCAGTCTGCTCGGCTGGCAAGCTGCAGTGCTGGCGTTCTTCATCGCACCGTTCTATGCGATCGGCTTCAGCCTCGTGCGGTTCATCTTGTTTGGCGAGCGCGAGATCCCGCTCGGGCCGTTCCTGGCAGCGGCCGCCGTGACCGTGGTACTGGCGTGGCCCGAGCTGTGGGTACTGGTGGCGCCCCGTGCAGAAGCGCTCCGCTTGTTGCTAAGGCTGCTTTTTGCGGGTTAGGTAGGCTCGGGGAGGTTTTCTAATGAAAGTGTCGGAAGCGGTCCGAAGAATCAGAGAGAGGTGGCATCTCATTGTCTACGGCGTGCTGGGCGCGATCGTGGCAGGGTTCATCATCGCGAACAGCCAGAGGATCGTCGTCCGCTTCCCGCTGCTAGGGGAGTTTAACAGCCCAGCTTGGTTTGTGATGCTGGCGTCCGGCCTCATCGGTGCGGGCGTCCTGAAGCTGGTGCAGACCGTGCGGCAGCTTCGTCGCCGCTGAACCCCGGCGCGGGCAGGAGACAGGGAGGCAGGGATGGCTGGTTGGCTCAGATGTGTCCGCTTCGTGAGCCTGTCTACTGCCGTTCTGCTCGGGACTGTCGGCTGTCAGTCGACGCAGCTGACCAATCCCTTCACCGCGCTGGGAAACTACCAGCAGCTGCGCCGCGCCAACCGCCAGTGCCAGAGCCAGTTGGCTCAGGCGCAAGCCCGCCTCCAGGCCCTCGAACAGGACAACCAGGAGCTCCACCGCCTGCTTGCCCGTGAACAGGCAGAAGTGCGCCGGCTACGGAGTCAGATGGCAAGCCGGGTAACCTTCCCGGCCACCGGCCGGACCAGTTCGACAGCCGGCACCACAAGCTCGATGCCCTGGGATAGCCAGCCCTCAAGACCGACGCTGGAACTTGCCGCACGTAGCCCACTGCCGCCGGCAGCGCCGCACCAGTCGTCGCAGAAGGCCTTTGGTCCGGCCACGCGCCGTTCTGCGTGGCGGTCGCGCTCGACGCGCGTGGCCGCCAGCAGCACGGTCGGTTCGGGAGCTTCCCGCGCCGCCGATCGCATTCCGCTTGTGCGAATCCGCGGTGCCGAAGTCGTTCGTGACGGCGATGTGGTCAGGATCCGGATCACTTCGGTCCCGCTCTTCGACCCGGGCAAAGCTAAGGTACGACCCGAGGCGCGGGCGGTGCTTCAGCGAATCGCGCGTGTTCTGAAGTCCGAGTACGCCGGGTACATGGTCGGCATTGAAGGGCACACCGATGCCGATCCCATTCGCAAGAGCAGCTGGGGCAGCAACCACGAGCTGGCCACCGAGCGCGCCCTTGCGGTCTTTGAGTACCTGACACGAAAAGAGGGCGTCCCAGCTGACCGACTTTTCGTCGCCGGCTACGGCCCAACCCGTCCGATCGCTTCCAACCGCACCGCGGCCGGCAAGGCGAAGAATCGTCGGGTGGAGTTCGTGATCTATCCGAAGCGGTAAGCGAGTGCTTGCGTGCTGGGATCCGTCCGGTGCCCCCCCTCCCGCCGCGGAGCGGACCGGCGTGTTGCACACGTCACGGCCGCGCTTCTCTTGCCGTGCGAAAGCTGTACGCATGCCCGGTGTGTTAGCTCGCCGCGCCGTGATCGCGGGGCCGGGACAGGGGGAACTGTTCGGTGAGGCAGTCCGCTGGTTGAAGGATGCGCCGGAGGCCGGTCGGTTCGCTGGCCAGGTGGCCGGGCACGGCCTATGATGCCATGTTCGTCGCAGTGAGGTGCTCGGCGATGATTGAGCCGCGTGTGCCATCCGGAACCCGGGACTTGTTGCCCGCGCAGGCCATCGCGCGGGACCGGCTGCTGAGTGTCTTCCGGAGCACGTTCGAGGGGCACGGCTTCGTGCCGATCGATACCCCCGTGCTAGAGCGGCGTGAAGTGCTTTACGCCAAGGGTGGCGATGAGATCCAGCGGCAGATCTACGAGGTCGCGCAGCGGGGACAGCGGCTCGAGGACAGCGACCTGGCGCTGCGCTTCGACCTGACCGTGCCGCTAGCCCGCTACATGGCTGCGCACGTCAGCGACGTGGGTGTGCCGTTCAAACGTTACCACATCGGCCTGGTGTTCCGCGGCGAACGTGCCCAACGCGGCCGGTACCGTGAGTTCTACCAGTGCGATTTCGACATCGTAGGCAGCCGCTCGGTGGTGGCCGATGCAGAGGTGGCCGAAATCATCCACGACGGCCTCCGCGCGGCCGGCATACCCGCCTTTACCGTCCGCCTTAACGACCGTCGGGTGCTCGATGGGTTGCTTGCCCACTTTGGACTCCTTGCCCACCGAAGTGCCGTGCTGCGTGTGTTGGACAAATGGGACAAGGTCGGCCGAGATGGGGTTGCCCGAGAGCTGGCGGCGCTGCGCGGCGCCGACAACCAGCCGCTGGTGCCTCACGACGTAGCGGAACAGCTGCTTCAGCAACTTGACCAGCTGCGTAAGAACGACAACGCCAGCGTGCTGGCAGCGCTCCGAGAGTTGCTGGCCGGGCACGAGACTGCTTCTCAGGGGCTGACACGACTGGAGGAGGTGCTGGCGCTGCTGGAGGCCGCAGAACTGGACGGTGCTACCTTCCGGATCGATCCCTCGCTGGCACGCGGCCTGGACTACTACACGGGCATCATCTTTGAGACAACCGTCGACGGCTATGAGTCCTTCGGTGCCGTGGCGGCCGGTGGCCGGTACGACGACCTGGCGGGTCTGTTCACTTCCATCGAGTTGCCCGGCGTTGGCGCCTCCTTCGGGGTCGATCGCCTGCTTGCGCTTATGGCGGAAGCCGGCTGGCTTCAGCCCCAGGCGGCAACCGCTCCTGTGCTCCTCGTCAACTTCCCCGGCGGCGACGTCCGCGTATACTTCCGCCTCGCACACCGTCTACGCCAAGCAGGCATCGGGTGCGAAATCTTCCCCGATCCAAGACCGCTCCGCGATCAGCTTGGCTATGCTTCTAGCCGGGGCTATCGCTTCGCGCTAATTATCGGCCCCGACGAGCTTGCCCAGGGGACCTTCGCATTACGCAACCTACAGACCCGTCAGCAACAGCGCGACTTGCCTCTGAGCGAACTCGTGGACCGGGTCAGGGCAGCACTCGCCGAAGGCAACCGACTGAGAACTGATCCGGCAGAACGCGGAGGTGGCAAGAATGGCTGAAGTGATCGTGCGTCTACGTCCGAACGGCCCGATCGTCATCGAAGGCCCCATCAAGTTGCTGGATACCGAAGGCAACGAGATCCCGCTGCCTGCCGATAAGCCCGCCATTGCGCTGTGCCGGTGCGGGCACACGAAGCGCAAGCCGTTCTGCGACGGCAGTCACAAGGAGTGCGGCTTTCAGGCTGCCGAGAAAGCGTCCGAATTGACGTAGCGACGAGCGGCTCCGGCGGGCCGCACCCCCGGGCGGGACCACCGGGGCAAGGGGCTGAAGACAGGGGGGCGGCCGGGCCTTCTGTCTGGTCACTCCGGGTGGGCCCGTCGTCCAAGACGCCGCCTGATCTGGTCGCAACCTGCCACCGCGTCAAGCCCGAGTTGGACACGGCACACGGCCGGCGCAGCAGCAGAGCGCGGCTCGCCCCGGTACCTACGCCGTCCGCGCGTGCCGTAAGTGGCAAGGGGGAGCGTGCGCGCAGGTCCTAAGGCGCCTCGATCTGGATCGGGTAGAACTCGTCGCGCAGGACGCGGGTCCCGTTGGCTACCTCGTACAGTCGCAGGGTGAGCGTGGTTGGCTTCGCGGTTCTGAGCTTGAATCTGAACGGCAGCGGCTTACGCGGCCGCTTCTTCAGCACGAACCGCTCGTGCAGGACAGGATCGTCGAGATCGGCCTCACGGGAACCCCCTTCGAGAATCACCAGGTCGAAGGTGGGAACCGGGTCGGTGTCGCGCGCGGGGAACGGGAAGATGGGCGGAAGTCCGAGCTGGCAATGCGCAACCCAGGTGTCTGGACCCTCCTGGCGCACAGTGACACTTTCGAAGTGTGGGCCGGCGGGGATGACGTCCACGTAGATCAACGGCTTCTTCTCGGTGAACTTGCGCGATGGCGGTTGCGGCCGGTCCACTTCGATCGGCACTTCGAGGGGCAGCTCGGCGGTGACGTTTGCTTGCTCGATGGGTACGCGCTTGCGCAGGTCGAGCAGATTCCAACCGGGGTAGACGAGGTAAGAAGTGACTTCGTAAACCACGTGGTCATCCCCTCTTGCTGAGGGCGCTACCGGTTCGCCGTTCACGTGCAACGTCGCGTCGGCATACGGGCCGCGGACCGTGATGTAGATCAGTTTGGAGATCCACGAAGCCGGCGCGTACAGCTCACGCTCCAGCCAGGCCACCGGGTAACGGCTCAGAGGCCGTCCGGCCCAGCGGCCCTCCGCGATCTTGTGAGTGGCGTCGTAGACGATCGCCTCGGGGTCAGTCCACAGACCTGGAAGCTTCAACCAGCCCATCTCAGAGCGGATCGGGTGCTCCTGTGGGTCAAGCACCGGCCCGAACCGCCACAGCCCTTCCAGCGACACGCGGTAGCGCTTCGCCGTTCGCAGGAAGATGTTCGATTTCAACTGCCAGTCCGCCTTCGGGTGCAGGGCGGCCGGATCACCGATGGGAAAGCCCGGCACGAGCTCCTCACGTTCTGCGTCCGGATAGCGAGCGTGTCCTGGCGGTGCCGGCTGCTGGGGCGGCTGAACCGTGGGCTGCTTGAGCTGCTGCGCCATGAGTGGAGAAGGCGGGACAGCTAGCAGCAGCACGGTCAAAAGCCGTGATGGGGACTTGCCGACCAGCCAGGCTCTCAGACGATGAGAACGTAGCATTGGACAGAACCACCCAATCTCAGCGGTTAGGGCACTACGCTGAATACTATAGCGTTTCGATGCATGCGCTACGGCGAGACCGGCTATTCTCGGCGACATGCAACGCACGGCGACGTCTAGACCCGGAGGATGCCCGCGTCCACGGCGGGCGTTTCGGTCACTGGCTTCGGCGGCTGACACATCTGGCGCTAGCCGCGGTTCCGTGCTTCTACTACGACCTGATTCCGGCTTGGGGGGGCCGGGGACGGGCCGCCAGTGTGCTGGTCGCCGTGTGCCTGGGTGGCGCGCTGCTGACGTTCGAAGCGGTTCGGCTAAGGTACGGCCTGCTCGTCATCGGGCAGCGCGGGTACGAGCGGGCGAGGCTGTCTGGGGCGGCGTGGACGGTGGCCAGCGGACTGGTGGTGCTACTGACAGGCGAACTACTGACCCGCCAGCTTGCTCGATCGCTGGCTTACCCGGTGTTCGTGACGGCAGCGGTCATCGATCCACTGATGGGCGAATGTCGCCGCCGGTACGGAAGCGCGGTGTGCGCTCGAGTCGTCGGTCTAGTGGCCGCGCTGGCGATCTGGGTAGCCGGGTGGTGGTTGGTGGGTACGCCGGCACCGGCCGTAGTTGTGGGCGCCGCTGTTGCGGTGCTGGCCGAGGGGCCGTGGGTTGCGCCGTTGGACGACAACGGTACCGTGATCCTGTTGCCCTGGGCGGCAGCCCTGCTGGCAGTGGCCGTGATCGGCTGACGGGGGCAGGTTGTTCCGTGGCCAGGGCTGCCGGGCTGGTCAGGGGCCCTCGCAGATGGGCCGGTACAGTTCAGGGCGGCGGTCCGCAAGGCGATCGATCTCATGCTTGCCCGGCACACGGACGAGTCGTTTTTGCCGGGCCCGCTGAGGTTCGATGTCGGCGTACAGGACGGTCTCTTCTTCGGGCCCGGCCATGGCAAGCACGGTGCCGTCGGGGGCGCAGATAACGCTTTGGCCGATGAAGCGGAAGCCGCGTTCGACGCCGATCCGGTTCGCCGCCGCGTAGTAGATGTTGTTCTCCAGCGCCCGCGTGGGGACGACGTGCACCGGTAGCAGTTCGGCACCGGGGGGCCAGTTGGTGGGTAGCAGGATGAGGTCGGCGCCGCGCAGGGTCAAGATACGGGCTGCTTCGGGGAAGGAGACATCGTAGCAGATATTCATGGCGACACGGACACCTCCGGCGTCGACCACCTCATACGGGCCAGCCCCGGGCTCCACAAACTTGTCCAATCCGAGCGAGGGTAGGTGGGTCTTGTGGTACGTCAGTACCTTGCCTTCTGGGCCGAAGAGCGTGCAGGCGTTGTAGAGCCGATCGTCGCCGGAGCGCTCGGCATAGCCGACCACCAGCCAGCGGCCGAGCGACCGGGCCAGCTGCTCGATCTCCCGTAGCGCCGGCGCATCCTCAGGCAGCGCCGTTCGCAGCGCTTCGGCCCGCGTCTGGAAGCAGTAGCCCGTCAGGCAGCATTCGGGGAACAGGATCAGCCACGCGTTCTCCGCGGCCGCCTGCCGAGCGTACTGCTCGATGCGGCCCAGGTTGGCGTCCGGGTCGGCAAAGGTGACGTTCATCTGGACGACGGCAAGGCGGAAGCGTTCGGTCTGGGACATCGGGCACGACTCCGCTTGGGCGTTTGTCTTAATGTACGGCAGGCAACTGCGGCACGCATGCGCGATGTGTGCGATCATTCGGCGGGCCAAGTGGCCCCGTGGTCGTTTCGATCGCGGGATATTGACCGGTTGGGACGTCCGGCCATGGTCCTGGGCACGTGACATTGGCCGGGGTGGGGAAGGACCGGTCGTCTGCGGCGGCAGTCAGCAGGAGAATCGAGGGTTGGCAGCGTGGTCAGGTTGACATTTGCCGGCCAGCGGCCTACTCTACAGGTGAACTGGGGAGTGGTGTAACGGTAGCACAGCAGACTCTGGATCTGCTTGTCCTGGTTCGAATCCAGGCTCCCCAGCTTCCAAATTGGGCCGAAGTGGCGGAATTGGGAGACGCGCTAGGTTCAGGACCTAGTGGGCGTTAAGCCCGTCCGGGTTCGAGTCCCGGCTTCGGCACTAGCGCATCGTTGGCTGGTGGCGTACGATCTCTCCTTTCACCAGATAGATCACATCCTCGGCGATGTTCGTGGCGTGGTCTGCCACGCGCTCCACGTGTCTGCCGGCGGAGAAGAGGTGCAGGCACGGGTCGACCAGGTCCGGAGAGCGTTTCATCGTCTCGCGTAGCTCGTCGATAATGGCTCGGTTCAGCACGTCCACCTGGTCGTCACGCCGGATGACTTGCCAGGCTCGTTCGGCGTCCATGGCGACGTAGGACTGGATGGCGTCGTGCATCATTTCGACGGCAATCTTGGCCATTTCGTCCAGCTTGGGTGGCACTTCGATGCGCGGCCCTTCCAGCAGCCCGGCGGCCCGCTCGGCAATGTTCACGGCTAGGTCCGCGATCCGTTCCAGCTCGGCCGTGACTTTCAGGACGGTCGTGATCCGTCTCAGGTCGATCGCAACCGGCTGATGCAGGGCGAGCACTTTGAGGCAGTCTTCTTCGAGTTTGACATCCCAGCGGTCGATCTCGTCGTCCCGTTCGCTCAGCTGCTGCGCCTGTTCCACGCTGGGCTCATCGAGCAGGTCGACTGCTTCCTTGATCATCTCCTCGACCTGCGCGCACATGTGCAGGAGGTCGTTGTGGAGTCGCTCCATGTCGCGGGCAAGATGGACGGTCATCGGACTCCCCTTGGCGCTAGCCGAAGCGGCCGGTGATGTAGTCCTCGGTTTCTTTTCGTTTCGGTTTCGTGAACAGCTCGCCCGTGCGGTCGAATTCGATGAGGTGGCCGTTGTACAGGAAGGCGGTGTAGTCGCTGACCCGAGCTGCTTGCTGCATGTTGTGTGTGACGATGACGATCGTGTAGTTCTGACGTAGTTCGAAGATAAGGTCTTCGATACGGGCCGTAGCGGCCGGGTCCAGCGCCGAGCAGGGTTCGTCCATCAGGAGTACCTCCGGGTTGTTCGCCAGCGCCCGGGCGATACACAGTCGCTGCTGCTGGCCGCCGGAGAGCATCAGCGCGTTCTCGTGCAGGCGGTCCTTGACTTCCTGCCAGAGGGCGGCCCGCTGGAGCGACCGCTCCACGATCTCCCGCAGCTGCTTCCGGTCCTTGATCCCCGCGACCCGTGGTCCGAACGCGACGTTGTCGAAGATGGACTTGGGAAACGGATTCGGCTTCTGGAAGACCATGCCGACGCGCTTGCGGAGCAGGACCGGGTCGATGGAGTCGGAGTAGATGTCCACACCGTCCAGAAGAACCTGCCCTTCGAGCCTGGCCCCCTCAACCAGGTCGTTCATGCGATTCATGGTGCGCAGCAGGGTGCTCTTGCCACAGCCGGACGGGCCGATAATCGCCGTCACCGCACGCTCGTGAATCGGCACCGACACGTTGAACAGGACCTGGCGGTTACCGTAGAAGAAGTTCAGGTTGCGCGTCTCCAGCTTGATTGGTGTCTGCCCCAACTGCTCGGCTGCATCGGGCCGTTGTCGGTTCAGCTCAGGTCGCAGGTCGACTTGTTCCCGGGAGTTTGTCGCTGCCATTGTCGTCTGGCTCTCCGCATACGCGCTCCGCCAGGCCCGTTTGGCATGGAAGCGGCTAGCGGCCGGTGAGGCGCCGTCGGAAGCGGTAGCGCAGGTAGATGGCGGCCGCATTCATGAGCAACAGAAACACCAGCAACACCACGATAGCGGCTGCCGCCAGGTGATGGTACTCACGCTGGGGGCGTAGCGCCCAGTTGAAGATCTGGATCGGCAACACGGTAAACGGCGAGAACGGTACCCCGGCCAGTTTCTGAAGCGAGAGCAGGTCGGCGAGTCGTTCGATGCCGCCTGGCGTGAAGGCGACGTAGCTGAGCGCTCCGATCATCAGCAGCGGGGCTGTCTCGCCCACAGCGCGCGAGAGGGCAAGGATGACGCCGGTCAAAATGCCCGGTGCCGCCGCCGGCAGCACCTGGTAGCGGATCGTCTGCCACTTGCTGGCACCCAATGCCAGGGCTGCATGCCGCACGCCGGCCGGCACGGCACGCAAGGCCTCCTGGGTTGCAACGATCAGGATAGGCATAATCAGCAGCGCCAGCGTCAGCGCCCCGGCCAGAACGGACCGGCCGAAGGGCAACTGAAGTTTGAGCGTACACAGGCCGAGCGGGATGGCAACGGTTTCTGGTTCGTTACCGAAGATGCCAAACATTCGTACGAAGGCCGTCAAGCCAAGAATACCGAAGACGATCGACGGTACTCCAGCCAAGTTGTTCACGTTCAGTTGCAGGAACGTGGTCAGGCGCGACTTCCGTGCGTATTCCTCAAGGTAGATGGCTGCCCCGATTGACAACGGAACGGCTACGATGGCCGTGAAGGTTAGGACCCAGAAGCTTCCCCAAAGTGCCGCCTTTACGCCGGCTTGATCTGGCCGCCGCGAGTCAAAGCGGGTCAGGAACTCCCAGTTCAACCAGCCCCAGGCCTGCCACACGATGGCAGCCAGCAACACGGCCAGGACCAGGCAGCCGAACAGGGCTGCGACGGTGCAGGCAGCGTGGAAAACGCGCCCAACCAATCGCTCCTTGCCGCTCGGTGCTGTATGCCGTACAGACATCACTGGTAGACTTCGCGGTAGCGGGCCAGGATCAGGTTGGCGGCGACGTTCGAGGCAAGCGTAATAGCAAAGAGCACAATGGCCACAGCGTAGATGCTGTAGTACTCGATGCTACCCAACGGCGTGTCACCCAGCGACACGTTCACGATGTAGGCCGTCATCGTTTCGACGCTGCGCAGCGGGTTCAAGGTCAACCGCGGGTTCAGGCCCGCGGCCAGCGTTACGGCCATGGTCTCTCCGATAGCACGTGCTATGGCCAGGATGAACGAGGCAAGCACGCCGGAGAGAGCGGCCGGCAGCACGACGCGAAGCACCACGGTCACCCTGGTTGCCCCCAGCGCATAGCCGGCTTCGCGCAACGAGTTCGGCACGCTGTGCAGGATGTCCTCGCTAATCGACGCGACCATCGGGATCACCATGATGCCGACGACAATCCCGGCTGCCAGCGCGTTGTACACCTCCACGTGTACTCCCAGCAATCGCTCGAACAGCGGCTTCAGCACATAGGGAGTGATGAAGGTAAGCGCAAAGTAGCCGTACACGACCGTTGGGATGCCCGCCAGCACCTCAAGCGTCGGCTTTAGCAATCCACGCAGCCTTGGGCCCGCATACTCGCTCATGAAGATCGCCGCCAACAGGCCGGTGGGCAGGCCCACGATGGCGGCGATTGCGGTGACCAGGAAGGTGCCGGCCAGCAGCGGCCAGATGCCGAAATGCTTCTCCGCAAACTGTGGCGTCCACTTCGTGTCCAGGAAGAACTCAGCGAAGCCAACCTGACGAAAGAACCGAGCCGACTCGGTGATCAGCACCAGGACAATGGCCATCGTCGTGATCACGGAGACGGCGGCGCAGCCGAACAGTAGCCACTGAATCACGCGCTCGCCAAAACGACTGCCGGCAACCTGATGTGGCGGCGCCACAGCGGGTTCGTTACGGTCGCGTTGTTCAGCGTCCTCGGCCATTGCCCTCTGCTCAGCGGCCCTGGTGCTGTGCGGGTGGTGCCAGTCGCACCGCCTTCAACGACGACTTGTTCTCAACGTAGTACGCGTAGGGGATGTAACCGAGCGCGTAGCGGTCACCGGCGATGCCGCGGACAAGCACGTTGTCGTCAGCCGACGGCGTGTAATCGGTCCGGCTTGCCCGCGCCTCGCCCACGATGGCCTCGGTGAAATAGTCGAACGTGCCCGAGTCTGTGTCCGCACCATAGAGCCGAATCGGTTCTGGAGGCCAGGCAGGGTTGATCTGGCTCCAGTACTGGACCACACTGTCCGGTTTCCAAATCTCACGCAGCTGCTCGAAGCTCAAGCAATCGCACCAGTCGTTTTCGGTGTTGACCGCGACGACGATCGCGTCGATACACACCTTGAACACCACGTACTCGATGCCGTTCTGCTCGCACAGGACCTTCTCCGATTCGGTAATGGGACGTGATGCACAGTTGATGTCGGTCTCTCCCCGGACAAACTTCTTGAACCCGCCGCCCGTACCGCTGACGGCGACCAGCACCCGGATGTCCGGATGCTCCTTCATGAACTCCTCGGCAACTGCCTGAGTAACCGGATACACCGTGCTGGAGCCATCGCTGTGGACATCACCGCGGGCTGGACCGGAGGGCGGCTCGGGAACCGTTTGCTCCAGCAGCTTCAGATTCTCATTGCGGACGTCGTCGCCAAACGGAAAATACCCGATTTCGTTCGCCAGCTCGCCGGCGTGCTCAAGATAGTAACGCACGAACTGGTAGAGTTGAGGTTTCTCGCGCAGGCTCTGCTTGTTGACGTAGATGAACAGCGGCCGGGCAAGGGGGTAGGCTCCTGAACGGACCGACTCCTCCGTGGGCAGGACACAACGGGCCGGATCCGGCGGCGGCACATTGATCGGTGGCGCCTGAGCCGCGTCCGGTGTGCCCGAGGAGCAGCCGCTGAGCACCACCGCTGTCAGCAGAAATGCGACAGTGCCTGGCCAGCGGCAACGAAAAGACGGAGGGCAGAGGACAGAGCCCATCGGCTGGACCTCCCGGATCAATCGTCGGGGCATGTAGCACTAAGTATACGGGAGGCGGTTGGCACGACCGGATCGGGAGAAGAACAGCGGCAGGGGGCGGTGACGGCTAGCGCCAGCTCTCAATCTCTACGACCACATCGCACCGGGCTGGCTGCAGAGCTCGGGGGCGGATCCGTTCGATATGCCCCGTATGCAGCAGCACGCCGGATCTCACGTCCACCCACTCGCACACAAACCAAACCCCGTCCTCACGCACCTCCTCGCGGCGAATGACGTACAGCTGACCCGTGCGGCGGTGGCGATGGAGTTGCACCGTCATGGGGCTGTCTCCGGAACCTCACGCAAGCTCTGTGCTGCAGGTGTTCACCGGCTCTTCTGCTACCCAACTATCGTTTGTGGTGCGAAGCCCCGCAACGTGACTTTAAGGACCGGCCTGCACGGCTGTAACGATTGTGCCTGTCGCGCGAAGCCGGCGCAAGCCCCTGGTGGCCTCTGCAAGCCTTATCGGCAAAGTGCCCGTCGCGGCTTCGCCCCGATCGGGACGACCGCTCGGCGGCAGTGATCGCGTAAACTTGTCCGCGTAGATCGCGTAGCAACAGCAGTGAGCCTGACAGTCGCGGCACGAACCAGAGCTATCCGGAGGCGATGACCACGACAGAAGGTAGCCTGATCCAGCGCGTCCAGATCGTTCGGCCCATCGGCCGGGGTGCCGGTAGCGAAGTGTTTCTGGCGCGGGACCCGGCCAGTGGGCGACGGTACGCCTTGAAGGTCGTGAAACGCGACAGCGCCGAGGACCAGAAATACGTGGATCAGGCGATCCACGAGTACGAGGTGGTCCGCCGGCTTAGCCATCCGAACATCCTGAAGGCGTTCGACATCCTGCTCAGGCGGCGCTGGGGCTGGTTCGGGATCCGGGAGGTACGTACGTTGCTGGAATACGTGGATGGCCAGGTGCTGGAGCAGCTCCAGCCGACGATCCCGGTGGCCGTAGCTGTGCTGAGCGAAGTCGCTGCTGCTATGGAGCACATGCACGAGCGCGGGGTCTGCCACGCAGACCTGAAGCCGAACAACATCGTTGTCGACTGGCAGGGAGGCGTGAAAGTGATCGACTTTGGCCTGGCCTGGATCCGAGGGCAGAACAAGCAGCGGATCCAGGGAACGCGTGGCTATCTGGCGCCCGAGCAGGTGATGCACCGCCGGGTGACGCCCAAGACAGACATCTATAACTTTGGGGTCCTGGCGCATCGACTGCTGACCGGAACGATGCGGTCCCAGCGTGCTGACGGCCACGCTATCGGCCTCAGCGGCATGACGCTACGAGACGTGCGCGAGATGAACCCGGAGGTTCCCGAGCGGTTGGCGGCGTTGGTGCGCGCCTGCTGCGCGGAGAAGCCACAGCAACGTCCGGAGTCGATCGGCGTGGTCCGAGAGCGGCTACGGGCGATTGCCGCGGAGCTGGGCGCAGGGCCGCACGTCATCGCTGACTACATGCAGGGACTGTTGAACCGACGCCGCCGCTGGCAGACCTAGCGTAGCACCCATCGGGCGCTTGGCCGCACGACCGATTGTCTCGACTGCCCCACGGGGCTTAATCGGCCGATTTCCTGTGGTCGAGACGCTCATAGGACCGGTCGTGCCGTTGCGGTGACGTCTGCGGCGACAACGCTGCCCGCCGGCCGGCGCACGGGGCGCAGCGCTGGTGGATCAGACGCGGAAAGGTACAATTTGGGAGAACCTCCTGTGTCCGTGCCACGTCGGCAGCTCCGGATCGTGGAGCCCAGGGGGCAGGGACCGTGCCGGACAAACGAGAACAGGGGAGATTCCATGAGTCGTTTGCTCAAGCAGTACGCGGGCGTATTGATCGTTCCTGTTGGCTTGGCTCTCGGCGCCGCGGCGTGGCACCTGCAGGCGGATGTTGGGGCCCCGTCCCGGGTTCACGGGATCATCGCCCAGACGGTTGCCTACTTCTTGGAGCACGTTCACCTCAGCCGCAAGCCGCTCGATGACAGCCTGTCGCGCGAATTCTTCCGGCAGTACTTGAAGAAGCTCGATCCAGGGAAGATGTACTTCACGAAGGCGGATGTCCGCGAGTTCGAGGCGCACGCCACCCTCCTGGACGACGAGGTCAAACAGGGCGATGTGAAGTTCGGGTTCGACGTATACAACCGGTACCTCCAGCGGGTGGAGGAGCGCGTCGAGCTGGTGCAGGAGCTGCTGGAGCGGGGGTTTGATTTCACGATCGACGAGTACCTGCTCACCGATGCCGATCGCCTGGACTACCCGGCCGACGAGGGCGAAATCCGCCAGCGCTGGCGCAAGCGACTCAAGTACGAAGTGCTCCGTGAGATGATTGCCCGCGACGTAGGCGACTACGAGAAGGCTGTCGCCAAGGTTCGGAAGCGGTACGAGACATACCTGAAGATGGTCAAGCAGACCAAGCCAAACGACGTGCTAGAGGAATATCTCACGTCGTTAGCTAATGTCTATGATCCGCACACATCGTACATGTCGGCTGATACGTTTGAGGACTTCAACATCAACATGCGGCTCCACCTGGAAGGCATCGGGGCCCAGCTTCGCTGGGAAGAAGGCTACACAATCGTGGACAAGGTTCTGCCGGGTGGACCCGCAGCGCGCGACGGTCGCCTCAAGCCGGGGGACAAGATCATCGGGGTAGCCCAGGGTGATGAGGGTGAGTTTGTCGATGTCGTGGACCGACGCCTGCCGGATGTTGTCAAGCTCATCCGCGGTCCGCGCGGCACCGTGGTGCGACTGCGCGTCGTGCCTGCTGACGGGGGCAAGCCGAAGATCATCCGCCTGGTGCGCGACAAGGTCGATATCCAGACGCAGGCCGCGAAAGGGGAGATCGTGACGTTTGGCCGCAAACCAGACGGTACGCCATACCGCTTTGGCGTTGTCCGGTTGCCATCGTTCTACCTGGACATTGCCGCGGCCAACGCTGGCCGGGATGACGCACGGAGCACCACGCGCGATGTTCGAGCGATCATCGAGCGGTTCAAGGTGCACGAGGCTCAGAGCGGCCAGAAGCTCGACGGCCTCATTCTCGATCTCCGGTTCAACGGCGGCGGGGCGCTGAGCGAGGCGATCGGCATGGTCAGCCTCTTCATCGATTCAGGCCCCGTGGTCCAGGTCAAGAACTTCCGCGGTCAGGTGCGGGCCTACGACGACACGTACCCGGGCATGGTCTACGATGGCCCGATGCTGGTGCTCGTGAACCGCTTCAGCGCAAGCGCCTCGGAAATCTTCGCCGGTGCCATGCAGGACTACGGCCGGGCTCTGATCGTCGGTGACGAGCATACGCATGGCAAAGGCACCGTGCAGACGATCATCGACCTCGACCGGCAGATGCTTCGCGGCGAGCCAGGCCGCAAGCCGACCTTCGGGGCGCTGAAGATCACCATCCAGGAGTTTTACCGCGTCAACGGCGATAGCACACAAAATCGAGGGGTCCAATCTGACATCGTTCTGCCCTCACCGTACGACCACATGGAAATTGGCGAGCGGTACCTGGATCACGCGCTGCCGTTTAGCCGGGTTGCTCCGGCCGAGTACGAGCGGATGAATCTCGTGCCAGAGAGCATCGTAGCGGTGCTGAGACAACGGTCGGCGAAGCGGGTGGAAGAGTCGGAAGATTTCCGCAAGCTGGTTCGCCGTATTGCCGTGCTTGAGGCGCGGCGCCAGCGCAAGAGCATCCCGCTCCACATCGACAAGTACCGCGCCGAGGTCGAGACGGGCACGGACGAGGACGATCGGGAACTGATCGAAAAGCTGAACGGCACGCTGGACGAGCCGGTCTTTGATCCGGAAGACTTCTACAACCGCGAAGTGCTGCAGATCATGACCGACTACGTCCGCTCACTGAACCATGAGCTTGCCGCCAGCGGCAGCCGTTGACTGGGAGCTGCTGGATCGACAAGGCTCAGGCGTCCGCGCTTCGTAGAGCAGCGCCCAGTGAGTGGACCGTTCAACCAACAATTCCGGCTCCCACGGCGCAACGACGCTCATGCTTGCAACGTGGACCCGCCCTGACGGCCGCGTGCAATGCTTGCTGTATCAGCCGCAGCGGCTCCTGTTCCGACCGCGTGTCAGTGTGGTCATGCCGGTCTACAACGGCGCAGCCCATGTGGCAGAGGCGGTCCGTAGCGTACTGGGGCAGGAGCTGCGTCAGCTGGAACTGATCGTCGTCGACGACGGGTCCACCGACGAGACTCCCAGAATCCTTGCCCGCTTCGCTCGTTGCGACGGCCGTGTTCGTGTCCTCCGGCAGCCTCACCTGGGGCTTATCGAGGCCCTCAATACCGGTTGGGCCGCTGCCACCGCCCCGCTGGTGGCTCGAATGGATGCTGACGACTGGAGCGACCCGACGCGTCTGCGCCGCCAGGTGGAGGTCGCCGAGAAACATCCTGAGGTGGCCGTCGTCAGTTGTGGAGCGTGGGTTGTAGACGAAGCCGGCAATCGGATCGAGCGGTTCCCGGACTGGGACGCAGCCAATCCGCTCGCTGAACTCCTGGTGCGCAATCCGATCGTACACGGTACCGTGCTCATCCGCCGTAGCGCCGTAGCGGAGCGTCGGCCGTACACCGAACCGCCTGAGGACTACTGGCTCTGGGTCCGCTTAGCCGAGCGTGGCCATCGCTTCTACCACATTGCCGAGCCGCTGTACCACTTCCGCAGCCACGGTGCGCGCTACTCGCTGGCGCGGGCACGTTCTCAGGCGGCCGGTATCGCCGCCGTGCAACGCTACCTGATCGCACGCGCGTCGGCCTGGAAGCTGCCACCCGAGACGCTTCGCGCACGGCTTGCTCTGGCCACGGCCGAGCTGGCTGCCTGGGCTTGGTTGGCCGGCGACGTTCAGACGGCACGCCGGGCGCAGCGCATCAGCGAACGGAAGCTTGCCGCCGGGCTGTCGCTGAGTACGCCGGAGCTCAAGAGTCTCGTGCTTCGTTACGGCTGGGCCCGCGTTCCCTGTCGCTGGTACCACCAGCGAGCACGTCAGTTCCTGGCGGCAACCCGATGGCAGCTGGACTCGATCCGGACCGTGGTGGCCAATCACCCGTGGGTGGAGCAGTTGCGGCAGACAGCTGCGCGGCGTCCCGGCCGCGCGCGACGAGAGGCAATACGGTGCCAGACGCCGGCGAAGGACCTGGTACCGCAGGCAATCCATGGCAAGGTCGTGCTGTGGCAGGGCCCATTGAGCTGGCGGCAGGCCTGTGCCGTGCTCAACGGTGGCCCATCTGCTTTCTTCTGGGTGCCTCCGCGCGGTGAGCCGACGCCCGCATGGCTGGCCAGGCTGCGGCCGGGCGCCATTCGATTGGTGCCATCGGCCGACCTGCTGCCGGTGTCCCCCGATCTACTGCTGCCTAGCGCGCCCGTCTCTGTGAGGACCTGTTGCGGCGGTGCCGCAGGTGACGTAGCCACAGGACCAGCCCCCGCGGCAGCCACGTCCGGTCCAGAACGGACGTCCGCCCGAACCCGGTAGGCACAGGGGGGCGCCAGCTGGACGGTGCCACCCGAGCGGGCACAGCCCGTAGCGACGCGACCAGCTCCAACCATTGCGGCGCTACTCGATCCAAACTGTAGTAGTTCAAGACCGTCGCGCGAGCAGCAGCGGAAAGCTCAGCCAGCTTCTCCGGCGCTCGCACTAACTCGGTGAGCAACTCCGCCGCCGACGGGACTGGATCATCAACCGGAACAGTGAAGCCATTGGTCCCCGACGAAATCAGCTCCGGGATGCCGCTCGCGATGGCCGTCGCAACCGGCACGACGCCGTGCGCCATCCCTTCCAGCAACGCGATCGGAAGCCCCTCGTGATCGGACAGCAACAGCTGCACGTGCGCCGATTTGAACGCCTCGTTCAGTTGCCCGTAGGCGAGCGGCTCACGAAGCTGCATGAGGTCGTGCGGACCTTTCCGAAGCGCAGCCACCAAAGCCTCTCGGTCCGGCCCGTCTCCGTAGACTTCCAGCGCGAACGGGCACCTCCGCCGTAACAGCTCTTCGGCTAGCCGAACAAGGAGCGAGACACGCTTCTGCCGCTCCGAGAGACGGCCTACATAGACCAGCCGCAGCGGCGGAGCAGGGGGGCGGTCCTCAACAACGGGCGGCACCGGGACGCCGTACGGCAGCTGGTGCAGCGGTACGTCAGTCAGTTCGCAGCGCGCTCTGAGCTCCTGCAGACAGTGGCGGCTGACGGCAACCGCCGCATCGAGCGTTGGACCGAAGTCGCGGATCCAGCGGTAGAAGAGTTCGTGGTCGGAGTGACAGACGCCGATCACACGCGGCAGAGAGCGACAATTCCTGACTTGCTTCAGCATGGCCACCGCGTCCCACGCTGCGACCACGTAGTTGGGCAAGACCACGTCGGCTTCGGCCAGGTACTCGGCCAAGGCGCGAAGCAGCCGTGGCTTCTGGTCCAGGGCGCTATAGTCCCAGAACGTTACGTTCGGAAAGGCTTCGGGCAGGAACCAGCCAGTCTGATCTTCGGTGTATTCATTCCGCAGCACAACAGTTACCCAGCGAACGCTCGAGCGATGTGCTGCGGACCATTCAGACAGGCGCAGGGACCAGACGCCAACCCCGCCGAGCAGGCCATTTGCGGTGATGACCGAGTAGGCCGTCGTGGCTGCCATGTAACCAAGCAATAGCCGGCCGTACCACTCGAACCGGCTACGGCTGCGTTCGGTGCTGCTCTACCGCGTGCTGTCCCCGGTCCGGCTGGGATTCAACCTGCGACTGCTCAATTTCGGAGCCCGCACCGGGCCCGCATTCGGTCAGTCACGTCGAGACGCCGAAGCGAGGGAGCACGAAAACGACCAGCACGAACCACGCTGCGAGAAATGCAAGCAACACGAGGACGTCCATCGTTTTACCCTTGCGGTCTTGCATGAAACCCTTGCCTCGCCCGAAGCCGGGTGGACGCTACATCGCCTAGCTCATTGTAGCCGTCGGCGAGCCTGTCCGGTGCTACTCAAGCGATCAAGAACGGGCGGCGACGAGTGATGCAGAACGCCGAGCTGCTAGGTTTCCGCGCGGCCCAACAGAAACTCGATCACCGGGTGGGAGAGGGGGCGGCACCATGAACTTCCGTTTGCGTGCTGTTGGCGGGGCCTGGCAGAACCAGCCTGCGATGGTCGGCAGGCTCGGCCACCTCCGGGGTACGGTCGGTTACCGGGATCCGGGCCGGCCACGGGGCGAATCAAGCGCACCGCACTTGACGCTCAGACAGGCACGGCCAATAATGCGGCTGAACCGACAAGGTGCCCCCATCGTCTAGCGGCCTAGGATACCTGGTTCTCAGCCAGGAGACGCGGGTTCGAGTCCCGCTGGGGGTATTCGGCACCCGGCGCGGGTGCCGTTTTTCTTTGCGCACCGTTCACGAATGGGCTGTGCCACGCCGCAGCTCGCGCCAAGGCATGCGATACACGCAACCGTGCCCGCGCAAGCGCAATGACCCTTCTTGGTCTGGCTGTGCTGGCGGCGATGCCGGAAGCTCCCGTTCGCTACGACCGAAGCTCCGCGGTCGTTCTGGTGCCGGCGTGCGGCCGTCCAGCCACTCGTCTGACCGCGTTGCCCGGAACCGGGCTGGGCACCTGCGGTGCGACTCGGCCAACTGCCACAGCACATCGCGGGCCCACACGGGCATCGGTCCCAGATGGCCTAACGCGGCTGTTTTCCTCTCTGACAGCGACCTACCCTGGGTTTGCACGCGCCGCTGGGAGGCGGGCAGGCCAACCGGGCATGTCCAGGAGCAAGCGGGCGCCCTGCGGACAAATCCATTCGGCTCGTCGGACGGGTTGCCGCGTCGAGCTTGCTACTGCGGCGCGTAGGCGGGGGAGTCGCTGAAGGCGTCTCGGTCGTGATCGTAGTTCCTGTCCGCGCAGCACGACTGCCGCCAGCGGCGTCCATTGGGCCCGGTGGTTCCTGCCGCGGACTCCCCGGGGATGGAGCAGAGCCAGCTGCAGGAACACCGGGCCGGACGCAGTCTGTCAGCGGCGTAGCGCCTTCGGTCACGGGCGGCTTACCACCAACTGGTGACCCAGTCGTAGATCTTCTCTCCTACCTTTTCTGCGGCTACCGCGCCACCCACGCCTCCAACCACGGCACCGACCGCTCCGCCAATCAGGGCACCAGCGGGGCCAGCAACCGAACCGATGGTTGCTCCGGCAACGGCACCCGCCTTGGCACCTGCTATGCCGCCCGCGGCTCCGCTTGCAGCCTTCGTGGCACTCCTCATGTCGCCCCGGTACGCGTGGTAGCCAACTCGTGTCGCCTCTACGGTGAGGACAACCATTGGTGCTGCCTTGGTCACCCTGGTTGCCTGCTTGCCGACCTGCTGCCAGATGCGCGTGCGCCGGACCGCGGACTTCGTTAAGGTCGTGGATGGCGTCGGGGTTCGTACCCGGCTTTTCGGTACGCTAACCGTGCGCGCCTTTACGGAGCCGGCTGGCTTCCGCGCTCCGGTCTGCGTCGGGGAACGTCCGGGGGCTTTGGCGGCGTTGCTCGTGGGGGCCTTGGTGGCCGTCGCGGCTGCTCGAGCCGTTGCCGGTCTAGCGGAAGCACCGGCGCGTACGCGGAGTGCCAGTTTCCAGTGTTTCTGTAAGTAAGCGCGCGCCACGTTATCGAGGTGTGATGCCTCGGGTAGGGGAGCGCCGCAAGGCAGCCTGCGCATGAGCCGGCCAGTTTGGATAGCCTTCTTGAGGGCGGCGTACTTGGAGTTCAGTGGTTTGCCACGGGCCTCGACCCGCTTCAGCTCTCGCTCGAGTTGCCGGTACGATTCCTGGGTGGTGAGAATGTGCATGTTCTCGTACTTGGCGTCAGTCAGGGCCTGCCAGGCTGCGTTCGCCCCGGCTTTCGCCTGAATCCTTCGGAGAACCTTCCCTGTGGCAATATCCACTTCATAGATGTCGATGGTACTGTGGCGACCGTTGATGGTTGCCGACGGAATCCACCGTATCGGCTTACCCGTCGCACGCATTCGGGAGTTGACCGTGATCGTAGACTCGGCTTCGAGGGCGTAGCCACGGGCGGATTTCATGCGGCTGCTGTAGTAGCTGTCGAAATCGGCGTGCTTGCCGACTGCCCGTTCGTTTACCGTACCCAGGACCTTCTCGCGGACCCACTCAGGGTTGTGCAGTTGGGCGGGAACGGAGACGCTATGCTCGACAGGCACTTGCGGTGTCGCTGGCCCGGTGCCTGCTGGTAGCGGGGAAGAACCAGCCAGCAGCAAGTACGCCGCCACGAAAACGCTGACAGTCGCGGGAATCGCGCGCAGACAACGTAGTGCTGTCCTGTGCATTGGTCCTCCATCTTGAGCGGGTTCAACGACGAACGACACCTTTGGTTCCGGATCGCGCACATCGGTTGGATGCTTCGACGTCATACGACCCTCCGCCTGCCTGACCTCCGTTCGGAGCTTCACGTTGTGCGGTGCTACCACTGGGAAATCCCCTCGCTGATTGGGTGTGCGGTGCATGATTCCCTCCCCGGTTTGTGCTATAGACAATCACAACATTGCCAGCGTTCCAGACGCGGGCACCACCACTTGTTGTCCCCTTCTTGGTACGGCTGGTCCGGCCCATTTCTGACAGCTTTCTTGTGAAGTCTGACCCGGTGGGAAAGCGGCATAGCCAGGTGGTCGTAGGCGTGTCTCGATGGGTGCGCGTGAACGGCCGACGCGGCGAGTCAGCTCTTGTCCACATGGCCGCAGGGGCTTCCTGGCATGGCGAGGCACGGAGGCTGCGCCGCCGCAATCCACGTCAACGGGGGTCAGCACCGCTGCTTAGCAGTCGACATTTCTACTCCGCGTTCCGGCCATCCGGCACGGCGGCGGGGGTGCAGCAGCTGAATCAGGTTTGCATCTCCGGCTGGTCTTCACAGATACGAGGCGATGGGATAGAGAAGGGTCAGAGCAACATGGGGCTGGCCGAAACGGAGGTGCCCATGCGCGCAGCAGGATGCTGTGCCGTTTGTCTGATCCTGGCCGTCGGGTTGCTTAGCAGCGCAGCCGGCGCCGGCCAGCAGCGGAAGCTATCGGGCTCTGCACCCGAGCAAGCGGCTCAGCGGAAGAACACCCTGTGGCAGAAGCTGGTCCGGTTTCCGGCGCGCACCTGGCAGACGCTTCGAAGCCGCGTAGGTGGCATGGCTAGAGAGGCTGTCGGGGTGCGGCCTGCTTCCGCGGAGCAGCCGCGCAAGCGGCGTTCCCTCTTTCCCTTGGGCCGGTGGTTCGATCGGTTGCTGCATCCGTTCGGTCGAGCTGACCAGGACGCGCCGCGTATCATCGATGGCGGACCGTCGCTGCTGGATTTTGACGACGACCCGCCCGCCGACGGCAAAGTGTCCGCAGGCGATCGTGGAGCCGACGATCTGCGGCTACCTCCTCTCCGAGTCCCTTCGCCGTCGCGCGACCGATAAACTTGTTGAGTGTTCGCGGCACGACGACGGCCCCGCGGCAACTCGCAACAGGAACATGCCATGGCGGACATCGCACGTAGCCTGCGCGATCTGTACGATCCGGCAACCGGCGGCAATGCGTTCCTGATCGACGGGCTCATCGAGCCGGAGCGCCTCGAAGCATGGGTACGCAAGGGGGTGTTGGGGCAGACCAGCAACCAGACGCTGTTTCTGAAGATGGTGCAGGCAGGGCATTTCGACGACGACATCGCTCGACTGAAACGCGAGGGGAAAAACCCCACGGAGATCTTCAACATCCTGTACAACCGGGAGGCGCTTCGGTCGGCGGAGGTGTTGGAGCGGTGGCTGTCGCCGGAGTCGGCGCTGCTTTTCAGCCGCGAGACCGACGCAACCCGGGCCGCTGACCCGCAGGCCGTCATCGCCGAGGCTGACCAGCTGCAGGACCTCTCCCCGTGGTTGATGATCAAGCTGGCTAACGTTGGCCCATCGCCGGAGGCGATTCGAGCGATGATCCGAGAGTCGGTGGCCCGGCGGGCGCGCGAGGGCAAGAGCCGGCTGGTGAATCCAAACATCACGCTCGTCTTCGGGATGCACCACTACGTCAACACCGTGGCCGGATTCATCGAAGGGTTGGAAGATGCGAAGGCTGCCGGTGCCGACATCGGGTCGATCCGCTCGGTGAATAGCCTCTTCGTAAGCCGGCTCGACACGGCCGTCGACGCCCTCATCGACACCCGGCTGCAGGACTCCGCCGCGGCAGCCGCCGAATTGCGCCTGCTCAAGGGCAAGACCGCCATTGCGAACGCAAAGCTGGTCTACCGGCTGTTCCGCACCATCTTCCTGGGCGAACCGCTGCACGACCCGCTCGGCGTGCTTGCGCCCGTGGCTGAGCAAGCGAGGGAGTACGGTCAGCGGTTCAAGGCCCTGGGGCCCGGAGCGCCGATCCAGCGGCTATTGATCGCCAGCAGTAGCAACAAGAAGCCTGGCGTCTACAGCGATCTGATCTACGTGCTACCCTTCTTTGGTCCATATGTTGCCAACACCGTTCCGGTGGGCACGTTGGAGGCACTGGAACGGAAGCTCACAACGGAGGGTATCCCTCGGCGTGATACCATCTTCGACCCGTTGCCATGGATCGAACAAACGGGCGAGACAATCGCACGGTGGGAAGAACTGGTGCTGGCTGGTGGTGGCGCGGAGCGACGGAGTCCGGATGAGGTGATCGCCATGGTGGCCGAGGAAGTGCTGGCTCCAGCGGGCACCAGCCTGGAGCAGCTTACGGATGAGCTTCGGGACAAGGGGGCCCAGGCGTTCGCTCGCGACCAGTTGCGTGCGTACGAGATCTTTGAGGCGAAAGTGAAGACGCTGTAAGCGTCCGCTCGGCAGACATGATGCCGCCGCTGTGCCGGATGAATCGCCAGCCGTTGCCTCGAACGCTTCGACAGCGCCTCAGACCGCCGCGGCCACTGTCCTGGTGTCGCAGGCTGGAGCGGGTGCTGCGCTGGGATCCAAACCGGCGCGGCCTGGTGAGTGACCGGGACCTTGGAATCCTAGGGCACGTCCGTGGCGATCTGCAACGCGCTTCGCGGCGACTGGCACGCCCACATGGTCGGGCGGTCATCGTAACCGGTTTTCCTGTGCGAGGGGCAGGGCAGCTACGGCCGGAGACGGATGGTCCGCCCGGAGCCGTGTTGCTCGGCGCTGCGCTGGCGGAGGTTGGCTGGCAGGTCGTCTTGGTTACCGATCGGCTGTGCGCGGGGGTGCTGGAGCGTTGCGCTGAGGAGGTTCGTCGGGCGGGAGCCGTGCTTCAGACTCGATGTGTGGAAGAGGTACCAGCAGAGCGTGAGGCTGCGGTGCAGGCGTTATACGATGCGGCCGGGGGGCGCAGGGTCGGCGTGGTGATTGCTGTGGAACGGCCTGGTCCGGCCCATCGGCCTGAGACCGCGCTGCTGGACGGTGAGCGAGATCCGGTTTTCGAGGCAGTTGTGCCAGAAAGCCACTGGGGGAAGTACCACAACTGTCGGGGCGAGCCGATAACGGGCTGCTGCGCCGCCTTTGATCGCTGGTTTGAGCTGGAGCGGCCAGCTTGGTTCCGCGTTGGCGTGGGCGACGGCGGTAACGAGATTGGCATGGGGCGCATTCCGTGGCGGCTGCTACAGATCAGCTTGCGAGACGGCCTTGGCGGGCTGATTGCGTGCCGCACTCCCGCCGACAGCCTGATCCTCGCGGGCGTTTCCAACTGGGGGGCTTACGGGCTGGCCCTGGCGGTTGCCGCCTGTGCTGCCCGGCCGCTTGCAGCCCGTTGGATCACGCCTGCGTGGGAGTGCCGGCTGGTGGACGCTGCGCTGGCAGCAGGCGCCGTGGACGGGCTCACGGGCCGCGCCGAACCGCTTGTCGACGGACAGCCGCTTGAGCTCCACGGGCAGCTGATCCGTGCCTTGCGCCGCGTCTTTCGGCTGCCCGCCTGAGCGATCACTTGGCCAGCCAGCCGCCGTCGACCACGATCGCCGTGCCGGTGATGTACGCGCCCGCTTCCGAGGCCAGCAGCAGCACCGTTCCCATCAACTCGTCCGGCCTCCCCCAACGTCCTAGGGCGGTGCGTCTGGCGAACTGTTCCTGCTGTTCCTTGCTAAGCAAGCTCATCGGTAGGTCGGTCAGGAACGGCCCAGGCGCGATGCAGTTCACGGTAATGCCGTACGGCCCCAAGTCGATGGCCATGGCCCGTGTCAAACCTAACAACGCTGACTTCGTGGCCGAGTAGACATCTCGGCCCGGCGCCGAGACGAAGCCCATGATCGACGAGACATGCACGATGCGGCCCCACCGCCGTTCCATCATCTGCGGGGCCAGCGCGCGCGACAGGGCCATGGCGGAAGACAAGTTCAGCTCGACGATCTCGTCCCACGTTTCGTCGGTAATTTCGTGAATCGGTTGCGGCACATTTGTGCCAGCATTATTGATGAGGATGTCCACGCGACCAGCTCGCTCAGTTGCCTCTGCCGCTAGCCGTTTACTTTCGTCACGGCGGCTCAGATCTGCCACGATCACAGAGACCTTACGGCCAGTCTCGCTTCGAATCTCCTCAGCGGTGCGCTCCAACGTCTCACGATGGCGAGCTGTGATGACCAGATCGGCTCCGGCCGCAGCCAGGGCCCGGGCCATCGCCTTGCCAAGACCTTTCGAGCCCCCGGTGACCAGGGCGACTTTCCCATCAAGCCGAAACTGGCGTGCGATCAGCTCGTGCATCTCATGCCCTCCGCGCTGTGCATACGATACTAAGGCTATGCGAATCGCCCCGACCCTTTCCAGGGGGCTAGGACGGCCGCAGCCAGCACCGTGTGCCTACGCTGAGCGACCAGCACGGAGATCACTCTTCGATGGATGGCTCCTACCGCCTGAATTCGCTCGCCGTATTCGGCTTCCTCTTTGCCGTTTTCGCCCTTCTGATGCTGCTGTGCTTGATGCCTGTCTTTTTCGTGGCGGCCATGCAGCAGGCCCTGGAACGGCTTCACCTCGCCCCCCCAGTGGCCTTGCTCGCCGTCCTGGCCATCGTGGTCGGCGGCCTGATCAACGTGCCGGTCTACCGCATCAAGCGGCCTCACGTTGTGGTCGAAGTCCGACCACCATTTCCTATTCCCCCCTTCCTGGTCCCGGTGATCCGCTCTCCAGACGAGGTTGTCGTCGCCTTAAACGTTGGCGGGGCGATCGTCCCGGGGCTCCTGGCACTCTGGGAACTGCTCCACCTGGCCGTAGCCGGGCCAAGCTATCTGGCGGCGGCCTTCCTGGCAACGGTTGCCACGGGGGCCATCTGCTATCTGCTTGCCCAGCCGGTTCCTGGCGTCGGCATCGCGCTGCCGCTGATCGTGCCTGCGGGCGCATCGCTGCTGGCGACCTGGGCACTGCTCGGATTCGGGACGCCAGCCACATACCGGGCCCCGGTGGCGTTCGTCGCCGGCGTGGTGGGCACGCTGGTCGGCGCTGATCTGTTACACCTGCGTGATGTCGTGCGCCTGCCGGTGAATCTGGTCGTTATCGGCGGTGCGGGCACGTTCGATGGCATCGTATTGACCGGCATCCTGGCGGCACTACTGGCATGAGGGGGCGTGATCACGGCGGCGGAACATCCGGCGCACGGCGCGCAACCAACGCAGCACCGGGTGCCGCGTCAGGATCTCATACCCTTCTGCCTTGGCAGCCAGGTCTGTAACCTGCCGCTCCAGCGCCTCGGCGACTGCCGCGGGGAAGGGACCGGGCAGATGCCGTTCGCACCAGCTGACCAACTGCTCAAGCTGCTCGTCCATCGGCACGAATGCCCTCTCCGGCTGCAGTGATCGGTAGAGCTGCCAGGCAAGATCCCAGCAGACCGGCAGCACGTCACCCGGCGGTTCGTCCGGCGGGCTCGAAGTGATGAGGGACCGGTCCAGGCTTTCCCACCCGGCGGCTTCCCGACGCAGCCGTGTGACACCGTGGTTGGCCAGCCAGTGGTGCAGAGCAGTGGCTGCGGCCTGCGGACGAGCGACGAGCTGCTCGAAGTGAACCGCACAGCAGGCACCAGGCGACGCAGCGCAGAGCGCGTGCGCGACGCTCAGCGTCCAGATAGCCAGACCGAAGCCGACTGGGAATCGATTCCTGCGGGCAAGCGACAGGGCCGTTGCCAGCGGGTGTCGCACGACAACGACCACCAGCAGCCGACCGGCAAGCACGGCCCGCCAGACAGCGAGCGTCACACAGAGGCGCGGGTCCTTCCAGACCCAGTCTCCGGCCGCGCCAGCCCGGGCTGCCAGCTCTTCACAACGCTTCTGCCACGCCAACCGATCCGGCAGTCGGGCAGGCCACTGCCATTCCAGCAGTGGAGCTGTACTCCACGAGACTCCGACGCTGGCCAGTAGCGCGTCGTTTAGCTCTACGAGCGAACGGGCTTCCCAGAGCCCGCGGCGATTGAACCGGTCACCCGTGCGGTCCACGTCGCCCGTAGCCGGCTCCAGCCCCCAGCCATGAACCAACGCACTGGTGGCAGACGTGCCGGAACGGTGTGGTCCCACGATGAGGACAGCTTTCGGCTCTGAACGGTGACTTGCCATCGATCCACACGTACGCTGGACGGCCTCCGGGGGGTACTACAATGGCATCTCGCAGCTCAATCGTTGTGCGCCGTGGCTCGGTACATGGTTCGCCAAACGGAGGGATCCCGCAATGTCGACTGCCGGAATACCCGTCCGCTATCGCTCACTTTGTCCGGTCTGCGGGGGTGATCTGACGTCGGAGGAGGTAGCCGCAGGGCGGTGTGCGGCGACGGGTCGTGAACTGAGCAGTGCGGCAGACGTGGCCGGGGTTGATGAGTTTGTTAGCGCGTTCCGACGTGTTGTGGGGCCACCGCGTGCGCTGCAGCGGCTCTGGATCCGCCGACTGCTCCGCGGGGAGTCATTCGCGACAGTCGCCGTCACGGGCATTGGCAAAACGACCTTTGGTGCATTCGCCGCGCTATGGTGGGCGAGCCGGCGGCGACGGGCGTATGTCCTGCTTCCGAGCAGCCTGCTGGTGGCAACAGTCACGGAACGCATCCTTGCCTGGGCTGATCAGCTTCAACTGCGGCTGCGCGTCAACGATAGCGCTGGCCGAGGGCTGAGCATCGCTGCGTACCACGCGGACCTGGCAGAACGAGATAAGCAGGCGGCCATTGCGGCAATCCGCTCGGGGAAACCGCGGCTGGTCCTGACGACCGCTCGCTTCCTGAGCGCACACTGGGACGACCTGGCGGGCCAGCGCTTTGAACTACTGTTCGCCGACGACGTGGATGCCATCCTGAAGAGCTCCCGCAACACGGAGCGGATCCTGACGCTGCTCGGCTACGATGACTGCCACCGCCGGCGCCGTGGTGTGCTGATCGCATCCACCGCAACCGCTCGCGTGGGTCGGGGGGCACTGCTGCTGCGCGAACGCCTCGGACTCGATGTCGGTAGCGCTGCTTACACGGCGCGAAACATCATCGACGCTCTCTCCCCCGAGGTGCCGGAGCCGGAACGGATCTATTCTGTCGTGGCTACCCTGGGGGATGGTGGCCTGTTGTTTTGTCGACGGATCGATCAGGCGGTCCGCTTGGCCGAAGCCCTTCGCCGATGGATTCCGGTGGAGGTGGCTGACGATCGGGGGGCACTGGAACGGTTCGAGCGGGGGGAGCTGGCCGTGCTGCTTGGCGTCGCCAGCTACTACGGGCGGCTGGTCCGAGGGATCGATCTGCCGCTGCGCATCCGGTGGACCATCTTCTGCGGCGCACCGGTCTGGCGCATTGCGGTCGGGGAACTCGACGGTGCGAGTCCGCGTGTGCTGAGAATGCTGGCCATCCTGTTTCGCGAACACCCACAACTACAACCGTTTCGACGCGCGCTGCGTCGCCCCGCGGCACTGCGGGACGAGCAACTCCGGAGCGAGTTAGCCAAGGCACTGACGAAAGTCCTCGAATCGGGCTATCAACCATCGGCCTCAGACATCGTGGTGCGGCCGGGGGAGCTCGTCATTCCCGATGTGCGCACGTACATCCAGGCGTCAGGGCGATGTTCCCGTCTGACCCCGGCCGGCTTGACCAGGGGGCTGTCGGTGGTTTTCGAGCCGGATCCCGCCGTGCGGGCCGCGCTGCAGCGGCGAGCAGCACTGTTTGACATCCGCTTTGAACCGCTGAACGAGCTGGACCTTCGGCAGATCGCACGCGAGCTCACCGAGGACCGCCAACGCAAAGCGGCTGCTGGTGCGGCATCCGATGAGCGGTCGGATCCGCTTCGCCCTGCGCTCATGATCGTGGAAAGCCCCACGAAAGCGCGCCAGATCGCCCGGTTCTTTGGCCGCCCGGCCGTGCGCGTCCTTGCCCCCAACGGCAACTTGCGGGCATACGAGGTGGCAACCGGCGAGTGGTTGCTGACCGTCGTTGCGTCGCTGGGACACGTGGCGGATCTCGTCACGGACGAGGGACTACACGGGGTGCATGTCAACGGGACTGTCCGGCCGGTGCTGGCTCCAATTCGCCGGTGCCGATCGTGTGGCTACCAGTCAACCGATGCACCGATTCAGCAGTGCCCTCGGTGCGGGGCAGACGACATCGACGACGCAGCCAGCCGGATTGCAGCGCTGCGGACGCTTGCGTCGGACGCAGAGCGGGTCTTCCTGGGCACGGACCCGGATGCTGAGGGGGAGCGGATTGCCTGGGATCTGGATAATCTGGTCGCAACGCTCGCACCGCGACGGGCCCGGGCGGAGTTTCACGAGGTGACGCGACCGGCGGTTCAGCAGGCCCTTCGGGAGACGCGTCCTGTGGCAATTGCCCGCGTGCACGCTCAGCTGGTGCGCCGGGTCGAGGACCGCTGGATCGGGTTCGAGCTGAGTAAGCATCTGTGGGAGGTCTTCGGCAAGCACTGGCTGTCGGCCGGCCGAGCACAGACAGCAGTGCTCGGCTGGATCGTGCACCGGACCGAAGAGGCACGTCAGAGGCGTGCGGTTGCGATCGATGCAGAGTGGCGACTCGAATTTGAGCAGGTGAGTGAGCCTGAGGTGTGGATCGAAGTCAGCGAGTTGGAACGGTGCCAGGTCACGCTGACGCCACCGCCGCCTTACTCAACGGACACGCTTCTTTACGACGCGGCGCGCTACCTCAAGTTGAACACCTCGCAGACAATGCAGCTCGCTCAGCGGCTCTTCGAGTGCGGCCTGATCACTTACCACCGCACCGACTCCACGCACGTCAGCGCCGCCGGCTGGGCGATAGCCCGGGCCATGCTGGCTGACCGGTGCGTACCCCGTGCCTGGGGCGAGCAGGGGACTCACGAGGCGATCCGACCCACCCGGCCACTGCGGGCCAACGAAGTTCAGCGGTTGGTTGTGGAGGGAATCCTGCAATGCGAGGGGCTCACGCGCCTGCATTACGCGCTATACGACTGGATCGTGCGTCGCTTTCTGGCGTCGCAGAGCCCCCCGGCGGAGGGGCTCCAGGCTCGCTATCGAATCTGCGTGAACGACAAGACGATCGAGGAGTGCCGCCTGATTGAGGTGCGCGGCGTGGCGGCAGAGCTCTATCGACCGGCTTTTCCGGTACTGCCGGCACTGCCCGAGGGAAGGCATCGGCGCCAGCTGTCCGTGAAGAAACTGCCCAGGAAGCCGCTACTTACAGAAGGCGAGGCGGTGCGGCTCATGAAAGAACGCGGGATTGGCCGCCCGAGCACGTACGCTGTGATCCTGGGCAAGCTGAAGGAGCGGGGCTACGTGATCGAGCGCTCGAACCGCTTGATCGCCACCAAGCTCGGGCGGCAGATCTACGCGTACCTTGCCGGGCACTTTGAGCGGTTTGTTTCCGAGGCGCGAACCCGTCAGCTTGAAGCCCGCATGGCAGCAGTGGAGGAGGGCAGGGCTGATCCGACCGAGTTGTTGAGGGGCGTGCTGGAGGAACTCCATTCGATTGGCCAGCGGCGCGGCGGTTAAGCCGGCTGGGACCGGTCCTTCACAGACGCGGTCCGATCCCGCGTAGCGCAGAACAGTTTGAAGACCGCTGGCCAGACGAACCGGAGGGCTGACGGGGGAAGATTCGTTGTGGTGGGCTGCGTTTCCGCTTGTGCGGAGAGCCGCGGGCAGCCGGGCCGCTGCTTCGGTTTCGCGTCGTGTCATCGGCCTGGGCATTGCCCGGCGTGGTGTTGGCGACCGGCGAAGTGGAAACGAACCGAACGGGCGACCTACTTCAAACCGGCCGGGAGGTCTCGTGCCCGCCGGCCGCACGTTAGTTGCACAGCGCCCCCGCTATCTGCCTGAGTCTTCTTCCTTGTCCTGCCGCCGCGTGCGTGCCGCGGCCGCAGGACCGTGGTCCGCGCCATGCCATGGGCAAGCCCGGCCGCAGCACGGCTCAAGACAAGGCCTTTCGATCCGCCGCGCTCTTCAACCGCTATTCGGTCAGCCTCGCAGGTGCTGGGCGTGCACCCCCCACCTGCCCGCTGAAGCAGCCGGCTCCCTCGATTAGCCGCCCGGTCGGCGAAATGCTGTAGTGCACGGCGAGGTTCTCCGCCGCCGTCTCGCCACCACCTGCGGCGGGCGACCTGTCACCAGAGTGGGCGCACGAGCTAGAACGCACGCGTCGTGGTGAGCGGCGTTTCACGGATCAGCCGGTGCGTGCTATGCTTGGTTGCATACCTACGTGAGCCGGCTACCGTTCTACGTTGGTACCTGCCTTCGCGCCGCTTCCGATGGTAACGCAAGCGGAGAGGTCCCCATGTTGCGCACCGCGCTACGACTGACTGCCGTTGCCGTGTGCGTCGTCGTGGTGGTTCTGCCGGTACAGACGACGCCGTCCGCCGAAAAAACTCGTCGTCCGCTCGCCCCGGCCGATCTCACCCGGCTCCGTGCCGTGGTAAGCGTCTCCCCGTCGCCCGATGGACGCTTTGTGGCCTACGTGGTGTCCGTGCCGCGGCGTCCCCTGCGCGATCCGGACGGTCCCGCCTGGACCGAGTTGCACGTTTACGACGTGGTCGCCAGACGGAGCATTCCGTTTGTGACCGGGGCGGTTAACGTCAGTGCGGTGGCCTGGACGCCTGACAGCCGGCACATCTCGTTTCTGAGCAAGCGGGCTGGTGACCAGCATACTTCGCTGTACGTGATCTCGGTCAGCGGCGGTGAGGCGATACGGGTGCTACAGCACACGACGGCGATCACCGGCTATAGCTGGTCGCCAGACGGCCGCCAGGTGGCTTTCACGGCAACGGAGCCGACGCCACCGTCGGTTGCAGCATTGCGCAAGCAGGGCTTCAACCAGGAGATCTATGAGGAGGACCGGCCGTTCGTGCGTGTCTGGGTGGCGGAGCTGGAGAACTGGCAGCCGGTGGCTGTCCGAAAGCTAGATCTGCCCGGCTCTGCATCGACACTGCTGTGGAGCCCGGTCGGACCAGTCCTGGCCGTTTGCCTGGCTCCGACACCGCTTATCGACGACCACTACATGCGGCGACGGATCCACTTTGTGCACGCTGACACGGGCGAAGTCTTGGCGAAAGTGAACAATCCGGGCAAGCTGGGGCATATGGCCTGGAGTCCCGATGGTCGATGGCTTGCGTTTGTCTCGGCGGCGCACGTGCACGATCCAGCAGAAGGGCGGCTGATGGTCGCCGATCCACAGTCCGGAAAGTATCGCGTGCTCATCGGCGAATTCGACGGCCACGTCACGGACGTGGCCTGGGAGGACAGGCGGACACTGCGGGTGCTGGCGGCCGAGGGGGTGTGGACGACGATCAGCCGGATCTCGCTCGACGGTGGCCGGCGTGAGGTGCTAATCGGTCCCGGTGGCCCGGTGTTCACGCAACTGGCCGTCGCCGATCATGGGCGGCTGACGGTGCTACGCGGCGAGACACCCCGACATCCGCGGGAGCTGTACATCTGGGCAGCGGGCGAGCCGAAGCCGGTGCGCGTCACGAACGTAAACCCGTGGTTGGCAGACATCCAACTGGGACGTCAGGAGGTGATTCGCTACCACGCTCGCGACGGATTGGAGATCGAGGCAATCCTAATTCGCCCGGTGGGCTGGCGGAGCGATCGCCGTTATCCGCTGGTGGTGATGGTCCACGGAGGGCCCGAGTCGCACGTTCCGAACGGCTGGGTAACACGCTATGCCTATCCGGGACAGATTGCAGCGGGCCGTGGCTTTGCGGTGGTCTATCCGAACTACCGTGGCAGCACCGGGCGGGGCGTCGAGTTCTCGATGCTGGACCACGGGGATCCGGCGGGAAAGGAATTCGACGACCTGGTGGACTGCGTCGACTACCTGGTGGAAACGGGCTTGGTAGATCGGACGAAGGTGGCGGTGACCGGGGGTAGCTACGGGGGCTATGCCACGGCCTGGTGCGCTACGTACTACTCCGATCGGTTTGCCGCCGGAGTGATGTTTGTCGGGATCAGCGACAAGATCTCCAAAGCAGGCACGACGGACATCCCCGACGAGATCTATCTGGTGCATGACCGGCACCGGCTTTGGGAAGCGTGGCAGTTGTTCTTAGAGCGGAGCCCGATCTACCACGTTCAGCGTGCGCGTACGCCGTTGCTCATCCTGCATGGCAAGAATGATCCACGCGTGCACCCGAGCCAGTCCTTGGAGCTGTACCGGCACCTGAAGACGCTTGGCCGCGTGCCGGTGCGGCTGGTGTTCTACCCGGGTGAGGGCCATGGAAACCGGCGGGCGGCGTCTCGGTTCGATTACGTGCTACGCGCCATGCGATGGTTGGAGCACTTCGTGGTGAAGGGTCGCAAGGAGCTGCCGCCTGCAGAGCTGGATTATCGCAAGGCGCTGCAGGTGTTGGAGGAGCGCCGGTAGGCAGGGGCAAGCCACTGAGCGAACGAAAAAGCGGTGGGCAGACCAGCCCACCGCTTCTTTGCGCCCACGCAATTGCCGTTGGGCATCTGTGGATTGTTGCCTACAAAGCCTCACAGCCCATCCATTCGGCGATGGAGGGCTCGCTGCAGGTCGTAGCGGAAACGACTGCCGTTGGGGGCGACTGAGCTTACGGGCCCTCGGCGCCGCCGCGCTCCAGTTCCGCTTCCATGTCACTGCCGCCCATGCCCAGGTTGCCCATAGCTTTCTGCACGTCCTCGGGCATGCCCTGCATGCCGGCGGCTTTCTTCATGTGCTCGGCCAGATCCTGCCCGCCCTCAGACATTTCCTGCTCCATGAGCTTCATCTCTTCTTCGGGCGACAGATCCGAGGTTGGCAATTCGCTGCTACAGCCGAAGACGGTTAGCGCTACGAGCAGAGCCCCGAGCGATGCGAAGCGCTTCATGGTTCCTCCCGGGGTGAGACTCCCCACAGAACCCCGTGGGCCGTCACGGCCCACGGGGATGCGTTTTCTTCTCTTCTGGCAAAGAACCGTCTCAGGCTTGGTGGTGGGCTAGAAGGTCAGGTCCTTTTCGCTGATGTTCTCCTGACCGTTGCGTGTCCCGATGGCGAACCAGATCTCCTGATCGATGTCCTCGCTGATGAATCGCACGCGGCCGTCGGCGAAGAGGATGTTGACGCCGCCGGGGTGCATGCTGCTCGGGGCACGCGGCGTGATGGAGCTCAGCACGTAGTACGGACCGCAGGTCTTGCGGTTGGGTCGGATGGAGAAGCCGATGCCGGCACCCATCCCGGTCGCGCCGATCCACCACATCACGCCCTTGAAGCCGCTCTGCAGTCGGGTGGACTGTTCACACATTTTCTCGAACCAGCGATCGCCTTCCAGGCCAGGGCGACGCCACCAGCCGGGGTACTGGAAGACGGTACCACGCCAGATCCAGGCGGTCTGATCTTGCTCGCCGACCGCTCTCGGGACGCCGCCGGCCCCGCGCATCGGGCCACGCACCCACTCGGAGAAGGCCGCCGTGAAGGAGGTGCCGTCGATAATTGCCCGGATGCCGATTGGCTGGGCGATCCTTGGCGTCCAGCAGGGAACGTAGGTGATACCGTTCTGCGCCCAGCCCTGGTAGACGGACGAGGTGCCGACGTTGGCGGCGTAATTCTGAGCGGTCATCTCGGGGGTGCTGGGCAGCGGGTGGGCGTCGGACGGGCAGAGGTAGACCTCGAGCTTGGCGGCTCGCAGGGTCTTGTTAGCGTCGGTGCGCCAGGTGGAGGCTCTACGAGGATAGCCTTGCGGCTGTAGAGTGAGGTTGGCTGCATTGTAAATGTCGGCTCGATCCAGGTACGGCAGCAGGTAGACCTTCATCGACCAGTGCTGCGACTCGTCGGGACGGCCGTCCCTGTCGCCCCATGTGTGTGTCAGGAAGATGCCTTCGGGCGGGAAGTAGCCGTGGGCTTGGTGGTAGTTGTGCAGCGCGAGGCCGATCTGTTTGAGGTTGTTCTGGCACTGGGCCCGCCGGGCTGCTTCGCGTGCCATTTGCACTGCCGGCAACAACAGCGCAATGAGTACCGCGATGATGGCTATGACAACGAGGAGCTCGATAAGCGTAAAGCCACGCCTTCGCATAGCGTCCTCCCAGAAGTACGGTCCCGAAACAACAAACAACCGAACACCGTCTTGCCGTGGCCAGCAGCGACCGACCCGAGCGCAGCGTCACTGACAACCGAAGCCGTACGAAACAGGATAACAACGCATGTTGCCCGCTGCGCCGCGCTAGCGAAAAGACGCTTCGGTTGGTGCTGCAGCAGCGTCTTTCCCGACCCGGCCGGGGTTGATCGTAGCGAACAAACTAGCTCGTTGCAGCGAAGGGCCTGCCTGACTGGAGGCCGGACCCTGTGCTGCAGCCTTCGGCCCGTCCCCTGGAGAGGTTGGCTGGAGTATACGGTGCTTTGCGGCCCATGTCAAGTAGGGCCGCCGACAACTGAGGGCGGGTTACCGATACCCCTACAGGTACTATGTTGTCGCCGACCGGCCCGCGTGACAACCGACCGACCGCTCTGCCGGAGAGCTCACCCTGGATTCCTATTATGCATGTGGTGCGGCTGCTGAGCGCAGGGCCGGCGGCCAGCGTCCGTATGCCGGGAGGTCTGGATCGTGGCGTTAGTGGTGCAGAAGTTTGGTGGGACCAGTGTTGCGACTAGCGAGCGAATCATGGCGGCCGCGCGGCGGGCGATCCGCGCCCGGCAGGCGGGCCACCAGGTGGTCATGGTGGTCTCGGCTCGGGGGGATACGACCGATGAGCTGATCGCGCTGGCGCGCGAGATCACCGAGGATCCACCGGCTCGCGAGATGGACATGTTGTTGAGCACGGGCGAGCAGATCTCCATTGCGCTGATGGCGATGGCTGTCCAGAGTTTGGGCTGGCCTGCCATCAGCCTGACCGGCGCCCAGGTCGGCATCCTCACCGACCGCTTCCACACCAAGGCGCGCATCCGCACCATCTCTACCGAACGCATCCAGCGTCTGCTTCGAGACGGCTACATTGTGATCGTGGCCGGGTTCCAGGGGGTCGATGAAGCGGACAACATCACGACGCTTGGCCGAGGTGGTTCGGACACGACTGCGGTGGCGCTGGCCGCAGCCCTCGATGCGGATCTCTGCGAGATCTACACCGACGTCGACGGGGTGTACACGACCGATCCGCGACTGGTTGCCGAGGCGCAAAAGATCGCTCGGATCAGCTACGACGAGATGCTCGAACTGGCCTCCGTGGGCGCCGGCGTGATGCACAGCCGCTCGATCGAACTTGCCAAGAAGTACAACGTTCCGATTCACGTGCGCAGCTCGTTCACCGACGCGGAGGGCACCTGGATCGTTGCCCACTCGCCGGAGCTCGAGCAGCAAGTCGTGCGCGGTGCTGCGCTGGTTCGCGACGAGGCGCGCGTGACCGTGGAGGGTATTCCGGACGATCCGGCGATCGTGCACCAGCTCTTCGCACGCATTGCCGAACAGAACATCGTCACGGACATGATTGTTCAGAACGTTTCGCGCGAAGGGCGCAACCAGGTGTCGTTCACCGTGTCGCGCTCCGATCTGAAGTCAGCCCTGGCGCTCCTGCGCGAGATCGCCCGGGAGGTGGGGGCAACGGAAGTTCACTCGGAGGAAGACGTTGCCAAGGTTTCCATCGTTGGGGCCGGCATGCGCACGCACAGCGGCGTGGCAGAACGGATGTTCGCTGCCCTGGCCGCCGAAGGAATCAACATCAAGATGATCACCACCAGCGAGATCAAGATCTCAGTCCTGATCGACCGGCATCGGGCAGTTGAGGCGCTGCGCGCCGTGCACCGAGCATTCGACCTCGGTCTTAAGCGTGACACCGACGACGGCCAGCCTCCTCGTCAACGCCCAACGGAGCCGGTGCGAGCGGATCGGCAGGAATCGCTGGCAAGCATCGTGCAGCAGTTGCCGGGGATGGAAGCGATCGTTGTCAGTGACATCGTCGTGGACCGAACCCAGGGGGCGGTTACCCTGTTCGACATCCCCGACCAACCCGGCATCGCGGCCCGCATCTTCTCACGCATTGCCGAGACCGGGTCCATTGTGGACATGATCGTGCAAAACGTCTCGCGAGAGGGAACCACGCACCTGTCGTTCACAGTGCCCAGACCTGACCTGCATCGGGTGGAGGCTGCCCTGACACCGCTGCTTCAGGAGCTTGGCGGATCGCTCCGTCTGGCGCCCGACATCGCGAAGCTGACCCTCGAGGGCGTTGGGATGCGGTCGCACACAGGGGTGGCAGCACGGATGTTTGAGGCGTTCCATGATGCTGGCATTCGGGTTTCGCTGATCAATACGAGCGAAGTGCACATAAGCATCGCGATTGCTGAAGCCCAGGCGGCCGAAGCAGAGCGACGGCTGAGGACGGCATTCGGACTGCCCGCCGCGAAAACGGTAAACTATTGATGGCCTACCTGTTGAGCACGACCCTCCCCCGCTTAGTGAGGCACGCCGATGTTTCCCGCGGGCTCTGCAAGCAGGCGAGCATGCCGTTGGTTGCCGGTGTGGCTGCTGTTGATGATGTTGCCCGCCGCCTGCCTGCTGATGGCGCCCGGTTGGACGCAACTGCCAGCATCTGTGCACGCGGCGGCCGTGCAGCGCCAGAGTCAGTTGCCCCCCGGAGCACGCCGGGTTGCCGACCTCGTGTACGCCCAGGTTGGCGACCGCCAGCTGAAGCTTGACCTGTACTTGCCGGATCAGCCGCCGGAGCGGCCGCTGCCTGTGGTTGTCTGGATTCATGGCGGCGGCTGGCGCGCCGGCTCGAAAGCAAACGTGGGCCTGATCAGCTGGATCGTGCCGCGCGGCTACGCGGTTGCCAGCATCGAGTACCGCCTGTCCCATGAGGCCAAGTTCCCGGCCCAGATTCACGACTGCAAGGGGGCGGTGCGCTGGCTGCGTGCCCACGCACGGGAACACAACCTCGACCCGCAGCGGGTCGCCGCCGCAGGAGCCTCCGCCGGCGGACACCTTGCCCTTCTACTGGGCACCTCGGCCGGAGTCCAGGAGCTGGAGGGCGACGTGGGCGGTAACCTCCAGCAGTCCAGCCGGGTTCAGGCAGTGGTTGATTTCTACGGTCCCACCGATTTCTTGGACTGGCTGAACACACCTGCGGGCGATCGGATCCGGCGCGCAGATTCTGCCGTTGCCCTGTTGCTTGGCGGCCCCCCTCAAGAACGACTCGACCTGGCTCGGCTGGCCAGCCCCGTGTATCATGTGTCGCGTGACGACCCGCCTGTGCTAATGATCCATGGCTCGGCGGATCCGGTCGTGCCGGTCCGTCAGAGCCTTCGGCTTGCCGAGCGCTACCGTGAACTCGGTCTGACCGCCCAGCTGCAGCTGCTCGAAGGTGCCCGGCACGGCGGCCCCGAGTTCCGCACTCCCCAGGTGCGCCGGGCCATTGCCGAGTTTCTCCGGAGCTATCTGAAGAAAGCTGAGGCGGGTTGAGGCGAAACGTGCCGGGCAGAGGCCTACCGCGATGCTCGACACGCGCAGCAACAGCAGGAGTCACCGATGTCACCACGCAAAGTAGAACGTACTCGGCAAACGCGTCGCTCATTTCTGCAGACGGCTGGCGCTGCGGCCGGCGCCGTGCTGGCTTCCGTAGACATCGCACGCAGCGCCCATGTTGCTGGTAGCGACATCATCAAAGTCGGCCTCATCGGCTGTGGTGGTCGCGGCACCGGAGCGGCTGCTCAGTCGGTGCGCGCCGGAGACAACATGCGACTGTACGCCATGGCCGACCTGTTCCGGGACAAGCTCGACCGCAGCCTGGCGATCCTACGCAAGCAGGTCCCGGAGAAGATCGACGTCAGCGAGGACCGGTGCTTCGTAGGGTTCGACGCGTACAAGCATGTCATCGAATGTTGTGACCTTGTGCTGCTCTGCACGCCCCCTCATTTCCGGCCAGAGCACCTGAAAGCGGCTGTTGCTGCCGGACGCCACTGCTTCGTCGAGAAACCGATCGCGGTCGATGCCCCGGGCGTTCGCTCGGTATGGGAAACCTGCCAGAAGGCCAAGGAAAAAGGTCTCGCGATCGTCTCGGGACTGTGCTGGCGGTACCACTACGGCGTGCGGGAGACGATGCGGAAAGTGCTGAACGGCGACTTCGGCGAAATCATCGCCATGCAGACCAACTATGTCGTCGGCTACCTGTGGGCGGTGAAGCGGAAGCCGGGCTGGAGCGACATGGAGTGGCAGTGCCGCAACTGGCTCTACTTCCAGTGGCTCTCGGGCGATCACATCGTGGAACAGCATATCCATAGCCTCGACAAGATGGCCTGGGCCATGGGAGACCAGTACCCCGTGAAAGCGTGGGGGCTGGGCGGCCGCCAGGTGCGTACCGACCCGCTGTACGGCAACATCTACGACCACCACGCTGTCGTGTTCGAATTCGCCAACGGCATCCGCGCCTTCTCGTATTGCCGTCAGATCTCCGGGTGCTACAACGACGTGTCCGATCACATCTTCTGTACCAGGGGCCATGTTGACGTGCTGAAGCACACGGCCACGTACAAGGGTAGGCGGATCTGGCGGTACCGGGGGCCGAAGAACAACATGTACCAGACCGAGCACGACGAAATGGTCAAGAGCATCATGGAGGGCAGCCCGATCAACAACGGTGAGTACATGACCAAGAGCACGATGATGGCGATTATGGGCCGCATGGCCACCTACACCGGCCAGCTTGTTACTTGGGAGCAGGCGTGGAATTCCAAAGACGAACTCAAACCGCCTGCTTACGAGTGGGGCCCGGTACCGATTCGGCCAGTGGCCAAGCCCGGCATCACGAAGCTGATCTGAAGCGGGCGACGTTCGGCACAGGCGTCGCCGCGTCACTCTCTGGTCAAGCTCACGCGGCGCATGCCCGCACCGAGGCCCCTGCTTGCAAGCCTTTGGAGAATCTGCCGGCAGCTAGGGGCAGGCCGCTACTACTCGTTATCGAGCCGATCGGGGTGTTCCCCGACGGCCAGGATGCTGCAGGCAACGATCGGCTTCAGTCCGAGCTGCTCAGCACGCTGGAGCAGCTCTGGACTTTCCGCCCCCGGGTTGATGTACAGTTCGTCGTGCGGCTTGCGGGCGAACTCTTCCAGCAGTCTTATGCCTACGTGAGGCGGGACATACACGGTGATGCGGTTCAAGCGTTCCACGGGAACATCCAGCACAGAGCGGTATGCCTTGAGGCCTTCGATCGTGTCTTCCTTCGGGTTAATTGGGAACACCTGCCATCCCTGCTTCAAGTAGGCCCGCACAGCCTTGTTCCCGTACTTCGTGCGGTCGTTGCTGGCGCCAACGACGGCTACCGTTTTGCGCTCTTCGGTCATTGCGGCTGGCCTCACGTTCGAGGATCACAGTCGGCTTAGAATGACTTGCACTCCTTACGGCTCATCGGACCCCTCCCATGCGCGAGACCGTCAGACTCAGGGTTGCGCAGCTTCGTCTTCCGCTAGGCGCAAGCGAGGCCGAATTGCCTGAGCGGATTGCCCGCCGGCTGCGCGTGCCCCGTTCTGCGGTTCGACGGTACCGCATTCTACGTCGCAGCCTTGATGCACGCCGTCCGCGCCAGATCAACTTTGTCTACACGGTAGAGGCCGAGTTGGTGTACTCTCCCCGCCTGCGCTCGGACCGCCTTCCTCCTGGAGTCGCACCCTACCGCCCGGCTCAGATGCCGGTGCCGGTGCCCGGGGAACGTCCGTTGCGGTGGCGGCCTGTCGTCGTGGGCGCGGGCCCTGCTGGTCTGTTTGCTGCCTGGCTGCTTACTGCCTGCGGCTACCCGCCGCTGGTTCTAGAGCGGGGCAAAGCGGTGCAGGAGCGGATCAAGGATGTGGCGCGGTTCGAGGCCGGGGGGCCGCTCGACCCGGAATCCAACTACCTCTTTGGCGAGGGCGGTGCCGGCACGTTCAGCGACGGGAAACTGACCTGTCGTCGGTCCGGGGCGGAAGTGCACGTGGCACTGCGCATCCTGGCAGCCCACAAGGGCCGCCCGGAAATCCTCTGGGAGGCACGCCCTCACCTGGGTAGCAATCGCTTGCCCGCGGTGGTTAAAGCGCTCCGCCGTCGTCTCGTGCAGGCCGGTGCCGAGTTCCGGTTCGGCTGCCGGGTTGAGGATCTGGAGCTGGCCGACGGCCGGGTCCGTGCCGTGTACACGGCCGCGGGACGGGTGCCTGCAGAGGTCGTGGTCCTCGCCACCGGCCACAGCGCCCGGGACGTCTATGCGATGCTGCTCCGCCGCGGCGTCCCGCTTACGCTAAAGCCGTTCCAATTCGGAGCCCGCATCGAGCAGCCCCAGGAGCAGGTGAACCGGGCCTGCTATGGGCCGCATGCAGGCCATCCGCAGTTGGGACCGGCCGAGTACGAGCTGAAGGTACAGACCCCCCGTGCCCTGTACACATTCTGCATGTGTCCGGGCGGCTATGTGATTCCAAGCGTTTCGGAAGCTGGCTTTTACTGCACGAACGGAATGAGTTATGCGAAGCGTGACTCGCCGTTTGCCAACAGCGGACTCGTGGTCACCATTTCCCCGCAAGAACTCACAACGTCCGATCCTTTGGCCGGCGTGGTCTTCCAGCGGTTGAGTGAATCGCGTGCTTATCATGCGGGTCAGCGCCAGTATCTGGCACCGATCCAGTGGGCGGCCGATTTCCTGGCCGGGCGGCCCAGTCGCGGTCAGATTCCCTCCAGCCATCGTCGGGGGGTGGTGCCCGGCGATCTGCACACGATCTTGCCAGGGCCCGTACTCCGCGCCCTGCATGAAGGGCTTCCTGCGTTGGACCGGCAGCTCAAGGGCGCGCTGCTGCGAGACGCCACGCTGGTCGGGCCTGAAGCACGGGGCAGTGCCCCGGTAAGGATCCCGCGTCTGCCTGAGGCCATGCACGTGCCCGGCATCGAAGGCTTGTACCCTTGCGGCGAAGGAGCCGGTTATGCCGGTGGCATCGTCAGTGCCGCAGTGGACGGCCTGAGAGTGGCCGCAGCTATTGTGCGCTGCTACGCACGGCTGACCGAACCGGTGCCTGAGATGCTTGCTTATCTGAGCGACGAGGCGATTCCCGTTCGAACGATGGAGTGACCGATGAACGACCCAGCGGACAAGCCGATCAGCTACAGGGACGCCGGCGTCGACCTGGACCGGTACGACGAAGCGATCGAACGCATCGGGCGACTGGTACGCACGACGCATACCGCCAGGGTGCTGCCAGTGGTCAACAGCTTCGCCGGGCTGTTTCGCCTCGAAGAACGCGCCCCGCTGTTTGCACGCCAGTACCGCCGGCCGGTCCTGGTGGCCAGTACGGACGGCGTCGGCACCAAACTACAGGTGGCCGTGGCAGCAGGCCGGCACGATACGGTCGGCATCGACCTAGTCGCCATGTGCGTCAACGACTGCCTCGCTATGGGCGGTGAGCCCCTGTTTTTCCTGGACTACATCGCGCTGGGCAAGGACGATCCGCCGCTGGTGGAAGAGCTCGTCAGGGGCATTGCAGCGGGGTGCCAGGAAGCGAACTGCGCCCTCTTGGGGGGCGAGACGGCAATCATGCCCGGGCACTATCCGCAGGGGCTGTACGACATGGCTGGTTTCTGCGTGGCGGTTGTCGAGGAATACAAGATCGTCACGGGCGAAGCGATTCGGCCCGGGGATGTTATCCTCGGCATGGCCTCCAGCGGGCTGCACGCCAACGGCTACAGCCTCGTGCGGCACGTCGTCTTTGACCGCGCCGGTCTGAAGCCAGATGATTTCGTGGCGGATCTTGGCACGACCGTTGCCGAAGAGCTCCTTCGCCCGACCAGGATCTACGTGCGGCCCGTGCTGAACGTGCTGGCCCACTACCGGGTCAAACGAGTCATCCGTGGCATTGCCCACATCACCGGAGGGGGGATCCCTGGCAACCTGAAGCGAATCCTTCCGCACAACGTCGATGCCGTGCTCCGCTGGGGAAGCTGGCCGGTGCCCGCCGTATTCGCCTGGCTGGAGCGGCTCGGGCCAATCGAGTGGGACGAGATGTTGAGAGTGTTCAACCTGGGCCTGGGCATGGTGATGGTGGTGCGGCCATATTACGCCGACAGCATCCTCGAACGCCTACGCACAAGCAATTGTCCGGCCTGGGCCATTGGGCATGTTGAAGCCGGGAGCGGGCGTGTGCGGGTTATTCGCTGAGGGTACGCTAGGCTTTGACCCGGACCAACGTCGGACGGAAGACAAGCAGGATCATGAGCGGCACGATCCATGTCACGTATGTTCCCCCCATGATCGGGTACCACCACTGTATGCCCGCGACGACGGCAGCGCTGGCTGCAACCAGATCGGCCAGGTTCTTGTGCAGGGGCCAGGCCATGAACAAGACGACGAAACAGAGATGGATGGCCAGGGCCGGTAGTCGAAATGCCGCGGGCCATTGAGCCCAGAGTCCTTGCTCGGCGGTTAGCTCAAAACGCCCCACGTAGACAGCCAGCATTCGCTCCGGGGCCAGCGCCGGTGACGCACCGAAGAACCAACACACGAGCAGGCCCATCAGGATACCAACCGCGCAACCTGCCCAGGCTTGCCGGCGGTCGTACCGCGCCAGTACCGGAAGCCACAATGGCACGAGCAGCAGCATGCCGTCGCAGACAATGGACAGGAGGCCAAGCAGGCCAGCCGAGGCCAGCGGCCAGTCGAATAGGGCAATGCACCAAACCAGGCCCAGTGCTGGCAGGACGTGATGGAGGTTCAGACCGGCCCACAGAGGAAACGCCGTGATCAGGTAGGCGGTGGCCATGGCAACGGCCGTCGTGCGGTCCGCGAACCACCGAACTCCAGTCTGTGCCAGCCCGAGTGCTACCAGGACGTGAAGCATGGTGACGACGAAACGCATGAGCCAAAGCTGCAGTGTCGAGCCACGGGCGAGCTGCACGAGTCGGTCCACGGGCAGGACCACGGGGCCGGTGAACGCCAAGGGTTCGGTTGCCGGCACCGGGCCATCAGCATCCGCTGCGCGCTGTATGCCTCTGGCCACGGCCACGCGCGGCATGCTTGTACGACGGACCTGGTCCAGTTGGACAAAGGTAGCCAGTGCTGCGAGGCTTCCCAGGAACGCCAGCGCACCGGGCGTTGCGTTTGTTCCCAGAGCCGGTCGCCTGACCAGCGCCGGGTCGAGCAGGCAGCGGAGCAGCACGCCCAGGCACCAGGCCAGTAGCACGGCATAGCCGGCCGGAGGATGCCAGGCCAGGGCGAGCAATCCGACCAGGGGAACCTGCAGTGCGATCACGTCAAGATTGCGCAAGCTGAAGGGTCGCCCAAACTTAAAGAAGAGGGCGATCCACAGCGCACTGCACAGGTAGCCGTAGGCGGCCAGGTTTATCTGCGCATGGAACGGGTTGCCTGCCACCAGCTTCCTCTGGCATGCAGCAAGTCGGTGCGGACAGGCCAACACGCGTCGGTGGCCATACAAATGGTGGCCATACAAATGTACCCGGAACGCGCGCAGCTGTCAGGCCAAGGCCCGCGGCCGGTGCCCTGGGCGGGCCGTTAAGTGTCGGGCTCAACCAGCCGCCGGTAGTACGTGCTGAGCATCCACGCTAGCTCAAGGACTTGTTGCCACTGTTGCGGGCTGAGGTGGACGGTCTTAGTAGCCTGGTCGACGCGGGCCTCTGACAGAATAGGCGCTAGCTGCTTGTGCAATGTGTCGAAAATGCGGGCCAGGCCTGCTGTTTGACCGGGACTGAGACCTTGGGGCAGACGCGGGAGCTTGGCACGCTGTGCCGCAGGCGGGCCGGTCGGGGTCCGTTCCTGGTCCTTGGCCGCAGCCGTGGCATCGGCCTGTTGCTGGATCAGTTCCAGAACCGGTGTGCTCATCTCCTCCGGCATCTCGTCTGTAGCGTCACCGCCAAGAAGGAACGTGGCCTGCTGATCGATCGTTTTTTCGTCGGGAACGTCCGGGCGGTGGTAGTCGATAACCAGCACGGAGCGGCCGATCATGATGCGGTCGCCAGGGTTGAGCGGGGCGATCTGGACCGGCTCGCCGTTGACCCAGGTCCCGTTGGTGCTTTCCAGGTCGGTGATAAGGATTTCGCCGGCGTCCTCGTGGATCTTGGCGTGGAAACGACTGGCCCGTTCGTCGCGCAGGCGGACCGTGTTGCCTTCCTCGCGACCGATCTTGATGGTGGGTCTGAGGTCATCGAACACGATGCCGCGATCAGGTCCGTCGACGACCCGCAGTGTCACAATCACAGGAGACATCGACGATAGGCACTCCTGTCGGGTGAGTGACCCCGGGGACGGAGTAGTTTTCGGGGCAAGCAGGTAGGGTCACGCGCCGGCTCGCACCACACCCCTCAACGTTGCTAGCGCCGGTACCCCGCACGCCTTTGCATCCTACCTCGCTCCTAAGCACACGGTCAACCGCCCGGCGCTGGCACGGCAAATCGGCTGCTATGCCGCAGATCCGCAAGCACGCGCACAGGGCGCCGCGGCGGGCGGCGCACAACACCCATACCCGCGCGTCGCGGGTACGCGCCCGCGCTGGCATCGCGGCCGGATCGCTCGTCAGAGCAGATTAGCTAAAGAGTTCCTCAATCGGGCTTGCGCCCGCATTACGGTCCACGATCCAGTAAGGCCGCCCGTTGGGCGTGATGAACTTCAGGTCCGTTGGGATTCCCAACGCCTTGCAGAACGTTGCGATCAGATCCGGTGTATCCACCGGGCGATCAACCACCTCGGTGCCGTCAGCATTCGTCTTGCCAATCACAGCGCCACCAGCCAGGCCGCAGCCGCCGACCACCACGGACCAGGCACGAGCATAGTGGTCACGGCCCACATTCTGGTTGATCCTCGGGGTGCGACCAAACTCACCCATCCACACCACCAGCGTCTTCTCGTACAGGCCACGCGACACCAGATCGGTCACCAGGGCCGATAGCGCCTTGTCCACCGTGGGCTGGAGCCGCGTGCGATGGGCCTCAAACGTGTTGCTGTGTGTGTCCCACCCACCGAGGCCAACCTCGACGAACGCCACACCAGCTTCAACCAGACGGCGTGCGATCAAGCAGCCCCGGCCGAAGCTGTTGTCACCGTACCGTTCCTTGGTGCGCTCGTCCTCCTGCGAGAGGTCAAACGCCTTGAGTTGGTCGGAAGTCATCAAGCGGACTGCTTTCTTGTACACGTCCATGTGGTCCTGGGCCGCCCGGCCACGCTTCTGACGGATGAAGTCCCGCTCGATGAACGACAGGTAGCCCAGTCGGTTGCGTTGGCGTAGCGAGTCGATGCCGGCCGGCGGCTTGATGTTCGCGATCGGCGAGCCGGGGTTGTTCACAACGAACGGGGCGTAGGCCATGCCCAGGAAACCTGGTCCGACGCTAGGGGTGTTGATGGCAATAAAGTGCGGCAAGTCGATGTCGACCTTCGGCCCGAGCTGGTGAGCCACCAGCGCTCCGAACGACGGATGTTGCATTGAGTTGCTCGGCCGGTAACCGGTGTGCATCTTGTACGTACCCCGGCTGTGGTCCGCTTCGACGGTACTCATCGAGCGGATGATCGCCAGGTGATGCATGATCTTGGCCGTTTCGGGCAGGTGTTCGGAGATATGGATGTCCGGTACGCTTGTCGAAATCGGCTTGAATTCGCCCCCCGTTTCCGCCCCTGGCTTCATGTCCCACATGTCAATCGTCGCCGGACCGCCGGACATCCAGAGCAAGATCACGCTCTTGCCCTGCTTGCGGATCTGATCCGCATGGGCTCGCATGTTCTCCAGCCAGCCCAGTGCGGGGATGGCCAGCGACGTCGTGGCCAGGTGCGCTAGAAAATGCCGCCGGGTCATGCCTGCAGGCTTCGGAAGCTCGTTCCGCATCACGGTACCTCCAGCTCCAGGGTCGCGCCCGTGTCGGCGCCGCTCGAGTCTTGCCTGGTGCCCGCCCGCTCAATGGATCAACGCAAATTCCGCCGAATTCAACAGCGCCCAGAAGATGTCCTGGTAAGCAGCGTCCTCCTGCCCGCGCGCCGCGTACTGGGAAACCATTCGCAGCGCAGCAGACCGTTCCTTGCGGCTCGGGAACCGGCTCAGCGCACTCAGGTACAGCTCATCGATGATTCTTGCCGGCGCGCCTCGCCGGTACTTCCGCCGCGTGCGGTCGATCAACCGTCGTAGGTAGCTTCCCTTCTGCAATGACACGGCACGCTGGATCAGGCGGCCGTTCATCATCAGCAGCGCCTGAGGGATCGTGCCGGCAAAGGTGTCCGCTTCCGTGTTCTCGTCGTTGCCGAAGACGGCCGTGAACTGCCGTTTCAGCTCCTGCTTCATCCGGTACGCCTCCTCGGGACTGACGCCCGATTTGTATGCCTCGGAGGCCACCATCAGCGATTCGAAGAACTGATCCGGCGACATCTGCTTCAACAGATAGTGGCTAAAGTACACGTCATCCTTTTCGTTCGTCCGGTTGGTTCGGCTGCTCAGGCCGTACGGCTCACTGAGTGTGATCCATTCAATGAGTTGCTTCAGATCATAGCCGGCCTCTTTGAAGTTCGCCGCCAGGCGGTAGAGCAGTTCCGGATTGCTTGGCGGGTTGTGTTTGCCCAGGTCATCCACCGGGTGGACGATGCCTTTGCCCAGGAAGTGCCCCCACATGCGGTTGACGATGGCCGGGGCGAAGTATGGGTTCTCGTCGGAGGTGATCCACTTGGCCAGCTCTTCGCGGAGGTTCAATCCTTCCGTTGCTTCGCGGATCTCCCGGCCATCAAGGAACCGGGGCACGGCAGCAATCACCAGACCGTTCCGCCGTTCGTACAGCACGAAGAGCGGGTCACCGGAGTAGAGCTTGCGGTCCTTCAAGATCACGTACCGGATCACTCGGCGGCCGGTGTCAGTCACGTCCGTGACCCGTTCGACGGTCATCTGCTGGAAGAACGCGTTGATCCCCCAGAAGTCCTTCTGGGTGCGATCGTTAAAGGGGTGATCGTGGCACTGCGTGCACTGGACCTGAACCCCCAGGAACAACCGCGTCGTGAATGACGTGGCGGGGACGTTGCGGGTGGCGCGGTCGCCCCGGTGAGCCAGTAGGAAGTTGACCGCGCCGTTAAACGGAACGCCGTCTTTCAGACTTTCCGGGCTGCTGGCGCCCGTAGCCGTGATGAGCTCATAGACGATTTCGTTCCACGGGCGGTTGCTGGCAAAGGCGTCTCGGAGCCACTTCGTCAGCGCCGCCTTATTCACGTCCCTCGAGTCAGGGTTGCGGCCCACAAGCAGATCGCTCCAGATGGTTGCCCAGTAGCTGGCGTAGCGAGACGCGTACGGCTCCTCGTAGAGCAGCCGTCGGACCAGCTTGACTTTCTTGTCCTTGTCCCTGCTGAGGATGTACTGGCGCGCTTCGGAGGCGGACGGGATCCTGCCCAGGATGTCCAGGTAGATGCGGCGGACGAACTCTGCATCGGTGGCTGGCTCGGAGGGTTTCAGCGGGTTCTCGGGATCCTCAGCCCACTTGGCCCGCACAAGCCGATTGATCCATTCGACGTTCGGTGCGTACTGAGGTGGCCTGGCGTCTTTCGCAGGACTCGACAGGGACAGGGCGGACACGATGAGAACGGGACCGCACAAGGCAAGGACTAGCCGTGCAAACGTGGCTCTTCCACTCATCGAACGCGCTCCTTGGCATCGCCCCACTGCGTGCTGACCAACCCCGCGGCAGCGCCACGTCCATCGTATTGTCGTACATACGCCTCTTTTGTGTCAAAACCGTTACACCGCGTGCACTATGACCGTGGCTCGCCGCCGCCAGCGGCCCGTCGGGGCGGGGCGTTCCGGAAGCGAGCCCATGTCGCAGGCAACGCGTGCCGACTACGTCTCGGGCATGTGCAAGGGGACGGCCGCCGTCGGTCTTGGGGGACGCGGGCTTGCAACAGCAGAGGACGCTGCCACGAGGCGGGTACCGGCGGGCGGGCTCAGGCGCTCTTGCGGAGCTGCCCAGGGCCGCAGAGCCGCGCGAACACGCGCGACCGAGTCATCACCTCCTCTGGCCGGCCCTCCGCTTCGATCCGCCCGTGGTCCATGACGACCACACGGTCTACCCATTCCAGCGTTTCTAGCCGGTGCGTTACGATCAGTGCCGTGCGCCCTCGGCAGAACTCAGCCAATGCCTGCTGGATCAGTCGCTTGCTCTCCGGATCCACGGCGGACGTCGCTTCGTCGAGGATAACGATAGCTGGGTCGCGGAGAATCGCGCGCGCTAGCGCGATCCGCTGCCGTTGGCCCCCCGAAAGCCTGGTGCCGTGCTCACCGACTCTGGTCTGGTAACCCTGGGGCAGTCTATGCACGAACTGGTCCACGAAGGCCCGCCGCGCCGCCTCGTAGACCTCCTCCTCGCTCGCCCACGGCTTCCCGTAGCGGATGTTTTCCAGGATCGTGTCGTCAAAGAGCACGACCTCCTGGGTTACGAACCCGATCTGCGCCCGTAGCGAACGCAGCTTCACCTCACGCAGATCGTGGCCATCGATGCGTACGGCTCCAGCAGTCGGATCGTAGAGGCGGGGCACGAGCGAGACCAGCGTGGACTTGCCCGAGCCATTCGGCCCAACGAACGCAACCACCTCCCCGTGGGGAATCTCCAAGCAAACGTCGATCAGGATCGGCACCCCAGGAACGTACTCGAAGAAAACATGGTCGAATTCGATCGACACCTGGTGGCGGGGTAGGGCAACGGCACCGGGCACCGGAACATCGATCGTTGGCCGCCGCGCCATGAACTCAAAAACACGCTGGGCCGCGGTCTGAGCAGCCTGGACGCGGCCGTAGAGCTTCGACAGCTTACGCACCGGATCCATGATGCCCAGAAGCGCAGCGTAGACGAGCGTCAGTGACGAGGTGGTCATTGGTTCGTCAGCCAACCGGATACCTGCCACGGTCGTCTGGCCGGTGATGACCAGATAACCGCCTAGCGTCAGCCCGCCGGCCACCGCAGCCATGGCAGCCACCTCAAGCATCGGTCGCAGAGCGGCCTCGATCAGCACGATCCGCATAGCCCGGCGGTAGTACCGTCCGATGGCAGTCAGGAAGCGACGCCGCTCGTGCGGTTCCATGCGGAGAACCTTGATCAGCTTGATCGACTGGAACGTCTCCTGCAACACCTTGTACATGTCGGCGACCGCTTCTTGATGCCGCCGCGTGGCACGACGTAGCCGCCCGGTCATCGCGCTCAACAGGGCCACGACGCCGGGAACCATGACCAACGTGACCAGGGTAAGTTTCCAGTTGATCCAGCAAGCCAGGCCAATGCATGCGGCGATGCGTAGCGGTTCCCGGATCGCCTTGCCCAGCAGCATCTTCAGCCCGTTGGCGATGGCTTCCATGTCGTTCGTGAGGCGGGCCATGAGTTCAGCCGAACCGTCCCGGCTGAAGTGCGCCAGGTCCAACCGCAGGACGCGGAAGTAGAAGTGGCGGCGCAGGTCGTACATGGCCCGCTGGGTGATGTTGCCAACAAGCAGTTCGTTCAGGAACCGGCAGATGCCTGCCAGGGTCATGCCCACAAGCGAAAGGACGACAACGAGCACGAGCGTTTCAAAGCGGCCCTCGGGCAGATGGGTCGCGGCAAACCGAGCTGCCTGCCGGTAGAAGCGCGCTTTCCACCGAAGCTCGGCGACCTGCGCGTCAACCGCGGGGTCCCCGGTCCCGCTCTCAATCAATGCCTGTGCCCGCTCGTTGGCTTCCCGAGCCCTGGCCGCAAACCAGGTTTCGACGTTCTGCTCGTGGAAGAGCACCTCCATGAGCGGGTAGACTGCGCTGATGTTCGCGCCCCAGAGGATGGCGCCCAGTACGGCGAACATCAGGGCGGTAACCAATCGGCCCCGGTATTGCAGGACCATGCGGAGGACTTGCGTGAAAGGCCCCATCGGCTCCACGTTGGCGTCCGTTTCTCCGTGCGTTCGAACGTTCCCATCGACACAAACCGCGCGATCACGCTAGCACAATGGCTGGAGTCGGGCAACGCCAGCATGGCTGGAGACGATCTGGTGTTGGTGCCTTGCAGGAGCCGGGGCTTAACGGTGCTTACAGGTGTTCGCCGAAAGCGTGCTTCAGGAGGGTAGCTGCAGCTGGCGGCAGTTTGCCTAGAATGGACGTCGCCGCCGGAGGCCATGGCGGCCGCAGTAGCGTGGCCGACGGCACGGCTGGTTTGCCCTGTTTTGCCAATCGGCAGGACCACGCCAGCCTCTGTTGCTGCGACTGTTGGGGCCGGCTGGTGGTTTGCGTCACGGCTGCCGCGTGGTATACTTCCGGGGTCTTCGCCCGCCAGCTGGCACAAACTTTGCTGGGCCGGATGCGGCGGTTCTGGTGCGAACGGTATGGCTGAACAGGTGGAGGGCCTCATGAGCCAGACACAACCGAACACGACGGCCCCGGTTGCCAAAGGGTTGGAGAACGTTATCGCCGCAGAAAGCAGCATCTGCTTCATCGACGGCTTGCAAGGCAAGCTGCTGTACCGGGGTTACAACATCCACGATCTGGCCGAGCGCTCCACGTTCGAGGAGACGGCCTACCTGCTCTGGAACGGGGAGCTGCCCACGCAGAGTGAGCTGGAAAAGGTGCGCGGCCAGCTGACGCAGGAGCGCGCGGTTCCGCACGACGTGCTCGACCTAGTCCGCCGGCAACCGAAGGACGCGTTGCCGATGGTAACGCTGCGCACCGCCGTCTCGGCACTCGCTCCGTTCGACGCCGAGGCTGAGGACAACAGCATGGAGGCGAACTACCGCAAGGCGATCCGGCTGACGGCCAAGGTCCCGACGCTGGTTGCCGCCATCCACCGCACCCGGCTTGGCGAAGAGATCGTCGATCCCGACCCAGAGCTGGGCCATGCGGCCAACTTCTTCTACATGCTCAACGGTCGCAAGCCTGACGAGGTAGAGGCTCGCGCGATGGACCTGGTTTTCGTGCTCCATGCCGAGCACGGCTTCAACGCAAGCACCTTCACCGGCCGTGTCATCGCCTCCACGCTCTCGGATACCTACTCGGCGGTCACGGGAGCGATCGGCGCGTTGAAGGGACCCCTGCACGGCGGTGCTGCCCCGCGGGTGTACCTGATGCTGGAGGAAATCGGCGATGTGAAGAACGCCGAGAGCTACATCAAGGAGCGACTGGCACGCAAAGAGAAGATCATGGGCTTTGGGCACCGGGTCTACAAGGTCGAAGACCCGCGGGCTACGCACCTGCGTGAGTGGGCCAAGCAGCTTGCCGAACGGTCGGGCAAGTCAAAGCTGTACGACATTGCCCTTGAAGTCGAAAACATCATGAAGCAGGAAAAGCAGCTTGCCTGCAACGTGGACTACTACGCGGCGGTTGTCGAAGCGTCGTTAGGGATTCCGTGGGATCTGTTCACGTGCGTGTTCGCGTCGAGCCGGACCGCAGGTTGGACGGCACACATTCTGGAGCAGCAGGCGGACAATCGGATCATCCGGCCCCGTGCCGCGTACGTCGGCCCTGCCGAGCGCCGCTACGTGCCGCTGGCGCAACGGGGCTAGACCAGTCACCCGCAGGCGAGCAAGATACGGAGCAGGCGCTGCCGGGCGCGTGCTCCGTTTTCCTTTGCGCGCTTGCAGGCGTAGTATCATCCAGAACGGATGGGCCACCGCTCGGCGTTGGAACTGCAGCGCACGCGTTGACAGCGGTACGGGGGCATGACACGGATCCTGCACGCCGCCGATCTACATCTTGACAGCCGCTTACGGGGGCTACAGCGCTATCCTGGTGCCCCCGACTATGATCCCGCACGGGCCACGCGCGACGCGCTTGCGCGGATGGTCGAGCTTGCGCTCGACCACCAGGTGCACGTGGTCATCATTGCGGGCGACATCTACGAGGGGGACTGGCAGGACTGGAACACCGGTCTGTTCTTCCTGCAGCAGATCGGCCGGCTCATCCGCGAAGGTATCCCAGTCGTCTGCATTCGCGGTAACCATGACGCAGCGCATCGCATCACGCGCGGCCTGCGTCCGCCGGAGCACTGCTACATCCTGCAGCATGAGAAGCCCGAGTCGGTCCGCTTCCCGAAGTATGACCTCGTCGTGCATGGCCAGAGCTATGCGACAGCCCGCATGGACCGGAACCTAGCTGCCCATTATCCGGCCGCCGAGCAAGGGATGATCAACGTCGGACTGCTGCACACGGCGCTAAACGGCCGTGAGGGGCATGAGCCTTACGCCCCCTGTCACCCGGATCATCTGCTCGAGAAAGGCTACCACTACTGGGCCCTGGGGCACGTGCACCAGTTTGAAGTGGTTCAGGGTACCGACGGCCGCGTGGTCTTTGCAGGCAACACGCAGGGCAGGCACATCCGAGAAACAGGGCCGAAAGGAGCCGTGCTGGTTGACATCGACGCAGCCGGCAACGTCCGCCTTCAGCGGCTGCTGACCCACAAGATTCGATGGGAACTGCTCAACGTTCCCGTTACAGACGCACGCCAGTTCAGCGACGTGTTGGACCGCATCGAGCAGCGGCTGTCGGAAGCGGTTTCCAGCGTGGTAGAGGAAGAGCTTCTTGCGGTTCGCGTCGTGCTGGCCGGAGCGACCGCTTTGGACGGGCAGCTTCGCCTCGGCCGGAGCCGACTCAAAGCCGAGGCGCGCCAACTTGCGCAGCAGCTCTCCGAAAGCGTCTGGATCGAAGACATCCGGGTGCAGACGCAGCTGCCCGAGCGCCGGGGCACGGTCGGCGCGATCTGGCAAGAGCTGCTTGCCGAGCTGACCAGCGAGAACGCCATTGCGCAACAGGAGATCACGGAGTTGGTGGGCAGCAAAGAAATCGACGCACTGCGCAGGGGACTGGCCAGAGTCATGGATCCCGAGCGTGTGGAGCAGTGGTGGCGTGAGCAGACGGGCAGGGAACTGCTACTATCCGCTCGTGCCTATTTGGACGCGCTCTTGAGGGAAGCCTAGCGGCTGCTCTCAGCGGCCGGCGCGACAGCGAGAGAGGACGATGGAAATCAGGCGGCTGGAACTGCATCGTTTCGGAGTGTTCCCGCAACAGGTGATCGAGCTTGCCGGCCGGGGGAAGCTGAACCTCATCTACGGACCAAACGAGGCCGGCAAGAGCACGGCGCGGCGGGCTGTGCTGAAGTTCCTGTTCGGCTTCCAGACGCGGGACGATCCGGACACGTCGGTCTTCGGACGGCAGAAGGCCGCCGTGGTCGTGCATCTGGTCGATGGAAGCGGTCGGGAGTGGCACCTCCGGCGAACCGCTTCGCGACGCGAACCGGAGCCGATCGGTACCACCGACCCGTTCACGACAGATGACCTGGCCCGGTTGCTGCATCACTTGTCCAAGGAGGACTACGAGCACATCTTTTGCCTGGACCATACCATCCTGCGGCAGGGGGGCGCGGAGATCGGACGTGCTAAGGGCCGGACCGGTCCCGTGCTTCTTGGGGCAGCAGCCGGCCTGCTGCACGTCGAGGAGATCCGCCAGAAGCTCATGGCGGAGCTGGACGCGCTGTTCAAGCCCCGTGCCAGGAACCCAAAGATCAACAAACTGTTGGGCGAAATCGCCGAGCGAAAGCGTGAGGCACGGCGGGCGCAGCTCGATTTCAAGGTATGGACCGAGGCGCGGCAACGGGTCGAGAAGCAGAAAGACGTTGTCGAGCAGCTGCGTGCCAGGAGGGGGGCGCTCCAGCAGCAACTCGACAAGGCCAGGGCAGAACGCCTCCTGCTCGATCTGGCGCAGAGATACCGTGACCTCCAGCGAAAGTTCGACCAGCTGGCCGGGGTGCCGACCGCTTCCGAGACGCTTTGCAACCGACTGCGTCAGCTCTGTGTCGACCGAAAGCGATTGCAAGAGCGAATCGACACGCTTCGCGAGCAGTTCCTGGTCCACAAGAGCCAGCTCCAAGAGCTCGAGAACCGCCTCAGTGCGTCCCCCCTGAGACGCTCGCTGGCGGGCGTTCCGACCGACGAGCTCGAGCCGCTCATCAGCCGTGCCACTGTGGCAGCTGGGCTGGCAAAGTCGCTGCCAGCAACGGCCCAGAGGTTACGGGGAATTGCCCGCGAGCTGCGCGCCGACCTGCAGCAGCTAGGCGTAAAGCCTATTCCGTTCCGTCGGGCGCTCGCCTATCTGGAGGAGCTTGCTCGCCAGTGGCCGGAGGATACGGCGACCAAGTACGCTCCGGTGCAGGCCGTCATCGCCGCGCGGCAACGGCACGAGCAGGCGAAAAGGAGACAGGAGCAGCTTGAGCAACGGCTGGCCGCCTGTGGTTCAGCTCTCGATCCCAAGGCGGTTCAGCACCGCCGACGGCAGCTTTCTAATGCCCTAGTGCGACTGGACGAGGTCTGGCAGCAGCTAGAGCAGGTCCAGCAGCACCGCCGCAAGTTAGCTGCCGTGCTTGCCCGCTTGGAACTACCCGAAGAGACGAACGCCGAGCAAATCGTTGGCTTGCCGGTCCATGTGCAGAGACGTATCGAGCAGTTGCACGACCGCCTCGGTTCCCTGCGGCGCAAGAAGGCTGAGATCAACGACCAGCTGAGTCGGCTGGATCAGGAGCTGAAGGGGCCGGAGCGGGAGATTGTCAGACTGCGTGGCAGCCAGGGGATGGTGACGCGGGACGTGCTGCTGGAAGAGCGGGCGAACCGGGACGAGTTGCTGCGCCGCCTGGACCGGGCGCTGACACCACCGCAGGCAGGCGAGGCCTCGGCGAACCGGCTTAGTGAGCAGCTCGACGCGGCACGCGAACTCCTTGCGAAGCTAAAGCAACAGGTTGCAAAGGTGGATCTCCTCAGCGACGGACTGTGCGAAGCAATCCGGGCAGCAGAGCGGCTGGCGGCTGCAGACAGGCGCTATCAAGAGATCGCCGCCGAGATCGAACGCCAGCACAAGGAGCTGAATGCTTGCGAAACCGAGGCGCGTGAAATCATCGACGAATGGTGCAGGCTAACCAGGGAGACGATCATCCCGGAATCGGTCCAGCTCGACGAGGCCGACGCGTGGTTGCGCACGTTTACGGAAGCACTCCGGCAAGCGGAGTCGCTGCAGGATGCACAGGCTCGCCTCAGCGAGACCGTGGCGCGGCTGACCCCGGCGCTTCAGGAACTTGAGGTAGCGTTCGACGGCCCTGAAAGCTTCGAATCGCTTGCGCGACTACGTACCGACTTGGAAGCCATGGATCGCGACCTGGAGAAGCACGAGGAACGGGCAGCCCGCCACGAGCGGATACGGCTGGAGCTGGAAGCCGCCAACCGGGAGCTAGCCGCCGCGGAGGCGGAGCGGGCGCGTGCAGAGGCGGACTACCGACGGCTCGTGCAAGAGTTGCAGAGGCTGCTGGAGCCCCTAGGGGCGGCCGAACCGGAGGATCCGGCAGCGGTGGCTGCAGTGCTGGGCGTGCTTCAGCGGCTGGTGCGCCGCTGGGAGGTCTGGAAGCGCAGTTACGACGACTTCCGACCGGAAGCACGTACCTTGAAGGAGTTCTGGCTGGAAGTGGACCGGATCGGCGGCCCTGGTGGCTTGGGCCAGTACCTGGGACGCGGCAAACTGACGAGTCGACTGGACACGCTGCAGAGCGCTTGCAAGGAGGTCGCTCGCTTGCGCGCAGAACAGCAGGAGCGGCGGAAAGCGGCAGCGGAGCTGGCGGCCACGCTCGACGAAGCAGGCCGCGCGCTGGAACGGATTGACGGCGTGCTTACCGAGCACGCGGCGAAACTGGGCTTGGCCGGAGCGAAGGAGCTAGTCGAAGCGCTGGAGGCGATCATCCAAAAAAGCCAGCTTCAAGCCGAGCTGGACGCGTTGGCCAGCCAGATAGAGGAGTTAGCTCCAGCGCAGGACGCCGCGAGCTTGGTGGCAGAGCTTGCTACGAGGGACAAAGCGGAGCTGGACGCTGAAATGGAGCAGCTCGCGCACGAGCTGCAGCGGCTGGAGCAGGAAATCTACGAGGCCCAGGCTGAGCTTACCCGCGCCGAAGAGCAGTTTCGAGCGCTGGAGCAGGCCGGGGACCAGGCGGCAGCCATTGCACAGCAGGCTGAAGGGGCGCTGGCCGAAGCGCTCGATGCGGCTCACGAGTACATCGTCATGCGGGCGGCTCTAACACTGTTCGACCGGCTTGTCGACAAGTACCGCGAGCGGGCCGACGCGCAGTTCTGGCGGAATGCGTCAGAGTTCTTCAGGGAGATGACCTGTGGCAGCTATACGAGGGTTGAACCGGACGGCGAGGCGCTCGTCGCACTGCGAGCCTCAGAGGCACCTGAAGATCGGGTAGGGGTAGAGGAACTCAGTGACGGCACGCGGGACCAGCTTTTCCTGGCGCTGCGATTGGCAGCTATTCGCAACTTTGTCCGCGAGCGCGGCCCGGTGCCGGTGCTCCTTGACGACCTGCTCGTGAATTTCGATGACCGGCGCGCCGCGCGGACGCTGGAGCTGCTGGCCAATGTTGCGCTGGAGACACAAGTCATCTTCTTCACCCACCACGAGCACCTCCTGGAGTTAGCCGAGAGGACGATCCGTGCCGACCAGGTCCACGTGACGTGCCTGGATGTGCCGACCAGGGAAGCAGGGGGCCGTGCAGGGAAGCCGCGGCGGAAAACTGAGCGACGCAGCGGCCGCCGGCGGCGGACCCGTGTCGCTCAGTCGTAAGGTTGCGTCAGCCGATAGGACCCGTGCTCGGCCAGATAACGTTCGATGCGGCTGCTGTCTGAGACTGCTTCCCCTATGAACCGAATGGCCTGTTCGATCCGCTCGTCCGTCTCTGCGCAGCTAAAGCGCAGGTAGCCTGCCCCAGCTTCGCCGAAGCATTCCCCTCCGAGGCAGGCGACGCCGAACGAATCGGAGGCACCTTCCAGCAGGTAGGATGCCAGTCCGTGGGAGGTGATGCCGTAGCGGTTGCACAGCGTCTTCACATTTGCGAACACGTAGAACGTACCGCGCGGAGGCGTAACTCGCACGCCGTCGATCTGCTGGAGGCCCCGCACGAGGCGAGCAACCTTTTGCCGGAACCTTGCCATGTTCCGGTCCCGCTCGTCCCGATCTCGTTGCAGGGCTGCAATTCCTGCCCGCTGCACGAACGGGGGGACACACGAGAGCGAGACGTTGATCAGGCGCGTGAATAGCTCAGCGTACTGCTCGTTCAGGACGGCGAACCCAAGTCGCCAGCCGCTCATGCTGTACGACTTCGAGAACGTGTACACCGCCACGGCGTGATCCCACATGCCCGGCTCGGCCAGAATCGAGCGGTGCTGCCCCTCCCAGACCATGTGGCAGTAGGGCTCATCGCTAAAGATGACCACGTCCGTGCCACGGACCAGGTCGGCCAAGGCGGCCAGATCCTCGGCCGTTGCTACTGCCCCGGTCGGGTTGTGGGGCGAGTTGAGGAAGATGGCTCGCGGGCGGGGGTGGCTGCTCAGGAATCGTGCTACCTGTTCTGGATCCGGGCGGAAGTGGCGCGCTTCGTCCAGGGGGGCGAGTACGACGTCCGCGCCACGTTTGGCAAGGTTCGGGACATACGTGGGGAACTGGGGTGAAAACACGAGAACGCCATCGCCCGGATCGATAAACGCCTCGGCAAATAGGACCTCGAACACCTTCGCCCCATGGCCGGCGACGATCCGGTCCGGGTTGGCATCGATGCCGAATTCCTCGGCGACGAACCGAGCCGCCGCCGCTCGGAATTCCGGCAGCCCCTGTGAGGGGCCGTAGAAGGTTTCCCCGCGCTCGATTGCGGCCAGTCCGGCAGCGCGTGCGTGGGCGGTGGTCGGAAAAGGGCTGTCGCCGATTTCTAGTTCAACAATCTCCTTGCCTGCCGCCTTCAGCTCGCGTGCGCGGGCCAGCACGGTGAAGGCGGTCTCAGGCTGAACGGACCGGGCGAACGCACTAGGCCGAACGGTCACCGGGGCTTGTCTCCAGGTACTACCGCGAGGCGATTTCTCGGGCGAGCGGTTCGACGAAGGCCGGAATGAAGAAACTGTCCGCCAGCTCAAAGACGCGCTCGGACAGCTCCTTGAGCACGTCGGTGAAGGGGATGCCAGGCTCGAACGGGCCTTTGCGGCGGACGGCCAACCAGACGCCCAGTGGCTCGGACGGCGCCTGGCCCTGACAGATCTCACTGACAGAGCCGCGCGGCTCCAGGGCAACCGAACAAACCAGTTGCCCTTCGTCGTCCAGGGCAAATTTCACTTCTGGCGCGAAGCCGACGATCCTGGCCCGACTTAGTTGCAGGGCACGGGCTTCCAGCAAGCTGCCCCCCAGCGCCTCGGCGATCAGCTCATGGTGATTGCCCGGGTACACGAAATCAAAGCCGAGACTGACGTCCAGGGAGTGGACGTCGAGGTGGTTGATAGAGAGGTGGTAGGGCGCAAGGTTGAGCACGACTTCGTGTTGTGCCATCGCGCTAGTTAGCTCCTCCAGGTCGGTGCAACCGCTGGCCAGCAGGTCCTGCTGTAGAACCACCCAGCGATAGTAGGGATCGTTCTTGTCGGTCTCCAGGGCGATGGCGTTGTCGGCGAGACTGAGCTGCTTCAACGCAGGCAGTGCCTTCTGGAGGCTGGCGAAGAAACCAAGCACGGTCTCCCGCGAGTGAGGTAGCGGGAGCCGCGTGCGCAGGCCGACATGGATGCCGTAGCGGTCAGCCAGAGTGGCGTAACGGTTCATGCTGAAATCTCCAGCCCCAAACCGATCTTGACATGCGCGCAGCCCACTGCGGGACGCGGCGCAACGGTAATTCTAGAGACTTCAGCCGTCGCCAGGCTTGCCCCATGCCGGCAACCGGGACGGGCTGCGAGACACAAAAAAGGGTTTCGTGCGAGAGAACCCCGCACGAAACCCCGACTCGGTGGAGGATGCCAGCGCGATGCGAAATGGCGCTCGATGGCAAAGTCAGCGTGCTCAGCCGGCCGGCCCGAGCCGCACGGCCGAACACGTTCGCATTCACTGGCAGGTCGTTTGACCGTCCACGCAAACCTAGGTTGCACTCGGTGCGTTGTCAAACTGAAGCGCTCGTTTCCCGATGCCAACCGGAGCCGACGCCTTGAGCGAGCAGGGCGCGCGTCAACGCGAATTGCCATGCCAGTGGGTTCGCCTGCGTTGCCCGCGGTGCCGGGATTCGCTTTCCTGGCAGACGATCACGGCCTTTGGGCCCAGCGGCCGACCCACGACCGCGACGTTGTGCTGCTCAGACTGTGGGCACGAGGTGCCCGTCGACCGCGGCGTGGCGCGGTTTGTGCAAGACGACGCATACACGGCGAGCTTCGGCTGGCAGTGGCGGCACTTCCGGGTGGCTCGGCCCGAAGAGGACCGCGTGGTTTTTGCCGCCAAGACCGGCCGCCAGCCCGAAGAGCTGACGGGCTTGAAGGTACTGGATGCCGGCTGTGGCAGCGGTCGCTACAGCCGCCTGGTGGCTGAAGCCGGGGCGTACGTGGTGGGGGTGGACCGAAGCAGGGCAGTAGACGCGGCCGCCGAGCTGTGCCACCTGCATGGGAACGTCTTCTTTATTCAGGGTGATCTGCTAGCGTTGCCGTTTCCGGACGACGAATTCGACTTTGTTTTCTCCATTGGGGTGCTGCACCACTGCCCGGATCCACACGGGGCGTTCCGCGAGCTGGCCCGTGTGGTGCGCCCCGGCGGCCAGTTGGCCGTCTGGGTGTACCGCCGGAACACCTGGCTACAAGAAGGGATCAACGACGTCTTGCGCGGCTTGACCGTTCGCATGGACGATGCCACGCTGCAGTCCGTGTGCCACTGGCTGGCGATTCTGGGCGTGATCCCGCTGGTTCGGACCACAGCGAACAAGCTGTTTAACTTCTCCAACCATCCCGATCGCGAACTGCGCGTCTGCGACAACTATGACTGGTACGCTTGCCGTTACCAGTTCCACCACACAGAACAGGAGGTGCGACGCTGGTACGAAGAGGCGGGGTTTCACCAACTCAGGCGGCTCGGCCCACTCAAGACCGGGCGGCTCTACCGCTGGGCATACGAACACAACCTGATCATCGGCAGTGGGGTCAACTACGTGGGCACCAAAGGGTGATGGCTGCCGTTACGCATCTCGCCGCCCGGCGACGACCCGAGGGTGGCGAGCGTAGTCGTAGACGGTGGGCAGGACATCGAGCCGGTCGGTTTCGATCATCAGGCGACGCACTGGCTCTTCCTGCTGGGCGCCGATTTCCACGATTAGCATGCCGCCAAGCTTCAGTCGTGGGATGGCTTCGGAGATGAGGCGTCGGACCACGTCCAATCCGCTCGGACCGCCGTTCAAAGCGACATGCGGTTCGTAGTCGCGGACACCGGGCTCAAGGCTGCGGATGTTGTCCGTAGGGATGTACGGCGGGTTGGTGACGATGGCGTCCGCGAGCGGTTCGGGCCGCACTGCAGATAACAGATCGCACCTCACCAGGCTCACCCGGGCGGCCACGCCGTGACGTGCGGCGTTCCGCGCTGCCAGACGCAAGGCCGGCTCGCTGATGTCGGTGGCGATGACCCGCGCGCCAGGATGTTCGTGAGCGATGGCAACGGCCAGGTTTCCCGAGCCGGTACCGACGTCGATGACCAGGGCCCGCGGTCGTCTGCGAAAGTGTTCCAGGTAGGTCATGACCACGAACTCCGAATCAGGCCGCGGGATCAGTACCTCAGGACCGACCGCGAACTCCAAGCCGTAGAACTCTTTCCGCCCGACGATGTACGCTACCGGTTCGCCTGCTGCCCGGCGGCGGACGTAGTCGCGGAAGCGGGCACGCTCAGCGGCTGTTACCGGCTTGTCGAAGTTGACGTACAGCTCAATGCGGGCGCATCCGAGGGCGTCGGCCAGTAGGACCTCCGCGTCCAGACGCGGGAACTCTATCCCCTTCGATGTGAAGTAGCCTACGGTCCACTGGAGCAACCGTCCGACCGTCCACGTCTGGCGGTCGCCCTGCGGCTCCGAGGGGGGCTGACGCTCTGCTTGTGGCATGCGATCTGCGCGAGTCACCGACGGCTCACAGCTCCGGTACTTCCTCGTCTTCGCTCGGCGCCAACAGCGCGTCGATCAGCTCATCCAGGTCACCGTCCATGATTGAATCGAGCTTGTACAGCGTCAGGCCGATGCGATGGTCGGTGACGCGATTCTGGGGAAAGTTGTACGTCCGGATCCGCTCGGACCGGTCTCCGCTGCCGATCTGTTGTCGCCGCGAGCTGGCCCGTTCGGCCTCAGCCTGCTTACGCTGCAGTTCGTACAGCCGGGACCGGAGCACACGCATGGCCTTGGCCCGGTTCTTGTGCTGGCTTTTCTCGTCGCGACAGTTGACGACGATGCCGGTGGGCAGGTGAGTGATTCGGACACCACTTTCGGTCTTATTCTGGTGCTGACCGCCGGGGCCGCCCGAGCGCATGGTATCGATGCGCAGGTCCTCAGGTCGGATCTCGACCTCAATCTCGTCTGGTTCGGGCAGGACAGCCACCGTGGCTGCCGAGGTGTGAATCCGCCCCTGAGCCTCCGTCTCCGGTACCCGCTGTACCCGGTGGCCGCCGGCTTCGAATTGCAGGTGCTGGTAGACGCCGTCGCCGGAGACCGAGAAGATCACCTCCTTGAACCCGCCCCGGTCGCTTGTGCTGACATCCATCACCTCAATCTTCCAGCCCTTCTTGGCAGCGTACTTCTGGTACATGTTGAACAGATCGCGGGCAAACAAGGCCGCTTCCTCACCGCCCGTACCGGCGCGGATTTCCATAATCAAGCTGTTGGTGCGGGCAAGATCGCCGCCGGAGAGCATCTTCCGTAGCTCGTGCCAGAGCTGGCGACGCTCCTGCTCGAGCCGTTGCAGCTCGCTCTTGGCGTACGTGACCAGTTCCTCGTCGTCCTCCAGCTCGATCATCTCCTTCGCCTCGCGCGCCTGCTTCGTGGCCTCCAGGTATTGCTCGTACCGGCGCGCGATGCGAGCCAGCTGGCCGTGCTCGCGCGTCACAGCCGCGACCCGCTGCGGATCCCCCACAACGTCCGGATCAACCAGCTGACGCTCAAGCTCGCGGTAGCGGCGCAGGATGTCGTCCAGTTGCTGCTTGAGTTGGCTGCCCTGGGATGCCTTCAGCGGAGCATTCATTGCGGAACGTTCCCAGTCAGTCCAGTACCGACCAACATGCCACGGGTTTCCTTGATTTGGATCGGCGGCAAAGCGGGTGCGTTCCACCCACGGAGCCGAGCCGTGCGCATCGACTTGACGCAACCAGAACGGCGCACGCAGCTAACGAAAGGCGGCTCTGCCTGGAGAGGAGGCCACTGTCGCTGTTGCCGCTGAGAATGGCATCATGCCGGTACCCGTCACAAGTCCACCGCTGGGCCGCAGGTTATTTCTTCTGCTGTTGCCGGCGTTTGGTCCAGCCGTACTTTCGCTCGAACTTCTCCACCCGCCCCGCCGTGTCCACGTACTTCACCTGGCCCGTAAAGAACGGATGGCAGGCAGAGCAGATTTCCACGCGGATTTTCGGCTTAGTGCTCCGCGTCACGAACGTGTTACCGCAGCTACACGTGACCGTGCACTCGACATATTCGGGATGGATGCCCTTCTTCATATGCCTGTCTCACGCTGAGGACCGATTCCGCAGTGCCCATGGCCACTCCACTCGGAATAATACCGGCCGAGTCGGTTCGTTCCAATCACAGCTTGGGCCGCTCGGGCGGCGGTGCCTCGATGGGCCATAGAATGGGAAGTCGCGGGGGTGGGGTGCCCGAGCCGTTGTGACCTACGAGCAGGAGACGATGGGTACAGATCTGGTTACGGCCGTTGGCGAAGAGCTGGACAGTCTTGGCGTAAGGCAGTGCAAAGTCGTCGTTGCGGTTTCTGGAGGGCCCGATAGCGTTGCGCTGCTTCGGTCGCTGCACGCGTTGCGGCTCGGACATCAACTCGAGCTGATCGTTGCCCATTTCAACCACCGCCTTCGAGAGCCGGCGTGCCACGAGGATGAGCGGTTTGTTGTTGCACTGGCTGAGGAGTTGGCTCTGCCGTGCGCAGTCGGTACGGCCGATCGGGATCATTCCGAGCGGAGCGATCGCTCAGAGACGATCGAGGAGTGGGCGCGCAAGTGCCGATATGACTTCCTCGTGCGCACAGCCGCCCAACACGCTGCGCCGTACATTGCCACCGGCCACACGTCGGACGATCAGGCGGAGACGGTGCTCCACCGCATCGTGCGCGGCACGGGGCTGGCCGGCTTGACCGGCATCCCGGTACGACGCAAGCTGAACGGGGTCTCGGTCATCCGACCGATGTTGCAACTTAGCCGCGACCAGGTGCTCGACTGGCTCCGGGCCGGCGGCTATGGCTACCGGCTGGATGCCATGAACGAGGATCCGCGGTTCACGCGCAACCGGATTCGCCATGAGGTGATGCCGCTGCTGCGCGAGCTGAACCCACGGGTCAGGGAAGCGCTTTGCCGTTTGAGTTCGGTGGCAGCGGAAGTCGTGGCGATCCTGGAGCCGCTGGTCGTGGAGTTGGAGCAACGCTGCCTGCTGAACGAGACTCCGGAGCGGGTGATCCTGAGCGTGCCGGCACTGGAGCGCGCGCCAGGCCTGCTGGTGCGCGAGGTGTTTCGACGGATCTGGTCTCGGCACGGTTGGCCGGAGAAACAGATGAGTTTCGAGCACTGGCACCATTTGGCAGGACTCGTGCACGGGGCAGAGGGGGCGTGGGATCTGCCTGGCGGCGTTCGTGCCCGGCGGCTGCGGGGTACGGTGATTCTGGAACGGGTGCCGGCGGCGGAGACGACAGCTACGGCCGCAGGCTCGTAGGGCGATGAATCAAGCCGCCGGCCGCAGCAGTTCGTCATCGTCTACCTCGACGGCGACGCCCAGCGCGGCCAGCTTCCGGGGCAGTTCGTCATAGCCTCGCCGCAGCTGCTCCAGGCCCATGATCTCCGTCTCGCCCTCGGCCAGCAGCGCGGCGATGACCAGAGCAGCCGACGCGCGCAGATCGACGGCCTTGACGCGCGCTCCCCGCAGTTGCGTCGGGCCGCTGATGACGCACTGGCCTGCCAGGCGGCGGATGCTGGCACCCATGGCCTGAAGCTGCGGAACGTGCTGGAATCGCTCTGGAAACACGGTGTCGCGTACGGTGCTTTCGCCATTGGCTGCCGTGGCCAGGGCCGTCAACTGGGCTTGCACGTCAGTGGCGATTCCCGGGTACGGTTCCGCTACCGCCAGGAATGCCCGTACCGGGCGTTGCGGGGCAATTAACGCGATGGTTGCGTCTGTGACGTTGATCGCGCAACCGATGCGCCGCAGCAGCGCGAGCGGGGCCTGCAGATGTCGTGGCTCCACGTGACGGAGCACAATCTTGCCGCCGGTGGCGGCAGCTGCGCACAGCCAGGTAGCGGCCTCGATACGGTCGGGGATGATCCGGAACCGAGTAGGAGGGCGAAGCGGCAGCCGGGCACCCTTTACGACAATCGTCGGCGTTCCCAGCCCGGAGATGACCACGCCACAGGCTTGCAGGAAACGTCCCAGCGTGACGACCTCCGGTTCGCGGGCAGCACCGTAGAGGACCGTCTCGCCCCGGGCCCCGACTGCGGCCAGCATGGCATTGCACGTGCCCGTAACGGTCGGGCCTCGGTGGGTAGCGAGGTGGATGAGATTGCCGTGCAGGCGCGGTGCGCGCGCGTAAACGATACCGTCGCGCACGGTCACCTCAGCCCCCAGCCGGCGCATCGCCTCCAGGTGGCGATCCACTGGCCGGGGACCAATGCGACAGCCTCCCGGAAGTGGCAGCACCGCCTCGCCGTGGCGCGCCAGCAGTGGTCCGAGCAGGCAGAAGCTGGCACGGATGCTGCTCGCGCCGGCTACGTCGGCCGGGGAGGTGAGCTGACCCTCGGGGGGGATGACTTGCAGTGACCGGCTCGCCGTCCAGCGGGCCCGTCCGCCGCATGCGGCCAGCAGGCGGATCATCACGCTGACGTCAGTGACCCAGGGCACGTTCTCCAGGACGTAAGGCTCGTCGCACAAGAGAGCCGCGGCGAGCAGCGGCAGCGTGGCATTCTTCGCACCCGCAACCGTGACGGTTCCCGCCAAACGCACCGGCCCTTGGATCCGTAGTGTTGCCACCGGAGTAGCCCTCCTGAAAAACACCGCTGCTGTTGGCACGGGCGAGAATCAGTCTAGCCCGTGGGCCTTATCTGCCAAGAGCAACCACCACGCAGCCGGGCCATCCAGGTCGTGCCCGTCGTGGTCGCGGGCACGCGATCGGCGTTCCCGGAATGATCGGCCCTGCACAGTCTGTTGCGCGATTGAGGCGATCGGGTCTAGCGGCCGGGACTGCGTATACTTGTCCCAGTCGATTCCTGTACCACGGGACTAGTGGCAGCGGAGCGGGTAGAGAGATGGGTGAAAGCACGCTGCTTCACTACGGCGACCACACGGTCGTGCGTCTGGTGGACAAGGACCACAACAGTGACGCGCTGGTCCACGCCACATACGGTTTTAACTTGTTCAGCTTCCGCGTTCCGGTGCACGGCAGGCTACGAGACGTGCTGCGGGCCGACGATCATTTCGCTGATCAGCCTGCGCGTGCTGCCGGCAATGGCACACCGATCCTTTTCCCGTTTCCAAACCGGATCGCAGGGGGGCGGTTCACGTGGGAGGGGCGCGTCTATGAGTTGCCCAGGAATGAACGCAACGTCAACGCGATCCACGGCTTCGTGCTAGACAAGCCATGGAGCGTGAAGCTGCGATCCGCGGATAGCTCTGTCGAAGGGGTTATCAGCTCCACCTGGCAGCTTGCTGGGCTGAAGCATCTGTGGCCCGGCCAGTTCGAGCTGCAGGCCGTGGTCGTGTTGAACGGCCGGACCGTGACGCTGCATTTCGCCGTCCGCAACATCGGGGATCGCGCCATGCCCTGGGGCTTAGGGCTGCATCCGTACTTCCGGCTACCGCTGGACATGTTTGGCAAGGAGGAAGCTTGCAAGGTTCAGGTACCGGCCAATGCCATCTGGGAGCTGAAGGATTTCCTGCCAACGGGGCGCGTGCTCCCGGTGCCGGAGGAGCTGGACCTGCGCGAGCCCAGGCGGTTGAGCGAGCTTAAGCTCGATCACGTCTACACCGACCTGCAGTACGACGAGGAGGAATGGGTCACTTGCACGCTCACCGATGAAGAGGCAGGTTACCGGCTGAACATCCGGTTGGGCAACGAGTTTCGGGAGATTGTCGTGTACACGCCGCCGCAGCGCGGTTCGATCTGCATTGAACCCTACACGTGTACGACCAATGCGATCAATCTCCACAAGAGAGGAATCGACGCTGGACTGCGCGTGCTGGAGCCGGACGAGGTCGCAGAGGTGGGACCGGTGGTCTTTGAAGTCACAGAGCTGTAACCGCTAGCCCTGCTGGTTGTCCTGTTGCTGTTGAAGGTCGGTAAGGAAATCGGTGATCCGATCCTCGTCGATCGGCTCTGCGTCAAGCACCGCCTCTTCGACCGGCTCGGCTGTCACAACGCCTTCCTCTTCTACGACTTCCGCATCGAGTACCTCTTCCGCGACCGCTCCGACGGCCTGCTGCGTTTCGGCCTCATCGGCGAAGACCAGGTCCGAGTCGACGGCCTCGGCGGCAGCGGCCTCGTCGACCGCAGCGAGCTGGCCAGGACGTGCGGTGTCCGAACCTGCCAGAGCCTCAGCCTCTTCTACTTTGACCAGGAACACGACGTTGCCGATCGTTAGCGTGTCGCCGGTGGTGAGCTGTTGTTCGGAGACCTGGACCCCGTTGACGAACGTCCCGTTTGTGCTGCCAAGGTCGCGCACGATGACCTGGCCGTTTTCGATCAGGATCGCGCAATGCTGGCGGCTTACCTGCGGTGCCGGGATGCACACTTGACAGGAGCGCGACCGACCGATCAGCGTCTGTTCCCGTTGGATGATGACCTCGGTACCTCGCTTGGCCCCGCGCTGGGCGATGAGTTTCACTGTGGGCATCGTCGTTCACACCCCACTCGGCTGCTCCGTACCCCACTGCTCACGCGCCCCACGCACAACTCCTACTCTACCGGTAATTCTATGAGGTCGCAACCGGGCGAACGCCGTGCCCTGGCGGCAGCATCTGCTAGCGGTCCGGCCGCAGCCAGCCGCTGGCGGCCTCCCGCTGCCCTTAGGTACCAGCTGCCCGTGGGATACGCAACGGCCACAGGAATGCTTGACCGGCTGCTGGCTGCGACGTAGCATAGCAATGAACGAGGCTCACCAACGGGTGGGCCGTGGTACGCGGGTGTAGCTCAGTTGGTAGAGCACCACGTTGCCAACGTGGATGTCGCGGGTTCGAGTCCCGTCACCCGCTCTTTTTTTATGGCCCCTCACCGACTACACTTCAATGTTCCCTAGGGACGACGTGGACCCTCTGGCGGAGCCCCTACCGAGTCGGTCTATGGGGAAGGAGTGAGCCTGATGAGCGCTGAAGCCGAAGACCGCCAACACGACCTCGCCAAGAACGAGACCCGTGAGCCGGTGGCGGACCGGGACAATGCTGGCCAGTCGGAGACTGCCAGCACGACCACGGCGGTGCAGGCCAGTGAGGAACAAACTGGCACGGTCGAGCACCAGGAACAAACCGGTGCCAGTGAGACGCAACAACAGGACGAGCTGCGACTGGAAGCGATCCAGGTCGACATCGACCAGCTGGGCGCTTGCAAGCGGTTGATCAAGATCCGCATCCCGGCTGAAGAGGTGGATCGGATTCTGAATGCGCAGTTACGCGAGTTCTGCAAGACGGCCTGGATGCCCGGGTTTCGCAAGGGCAAGGTACCGCCGAAGCTCGTACTGCGAAGATTTCGCAAAGAACTGTTCGAAGATCTCAAGCACTTTCTGGTTGGCAAGTCACTGCAGAAGCTGATTGAAGAGAAGAACTTGGAGTTTGTCGACGAGCCGGAGCTTGACGTCGGTGCACTGAACCCACCCGCTCAGGGTGAGGACTTCTACTTCGAGTTCCGAGCAGAGGTGCAGCCGGAATTCGATGTGCCGAACTACAAGGGGCTTAAGGTCCGGCGGCCTCGTCCGATCGTAACGCCGGAACTGGTTCAAGCCCGTGCCCGACTTCTGGCCGAAGCGGTCATCCCACCCGAACGGGCTGAAGGACCGGTTCAACCCGAGGACCTGGTCGATCTGACATTCCGATTCAAATTGGGCGGACGGGTCGTCCGCGAGCTGGGCCCTACGGAGGTCCGTGTCCTCCCCACACTACGCTTCCGAGACGCAGTGATTGAGCGGTTCGACGAACAGATCAGCGGTGCGGTTACCGGCGAGACCCGCACGCTCAAGGCTCGCATCGACGAAGACGCTGCGAACGAGGAACTTCGCGGCAAGGAAGTGGACGTTGAAGTCGTTGTCGAGGGGATCTACCGGTTCCCCGAGAACCTGTTGGAGCGCCTGGCGGAAGTCATGGGCCTGGACGACGAAGAGCAGCTGATGGAGCACGTGGAGAGCTTGCTGCGCCGTGAGCTGGACCAGACCGCGCAGCAGCGAGTCCGTGAGCAGGTGATGGGGCAGTTGCTCGAAGGGATTGACATCCCGCTGGATAGGGATACGGTCGAGAGCCAAGTCAGCATTCTCAGGCGACGCATCGTTCGGCGGCTGGTGCTGATGCGGTATCAGGCGAGGGAAATCGATCGCCGGCTCGCGGCACTCAGTAGCGGCTTGCCAGAGATGACCGAACGGGCGCTTCGGGAGTTCTTCGTCCTCCGACGAATTGCCAAGGCCGAAGGGATCGAAGTCAGTCAGGAGGAGCTGGACGAGTACCTTCAGGAGCTGGCGGATGCTCAGGGAATATCGCCGCGTCGGCTCCGCGTACAACTGGAGCGGGAAGGAGTCCTGCGTGAGATCGAGGCCGAGGTGCTCGAGCACCTTGCGTTCCAGCGGGTCCTCGACTACTGCGAGTTCGAGGACGAACCGTGGGAGGTCACGGTCGAGGACTTAATGAAGCGACCAGTCGACAAGGAGACCGTCCTGGAGCAGGTTGTTCCTGGGCAGACGGCTGCGTCGGCGGAGTCGCCGGGGGGCGAAGTCAGCACCGAGCAGCAGGAAAGTGCTGAGGTGGAGAGGGAAGCTCAGCAGCCGAGAGAGCAAGACCAGACGGGCGAAGCAAACTCGCCCGAACAGCCCTCCGCATAAGGGTTCGGTTGACCACGCGAATGCCTCGCCAGCGACTGACTGAGCCGGCTCGCGCACCGGACGTTTTCCGCTGGTGACCTGGGTGAGGTGGAACCATGGATTTTGAGTGGCTTGAGCATCTGCCGCCCCGCTTGCAGCGCTGGCGTGAATACACCCGCCAGCGGCAGATGACGCTGGGTGACCTCCTCTTGGAGAACCGCATCGTGTTCGTCGAGGGGGTCATCAACGATGCCATGGCCAACCTGACGGTGATGAAGCTGCTCTACCTGCATTCCGAGAACAAGACGCAGGAGATCAGCATGTACATCAACACGCCGGGCGGTGCCGTCTCCTCGACGTTGGCCATCTACGACACGATGCAGTTCCTGGAGTGTCCGATCGCGACCTACTGCATCGGAATGGCCGCCAGTGGTGGTGCGATCCTGTTGGCCGGTGGCACCAAGGGCAGACGCTACGCTCTGCCCCACGCCAAGATCATGATCCACCAGCCCTGGGGCGCGGTCGGCGGCCAGGTGTCAGACATTCAGATCCATGCCGAGGAGATCCTCCGCATGCGCCGCATGTTGAACGAAATCCTGGCGCACCATACCGGCCAGCCGATCGAGCGGATCGAGAAGGACACCGAGCGTGACCGCTTCCTGACCGCATACGAGGCGAAGGAGTACGGCATCGTGGACGACGTGCTCCAGAAGAAAAAGCCGGAAAGCAGCTCGAAGTAGACGGACCAAGGAGCAGACACGGTGGCACGTGACAAGAAACCGGCTGCAGACAACCCGCTGATCAATCAGCTCGTGCCGTTCGTCATCGAACGGACCGGGCGTGAAGAGCGGGCGATGGACATCTTCAGTCGCCTGCTCAAGGACCGCATCGTGTTTCTGGGCTCCGCGATTGATGACCAGCTTGCCAACCTGGTCGTGGCCCAGTTGCTGTACCTGCAGTTCGAGGACCCGGAAGCCGATATTTCGCTGTACATCAACTCGCCGGGCGGTTCCGTGACCGCCGGCCTGGCCATCTACGACACGATGCAGTTCATCTCCTGTGATGTGGCCACCTACTGCCTTGGCCAGGCTGCTTCGATGGGCGCCGTCTTGCTTGCGGCCGGCGCGCCGGGCAAGCGCTACGCCTTGCCCAACGCCCGCATCATGATCCACCAGCCCATGGCCGGCATCGAAGGCACGGCAACCGAAATCCAGATCCACGCCAAGGAAGCACTCCGCCTGCGGCAGCGACTCAATGAGATTCTCCAGCGACATACGGGCAAGTCGTTGGAGGACATCGAACGGGACACTGACCGGGACAAGTTCATGTCTGCTGAGGAGGCACGCGATTACGGCATCGTGGACATCGTGCTCGAACAGATGCCCCCGGTCGTGAAAGCCTGATGACGCGGGTGTCCTTGAAGGGTGTCGATTAGAAGCCCAGCAGCACGGCCAGCGTCGTGTGCGCGTTGAACATCGCGTGCAACAGGACTGGAACCACTAACGAGCCGCTGCGGCGATAGGCAAGCGCAAGCCCTGTCCCCAGCAGAGCGATGCAAGGTTGCAACACAGGCGGATCATGGTACAGCCCGAAGATCAGTCCGCTGGCCAGAGCTGCCCACGGTTCCGGGAAGCGGCTGGACAGCCAACCGTACACGACACCGCGGAACACCACCTCCTCGTACACGGGCGTCAGCAGCGCGACCCAGACGATGATTACCAGCTGAGCGACCAGCGACATCTGCGGGATGGCTTCAAGCAGCGGCTGTGTCGTCGGCCCGGTGTAGCCCAACGCGACGGAAACGCGAACGCTGGCGTCATACAGAGCGTCGACCGCAAGCCGAAGTGGTAGGTACATCACAACGACGGCGACCGGCATCCTGAGCTTCCCCGCCAGCTGGCAGCGTGATACCTGCCTCAGCCACCCGCTGGACTCGGTGAGACGTACCGCCAGCAGCGACAGGGCCAGACCGGCGCCGTCCTGCAGGATCACGCTGGCCAGGTCGATCCAAGCCGTGCCGTCGTCGATCGAACGGGCGACCAGCGGGACCAGCAGGGCACAGCCGTGGACGGCCGCAGCTACCCACAGCACGGTGCGACCTGCCACGGGAGGTGGTGGCGTGCTTGCCGGCCGAAGCACCATGCGCAGCACGAGCAAGAAGAACGCCGTACCCACCGCACACATGCCAAGGGAGGCGAGAATAGCTACCACGCTTTTCTCTCCTGGCTCTGGTCCGGATCACGACTGTCGCCGGAGACATGGCGGAGGCTGACTGTGTCACGTCAGGTCAGCCCGGGCTGGCTCTATAATCCATCCTTCGCGGTCGCAGAGCAACGGTCTTTCTCGGAGGGCGTCTCCGTGCTTGAACCCGAAGCACAATTGGCCGTGATCCGGCGGGGGGTCGAGGCGATCGTGCCCGAGGAGGAACTGCTCCAAAAGCTCCGCCGCTCGTACGAGACCGGCCGACCGCTGCGGATCAAGTACGGCATTGACCCGACTGGGATCGACGTTCATCTGGGCCACACGGTCCCTCTGCGCAAGCTGCGCCAGTTCCAGGAGCTGGGCCACCAGGCCGTGCTGATTATCGGCGACTATACGGCCTTGATCGGTGATCCCAGCGGTCGGGACGAGACCAGAGCCCGACTGGACGAGGCGACCGTGCGACGCAACGCCGAGGATTATCTGCGACAGATTGCCCGCATCCTCGACATTGACCGGGTCGAGGTGCACCGCAACAGCGAATGGTTCGCTGACATGCGGCTCAAGCAGGTCATCGAACTCTGCGCACAGATGACCGTGGCCCGGCTGCTGGAGCGCGACGATTTCAGCAGCCGCATGCAAAAGGGGGTGCCGATCTATCTGCACGAGTGCCTGTACCCGCTGATGCAGGGATGGGACTCCGTGATGATTCAGGCCGACGTTGAGCTAGGTGGCTCGGAACAACTGTTCAGCCTGATGGTCGCCCGAGATCTTCAGCGCTGGCAGGGGCAGGAGCCGCAGGTGGCAATCACTCTGCCAATTCTGGTTGGCACCGATGGCGTACGCCGCATGGGCAAGAGCCTGGGCAACTATATCGGCGTTGCTGATCCACCGGATGAGATGTTCGGCAAGTTGATGAGCATTCCCGATCACGTGATGCGCTCCTACTTCGAACTGCTCACGGACCTGCCTGTGGCCGAGATCGAGCGGCTGCTGGCACCGGACCAGAACCCGCGGGACGCGAAGGAACGGCTGGCCAAGGAGGTGGTCGCCCAGTACTACGGCCAGGAGGAAGCGGAGCGTGCTGCGGAGGAGTTTCGTCGCCGCTTCCGGCACGGCCAGGATCCGAGCGAAATCCCAGACGTGCAGATCAGCCGGGATCAGCTCAGCGACGGAAAGCTCTGGATTTGCCGCCTTCTGGTGCTGGCAGGTTTGGCAGCCAGCAACAGCGATGCCCGGCGGCTAGTGCAGCAGAAGGCGGTGCGCATCGGTCCGGAGCGGACGCTCGTGGCCGACCCGAATGCCGAGATCGAACTCAGCGATGGGCTCATCGTGCGCGTCGGCAAACGGCGTGTGGTCCGTATCCGATTAGCTTCGTGATAGGGGAGAGTGCGATCGATGGCAAAGCACGGCTTCGCGATTGTTGGCTGCGGCATGATCGCCGAATACCACGCCCGCGCGATCATGGATCTGCGGGGGGCACGGCTTGTGGCGGTTCAGAGCCGCAACCGGAAGAATGCCGAGCGGATTGCCGCCCTGGTCGGTGGTTGCGACATTTACACCGATCTTGATGCCATGCTGCAACGCAGCGACATCGACATTGTCAACGTGTGCACTCCCAGCGGCGCGCACATGGAGCCGGCCGTGGCCGCAGCGGAAGCAGGCAAGCACGTGGTGGTGGAGAAGCCCCTGGAAATCACCCTGGCTCGCTGCGATCGCATCATCGAAGCGTGCGATCGAAACGGCGTCCAGCTCTGTACGATCTTCCCGTCGCGGTTCAGCGAGGCGAATCGCCTGGTGAAAGAAGCCATCGAGGCTGGCCGATTTGGCCGCCTGACACTGGGCGACACGTACGTGAAATGGTGGCGACCTCAGTCGTACTACGACTCAGGAGACTGGCGCGGTACGTGGGCACTGGACGGTGGCGGCGCGCTCATGAACCAGTCGATCCACAACGTCGACCTGTTGTACTGGTTCATGGGGGACGTGTCAGAGATCGTCGCGTTCACCGATACGCTCGCCCACGAGCGGATCGAGGTCGAGGATACCGCAGTCGCCTGCCTGCGGTTTAAGAACGGCGCCCTAGGGGTTATCGAAGGCACCACCAGTGCGTACCCGGGACTGCCGAAGCGTACCGAAGTTCACGGAGACCAGGGTACGGCCATTGTCGAGCAGGATGCGATCACATGCTGGCAGTTCGCGCGTGAAACGAAACGCGATCGCAAGATTCGGGAACGATTTGCTGCCGCAGCGGCCGCGAAAGGTGGAGCGAGCGATCCACGAGGTATCACCCATCACGGCCACCTGGCACAACTGAAGGACTTCGTGCGCGCGATCGACCGGGGTACCGCGCCGTTGATCGATGGACGAGAAGGAAGAAAATCGGTAGAGATCATCCTCGGGATTTACAAGGCGGCGCGCACCGGCAAGAAGGTGCGCCTGCCGCTAGCCGCAGGCAAAAGCGTGCGGCGGCCGAGTGGACCGCCGCGCTAGTGCGAGGACATCACGGAGAGCTGCCAGGATGGCGCGAAAACGGAAGCGACGGCCGCCAGCGTTGCTGGTATACCTGCTCGTGCGCACGGTCCTCTGCGTGCTGCAGGCGCTGCCGCTGAAAGTGTGCTACCGCATCGCGTCCTTCATCGGATGGCTGGCCTACCACCTCGACAGGCGGCACCGTGACGTCGCTCTGGAAAACTTGCGGTTCGCCTTCGGCTCCGACCTGACCGACGACGATCGGCAACGAATTGTCCGCAACGTCTACCGCCACTTCGCGTCCGTGATCGTGGACATGGCATTCATCGTGAGAAAGCTGCACGAGCGCAACTGGCGGCAGTATATCTCGCTCCGTGGCCAAGAGGACGTGGTACGGCTGCTGCTGAGCGACCGGCCCGTGATCCTGCAGAGCGGGCACTTCGGAAACTGGGAAATCGGCGGCTACGTCTTCGGGTTGTTCGGCTTCCGGCCCTGTTCCGTTGCGCGCACCCTGGACAACCCATACCTGGAGCGGCTACTGCGGTCGTTCCGAGTGCGTACCGGCCAACGGATCATCTACAAGAAAGGTGCATTTGACAAAGTCGACAGCATTCTGCGACAGGGCGGCACAATCGCTATCCTCAACGACCAGGACGCCGGTTCGCGTGGGCTGTTTGTCGAGTTCTTCGGCCGACCCGCTTCGACGCACAAGGGACCGGCGCTTCTGGCCCTGCAGCACAATGCGCCGGTCGTTGTGGGCTATGCCGTTCGCCTCGACGACGGCCTTCGCTACGAGATGGCCACCTCCGCCGTGCTAGATCCGAGTGATTCGCTGGAAGCAACCAACCCCGTCAAGCACTTCACCCAGCGGACCGCGCATGCTTTGGAGCGGGCCGTCCGATCGGCACCGGAGCAGTATCTCTGGTTGCACCGGCGTTGGAAGCATCAGCCGACAGCCCGCCGCCAGAGGCGCCCCTCCCCCGAACAGCGTCGCCGACCGGCTGCTTGACGGCCGCCCTTGGCGGAGCGAGCAGGCGACGCCCACCTGAAAAAAGCCCTGTCGGCGGAGGTCCCCCACGGCCGAGAGTGCGTCCCGAGCCAGGCTTGCGGCGACGCCGCCAAGCTGCCGTCAGACCCGTGGAAACCGACGTTCACGACGCAGCGAGCCCCCTTGGTCGGTGCTACCGAAATGGCCTATGATCTGGAGAGGGGGAAAACTGAAGGTAGGTCGCTTCTGATGCGCGCGGGAGGTTCGGCTTGCTCATCACTTTCGATACACTACAACTGCTCGTCGTGTCGCTTATCCCGTTAGGCGTCTATCTGATCCTGCTGGGCCTTGTCAACGTGCTCGGCAGGCCAGTGGTTCTTACCGGCCGAGTGGATAGCTTACTGCTTTCCCTGGCCATTTCCGGCCTGATGGTGACCGGTAGCATCAGCTTGCTGGTGGAGGCGACCCCTCTTTACCGCCTCTACACCGAGCATCCGTCGCTACCCTGGCTGCTGTACCTGCTACTGGCGGCCGCGTGGGTGTACCGCAGCGGTAATTACGTGGTTGTCTACTGCACGAGTCCGCAGGCGCTGGAGGAGGCAATCAGACTGGCTGCCGGCGGCATGGGACAACAGCTTCGGCCAGCTGCCGGGAAAGGCAAGCTGGTGCTTCATCCTGCGGAGCTCCTCGTAGAGCTCCGTCCGTTTGAAGCGCTCGATGCGGCCACCGTTTACGTCAGCGATCGATCGGCCGTGGGCTTGTTGGCCTGCGAGCTTCGGCGTGCGTATCGGCAGCTGTGGCAGCTCGGCTATCGAGCTCACTGGTCGTTGGCCGCGGTGCTGTTCACGGTAGCCGGGTCGATTCTGGTAGCATACCCGACCGCATGGCTGTTGCGGTGAACGGGCCAGGGCGAGCTCGGACCTTCACCGGCCTTCAGCCATTTACTGCCATGCTTGCGGGCACCTCGTCAGCGGCGAGGTTGGACCTTCACCGGGCCTTCAGACCAAGCTCGATCAGGTAATCGAGCGCCGTTTGCGGCGAGCTATCGTCGCCGGCGTACGCAGCCTGCCAGTCGCCGTCAGGATCGCGTGTAAACCGAGCGAGTACGCCTCGGTCGTCGAATACCGTCAGTACCGGTTGTCTGCTCACGGCGCCGGGCACCACGCCTGCGATCGCGCCGACACCGTAGCCAAGCGGCAAGTTCGGCAGTAGCTGGAAGTTCCAGCCGCTGTCGGCGCGTTTGGCTTCGACGACACGGTTAAACCTATCGACGTAGAAAACTGTCTCCTGGCCAGCAGACCGATAGATCGCGACGCCGCCACTTGGCTTGGCTTCCATGGTCTGTGGAACAGGTAGTTCCTCCCACAGGAGCCCGCCGCGGCCGACACGCGCGTACGTGATTGAACCGTCCGGAGCCAACATGGCGATGGTCACCCGCGCACCGTACTGCGTGACGCTTACGGTCGTGTCGGGCAGCAGGCGGTCAGCCAGATCGTAGCGCAGCAGTTTCGGTTTGGCGCCTGATAGCGGAATCCGTGCCAGCACTAGCTGGCCGGCACGACTGGAAACCAGCAGCTCTAGCGCTGCGCGTGAGGTCTGAGGGCGAAGCACCCGGACAGCCATCAAATCCTGGACCGGGCCGATTGCTGCGCGGGGCACGCGCAGCCTCTGCCAACCGTGGCCCTTCAGGTAGCGGACCGCGAACAGTTGCCCGTTCCGCTGTTGCATCACGGCCACGAACCCGCCTTTGGCCCGTACCACTCGGGCCGCCTCGATCCGCGCAGGCAGGAACGCCGGTAACTCGCGCAATCGCCAACCGCGCCGGGCACGCTGGTACCAGGCGAACGTGCCTACGGTGTCGCTGACGGCAAACACGTGTCGGGCACGGCCCGATCGGTCACGGAGCAGGCCCGCGGCTGCACTGACCGGCGGACCGCCCGCTTCTGCAGTTACATCGGTGCCGACCACACGTTTGCGTGCGCGCTCGACGACGTGCAGGTGGCCGGCAGGGTCGACGAGGGCGACCGGGGGATCGGGGTAAAAGTTGATGCTGCCGAGCAGATACGGAGCTGAGAACGGGCCGATGACCCCAGCCACCAGGGGCAAGAAGACGTCGCTGCCAGCGGGTGGGGTCCGATTCGTCCAGCTCCAGTAACCGGCCACAACGGCCTGATGCCCGAACAGGCCGGGGTTGGAAAAGCCGCCCGGATTATCGTCCTTGACCGGGTCGCCCATGAGCGGCCGCAGGAACGAGAGGACCACCTCGCCGGTGTCTTCCAGCGTGCTGCCCGGCCCGACCGGGCGGTCACTACCTGGGGCGCCGATCAGCACGTCGACGCCACGGCCGATCAAAGGCGGATCGGCTGCGTTACCGGCCGAACCGACCGCCGTTCCAAAGAACTGACGCTCTGCCCGCCCGTGTGCGACGGCGCCAAATGCCTCGCCCTGCGGACGACCGGTCACCGCCAAGCTGACACTTGCGCCCGCCAACTGGGCGTACGCCGGATTGCCCTGGACCAGATACACTCGTCCGGCGTCGCGCACCAGACGGCCGTCGGGCCGCTTAAGGTCGGCTAACGGCGCGCCGATGAGGAAATCCTCCGTGCCGGCAGACTGCACGAAGCTTCTCGGGTCCCGAGCGTTAAGCGCTGGCCCGATCGACCAGCCAGCTCGCTCGCCGGTTTCGGCGCCAAGCAGTTCCATACCGTGAGCAGCAGCGAGCAGCGCGGCTGATATCGGCCGCCGCTCTGGACCACCCATGGCCGGCAAGCTGCCGTCGGCGATGGTCCGGCCAAACACGACGTACACAGCACCGGCATCTGTGCGTATTCCCCGGCGCGCAGGGACATCGTGTAGCGGCGCTCCGATGGCAAAGTCGCTCAAGCCATCCGCATCGAAGTCGCCTATGCTGCTGACAACATGGCCGAACCGTTCGCCGTCCTGCGAGCCGACAAACGCGACCAAACCGAGCGCGCTGCGGTCCGAGACCTGGTCCAACCGGTAGACTCCCGCGGGCACGGTCGGGTCGGTCAGCAGCGTACCAGGCACGAAGTACGCGGCCCCTGGTTGACTGCCCGGCCCGGTCTCATCGGCGAAGGCGAACGGAGCACCGACTAACAGATCCGGCAGCACGTCGCCGTCGATGCTGAAGGCTGTGCCGCCCGTGGCCAGCCCCGGTTCGAACATCCCGCTGACGCTCCAGCCAAAGCGGGCGCCGGGATGCGGTCCAAAGAGCACCGAGCCGCGATTGTCGTCAACCAATTCGTCCAGGCTCGTGAGCGTGAATTCGTAGGGACGCTCGTCACCGCGAACCACGTACGCCGCGCCGGTGTTGGCGGTAGGGGGTTCAAGCGCCGGCTCGGCGCGCGGGGCTCCGATGATCAGCGCCCCGTTGCCCAGGCCAGCCACGGAGAAACCGGCATGGTCACCCGGTGCAGCGCCAACATAGGCAAGCCAGGATCCGGGTTGAGTAGTTGCTGTCGGGTCCAGATCAGCCAGGTCGATTGTTACCAGCTCGATCGGCACCCGTACACGCTCCGGATCACGGCCCGTGGCGACCGCCTCTGCTCGCAGCCGCTGGTACTCAGCCTGAGCCCGGAGCCAGGCCGACTGCAGCAGATCGCCACCGATCAGGTAGACGATCCCCCGGTCTGTGTCGGCCGGCTCGGGAGTAGGCCAGCTCAGTTCAGCGAAAGGGGCGCCGACGAGCAGGTCGGGTGCGGAGTTACCGATCACATCGCCGACAGCCGCGACGCTAAAGCCGAGTCGATCACCCGGGGCGGCGCCGATGATCCGCAACGCCTGCGCCTTACCCAGCAACTCTTCGATTCCCTGGCAGAGTTGTTCCGCCGTCGGCCGCTCGCATCCTTGGCGACGTCCTTCCGTCAAGTGCGGGCCGCCAAAGACCACGTACACCGCGCCTGCGCGCTCTCTACCTTCCGGGCTGGCAAACGGAGCGGTGATCAGGAACTCATTGCCGCCGCCGGTCTCCACGTTACCGCCAGCAAGCTCGCCGAACGGGCGTACCACGGCTCCCAAGGCGCCCTCCTCGTGCACGCCCGTGATCACCGTGCTCAGCAGCTCACGCCGCTCCAGAAGATCGACCGACAACCTGGTCGGACCTCTCTTGTTCCGCGTTGCTGGCATTCGCTTCCCACTCCGGGTGGCCCCAGGAAGCTTACAGGAGGTTCTCCACAATCACATCCGGCACAGGCTGGTCTGCCACCAGCCTCAGCTCTGCTAGGATCTGGTCGACCGCCTCGGCCACTAACCTGCGACGCGTCCCATGCCCGACCAGATCGCCTGTTACTTTCAGCGGGGTACGAACCGCGCTCTGCCACCGGCGGCCGTTCCAGCGCAGCACGATCAGATCCCCATGAACGTCCTGAACCACCGTATCAAACCGGCCTGTGCCCGGTTGCACGTGCACCGACAGCTCGCCGGAGATCTTCCGATGGCCATCCGGCAATCGAGGTCGGACGATCTGCCAGTAGCCCGCCCGCCGACGCAGGTGGACCAGTTCGCCGTTCTTGCCGCGTGCAAGCAGGTGACGTTCTTTGCGGCCACGGCTGTTGGTCAGCTCATAGGCAGCCAGGACGCCATCGACAACGACCGCGCGCCCCTGCCGATCACGCAGCACATCAGCAGACCAGCCTTGGGTCGGCCGGTAGCGCAGCTCACGCAAGCGGCCATGACGGTCGACGACGTACAGCAGCTTGCCGCCGCCCACCTCGGACCCGTCCTCCCGACGAAGCGGAACCGGCTCCCGGCCAAGCAACGACGCAATGCTGCCGCCAGGGCCGACGTGTTGCACGCTCCATGCTTCGCCCAAGACGCTCAACTCCACGACATGGCCGAGGCGGTCGGTAGCCGTAAGCAGGACGGCGTCCGGCGCGCCCGGCTGCACAAACAGGCTACCAAGCGTACGCAGCCCGCCGTCGTGGCCCGCAGGGAACGCCGGCTCCACCGTTAACCAGCCGGGTTGGCCTACAACGTGGATGGCCAGCTTACCATCGGCCGTGAGTCCGTAGACGCGCAGCTGTGCGTCGACCTCGCCGACCAGCAGCTCACCAACGGCAGCTTCCGCCAGCGGGCTCACATCGCGTTCCACGAGCTGCCACTGACCATCCGCCGTCTTGCGGAACACACGCAGTTCGACGGACTGGCCCATCGCCGGCCGCACCCCGACCACAACCATACCCTGAGTGGTTGAGGCCTGGGCGACGGAATCACGCCCCGGCTGGACAAGGATGGCTTCGCTGAGTTGTTGTCCGACGGCGTTTCCCGTGTCGTCACGCAGCTCGTAGGCATCCGTGACGCCTGTCCCAGGGCCCTCTTGCGGCTCGACTGGCAGGAACTCGATCAGGCTCAACCGACGAACTCCTCGGGACAGCTGGGCCGGAGACTTGTCCCGCCAGGCCGGGGGCAGTCGGTCCCAGACCATGGCGTCGCGTCTCAAGTAGATCAGGTCGTGATAGTTCCGCAATGCTGTCCGGTCGATGGCATAACCCTTCCGCGCCGCCTTCCACCGGTTCGTGATCGGGAACGCCGTCGGGCCGGGCAGCAGGTTGCGGATGATCCGTTTCAGTTGGCGTCGCCCGATCGCATCATCCGGCCGCCCGTCCGCAACCAGGTCATAGAAGCGGAACCGGTTGATCCCGGCGACGCGTTTCGCGCTGCCAAGCAGGGCCGCCATAGCCCGGGCGGTGGGATCGTTGACCGGGTCGGCGACAAAGGCATCGATGTCATCCAGCGTCAAACGTCCCGGCGTGCCGGCTGCCCGCAGCAGCAACTCCCACTGGTCACGCCTGAGGTCAAAGTACCGGAACGCCACACTGCCTTCGACGGCGTAAGCGAGTTGAGCGATGTTGAGGTGCGAATAGGTGCGATACCGGTCACTGAACAGGAGCCGGCGCTGTTGGATGAGGTCATCCGAGCCGGTAGGCTGCTCGTAGCTCTCCCCGATGTTGACATCCTCACGCGGTACGGCGGTCCACTGAAGCAGCGAGTTGATGCCGTGAGGGTTCAGGTAGGCCTCAAATCGCGGGATGGCCGCACGGGGAATCTCGATCCGCACGTCTTCGGGCCGGATCGCGGAGGCAAACGGACGCACCAGGTATTCGAAGAGTTCTCCCAGCTGTTGGTCGCGCCAGGACAGTCGACCGCCGCGGCGCCGCAGCTTGGCCCACGTGTCTACAACGTCATAACCGAACACGAAGGCTCCGGTAACAAACGGAGTCGCGGCGGACGTACCGTTGAAAAACGGATAGATGGGGGCCATGCCGAAGTAGTCGTTGGCTGACCCGCCTTCCAGCCCCAGCAGCGACCGACCGAACGTGTTGACGCAGGTCCCTGGTGCCGCAAAGTCGCTGACCACGTTCCGGCTCGAGAAGGCAGTAATCTTCCCGGGAAACGCGATCAGGTCACCGAGCTCGAGCTCGCAGCGCACGATCAGGTCGGAGGTTATCGGGGGAGGCGTCCCCGGGGGCACAGGTCCGTACGGGTACGACGCGATGACCTCGACGACCTCGTTCAGCACGGCAGGCACACTGCTACCGTCATCGCCGTTCCACTGCATACCCTCGTTGCCGGCTGCGGCCACGGGCACGATGCCATACCGGTGGGCTTTGTAGTAGCGGCGGAATTCGTACTTCAGGGGGATCGCTTCGGTCTTGTTCAACCGCACGGCATCGAGATCGCTGTCGACGTTGGTGTCCGGATCATCCGGTGCTCGCAGTCCGAGGGACATATTGACCGCGACAATTGGGTATCGTTCTCGCCGCAACGTGCGGGGGTCGTCCGTGAACGGGTTCTGACGTACCCAGCGAACGGCTTGGTACAGGCTCTCCGCGTCGCGGACAATGCCTGGCAATTTCGCCGGCACGATGACGGCCTCGGGCACGATCTGGTGGATGATGCCGGCGACGGCGGTGCCGTGGCCGTCCGGGTCGACATTGCCCGGTGCGGTGCTGACCGGGTCGAAACCAGGGGTTACCGTGCCCATGAAACCGAGGTGATCGCCGTCGACGCCAGAATCAATGACAGCTGCGCCGAAGCCAGCGCCGTCGTAAGGCATGCGTGCTTCCCGCACGTCGGTGAGCCCGACAATGGCGCCTGCAGGGGAATGGGCAAGCGTGTTGGCGTAGAAGGCCCAGATCCCGTCAGCGTCGGAAACAAATACGACCTGCCCGTCGCGGGAGAAGGTGATCGAAAACGGCGTCGCAAGCGCCTCGGCGATTGCCTCTGTCGGGGTCTCGTCGACGTCAGGGTCCGGGTCTGGGACGTTGAAGCCAACGGCAAACAGCCGCTGAATGACGTTACCGGTCCTCGGATCGATCTGGATCTGATAGACGGCTTTGCTCTGGTAGTCGGTCACGAAGAGCCCGCCGCCAAAGAATCCGACGCGATCAAATGCCATGTCGCCGATTAGCATCGGCGGCGCGTTGATGCCGGTGATGTTCGGGTTCTCAAGGATTGACCGCGGTCCGATCAGGTCCACCGGGGGAGTGGACAAGGTTGGGTAGTGGAGAATGCGGGTCAGCCCGTTTTCACCACCACGGACATCGCTGCTGGCTACGAACAGCCCGCCATAGAATCGGTAAGCCGGCGTACCGTACTGGCCCCCTTGGATCAGGTTGGCGTTGGGGTCGAAAACCATGGCGCGCACGTCCATGTCGCGCGGATTGGCCAGCGGGAGGATGTCTTCGTCGTTGGGCGGTGCGAATAGTTCCGGCAGAGTGATCTCGGTGCGCGGGTGTAGGACGGCGGTTGCGTCGAGGTTAACCGGGTAGGTTGTTTCGGGGCTGACCCGGTACAGCACGTTACCGTCTTCGTCGGGAACAGGCTGACCAGGCTCGGGAGCCGGGTAGAAGTCGTCGTCTACGCCGTCCATAACGTACAGGTCTTGACCGAACGATGGATCGTTCGCTACGGCGATTGCTGCCGGGACGTTGTCGAGCCGACCGTCACCGTCGGCATCACGTGCCGAGTAGGCGAACAGGTACCGCTTGCCCGAGGGGGTGAAAGCGTAGATGGCATTCTGCGGGTTAAACGAGCCGGTGGCATCTCGATCTGCCACGCTGACAAACATGACCGGTTCGCCGAAGAGCCGGTTGTAACGGCCGTTGATATCGAAGGCGATGTCGAACTGGTATGGGTACAGGTCCTCGTCGACACCGGCCTCGGTTCCGGGCACGATACCGAAGACACGGCGGTTGTCAGCAGCACTGATGGTACCGACGGTAGTGGCCAGCGTTCCGTACGGATCGACGCGATATACCGTGCCGATGACGTCCGGTCCAATCGGCGGCAGGATGCCGTCGGTCTGCTGGGGTAAGCCGCGCGAGATGACGAAAAGATCGTCGCCGAAGAGACCGGTCTGATCGGCTTCGATCTTACCGGTTAGCGTCGACAGCATGCGCATGCTGGCAAAGCCGTTTGCAAAGATGACGGTGGGCAGGGCCGGGTCTGGTTGCCAGACCGTACCAGCCCCGGGCGCAAGGCCGCGTCGGAAAGGCAGCAGGGGCAGAAGGCCTGGGATGCCGAAGAACAGTTCTGCCTCGCCTGCGTCCGTGATCGGCGCGTTGTTCCGCACGGTTGTTGCTTCCGGAGCGCCGACGATGAAATCCAGGGTCGGGATACCGGGAAAATCGTAGACGTTGCCGAGAGCGGCTATCGAGAAGCCGAACCATTGGTCGGTCATTCGCCCGCTCAGGACCACGCCTTCCTCAGATTCGCTGAGCAGGTCGACAAGGTTGATGACATCACCGGAGCGGTCCTGGAAATCTGGCGTGCCCAAGATAGCGTACGTCCGACCGGCTTCGATCAGGGCTGGCTGTCCCGGGCGAGCTATGTCTGCAAACGGTGCCCCGATGAAGATATCGTCGCCACGTCGACGGATGTTCGGATCACCGGCGTTGATACCGCCACTGAGGCCGACCCCTGCATTCTCACCGGGCGACGCGCCATTGAGCGTGAGGCCGATGCGACCTGGGAAAGAGTCCGGGTTGATCGGCGTGGCCTGAGGACCGGCCACAAAAGTGTCGCCGAACTCCCGACCGAACACGACGTAAACCCGACCCGCTCCGCCGTCGACCGCAGGGGCGGAGAACATGAAGTCAGGCAGGCCGTCGACGTCGAGGTCCCCTGCTTGGCTCACATTGGCTCCCAGGTAATCGACCCCTGCTGGCCGCCGCACGGGAACGACACCGAGGGTTTGAAGCGTTCCCGGGTCGGAGAAATCGAACACGTCCGAGATGGCCTGATCCGCGGTATACACACCGGGTACCACGTACACCGTACCGCGACCGCTACCCAGGAGCGGAATAACTCGGCGGTAGTAGCGGTCCAGCGTCACGTGCGGGGCGCCGATGAGAAAATCTGGCTCGGGCTCCCCGTCTACACTGAAGGGTGTCCCGCCGGAATTGACGATTGGGTCGCCGATGCCCGACACGCTGCTACCAAAATAGGCACCCGGTTCTGGGCCAATCAAGATATTGCCCCGTCCAGTGTTGACGAGTTCGCTCTGGGTGAGCCGGATGAGTTGGTTTTCGTACAGATACTCCCGCGGGTGGATCACATAGACGGCGCCACGGTTCGTTTGCGCCGCTTCGCCCTCCTGCTCGTAGCCCGGAGCGCCGATGACGAAGAACCGGTCGCCAATACCTGCGACGGCAAAGCCGACGCGATCGTTGGCGTTAGCGCCTTCGAAGATGACGAACGAGCCATTGGCTGGGTTCCAGGTGGCGGGGTCGAGGGTGCTAAGGTCGATGGTGACGTCATCGAGTTCCAGGTCGTCGCCGGCTGCCAGGATTGCGACGGCGCGGCGGTAAACGGTTTCGATGAGGTCGTCCCCGATCAGGTAGACGCGGCCGGGCAGACCGCTCGTCCAGTCGGCACCGGGGGCACCGATCAGAATATCATCGCCCGGACCGCCGATGACGTTTCCGACCGACGCGACACTGTAGCCGGCCCACTCGCCAGCGGTTGCACCGATGAACCGGATGCCGTTGGCGGCCAGCAGCACCTCTTCAATCTCAACGGCGGCCTGGTCACTGCGTGGGTTAAAAGCCCCCTGTTGATCGTCGGTGCCAAGGTGCTCACCGCCGAAGATCAAGTAGACCGCCCCGCTATCGATACGTCCGGGCTCGTCGCGAAATGGCTCACCGATCAGAAGCTCCTGCCCCTCCAGATCCCTGGCCCGGTCGTCCAGCACGTTGCCCACCGAAGACGTGGACCAGCCGAGTCGTGCCAACGCCTGGTCACCGGTGAACAACAGCGAGAGCAGAACGCGTTCTTCGAGGGCTTCAAACCGGTTCAGTCGACTCTTGCGACCGGCTCGCTTTCCCATCGAGCGCTACCTCTGACCAAAAAAGACGTTGGGGTCGGACAGAGAACTTGCCGTTCCCCTGGTGCGGACAAGGGTGCGTGAGCGAGTGTGCGGCGGCCGGTGACGCGACGGTCCGCGTCAACAGGCAGGCCCGGCCCGTCTCTATCCGCGTTGAACCACTCCCTCTCCCAATCCCATGCACATTGCCCAGTTTACCCAGACACACGCAGCCTGGCAACGGTGTTTCCGCCAGGACGCATTCGGCGCCGTCCTTCGACGGCGCAGGTGCTGCCCACGGGGCACTAGGCCAACAGAGAGAGAAGCACGCATCAGCTGGTCACAACGGCCCGCACGGTCGGCCCGCGCGACACCGGCATGCCCCTCGGTCTATGACTTCTCTCGGTCTATGACTTCTACTGTTCGTCGTCGTAGCAATTCGGATGCCGCGAGTGCAGCAGCTATTTCCGCTGGCACGTTTGCCGGCCGGGCAGGGCATCGGCTTGAGCATGGCTGGGCGGTGGACGTTCACCGGGAGATCGGTGCCACAACGGGCTGGATCCCGCTGCGGGCCCTTCTGCACGGTCAGGAGCGGACGAGGTTAGGCAGTGGGGGCCGCTTGCAGGCGACGGCCTGCTCGATTCCGTACGCCCATGCACATCCGCTACAACGGGCCCGGCCGGCAAGGCAACAAGACAGCCGGCGTTGCGTTCTGGCACGGTCCGCAGTTGAGACCGTTGCCGAATGCCGACAGTGACAGGGGCGCACCTCCGCGACAGCCGCCACTTACCCGGGCCGACGTCGGCCACCGGTCGGGCTGTGCTACTCACCCGCAAGCCACTGTGGCACTCGGCCCGTCTCTGCGTTAGAGCGACAGGTACACGCGGCGCAGCGCATCGATCAGCTTGCGATAGGCTGCTTCGTCACCGGGCTTGGGCGCCGCGAACACTAGACCGTGCGACACCATGTACTTCAGGATGTCGGCCAGCGTGTTGCCCTTGAACGAGCCGGCCAGACGCAACACGGAGGTGTCGCGTAGTGACGCGAGGCGGACGGTGCCGAACTTCAATAACCGTACGAACTGTCTGGCATGGACTCGCGCCAGTTGCTCGGGCCCGAGCGGTTGATCCTTGTACAGCGGGAAGACTTCCGTGATTGCGCGGTCCAGCCGGTCGAGCGCGGCAAGCATTGCGTCATAGGTCTCTTTGCGGACGCTGCCGTCTTCTTGGAGTTCGCGGAGCATCTTGTCGCGTAGCGTTTCGATCTCGCGGCGCAACGGTTCGAATTGTTTGTCCCTGAGCAGGACCGGCCACTGAAGCGACATCACCTCCCCGCCTTGCAGCGTCCACTCCACACGCCCACGACTCTTGTACTGGCTGTCGGCGACACGGATGTGGCGAAGTTCGTCATCGGTGAAGGTGATTCTCTCGGCCATTTGGATGGGGGTGGTGTCACCCAACGTCATGGCGCTCATGATCGTCGGCGCCAGTTCTGCCAGGAGGTAATTGGCTTCGGTTTCGCTGGGCACCAGTGTCTGAGGGTTCTGGGCTCGCTTGCGGTAAGCCTCCCGGAACTTCTGCTGCTTCTCCAGGTAGGTGTCTATCCTGGCCTCAAGGAGCTTGCGCCGCAGGTGGTGCACTTTCAGGAGGCTCTCGAACCACTTAACTCGGGCCTCACTCATCGCGGCAATACCTTCGGCCAGTTCCTGCATGGCGATGCCGCGCCAACGCCCGACTTCGGCGTCGTACCGGGCGACGTTCAGGATGGCGAGCTGGCGGAGGATGCGTGGTGCCAGGTACATCGTTGCCGGATCGAACTGCGAGAGTATGCCGAAAGGCATCGGTGTGTTGGGCATGGCCGCTGCGGGTGGATACCCAACCGCGCCACCGCCGCCCAGCCAGAGGTTAAGTGGGAAACCCAGATCCCGCCGCGGTTGCAACTGGGCTGCCGCGGGCAATGAGCCCAGGAAACAGAGGAAAATGCTTGTCAACACGACCGTGCGGCGGACTGCGGAACACCACGTCACGATTCTCACCATGATGACCCCCTTTTGGCCGCTGTTGCCTTTGCGCACACAATCTTACGACATTTCACCGTCTCGGTCACCCCTGGTGTCAGGGTGGCTCTGACAGCGCCACCGGTGGTTACGGCAACCGCACCGGGGAACAGTGTTGGTCGCGTCAGACCCTCTGGGGGCTCGCGAGATTCCGTACCCCCGTCTTGCACCGGCTAGTAAACAACCGACTGCCAGAAGACCGCGGGAACGACGTGCTTGACGATTTCCTTCGGGATTTGTGCTTGGGCTGCCAGCTCAGGCGGGACAACCGAGAGGATTCCCACGAAACGCTGTCTGGTGTCCAATACTCCCGGTGACGCTTCCAGGTACTTTAGCAGACGCAAGACTTGGCCCTCGCTCTCCAGCACGAGGAATAGCACCAGTTTCGGAGGAATGCCGTCGTGTACCATGGTGCCGACGCGCGCAGGATAGGCGATCAGAGGCAGTTTCGTGCCCGCAACCATTTTTTCCCCGCCGTGCGGGCAGAACACGACGAAGACCGTGTCGCCGGGCTGCGGGCACTTGTCGGGCGGACAAAGTGGCAGGGACCAGCGGTGGGGACGCCGGGTCTGCAGCGTCGCAGCGAGAATCCAGTCTGAACCAGCGGGCGGATCCTTCAACAGGAGCGATCCCACCGGGGAGTTAGGCTGGCGGATCGAAGCGGGACTTAGCGTCATTGGCAAGTCCTCGACGCTCGTCACTTGTTGCAGCGAACGGAAGGCTGCGGAGGAGACCAGAAACTGGTCCTCGCCGATGGGCCACAGCAACGTGTGGGGGAAGCGCAGCTCGCCTTCGGCCTTCACCCGGACGATACAGATCGGCAGGTCCATCGACCTGAGCCGGTCACGGCTGGCTTCGATTGCAGAATCAACATGCGGCGGGGACCAGTCAGCCTCCAACACCGTGTTGGTCCTTCCTTGGTGTGAGCCCGCTTGCTTCGTTGTGGCACCATCCACTGCGTCATCAGCACGGGGCCAGAGCAAGGCCAACAGGGTCAGAAGGACGCCGGCGGCGACGCCCGCGGCCAGGGCAACGGCGAGGATGACGGGGCGATGCCCCTGGGAGCTGGCAGCAGGCCCGGTGGCGGGCGAGGCAGGCGCTGCACTGCCTCCGTCTGGAGTTGCCGGCTGAGGGGGGCCATAGGGAGGGCCCCACGGAGCGGTAGCTGGCGGCGGGGTAGTCGGCGTACCACTACTGGAAACAGCCGCAGTGGCCGGTGCGGCGTCGAGTCCGTTGGACCGGTGGGAGAGCTGACCTGCAAGCGAGTGGCCACCCGAGGCAGCCGGGCCGCTAGTCTGACGCACGACCAGACACACGGTGCCTTGAGACAGCTCGATGACGTCGCCGACTTGAAGCGGGATCGGGTAGGTGGCCGGGTTCCCGTTGACCGCCGTGCCGTTGCGGTGCAAGCCGATCAGCTGCCAGCCGTGCAATGGGTCGTACAGGAGCTGTGCGTGATGCCGCCCAACGGTGGGGAACTCGCGAGGAGGAATCCGTACTACACAGTCGACTTCGCGACCGATCCAGCCCCCCGGGGCGTGTACGGTGACCTGCTGTCCGGTGTTCTTGATTTCGATCAGAATGGACGGCAGCGTTGAACTCACCAACTCCTCTCCCGGCTGCAGGTTCGGCCGGTCCGCTACGGCTGCTGGACCCAGAGACCGCCACGTCGGTATACGCGGGGCTCGCGCAGCACCCGCTCATAGTCTCTCACGGTGCAGGGAATCGCATGGCCACCGGCCAGCAGGTATTGCACGTAGATCGGATGAGACTGACCATCTAGTCTCTGGGCAATCTGGGACAGCCTCCGTTTCACATCGGCAGGCATGTGCCACCTGGGCATTGCAGCCACCTGTTCTCGCTTACCGCGGCCACCGCATTCCGGACACGGGCCGATGTTGCCGCGGCCCTTGCAAACGGTACAGAGCCATCGGGCTTGTCCTTTGCAGGCTTGACATTGCTCGTGCACGCGTCTTCTTTCCGGTACGGGAATACTGCCGCCAGTCGGCAACGAAACAACGCGCCGGACGGTAACGATGCGGGTCCGGAAGCCAGCCCCACGACACTTTGGACAACGGACCGTGCCATTATGGCAGGCTTTAATGGGGCAATCCTGAACTCCGGTTCCCCCACATGTGGCGCACTTCCTTCTGCCCTGTCGTTGGTCGCTCGCCGTGCGCACTTCAGCCGCTAACGAAACCTGTTGCATACGTTGCCACTCGTGGAAGTGTTGCCGGACGATCGGCTCGGTTGCAAGCAACCGGTCCACTACTGCAGCGGCGCTCGGCGACGACTCGCGGTAGGCTGCCAGGGGTGCCAGCGTGCCATTGGCAACCGATTCGCTAAGTGCGTTGTGTAGGCCGACCAGGAGGGCGTTCTGCTCCTCGCGGGTCCGCCCGGTTGCGGCGACTGCTTGGTTGCGAAGCTGCTCGAGGGCAGCGCGAGCCAGTTCACTTCGGCTATGGATGAGCAAGGCGCGTGCTGCGGCTGCCCGGAGCGGGTCCGGGTCTGAGAAGGCAAGCAAAGCAAGCGCTTCGGCACGCTTCTCGCCGCGGCACAACGTTGCAGCCACACGCAGCAGGTGATTGGCGACTGCCTGCGCTTCAGGCGAGTCGTACTGCAGATACTTCCGAGCGGCTTCCAGATAGCCGTCGGGGAAATCGGGCGAGAGCAGTTCCAGTTCCCGTTCGTCCAGCTCTACTTCGTCGAACTCTGTCGTTCGATCAGCGGTTGGCAATGGCAGCTCTGCCGACCGCTGCCCACCGGGCGGCTCTTGCGGAACGGCTGGCGGGCCGGCGAACCAGAGCACCCCCCCTACGGCCATCATGGAGCATAGCCAGCGGATCGCGGACCGGGTTACGGGGCATGTGTTAGTTGCAGCCACAGCTGTACCTCCAGCGGACCCAACACATCCAGTTGCTGGCCGACCGTCAGGCACTCGGCCAACGACTCCTCAGCCTGCTGCCATAGCGAGCCAGCGACCTCAGCTTGCTCTGGAACCGCAAACTGTACGGCGAGTAGCAGCTGGCGACACAGCAGCATTTGGTCAAGTACCAAGCGTTGGAAGGCGCCTGCCGCGGCTGGCTCCATTGCTTGCAGTTCGCGCTTGTACCAATCGACTTCTTCACCGAACCTTCGTGCTGCTTGCGCGTCGAGAAGGTCGCGACGTAACATCCGTTCCACCTGGGCGGTGACCAAGTCCATGGCTCTGGTCAGTTCGTCTGGAGTACGTGGTGTGCGCGCCGGTGGCATTCCGAGAAGGCGTAGTTGGCGCGCAAATGCCCTGCCGATTGCCTGCACCGTAGCCGAATCCGGGTTCTCGCCCCGGCCGGGGTCCATTTCCAGTTCCCGCCCGACCTCGGCCTCCAATGCCTGCATTTCATGCGGGCGCAGCCGAAGGACCGCTCCGCTGGCAAATACAGCTACCCAGCGATAGCCCGCGTACCTGCCTAACTCGGCAAATTCCGGGCCGATGAGTGGGTCGCGAAGCGGCCTGCGCATCTCGGCTTTCCGCAGCAATCGCTCCACAGTGGCAGTCACTGCCGCCAGTGGAGCGGACGAGTTGCTGCTGAGCGGGGCGGGTTCGGCACCGGCTGAGGTGGACGAGTGCCGCGAGCCGCCCCGGGAGCCTTCCAAGCCTGAAAGCTCCTCGTCTGCGCTGTTCGCTTCCGCACCACGGTCCGCTACCTGTGCGGTGCCATCGGCGGAAGCCGGGTTCGGCTGATGCTGAGACAGCATCCGGAAGCCGCCAAGGACCAGAAAGATGATCGCGGTAGCGGCTGCTGATACGGCCGCATACACCCAGGGGCGGCCGGCTTGCGTGACCCTCCTCGAAAGGCGCCGCGGCCGGCTGACCGGTGCAGTTGGCAGCGTGCTGAGGTCCATTGCCACGGTCGTACTCACCGGCGGCGCTGCCGCGGCGACGCCGTAGGCCAGGGCCTGGTAGAAGTCATCCATGAACGCAGTGCAAGTCGGATAGCGTTCACGTGGGTCCTTGGCCAGTGCGCGCAGGATGACCGCGTCCAGAGCGCGTGGAAGCTGCACCCCCCAGCTGCTGGGCGGCGGTGGCGGCTGGCTAACATGAAGTACCAGCACCGAAGAGGCCGGAGCATCGAACGGTGGCCGTCCGACAAGCATCTCGTAGGCCGTCACGGCTAGGGAGTACTGGTCAGAATGGCCTGTGGGACGGTGCCCCTGGACGATCTCAGGGGCAACATAGCGTGGGGTGCCCATCACGATGCCAGCGGCCGTGAGGGTGTCCGATGGCATCAGTTCGTCTGCGCGAATCGCCTTGGCCAGCCCGAAGTCGGCTAAGTGGGTGGTCTCTTGTTCGTCAAAGAGGATGTTCCCCGGTTTCACATCACGGTGAACGATGCCACGGGCATGGATGTAGTCCAACGCGGCAGCGATAGGAGCCAGCCACGCATGCACGGTTTCGGGGGGAAAGATCCGCGCTGGCGCCCCACCTGGTCGCATGCGATCTTCGAGCGATCCCCCAGGCAGATATTGCATGACGTAGAAGGGGAGGTTTTGCTCGACACCCGAGTCGAGGATGCGCACGATGTGCGGGTGACTCAACTCGCTCAGCGTGCGCATTTCGCGGGCAAAACGCTGGATATGGGCCGCGTCCCGGAACACCGACCGCCGCGGCACCTTGATCACGACGCGACTTCGATTGACATTGTCCCATGCCAAGTACGTCGTCGCCATGCCGCCACTACCCAGGACTTTCTCGAGGCGGTAGCGGCCATTGGCGAACGTACGCCGCCGCTCTTGCGTTGCCATCGTCTCCCCCTTCGGGACCCATGCCGCAATTCAAGAACAGACATTCTAGACGGCTCTGCTCAGCCGCGGGCCGACCAGCGACGGTCATGCGACCGTCCTGGCTCCCCACGCACCGCCGCTGCGCACCTGAACCACCTAGCCGGTCCCTTGGGACCAGCTGCCGTTGATGTTAGTGTAGCCGAGGGCGTCGCCTCTGTACAAGCTTAACGGTGGTGTTTTCCGCCCCCCGCAGGCTCGAGCGGTTCTTGTCCCCTGAAGCCGCTCTATGGTGCGAACACCCGGTACCAGAACAGCGCGCCCACGACACGACGCAACCTGCGCGCACCGATTTCCGCAGTGACTTCCAGCCTATGGGGCAACTCCGAACAGAGTCCAACGAGCCGGCCCTCGCTGTCGATCACCGCCGGAGACGCGATCAGCGCGTTGCGGATGTATCGGGCGGTGCCCTCGTCGGGTAGCTCGACAAAGAGCACCCACCGTGGCAAACCGCCGCGGCGGACCGCCAGCACCCGGCCCTGAGTGCACCCAATCCGCATCCGCAGATGCTGGGCCGGTGGTGAATTGGGCCACTCCAACGGCAAGACGACACGCACTGGTTCGCCAGGCCGAGGAAACTGCCTAGGAGGACAAAGGGGGACCCTAAACCGGTGCGGTCTCTGCGTGCGGATGACTCCGAGGGATATCCAGTCGGCGGTAGCTCGAAAGGTGGGCTTTTCCAACAATAGGCCAAGGCCGACTACCTTGGTGTTTGACACGACACGGAACTCGGCACCATACCGCGGGTCCTCGAGCAACTCCAGCATCCGCCTCGCGGTTGTGCTGGAGACAAGCAGCGAGTGGGGCCCCACCGGCCAGAGCAGACTAACGGCGTCTTGACCTGCGCCGGGGACTCGGAGCAAGCAGACTGGTAGCTCACTACGCCGCAGCCACTGGGGCAACTCGGGCGCCGGTCGCAACGGCTCAAAGGGCAACACGTTATCGTCGCTCTCCTCGGGCTCATCGGCTTCCTGCTCAGCGTCATGCCTGCCTTGGCGAGGCGGCCGATTGGCCTGTGGTTCGTTCTGTCCTGCTTGCCCCCCTTCGACTTGGTCCGCGGGCGCAGGATCGCTTGGCCCGTCCGCTGGGGCCTCCCGCCCCGTGCGCTCTCGGTCCGGCTGGTCGCCGGGCTCAGTCCCGGACTGAGCCTCGTGGCTGGGCTCTTCTTGAACCTTTCCGTGTTCCTTGCCGTTGCGGCCCTGCTTACCTCCGGCCGCCTCGTCCCCTCTTTGCTCGTCCCGCTTCCCGCCGCCGGCGTGGTTCTGCGGCTGCTTTGCTGGTTGTCGCAGCTCAGCACGCTGCTTTCCGGTGCCGGGCTGACCGGAGTGCGGTGCGTGAACCAGCGTTGCGTGGGCGGAGAAACGGGTGACGAGCAAGGCCGTCAAGATCACTCCCAACAAGACCCCGCCAGCAAACAGGGCCCAGACAAGCAGCAATTGGCGCCACCTCGACCGCAGTAGTGACAGAGCCGCGGCATGGGTGGTCGGCACCAACGTGCCTGAGGACCCCCCGGGCCCGGGTACAGACACACGTAGCGTGTGCCCGTGCACGAGCAGCCGGTCGCCTAAGCAAAGCGGTACCGCGCTGCGCACGGCGTGGCCGTTGAGCAGAACGTCTCCCAGTGGGGAGAGATGCCAGCCGGAGCGCTTGTCGAACCAGATCTGGGCAAAGACTGTGCTGAGCACTGCTGGGTCCGAGGCAGCCCTCGGTCTACCATCGCTGGCGCAAACGCCGAGCCAGGCAACGGGAGGCGACAGCTCCCACTTGCTCCCGGCCTGCTCGTCCGTCAAGACCAACTGTGGGCTTACATTCGTAACCACAGGCAACCGAACGTCACGGTTTCTCAACCCACTGGCCACCGCGACGATAGACACGTGGTTCGGCGAGCACTTCCTCGTATGCCTGCGGCGAGCAGGGAAGCGGCTCGGCGGCGCCGAGCAAGGCGTCGACGAACAGCGGATGCTTCTGACGATCAAGCTTGAACTGCGCCAGGTTGCCCAGTTCGGTGCGCAGGACCACGTCCAGCTTCCCTGCAGTCGAAGGCGGTTGTGACGGAAAGCCAGGGAAGCCAGCGTTCTTGGCGCCGATCCGGCCGGTTCCACCGCACCGCTTGCATGGTCCCACGTACCCCCTTCCACGGCACTCGGTGCAGGCCCAGCGAGCTCTGCCGCCGCAGCGAGGGCAGGTGACGCGCACTCTACGGCTGCGGGGAACGGCAACACGAACGTTGCGTCCGGGGTCGGTGACGACCACAGAGTCCTGCACTATGGTGGTGATCGCGCCCCTGCCGTGGCACCGGGGGCAGAAGATTGTGCCCCGCCTGCAGTTCTTACGTGGGCACTCCTCCCTGCCTGTTCCCTTGCACGTCCGGCACCTCCGGCCCGCAGTCTTTGTACCCGCCTTAGCAAGCTGCGCGCCGCTTCGTGCCCCCTCTGCACGCTGCCACTGGCGGAGGCCCTCCTCGACGACAGGTGCCAGCTGGAACAGCCGGGCAAGCACGGCAGCATGTTCAGGCGATCGCTCGCGGTACCCAAGCAGCGGTGCCATGCTTTGCTGGTCTACGGCCGCGCGAAGAGCTTCACGCAGCTCCTCAATGTAGTCCGGCTGGGCTACCGTCTGCGGCGGACCGCTCTGCTGCAACTGCTCGGCGATCTGTTTGAGCAGCTCCTCGTCGGCGATCCGTGCGAGCCAGGCTCGTGCCGCGGCCGCGCGCTTCGGATGGGGGTCGATCAGGGCGATATACACGAGGGCCTGCTGCTTCAGCTCCCCCTGGCAACGGGTCGCCGCGATGCGCATCAGGTGCAGGCAGAGTTCGACGGCTTCAGGCCGGGCTACTCGAAGATACTTGCTAGCCACCAGGGCATACTGCTCGGGCCGATCCGGCGTGAGCGCTTCCAGCTCCGCTTCGTCAATGACTAGCTCATCCTCCGTTTCCTCCGCCGGGGCCTGCGCCGGTTGGCCAGTAGTCTCGTTCCCGGTCGCCGCTGACGGCTGCTGGGCGCGGTCCTGGGCAAGGCCTGTCAGATAGGAGGCGACCGTGACGGCTGCTGCCGACACGACCATCAGGGCCCACTTCCTCATCGCTCTTTCGCCAGCGCTTCCCATAGATGGATCTCCAGCAACGTCAGCGTCTCCAATTGGTCGACTACGTTGTTGGCCCGGGCTAGCCTGCTGTCAGCCTGTTGCGTCAGCTCTTGCACGCCGCTTTCCGGGGCAAGCACCCTGGCAGCAGCCGCCAAACGGCCGCAGACCATCTTCTGATGGAGCAGAATGCGGGCCAGCGCGGAGCGGGCGATCGGCCGAAGGGCTGCTACCTCCTGTTCTACCTTGAGCACGGCGTCCGCGTACAGGGTGGCTTCTTCGGTCCGCAGCAAGTCTGTGAGAAGCAGCTGGTTAACCGCTTTGTCCAGTTGGCCGAAGGCATCTTCGATGTCCTCGAGAGAGCGAGGGGCGGCGAGGCTGGCGCCGCGGAGAAGTTCCAGCTGGCTGTGCAGCGCTGCGCCGAGCTGACGAACCTCGTTAGCCTCCGGGTCGGACAGCAGCCCGAACCGAGATGATGTCCCCGGGCGCATGGCTAAGCCCTGGTCGATGCGGCGGGTGAGCTCAGACAACTCGCGCTGCGTCTGCGGGACGGCCACCGCGGCAGCCGCTAGAGTTGCAACCCAGCGCAGCCCGGTAACGCGGGGCAGGTGGCTGACGGCTGCTGGTGCTCCCTGCAAACTCGGGCGATTCAGCGCTTGCTGCAACCGCCGTGGCACCAGCTCCAAGAGCCTCATGGCCTGGGCCCGCAGGTCTGGCTGCAGCAGACGGTCCCGGTTGGTGCCGGCCTGCTGACTAGCATCGTCGCCGTCAAGCTGCTCGTCGCCGGGGCTGTCCTCTGGCTCTTGTTGCGATTCAGAGACTGCCGCCGGCGGTGGCGCTTCGGCCACTACGGGGTCGGCTTCGGCGGTTAGATCGGCTGGCACGCCCCGCCATGAGAAGAAGGTACTGCCCAGCACGGTGGCGATTACTGCCGCCGCAGCGCCCCCAGCTGCCCACACGTACCACTCTCCCCACAGCCGCCGCTTTCGTCGCCGTCTCACGAGAGGCTCGGACGCAGTCGCAGCCAGCGTGGGTTCGTCGTAGAGGAACGCAGCGTAGAACTCCTGCATGAAGACGCGGCAGCTGGGGAAGCGATGGTCAGGATCTTTCTCCAGTGCGCGCATCAGCACCTCGTCGACCCGTGTCGGCACTGCGATGCCGAGCGTCCTCAGTAGCGGGGGGGCCTCATTGACGTGGGCGACCATGATGGCCGAGGAATTGACGCCTTCGAACGGTGGACGGCCGGCGAGCAGTTCGTAGGCGGTTACGGCCAGCGAATATTGATCGGCTCGCCCGTCGTAAGCTTTTCCCTGAACGATCTCCGGTGCCACGTAGCGTGGCGTGCCCAGGAGCAAGCCCGCCGCGGTCACCGTGCTCATGGTGCCTCCTGCCCGACTGGGCATTGCCCTGGCCAGACCGAAGTCGGCTAAGTAGGTGTTGCCCCCTTTGTCGAAGAGCACGTTGGCCGGCTTGACGTCGCGGTGCACGACGCCCTGGGAATGGATGAAGTCCAGGGCGTCGGCAATCGGCGCGAGCCAGTCGTAGACGACCTGCGGCGAAAAACGGCGGGGCTGCCCATCGGGACCGACCATGCGGCTTGCCAGGGTACCGCCTTCGAAGTATTCCATGACGTAGTAGGGGACCTTGCCTTCGGCGCCGGCGTCCAGAATACGTACGATGTGCGGGTGGCTGAGGGAAGCCAGTGTACGCAGCTCGCGCACGAAGCGATCGATCTCTGAGGCGTCCCGGAAGAGATCCCGGCGCGGAACCTTGACCACGACCATCCGGCCGACGGAGACGTCCCGTGCCAGGTATGCTGTGGCCATGCCGCCCTTGCCCAGGACGCGCAACAGCTCGTAGCGACCGTTGCCGATCGCCTTACGGCCTTGTGTGCCAGCCATGTCCCCCTCCAGCTCAACTCCGATGCTGCGCGGCGGCACGCGGACAGGACGCAGTCACCAGCAACTCAGCCGCCCCGTCTTGATGCCGTGCGCAGCTCTTTCCCCACGCCGCTTGACCGACCCCTTGTGCGGCCCACGGCGCTCCAGATCATCTTACCACGGCATGACAACGCGCTCCAGCGCAATCGCGGCCGACGCGACTCAGCCCCCTCTTCCCGGCACAATCTTCACCCAAACCCTACGCGAACGGGGACCATCGAACTCACAGAAGAAAATGCCCTGCCAGGTGCCCAGCTGCAGCTTGCCGTCCTCGATGATCACCATCTCGCTCGTGCCACATAACGCCGCCTTGATGTGTGCGTCGGCGTTGCCTTCGATGTGTCGATAGTTGGCTTCCTCCGGCGCCAGCTCCGCAAGCTTCCCGATGATGTCCCGCGCAACGTCCGGATCGGCATGCTCGTTAATCGTGCACGCGGCCGTCGTATGAGGCACGTACACGACGCATATGCCGCTCTGAACGCCGCTTTCCGTCACCGCCTGCTGCACCTGACGGGTGATGTCGATAAACTCAGTACGCTTCCGAGTGGAAAGCTTGAGCTCAACCATGGTTGGTCTGCTCCGGTAACCGGATACGATTCGCTGGAAGAGCTAACCCATGCACCGGACAGCGCCGTGCAAACCATCTTAGAGGAGCTCGTGGCCACAAAGCGCCAACGCCTGGCGGAAGCCTCGGCCGCCGTTCCGCTAAGCGAGCTGAAGGCTCGCTGCCGCGATGCGCCACCGGCAAAAGACTTCCACCAGGCCCTCGCCGCCAGCGACCGCATCCGGGTCATTGCCGAGATCAAACGGAGCTCGCCCAGCTCGGGTGCGATCCGAACCGCATGCGATGCCGCACGGCAAGCAAGCCGCTATGCCCACGGGGGCGCAGCGGCCATCAGCGTGCTCACCGAAGAGAGCCGCTTCGGAGGTTCCCTGCATGACCTCCGCTCTGTGCGGGATGCTGTTGACTTGCCTCTGCTGAGAAAGGACTTCCTTTTCGACCCGTACCAGCTCTACGAAGCCCGCGCTGCCGGAGCCGACAGCGTGCTGCTGATCGCTGAAGTCCTCAACCAGAGCACGCTCCTTGATGAGCTGCTGGCTTTGGCCCGTGAGCTCGGCATGGAGCCGCTGGTGGAGCTCTACGACCTCGCGAACCTGCCCTGGGTCCTGGACTGCCGACCCAGGATCGTGGGCATCAACAACCGGGACCTGAGGACCTTCCGCGTCGATCTCAGCCATACCGAGGAGATCGCACGCTCCGTGCCGGAAAGCTGTGTGCTCGTGAGCGAGAGCGGTATCTGGTCCGTTGCCGACGTGGAGCGGGTGGCCAGAGCGGGGGCGGATGCGGTGCTCGTGGGCGAAAGCCTCATGCGAGCCCACCGGCCCGAAGAACTCATCGCGCAGTTCCAGCGAGTGCCACGTCGCTCGCGGAGGAGAGGTGATGGGAGAGCCGGTTGAGCATGAACCGGTGTTGCTCGTCATTGCGGCGTTCACCGGATTCGAGCCGGCTTTCGGCTGGATCGAACACCAACTGGTCCGTGCGTTCGGTCCAGTAGCAGAGAAGGGGGGACCGTTTCCGTTCACGGAGACCCGGTACTACGAGCCGGCTATGGGCCCAAACCTGATGTTCCGCTTCTACGCGTTCCAGGAGCTGATCCGGCCCGAGTGGCTGGCCCCAATCAAACGGTTCACGAACCGGCTTGAGGCGCTGTATGCGCGAGAAGCGGCGCGGGGGGCGCTGCCTGGTGAGCCCTATCGGCGGCCGATTAACATCGACCCCGGCTACCTGCACCATGGCAAGTGGATCATGGCAACCACCAAGGATCAGGCACAGAGGGTCTACCTGGGGCAGGGGATCTTCGCCGACCCGATGCTCTACTTTGCCCACGGTCGCTGGCAGCCGTGGCCGTGGACCTATGCGAACTACCGACGCAGCGACTACCTTGCCATGTTTTCCCGCTTCCGAACGCTCTACCTGGCACTGCGGCGACGGTGGCGGGCGGGGGAGCTGTCGGTTCGCTCCGAACCGATCATCACGAACCCAACCCAGCCGTGAAACCAAGCCGGTCGTGGCCTGCACGCACTACTTGCTGACCGCACCCCGGGGGCCCACGTGCTGAATGACGGGGTAACAGCCGTAACGAGCAGCATATGCGGTGCCGGCCGAGGCGTCGAATTGGTAGACCTGAAGGGCTGTTGTTCCGTAGGAAGACTGGGCGGGACGCTCAAGTACCGATCCGTGCGGCAGCCCAGAAGGGCCTGTAGGTCATCACGTGGACCGACGCATCGCCTGATTCACATGGACTTGCCTACCAGCACGATCCTGGCCGCATTGCTCGCCTGGGCGTCGGCATTCGCCGTCGGCGTGGTGGGCACGGCGCTGGTGCGACGATGGGCACCACGCCTGGGGCTGGTGGACTATCCGGGACCGCGAAAGGTGCACGCACGCCCCACACCGCTGGGTGGCGGCCTGGCCGTGTGGTTTGCCGTCACGGCCGTCGTCGGCGTCGCTTATGCGCTTGCCTGGCTCATCGCCTCCGGCTACCTGCCCGCCGCCGTGCTGCCCGCGGGGCTGCAGGTGCATGTGCCCGGGTTCCTGTCACGGGGACCACTCGTAGCCGCCGTGCTGGCGGCCAGCACGATGCAGATGATACTCGGGTTGATCGACGATTGGCGCGGCCTCAGCTACCTGTTGCGACTATGCGTTGAAATCCTGCTTGTGCTTGGTCTCGCCGCGCTCGGAATTCGGGTTACTCTGTTTCCTCCGTTCGATTCTCCGCCACTGACCTACGTGGTAACGGTTCTCTGGGTGGTCGGGCTGACGAACGCGTTCAACTTCCTGGATAACATGGATGCCCTCTCCAGTGGCACGGCCGCGATCTGCTGCGTGTTCGTGGCGTTGGTTGCGACGATGATCGGCGATCTGTTCATCGGCGGCTTCGCGCTTGTGCTCTGCGGGGCGCTGATGGGGTTTCTCGTGTTCAACTGGCCGCCGGCCACAATCTTCCTCGGTGATGCCGGCTCAAACTACGTCGGCTTCCTCTTGGGTGTGGTCACCGTTGCCGGCACGTTCACTACGCCGGATTACCCGAGCGTCACGATCTTTGCCCCACTGTGCATCATGGCCGTGCCGATCTACGATTCGGTGAGCGTGGTCACGATCCGGCTGATCGAAGGACGCAGTCCGTTCAAGCCGGACAAGAGCCATTTTTCGCACCGGCTGGTGCAACTGGGTCTGAGTCCAGAGCGGGCGGTCCTGACCATCTACCTGGCCACGACAGCGACTTCCCTGAGTGCCATCGTTCTCTACTTCCTGCCCCCCCGCTGGGCACCGGTCGTCCTGCTGCAACTTGCTGCCGTGCTGGGTCTGGTTGCTGTGCTGGAGACCACGGGAATCCGTAGCCTGAGACAGAACAGTCGCAATGGCCACGAAGCTGCGCAAGAGGCGGCGCCGGCAGAAAGCGCCGCGCGAAACTGACCCGAGTGGCCTCCGGCAGAACCCTCGCGGCGAGCGGTTGCGGCACGCAGCTGCTGCCGTTGTGCTGGTCCTGGCAGCTACTCGACCGCTCGTTCCATCCGAGGATGCGGCGGCAGGCAGCGGGCTGCTCTTCGTCCTGCTGTGCTTTTTCCCGCTGGCCGCATGGGCAGTGGCTGCCGTCGTCGACGGTCAGGCACTGCGCTGGAACTACTCGCCCGTGGACCTGCCGTTGGCTGCGCTGTTGGCGTGGGTCTTTCTGTGTGCCTTCCGCGCGCCCGCACGGGGACCAGCTCTAACGCTGGCCCTTGAATGGTTTGGCCTGGCAGTTCTGTTCTGGTCGCTCCGCTCCATCGTCATACCGCTGGCCGGGCGACGAGTCGTAATCCAGCTCTTCGTCGTTCTCGCCACACTGCTCGCCCTGTACGCGATCTACCAGGCCTTCTGGGGACTGGAGGCGCTGCGGCGCGAGTTTGCCGAGGATCGCATGCGGCTCCTGGTCGAGCTCGGCATCACGCCAGGCAGCCGCGCCGAGCAGACGTTCCTGAACCGACTCAACTCGCATGAGGCCTTTGGCACCTTCGCGCTGGCCAACTCCTTGGCCGGGTTCCTGCTGCCATGGGCGGTGCTTCTAACGGCTTGGGCGCTGGGAATCGATGGGCCGGTGTCGTCCGATTGCCTGCACCGAGCAGACCGGTGGCGCAGAGTCTTGCGGCTGGCCATGGCGGTCGTGGTGCTGGTCGGGGTGGTGCTGACGCAGAGCCGCAGTGCGTATCTGGCATACTTGCTCGCGGTGCTGCCGCTCCTGGTTCGGGCAACTCGGCGGCTGTCCCGTGCCCAGCTGCTCAGCTACGCGGTTCTCGTCGGGACTGCGTTGGCAGCCGTGGCAGTGGTGGGTTACTGGAGAGGCAAGTTCGATGAGAAGCTGTTCACCGGCGCGTGGCAGTCGCTGGCGTACCGGACCGAATACTGGCAGGCAACGCTGCAGATGATCCGTGATCATCCCCTCTTCGGCGTCGGCCCGGGTAACTTCCGGAGCCACTACTTGCGGTATAAGCTCCCTGACGCAAGCGAGGAAGTCACCGACCCGCACAACTTCTTGCTGGAGCTGGCCGCATCGTTCGGTGTCCCGGGGCTCCTGCTGTTTCTGATCACGTTGGCTGTAGCGGCCGTGGCCGTGGTGCGCGGCTCAGGATCGCGGGCGGATGTACGTCGACACCCCGACGAACCCGCGCCGCCACGTTGGGCGATTGCGGTCCTTCCGGCCGCTGCGGCCCTGGCATGGTGGGCCGGGGGGGCAGACGGTGCCGTGATGGCTGGCGTGGCGCTGGGGGGAGCCGTGCTGGTGGCGACCTGGTCCGGGGCCGAAGCGCGGTGGCGCCGTCCCGCCCTGCTTGGACTGGCGGTGGCCGCACTGCTGGTTCAGCTGCTGTTTGCCGGCGGCATCCAGTTTCCCGGTGTCGCGATCGCCTTGTGGGCTACGCTGGCGTGCGCGCTGCCGGACCATGACCGTGTTCTGCTGCCGGGGGGGCTTGGGCCACTGGTTTTCCTGGCCGTCGTGACTGCGTGCTTCGTGGCCGCAGCCAGAGGCTTTGTGCTGCCGCACCTGACCAGCCGGGCCCTGGTAGCCGAGGCGCGTCAGGCACTGGCGCGTGGCGATCCGCTCACGGCGATCGCCAAGTTACGGCAGGCGACGGAGCTGGCGCCATGGCATGCGGAGGCGTGGGCGTTGCAGTCGCAGATGATGGTGGCCCAGGCACTGAGGGCAGCAGACACTGGGAATCAGACCCGGTGGCACTGGTTGCTGTATGCAACCCTGGCGTACCAGAAGGCAGACCCGGCGAGCCCGTGGCCCTGCCGCGACGCGGCGCTGGTCTGGGCGGCCCGAGCGAGACGCGTTGGCGGCAAGGCCTGGGCAGAGGCGATCCGTTGGATCCGCCGTGCCCGGGAGCGATATCCGGGCGATCTGGGCATCGCGTACCTGGAGGTGAAGTTGCTGGTTGAGGCGGGCAGGGACCGGGAGGCAGCCCAACTGGCCCGCCAGCTACTGGAGCGCAACCGGCAGTGTCCTCACCCGGATCGTAAGCTGGCCGACGCCGAGGTCGAAAACTTGAAGCGGTGGGCCCGCGTAGGAAATGATGATTAGAACGCGGGGATCCCGTCTGTAATCCGGTTCCGGATGGGGGTTCAGACACACCCAGGCTTGGAGACGCCAGACCATGTGGAAGTGGATAGCTTTTCCGCTCATCGTGGCGATCGTCATTGCCGTGGGCGGGACAACCGTGTGGAACCTGATGCTGGCGAGCCAGCCGGTGCCGGTGCCAGTGAAACCGGTCCAGCATGGGCCGGCGCCGAAGGTCGTCGTGGACGAACTGGTGCACGACTTTGACACGATGGAACAGGCTGCCCACGGCCAGCACACGTTCACGATTCGCAACGAGGGACGAGGAGTGCTGGTGCTGTATCCCAAGAAGCCGAGCTGTGGGTGCCAGAAGCTTGTGTTGGAGTCCGAGGATGTGCCTGAGGGACAGCCGAAACGCCTCGTGATGGAAGTCGGTCCCGACGGGGAGTTCCCCACCGGACTCGTCTTCAAGGTAAAACCGGGCGGCGTAGTGAAGGCGACCGTGCACTGGGACACCAAGCTGGAGACGGGCCAGTACCGTCAGACCGTCCCGATCGCCACGAACGATCCGGAACAGCCGCGGATTACACTCCAGATCACCGGGTTTGTGACGCCGCTGGTGTTGTTCTCAACGCAGGAGCTCCGTGGGGAGGCGATGACCACGACGGACACGGAGCTTAGCTTCGTGATCGCCTCCGAAGTGCTCAAACAGATGGAGATCGCGGACGTCAAATCGGCCAACGGCGAAGTGACGCTTCGTTGGGAGCAGATCGATCCACTGACGGCAGAGGAGTTCACGGATCCAACGCAGCTGCGCTGCGCGTACCGCGTCTACGTGACGGTGCCCCGCGGGTTACCGGTGGGGCCCTACCGAGACGTGCTGACTGTGACGCTCCGGTTGCCGGAACGGACGGACGCTTCGGGGAAGGCAGCGGAGTACAAGCAGGACGTGAAGCTGTTTGTGGAGATTCGCGGGCCGGTCACGGTCACGTCGCCGCGGGTCGATTTTGGCGATGTCTTCGTTGACGAGGGGGCGCGCAAGCGGCTGTACGTGATTATCCGCGACGTGGAGAAGCCGGAGCTGTCGGTACGGTCCGTGGATCCGGAATTCATCAAGGTCCGGATCGAACCAACGTCGAATCCCCGCCGCTTCCTTGTCGTGCTTCAGGTTCCGCCTGCTGCCCCACCGGGGAAGTTCAACGGGGTAGTCGTACTGTCAACGAACCACCCGGCGGCACCCGAGGCGCGGATCGCCGTGCGTGGAACCGTGGTGGGGGGTACCAACTAGCCCGTTTCCGCGACAGGCACACGTCTTGTGTCGCTCTGCCAACGATAGCAACGCTGCTGGCGAAACGGTTCCATCGACGGTGGGCGGTCCGGTTTGGACTGGTCGCCGGGATCAGAACCGAGTAGAAGAAGAGCGGACTTGCGCGGCCACGATGGGGCGGCCCACCTAGCCAGGAGGTAGCGATGTCGCGTGGTATCGCCATCGCCGTGATCGCTCTGCTGTTGGTCATCTGGGGCGGAGCGGGACTGGTCGTTTATCGGGTAGCGGCTCCAGGAGCCCCGGCGGATTCCGAGGGCGCGGCAGGCAGCCAGCCGCAGCAGACCCCCGCGGAAGAACCCCCGCCGTTAGCCAGCTGGGACCAGTTTCCACCCGACCTGGTGCTTTTCTTCACCGGCCAACAAGAGGGACGTCTGAAACCGTGCGGCTGCTCGCCCGCCTTTCAAAAGGGTGGCTTGGCCAAGCGAGGGGCGTTTCTGCGCTACGTTCGCCAGAAGGGCTGGCCGGTGGTCGCTCTTGACCTGGGCGGTCTGGTCGACGACCCGCAACAGGCATACGGGCTCCTGAAGTACGTTCCCGGCCCGGAGCATCGGCTTGCCAAGCTAGAGGTTTCGCTGCAGGCGTTGAGCGAACTGGGGTATGACGTAGTCGGGCTGGGACCGCAGGACGCCAACTTGGAGAGCGGTCTGTTGACCTATGTCAGCGTGGCCGGCGAGCTGGAGCGGCCCGTCGTCACGAACTGTAACCTATCGATACCCGAGGACTTACAGGAGGTGGTGCGGCCGTACGTGGTCGTCGAGCGGGAGGGCTGGAAGATTGGGGTGTTGGCCGTCGTCGGGCCAAACTACAAGCGGTATGTGAAGGACGAAATTACCCCGCTTCGCTGGCAGCCGCCCGAGGATACGGTGGCGGCCTGGTTGCCGAAGCTCTCCGACTGCGACCTCCGCGTCCTTCTGTACTACGGTCATCTGGAATCTGCCCGCCGACTCGTGCGCAAGTACGCGGACTTCGACCTGGTGATCCATGCTGAAGCAAGCGAGGAGCCGCTGGGGCAGGAGGTGTGGGAGGGGGACACGCTGTTGGTGACGGTCGGTAGGAAGGGGATGTATGCCGGTACGGTTGGCGTGCGGCGTGGCGCACAGCGGCCGACGTTGGCGTTTGAGCTGACGGCTCTGGACGCCCGCTTCGCGGACGATGAGGCGATGCGCCAGCTTGTTTACGACACCTACCTTGCAAAGCTAGCGGGGCTGCAGTTGGTGCAGAAGATCGTGAAGAAGCCACTGGATGAGGGGGTTTTCGTGGCGGGTGTCCAGGAGTGCCGCGCATGCCACCCGCGGACCGTGAAGAAATGGGAGGAGTCCAAGCACGCGCAGGCCCTCGAGGCGCTGCGAAAGACCGGTGAACACGTTAATCCGGAGTGTCTGGCGTGCCACACGACGATGTTCGGATACCAGGGGGGGTACGATGGCACGCCCGCAACGGCTCACCTGGGCGGCAACCAGTGTGAGAACTGCCACGGACCTGCCGGCCAACACGCTCGCGACCCTGACAATATCGCCCTGCGGCAGGCGCTGCATCTGGAGTCGGTCTCCGCCGAAGCCAAACTTTGCAAACGGTGCCACGACCCGGAGAACGACCCGACGTTCAGTTTCGCGCGACGCTGGCCGGAAGTGGTGCACACACAGGAGGCACGCCAGGACGCACTCGAATACCGCCGCAGACGACGGAAATGACCGAGTTGCGCAACGGTGTCCTGTAGGAGACCCGCCAGCGCGCAGCTGCCCGCCGCACAGAGACTCAGCTCTGCGGCATCACGTGTGCTGGCCGTGTGCTCTTGTCTCCGCGTCCTGCGGCCGCTGCACCCGCGCCGCAGGGCACGCCGACTACCCTGCCGCGGCCGTCTGTAGCAGCTCGTCACTCATGGTGTAGTTGGCGTAGACGTTCTGGACGTCGTCGTGCTCGTCCAGTTCGTCGAGCAGCTTCAGCAGCTTCCGCCCCACCTCGGCGTCCTCGATGTTGACAGTCACGGTGGGAATCTTGGCAATTTCGGCCGAGCGGAGCTGGAAGCCGGCTTTCTCCAGCGTAGTTTTCAGCTCCTGGAATTGCGATGGGTCGCAGTAGACTTCGTACGCGTCATCAATGGCCTTGACGTCATCGGCACCAGCTTCGAGGGCGACCTCCAGCAAGTGGTCCGGGTCCACTTCGCCTTCGACCGTGCAGACGCCACGGGTTTCGAACATCCAGGCAACCGAGCCGCTGGTAGCAAGCTTGCCGCCGGCGCGCTCAAACAGCCTGCGTAGTTCACTGCCGGTGCGATTCCGATTGTCCGTAAGCACTTCGACCAAGATGCCGACGCCGCCTGGTCCGTAGCCTTCGTAGGTGATCTCCTCGAGTCGTTCGGCAGCCAGCTCGCCTGTGCCTTTCTTGATGGCGCGCTCGATCGTCTCGGCCGGCATGCTCGCTGCCTTTGCCCGATCGATTGCGTAGCGGAGCTTAAGGTTTGCCGACGGGTCGCCGCCGCCTTCGCGCGCAGCGATGATGATCGCGCGGGAAAGCTTACTGAACAGCTTGCCCCGCTTGGCGTCGGCTGCTTGCTTCTTGTGTTTGATTTGTCGCCAGTGGGAATGTCCGGCCATGCAGCACCTCTCTGGACGACCGATTCACCGTCTGTGCGCCCGACTTACGGTTTCGCCTGGGTTGCAGGCCTCAGTTCCGGTATCGGCTTGTTCTGCCGTGCCTTCTGCAGCTTGCTGCGGACTTCCTCCAGGCGCTTCCGGTCCGTCGGTGAGTCCTCTTTCTCCAGAAGCCGGGCCGCCTTTTCCCACGCCTGGATTGCCTCTTTGCGCTGCCCGAGGCTCCAGTAGACGTCACCAAGATGGTCCCATATCACGCCGTCGTCTCCTTCCGGGGCGTGGGCTGCCTCTTCGAGGTACTTGCGCGCTTCCTCGTAGCGGCCCTTCTTGTACAGGACCCAGCCGAGCGAATCGAGATAAGCGGCGTTCTTTTCAGGGTCCTGGGGCGAGCGCTGCCGCTCGTAGAGTTCCAGCGCCCGACGGATGAACCGTTCGGCCTGGTCGAGGTTCTTGTCGTGGTCCGCCCAGATGTAGCCGAGGTCGTTGTACGCGCCGGGGTCCTGGGGCCAACGACGGATAACCTCCAGGAGAATCTCTTCAGTCTTAGCCAGGTTGTTGGCCTCGTAGTAGACGCTGGACAGTTGCAGCAACACGCGGCGTTCTTCGCTCGGGTTGCCCCGCACGGCCTTGCGCGCTTCCTCCAGGAGTTTGATCGCTTCCTCGTACTTGCCCCGACGGATGAGCACGAAAGCGGCCAGTGCGTAGCCGCTCGCACGGTGCGGCATCAACTCAATCACACGCCGCGCCTCCCGGTAGGCGTCGTCGAGTTTGCCCGCCAGCAGCAGCGCCCGAGCTAGTTCGGCGTAGATGACCGGGCTTGGGTTCAGAGCCCAGGGGCCCTTCTCCAGGGCCCAGCGGAGGTTTTCAGCCGCTTCCGCGTACCGCTTGGCGGCCATCAACGTCTCGTGCAGCTCGATCACGAACACCGGATTGGCCGGACTGCGGTCGCGGCAGTGAGTCAACAGTTTCACACAGCGATCGTAGTCTTTGGCGACCTTGGCCACTCGGGCCAGGGCGTAGGCCAGCCCCACGGTCATCCCGCCGCCATCAGGCTGGGCAAGCATGTTGTCGACCTGCTGCATTGCCTCGCGGTATCGCGCTTCGTCGCCGGCCAGCTCACGCGCGATGCCTGCCAGAGCGGCCAATGCGTCAGACGAACGGCGCCGCACGAGCTGGTTGCCAAGCTGCCCGAGCAGCTCCAGCGACTTCGCCACCGCTCCGCGGCGCCAGTGCAGGGCGGCCAGCGCCGCGACGACCTTGGGGCTAGGAGCCGTGCCGAGCAGTTGCTGGTAGATCGCCTCGGCCTCGTCGGCCCGGCCTGCTTTCTCCAGCCGAGCGGCCAGCAGGAGGCGAAGCTCGCGATTGTGCGGATCCCGCTCCAGCGCCTCCTGTAACCGCGGGATGATCTCCTCCTGTCGACCGAGCTGTTCCAGGACGCGCACCAGCAGCTCGTAGGCTTCGGCGCCCTGAGGGGTCTGCTCCCTGATGTAGTGTTCCAGCGCTTCGAGTGCTTGCCGCGGCTTATCTGCGTCCAGGTACGTCTCGGCAATTTTCAGATAGAACCGTGCTCCCTGGGCTCCAGCCGCCTCGCGGGCCCGTCGGTAGGCTTCCAACGCAAGCTCGTATCGCTGAGCCCGTCGCAGCGCGTTGCCGATGCGTTCGTACAGCCCGGGCAGGTCGCGGAAGAGCACCCGAGCACGTGGGTCACGATACAGCCGGTACCGTCTCGGTTGCGCGAGGGCGTTGAGCACAAACGCATACTGCTCGGCTGCTGCCTTGTAACGCTGCTGGCGGTCGAACACTTCAGCAAGCGTCAGAGCAATGCGCAGTCGATCGTAGCTCGTCTCGGGCAGTCGGGGGCTCTGCAATGCTCGCTCCAGCAGGTCGCGGGCCGTATCCAGCTCCCCGCTGCGCAACGTCTCCAAAGCCAGCTGGTACAGGAACTCGTGGTTTTCCGGGTCAACCTCAACTGCCCTGGCCAGGTACTCGTGAAGCTCCTGTTCCCGGCCAAGGAGACGGAGCAGCCTGATCAGATCGTGGTAAATCGCCACGCCTTTCGGATCGAACTGCAACGCCTTCTTGTATGCGGCAACGGCATCCCGCCAGCGACGCTGATGGACCAGGCGCCGGCCCGTGCAGAACCAGGCGATTGCCTCTAGCCGCCGCTCATCGGCAACGGTGCGACGCCGGACAGGCCGAAATGGTCGAGGCGGCTCGATGCCGGCGTTCAGAAAATAGCGGGAAAGCTTCTTGAGCTGCGCCCGGTCAGCGACCGGCTGCTCGGTGTTCTGCTGGGCCATTGCGGCCGTCGCCGCGAACACCGCTCCGACCAGGGTGCTCCAAAACAACATTCGCTCACCTCTGCAGTTGCGCCACTGATGGTTTCTGAGGGCTTCCGTGCTGAATTATGACCGACGGGCCGCTGGCTGTCCATTGCCCTGCCGACGCCGGGGCCGATTCTGCTTCTCTACTGTGCGCGGCGTGCTGGGGTGGGGTGATCTTCCCGGTCAGCTGCGACGTATCGCTTTCGTCTCCGAGGCATGTGCGGATAGCATACGGTTGGGTCTTGCGATCCGCACACGGGCCCGGGCGCTCCTTCGCACGCGCTCTCCGCGTGTTAGGCAGCCTAGGAGCATGCAATCGATGGCGAGGGCCGGCCCCTGGTGGTTAGGGAGCCAGGGACCGGCCGCAGCGCCCGACGCCGCGTGAGCGGCGGCGCTTCGGGCGAAGACCAGGAAAACATCAGCGCCGCCACGCGGGTGCGACTTGAGCGTCCGTGTCGGCGAGGGCATGCCCCTTTCACCCGTTTAGCCAGGCTGTGCAAGCAGCGACCGCACTGGCTGCGCCGTCGGCGATCCGTCCATTTGTCAGTTCCGCGCCGGCCTGGTAACGGTCGTTCCGGGCTCATACTTCCGACCACTGAATTACGGCTGCCAGCCTGGTGGTTCGATTCGACGTCCTTCCAGCTGTGGCATAGCATAGGTGATGGGCTGGCGACCCCGGTAGCCGGCCTGCAAGGGAGGTAGCGATCAATGCCAGGTTGGAAACCGGAACGTGTCGCCGAGCTGGTGCGCGAGATCGTCGCTTCGGCCATTCTGCTGGAGCTGCGAGATCCTCGCATCAAGGGGGTGACCGTCACGCGTGTGGAAGTCAGCGCGGACCTGCGACACGCGAAGGTGTACGTTTCCATCATGGACGAAGCCAACGAGGAGGAAGTGCTGAGCGGCCTGAACTCTGCTCGCCGTTACCTCCAGGCCAAACTAGCCCGCGGGCTCAGGACCAAGCACATTCCGCAGCTGCGCTTTGTCGTCGACCGCGGCGTCAAGCACAGCATCCAGGTGAGCATGATCTTGGAGCAGCTGGCCCGAGAACGTGAGGCGTCGGATCGGTCGGCGGAACAGGCTGCCACCACACAGCCCGAAGCGTCCCGTCAGGAATTGGGGGAAACGGAACAGGGCGCCGGCGCCGAGGAAGCGGAGTGACCGAGATCGGCTCGGTGAATCGACCTTTCGGCTGAGGAGACGAGCCAGATGGCTAAGCGTAGGAGTGCGGCAGAACAACGCGTCCGGCGAATCCATGAGATCTACTCGGTGCTGAGGAAGCAGCACGAGGTTCCCGAGCGGCCGTCTGAACCGCTGCCCTTACTGGAGACCATCCTGCTGGCCATCCTGGCCGAGGATGCCGACGAGCTCCAGGCCCGCCAGGTTCTGGAGCGGTTGAGCAAGGAGTTCGTGGACTGGAACGAATTGCGCGTCTCGCCCGTTCAGGAGATCGCCGAGTACCTCGATGGCCTGCCGGCCGCAGCCGAGAAGGCTCGCCTGGTTAAGCGGGCACTGCACCACATCTTTGAGAGCGTCTACCGGTTCGATATCGAGGATTGGGCCAAGAAGGGGATCGCGTACATCGAAAAGATGTGCGGCGAGCAGGAGTGGTTCACGCCGCACGTTCGCGCTCGGATCGTGCGCGATCGGCTTCGCCGCCGTGCTCTGCCCGTTGACGCCACCATCTTGCGCGTGTGGCGACGTATTGGACTGCCGGGGGTGAACGGTGACAATGACCGGGCGATGCGGCAGGCGCTGCAGCAAGCGGTGCCGGTCGAGGAGTGTTACGGCTTCGAGCAGGCGTCCCGTCTCCACGGCTTAACGGTTTGCCTGTCCGAGGAGCCGCGGTGTGATGACTGCTGGCTGCAACAGACCTGCGAGTATGCCGCAAGCCGGCGTGAGGAACTGGTGGCTGTGGCGGCGGTGGAGCAGCGGAGTTCATCAAGTGGTAAGCGGGCTCGCGGGGCCACCAAACGGCGCTCGAGCAGTCAGGCCAAGTCGTCCGGTCGCAAGAAGAACACGCGCACGACTGGCAAGCGTAGCCGCAAGAAGAGCTAGGCGGTTCCGTCCGGCGCGTGGCGTCGAGAACGCACGAGGCCGCTGCTGCGCGGTGTGGCATATTGAGTTTACAGCAGCTCCGTGCAGCCCCGGTCCTGTCGACGAGGAGCCGGTCTCCTGCCTGCGCCAGTACCAATTGGGGGTCTGTCAGCGATTACGCGACCGGTCTCACGCTAAGGTCTGCTGAGTACGTCGCCGGTGCACCTGGTGCGAGGAAGCGGTCGTAAAACGGAGGGACCGGTGCGCGTGGCGGGGCGAGAGGGTCGTTACAGGATCTCTCGTTCGGTGTTGGTCAATTCGGCGATTGGGTGCAGTCGCAGGAGCCGCTCCACTTGCGCCAGCATCTGCTGCACGGCACTGACCTCGTTTGCCACGATGGCAATTCCGAGCACAGCTGTACGGTGGCTGTGCTGTCCGTCGACTTCAGAGACGGACACGTTGAACTGGTTCCGCAGCCGATCTTTGATCGAATTCAGCACGCGGCGCTTTTCCTTGAGCGTGCGTGCCTCGCGGATGAGCAGCGTCGCGCGAAGAGTGCCGACTACCATGGTTGCGTCGTGTTGGGGCTCAGCGGCTGGCCGATGCGACGGCAGGCTCTGGGGTTTGACGCTTCTGACCGAGCTTGCGGCGGATTTCCTGGATCTCGTAGAACTCCAACACGTCGCCAGGCTTGATGTCGTCGAAACCTTCGATGCGGATTCCGCACTCGTAGCCGGAGCGCACCTCCTGCACGTCATCCTGGAACCGTTTCAGCGAAGCTACGCGAACGTGGCGTTCGCTGGTGGGATCGGGGTAAATGACCCGCCCGTCGCGCAGGACGCGGACGTATGAGCTTCGCAGGACGCGGCCGCGACGTACACGGCAGCCAGCAACCCGTCCCACGCCACGGATCTTGAACACCTGTAGCACTTCGGCCTCGCCCAGGTCCCGGACGTGTCGCTCGGGTGTGAGCATGCCCTCCAAGGCGGCGCGGATATCGTCGGAAAGTTCGTAGATGATGTTATACCGACGCACCTCGATACGTCGCTGCTCGGCCAACTGGCGTGCCTTCGGCTCGATTCCCACGTTGAACCCGACAATGATGCCGTGGGATGCTTCGGCCAGCAGCACGTCGCTTTCGGTGATGGCTCCGACGTCCTTGTGCAGGATACGCACCTCGACCTCGTCGTCCTGGAACTTCGACAGCTCTTTTTCGATTGCCTCGAGCGAGCCTCGGACGTCGGCGCGGATGACCAGCGGCAGTTGCTTCTTGTCGTTGCCGCTGAGGAGGCTTTCCAGCGTCACGGCCGTTCGTCGGGCAACCTGGCCTTCGCGCGCTCGCTCGCGGCGGCGTTCGACGATCTTACGTGCCTCGTCCAGGCTGGCAACAACGAACCGCTCACCGGCCTCAGGCACCTCATCCAGGCCGGAGACCAGCACAGGCGTGCCCGGACCGGCCTCTTTAATCATCCGCTCCTGATCGTTCCACATGCTGCGGATGCGGCCGTGAGCCAGGCCACAGACGACGACGTCACCGCGATGGAGTGTTCCCTGTTCGATGAGCAAGGTGGCCAACACGCCACGGCCTTCGTGCCGGGCTGCTTCAAGGCAGGTGCCGATGGCGGGCACCGTCGGGTCGGCCTTCAGATCCATCGCTTCGGCCAGTAGGAGGATGTGTTCCAGAAGGTCGTCGATGCCCTCGCCGGTCAGCGCGCTGCAGCGGATGCAGGGCACGCCGTGTTCCATGTCCCACTCTTCCGGTAGGATTCCGACGTTGGCCAGCTGATGGAGCACCCGCTCGGGCTTGGCCTGCGGCAAATCGCATTTGTTGATGGCCACGATGATCTGAACGCCCGCTGCTTTAGCGTGCGAGATTGCCTCTTCAGTCTGGGGCATGACACCGTCGTCGGCGGCAACAACGATGACGGCAATGTCGGTGACCTGTGCCCCGCGAGCGCGCATGGCGGTGAATGCTTCATGGCCCGGCGTGTCCAGGAACGTGATCTTCTTGCCGTCGTACTCAACCTGCCACGCGCGGATGCACTGCGTAATCCCGCCCGCCTCGCTGGCGACGATATTCGTCTTGCGGATACGGTCCAGCAGCGACGTCTTGCCGTGGTCGACGTGTCCCAGCAGCGTGACGACCGGAGGCCGCGGCACCATCTTGTTGGGATCTGGCTTGATGCGGGCAAACACCTCTTCTTCAAGCTCCTTCGGTAGCTTGACCTCGACCTCGATGCCAAACTCAATGCCAAGAAGCTGGGCGTCCTCCGGGTCGAGGTGCGAATTAATCGTCATGCTCCGCCCCATCAACAATAGCTTCTTCAGGATGTCGCTCACCTTGATGCCGGTTGCCTCGGAGAAGGAGCGTACAGTGATGGGCGGTTCGATCTCGACGCGGCTGGGCCGTTGCACCGCCGGCGTCTGGTCCTTGGCCTTGCGCTGGCGGAATGGCACGGCCCGGAGAGCCTGCTGTTCTTCCTCTTCGGTTTCTTCGAGCGACTCCAGGGCCGTGATTAAGTTCTCTTTCCGCCGTTCGCGCCGCTCGCGCCGCATCCGGCGACCTGCCACAGCCCCGCCGCGACGGCCACCGCGACGCCCGCCGGTCTCCTCCTCCGCTGCCAGTTCAACCTTTGGCACCGCCACGATGCGGATGCCCTTCTTCTTGGCCTCGTCGCGTGCTGCCGGTGGGGCGGGAGGCTGGCCTGTTTCGCCGGGTGCGGTACCGCGTGACGGCCCTTCCTGGGCAGCCTTCAGCTGTTGCTTCTGCCGTTCGCGGATTTTCCGCAACAGCTCTGGCGTCAGTCGCTTCTTGGGCTGTTGGACGCGTTCCTGAGGTTCGGCCGACGTCTGCTGCTTCTGACCGGTGCGGCCTGCCTGAGGGGAGGTTGGCGGGGGAGGTACATGAATCTGGGGAACGGGCCGGCTTCGCGACCGCACTGGGCGGCGGGATCGTTCCTGTGTCTTGGCCTGCTCGCTCTCGGGCTTGCCTTTGCGCGCAAGCTGGTCCAGATCGGCAATCGGCCTACGCGTGATGCCCATGGGGCCGACCGGCGAGACCGCCCCGGGTGGCGGGGACGTCTTAGCCTTGGGAGCCGTTGTCTCAGCAGCAGCAGCAGCAGCAGGAGACGCAGCGGGGGTGTCTGCGGGCTGAGAAAACGAATCCCGAATCCGCGCGTACTCCTCCTCGGTGACGGAGCTCAAGTGGCTCTTAACCTGGATGCCCAGCCGGCCACAGGCTTCCATCACCTCTTTGCTGGACTTGTTCAGCTTCTTGGCTACTTGGTGAATACGGAACTTCTTTTCTCCCAAGACTCTTTGGTCCTCCCTCGCTACATCGTCGGCCTCAAGCGCAAGCCCGTCGCGAATCATCCGGAACGGACCACACCGGTGGCCTGCTTTGCCTGACCGTTAGAGGCGTTGGCGATGTCGGGTGTTCCGGATGGAAGACGCCTGCGTACGGTAGCGGGCGGGGCCAGTCGTTCAGCCGTGACTGCGTCCGTTGCTGGTCGGAAAGGGTCCCAGGCAGGATCGTCCTACGGCACGCCGAACGGGACCGTCTGCTGGGATGCCCCAGTTCGGTGGCGGGCCGCACGTCCAGGGCCACACTGACATCCACCCCTTTATATCGTACCGCATAGCAGCGTTTCAAATCGAAAGCGTTACCTGTTGCGTCACGTCAGCCTGACGACTCCGGTGGTGTTGCTGGCTGCTCGTGCTCTTGCTCCTGTGCGGCATCCTGGTCGGACTCTTGGTCCGCTGCCGCTGCACTCTGGCCCGCTGTCTCTGCCTCACCAGAGGCGTGCTCGTCGCTAGCCGCCTCGCCGCCAATAGCTGCCGCATTCCCGTTGTCGCCCGCTGCTTCTCCGGTGCTGACGGCAGGCCCTTCGGGTGTGTCGGGAGCAGCGGCCGTGGGCTGGTCGCCACCAGCAGGCTCCTCGCCCGCACCGCCCTCACTTTCCTCTGCCCGGGCCTCGGCCTCTCCCTGGTGCACGACGTCCTCGATCGTCACGTCAGCGGCCGGATCGACCCCTTCTCGGATCATGCGCTCCGCCTGGTCGCGGATGGTAGCCGCGCGATCGAGATCGATCTCAGCAATCTCGGCTAACTCCTCCGGATCCAGCACGGTCAGGTCGTTGTAGCTGAGGATGCCGTGCTCGATGAACCGGTCCGCCAGCTCGGGGGTGACGCCTTCCAGGGCGGTGAACCGGATCACCGCTCGCCGCGCCTCTTCTTCCAGTTCATCGGCCGTCATGATTTCGATGTCCCAGCCGGTCAACCTGGAGGCGAGCTTGACGTTCAGCCCGCGGACACCGATTGCTTGACTGAGCTGGTCCTCGGACACCAGCACGATGGCGCGGGCCAATGTGGGAAAGAGCATCACCTCGTCGACCTGGGCCGGCTGCAGAGCGCTGGCGATGTAGTCCTGGGGGGCTTCCGCCCAGCGGACGATGTCGATCTTTTCACCGCTGAGCTCGTCCAGGACATTCTTGATCCGCGATCCGCGTACGCCGACGCAGGCACCGACGCAGTCGATGCGCGAGTCTGCCGAGACGACGGCGACCTTGGCCCGCTTGCCCGGCTCTCGGACTACTCCTTTGATCTGGATTATTCCGTCTGCGACTTCGGGAATCTCGCGTTCGAACAACCGACGGATGAAGTTCGGGTCCGTACGGCTCAGGACGATGCGCAACCGGTTGTTCTGCCGGCGGACCTCGCTGAGGATCGCTCGCACCGGCTGGCCGGGGCGCCAGCGATCGCCCGGTATCTGCTCGCTCCGCGGCAGGATTGCTTCGGCCCGGTCGATTGTGACGCTGACCACGGCTCGGTCGACCCGCGAGACCGTGCCCTGGACCAGCTCGCCGATCCTTCCGGAGTACTCGCGGTACAGCATGTCCCGCTCGGCCTCGCGGATCTTTTGCAGGATGACCTGCTTGGAGGTCTGGGCCGCGATCCGGCCGAGCAATTCCGGCTCGAACCGCTCACCGCGGTACTCAGCAATAATCTCCCCGGTCTTCCGGTCGATGCGAATGCTGACCTGCTCGGGGTCGTCAAATTGTCTGCGCGCTGCCACCAGCAGGGCTGCCTCAATGCCGCGAAAGATCGTTTCCTTGTCGACGTTCTTTTCGCGGTGCAACGCGTCAACGATTCGCAACAACTCATGGTTCATCGTTGCTCTCCCGGCCGCATCCAAGGCCATGTGCGCTGCGGCCACGGCAAGGGGCGGCAAACAAAAAAGTGGGAGGAAGGCTCCCACTTCTGTCCGACGAGCTTGCTCCGCCGGTGCGTCGCCCCACAACTTCTGACGCAGCTACCCGGTCATACCGTTCCCCGGCACCTTCTCTGACCGCGCCTGGCAGCCAAGCTCCATGCGCCGCCCCGTCGTCGGATCAAACCAGAGCGATTCCGTCAGCAGCGGCCGAAGCAGCACCTGCTGTCCCGGCCGGACCGCCAGAGCCGCGGGGCAGAGAACCGTCAGCTCCACCCCGCCACAATCGCAATACAACACCTGCTCCCGGCCCCACGGTTCCACGACCGTGACCCGGGCAGCCAGGTCCGTGCCTTCCGCTACGTTGTAATTATTGCCCGTTTCTCTCGCAAGGGAAATATGCTCCGGACGAATTGCCCACACCAGCCTCCAACCGCCCTGTGGTACGTCCGCCGGTACCAGCCCTGGCGGTACGTCCATCCGAAACGCCCCGCAGCGGAACTGGACGCGGCCCGACTCAACCACCAGCTCGCCCTCGACGGTGTTGATCCGCGGCGAGCCCAAGAAGCAGGCCACGAACAGGTTCTCGGGCCGGTCGTACAACTGCTGCGGCGTTCCCACCTGCTGGAGCTGGCCATCCCGCAGAACCGCCACCCGATCACCGAGCGTCATTGCTTCGATCTGATCGTGCGTGACGTAGACCATCGTTGTCTGAATCTCGGCATGCAACCGCTTCAGGTCGCGGCGGACCTCGGCCCGAAGCTGCGCGTCCAGGTTCGATAACGGTTCGTCGAACAGGAACACCGCCGGGCGGCGCACGATTGCTCGGCCTAACGCCACCCGCTGGCGCTCGCCGCCAGAGAGCGCAGCCGGCTTCTTGTCCAGCAACCGTCCAATGCCCAGCATTTCGGCAACGTCACGCACGCGTTGATCGATCTCGGCTTTCGTCAGTCCCAGTTCCCGACGGCGCATCCGCAAGCCGAACGCAAGGTTGTCATACACGGTCATGTGCGGATAGAGGGCGTAGTTCTGGAACACCATCGCCACGTCTCGCTTGCGGGGGGGCAAGCCGTTGATACACCGGCCGCCGAGCCAAATCTCTCCTTCTGTTGGTTCCTCCAGGCCGGCGATCAAGCGGAGCGTTGTGGTCTTGCCGCAGCCGGACGGGCCCACCAGCACGAGAAACTCACCCTGCGCCGCTGCCAGGCTCAACCCGCGCAGGGCCACGGTCCCATCGGCATACACCTTCGTTACCGATTGCAACCGTAACCACGCCATCGGTCGGACGCCCCGCGATAAGCTCACGTGCCGCTGCTTGCCGGTTTCGGGCAATTCTAGCGGTTGAACGGGTCTGTTCCGGACGCCGTACGGTTCCTTAGACAAATGGCTGAGCAAACCACGGTTGGCCCTGCTCAACGGAGTACCCGGCATGGCACGCACTGTGTTGCTTGCCCGCCAGTGGATAACGACTGCAGTGACTGCCCTCCTGCTCACCGTTCTGGCCGGCTGCGGCAACCGTTCCGAACCGCCGCAAACCGATCGCGGCATAGGCGGGGGGCCGAGCAAAGAGCAAACCGCGGAGGAGGCGGCGCCGGCGTTCCGCTGGACGACGTCCAACGTTGAGGCGCTTCGGCTGAATGCCCGAGCATCGGCTTACATCGATCAGTTCGACAAGGGCTTTCCAGAGGCTGTTGTCCTGCTGCGTAAGGCCATAGAGCTTGCGCCCGACTGGCTACCGCCGCGCATCAACCTGGCCATCGCGCTGTTGAATCAGCCAAAGAAGCCCGGCGCACTGGACGAGGCACAGGAGATCCTGAGGGAAATCCTGCAGGCAGACCCCGAGAACGTCTATGCCCACTTCTGCCTGGGAATCATCTTGAACCACCTGGGACAACTGGATGAGGCGGCCAGGCACTTCGAGGCAGTAACCCGCATCGATCCAGAGAACTCCTACGGCTGGTACTGGCTGGGCAACTGCCTGATGGCCACCGACCGATCCAGGGCCAGGGAAGCGTTCCAGAAAGCAGTCGAACTGAATCCCATCTTCGTGCCCGCAATCTACGGTCTGGCCCAGCTGCTAATGCTCAGCGGACAACCGGACGAGGCCAAGAAGCTGCTGGCGCAGAAGAAGCTCCTCGACGAGGCAAAAGAAGGTGTCCAAGCCAAGATCATGTATGACGACATGGGGCCCTACGCCAACGCAATTGGTCGTGCTGCCGTCGACCCGCTCACCTCACGCTCCAGGCCCGTGCTGTACGAGCCCTGGGAGGAGCTATCAGTCAGTCTGGCGGAGGGCACGAGGTGGGCTGGGTGGAAGGATCTGGAGGGCTCCGACCCGTTGCAGCTTCTCGGGTTCGCGCGGCAACGACTTGGTTTTCCCTGGGCTACGTTCGACTACGACGGTGACGGCGACCTGGACGTGTTTCTTGCCGGTGCCGTCGTTCGGGACGGCCAACTGGGCAATCTGCTGCTGCGCAACGACGGCGATGGCCAGTTTCACGATGTCACGGCCGAAGCAGGCCTTGCCGGCGGTATGCTCACGTTGGCCATCGCCATCGGCGACTATGACAACGACCTCGATCCGGACCTGTACCTCTGCAACATCGGGGCTAACCGGCTGTACCGCAACGACAAAGGCAAGTTCGTCGACGTAACGGACGAGGCAGGCGTTGCAGGCGGTGAGCAGATCAGCACAGGGGCTGTGTTCGTCGACCTTGACTTGGATGCCGACCTGGACTTGTTCGTCGTCAACATCGGCTCCGTGAGCCAGGCCGCGTCCCTCTTGTCCGGCGAGCTGCCCGATCACGCACCGGCTAAGGTGTTTCGCAACGTCGGCAGACCCGGCGTGGTGGCTCCGGCACCGAAGCCGGGCAGCTCGCAGAAGGGACCCGTGATCCTTAGCACCGAGTTCGAGGAACTGAGCGAGCAGGGGCCGTCCTGGCAACCGCCAGCAGCAGCGGTCACGTTCACGGACATCGACAACGACCGCGACGTCGACCTGGTGCTGCTCAGTGCCGACGGGCGTTGCGTGGCTCTGTACAACGATCGCTTGCTTCGTTTTACCGCCCGCCCGCTCCAGGGCGCGGCGCTGGCGAAGGCGGCAGCGTTCGCAACGCTGCTGGTTTGGGACTGGAATGAAGACGACGCTCGTGACCTGATCATTACGGACGGTTCCGAGCAGGGCGCGATTCTCATCGGACAGGGCCGGGTGCCAAAGGTCGATTATCCGGTCGATCCGAGCAAACTGACCTGGAAACCGGTTCACGAGGGCGTTTCGCTCATTCAGCCCCGTGTGCTCGACTTCGACCTCGACGGCAACTGGGACGCTGTCGCCTTGCAGGACGGGAAACCAGTGCTGTTGCGCGCGGACGAGAGCGGCAAGCTGCAGGTCTTCGGCGCCGCCTTGCCAGCTTTCCTTACCGCCGACGGCCAGCCGCTGAAGGCGGCTTCTCTGGTGGCGTCGGACCTGACCGGAAACGGCTTCGCTGAACTGGTCGGCTTCGTTCCGGGGCATGGCCTGGTGGGCCAGAAAACCGAGGGCAACGCCAGCAATTGGGTGAAGATCCGCTTCACAGGGGTCCGCGACGACGGTCTGGAGATGCGAACGCCGGCCGACGGTACGGGAATACGCGTGATCGTGCTGGCAGGTGATGTGTACGCGTTGACCGAGCTACGCCCGACAGTGGGCAGCGGCTGCGCCACGCACGAGCCGTTGACTTTCGGGCTGGACGGTTACAGCGAAGTGGACGGCATTCGGATGCGCTGGCCCGATAACACCTTGCAGGCGGAAGTCGGCCTGGCTGCTAACGAACTACACATAATCCGACAGGTGCGGCGCAAGTCCGTCTCCTGCCCGCTGCTGTTTACGTGGAACGGGCGCCGCTACGAGTTCATCACGGACTTCTTGGGTGGTGGTGGCCTTGGCTATTTGCTCGCGCCTGGCGTATACAACAAGCCTGATCCCGAAGAGCTCCTTCTGGTGCGCTCCGACCAGCTGGTCCCGGACCAAGACGTCTATCGGATAGCGATTGCCGAACCGATGGACGAAGTCTGCTACCTGGACCACGTCGAGTTGCTTGTGATCGATCATCCGTCCGGAACGGTTGTTGCGCCCGACGAGCGGTTCGCGCCAGAAGGCTTCCGGGCCACCGGCGAGCTGCTGCTATTCCGCCAGCTCATCCAGCCAAAGCGAGCAATGACCCACCGAGGCCAGGACGTGACCGCCGTGCTCCAACGTCCCGATCGTAGGGCGGTGGACCAGTTTCACCTTCGCACAGTCTGGCCTGGGTACGCCGAGGAACACAGCGTCACGATGGCCTTCGCGGTACCCCGGATCGATCCTGACCAGCGGTTGTTCCTGTGCTTGCACGGCTGGGTGGAGTACGCCTTCTCGGACACCAACTATGCGGCGGCCACCGCCGGCATAACGCTGACGATGCCGTCCATCGAATTGCGCACCGAACAGGGAGAGTGGCAGACGATCGTTCCCGTAGCAGGCATTCCGGCCGGCTCGCCGAAGCTGATGACCGTGGAGCTGACCGGCAAGGTGCCGACGGGCCGCGAGGTTGAGCTGCGCGTCCGGACGAACGTCCAGGTGTACTGGGACGCGGCGTGGCTGGCCATTGCGGACCGCGATGCTCGAGAAACGATCCGGGTCACCAGGTTGCTTCCGACAAAGAGCCGGCTCTTCTACAAAGGGCACCTGACCGAATACAGTCCTGACGGCCGTTGGCCTACCGTGTTTGACTACCATCGCACGGATCCCGCCCCGTTGGTGCGGCAGTTCGGCTACTACACCCGCTACGGCGACGTGACCGAGCTGTTGGCCAAGGCCGACGACGCGTTCGTGATCTTCGGGGCGGGCGATGCCCTGGAGATCGGTTTTCCGGCCGAGTCGGTGCCCGAGCTGCCCGATGGCTGGCGGCGGACGTACGTAGTGCGCACCGTAGGGTTCTGCAAATCAGCAGATCCGCTGACGGTATGCCCGCTGACAGTCGACCCCCTGCCGTTCCGGGGCATGAGCTCCTACCCGCCGAAACCGGGCGAATCGCCCCGCAATGCCGAAGCCGTTCGCCGGTTGCACCGTAAGTACAACACTCGCTACCACGGCCCCCCGGGTCAGATCAGCCATCGATAGCATTCTCTGTTTTCGGCTGTCCCAACCCGATGTAGAGGCGGCACTCGGCACCGTCAGCACACGGCGATCCGGCCCGTGCGAGCCCGGGCGACCGGTGGGTCGCAGCTTTTGCGCGTGCGTGCGGCCATCGCAGGGACGGGCTGGTCCGGCAGCCGTCCTCGGCCGTTCCCGCAAGCTATGGTTTCTGGGGCGGCGCTCCGGGCGGCGGTTCGAGGGGGGACCGCAGCATGACCAGTCAACTTCGTTCAGCACGATTGACCCGGACGGCCGTTCCGGAATCGGTTCTTGGGATCGACGATCGATTGCCAGTGCGCGACGTCGATAGGTTTCCCTGGTCCGCGATCTGCCGTCTGGAGGCAGTTTTTCCGTCAGGAGCAAGTCTCACGGGGACGGCGGCACTAATCGGTCCATCGGTTGCATTGACGGCCGCACACTGCGTGCACGATATGCGGCTCGGAGGTCTGGCCCGGCGGGTGAGCTTGACCCCAGGAAGGGGCGACCACGATAGGCGAGGGGGGTCGGCCGAAGCGACCCGAGTACACCTGCCGAACCAGTGGCAGACCCGATGGCAATCCGATTTCGACTTTGCCCTGGTCCATCTGAACATCCCGCTCGGTTACAGCCGGGGGTGGTTTCGGCTTGGCCGGCTGCGACCGGCAAGTTTGCGGGGTGCTCTGATTAACCTTGCCGGCTATCCTGTTGACCGGCCCGACACGCCGGTGGAGCTGAAGGGGAGGGTGCAGTACTGGTCGTTGGGAACCGTTCTGGAAGCGCGTGCAGGCCGGCTGGTGCATACAGCTGACAGCTACTATGGCCAGAGCGGTGCGCCGCTATGGCTGTACTCTCCTACGACGCGTACTCGACTGCTCGTTGCCATCCACACCAGCGGGGGCCGTGACCGCAACATCGGGGTGGCATTGGACCGTAGCCGACGAGCACTGCTGCGGCGCTGGCTACGTGGCGCCCCGTAGTCCGGCTCGCTGGCACAAGCGGTGCTGTGCGGCCATGCGCATGTTGCCACACGCCCGTTTGTGGCAATGGCCCTTTCCTGCCGGTGTCGGCGTGTTTGTTTGGCAAGCGCTTGTGGGCCTCGCTCCAAGGCAGCCGCGAGGGGGGATTGAGCGCATGTGGCGGGTCAGCTATAATGACGCCGTGCTGTGGGCATGCCCATCCAGTCAACAGGCCCGTCCGGGCAAGTGTGGGCAGCGTGTTTGTCTAGGGGTTAGGGAGTAGAGCTATGAGGTGGAGACGATCCCCTTCTGGCTTCACGCTCATCGAGCTCTTGGTCGTAATTGCCATCATTGCGGTCTTGATTGCACTGTTGCTTCCGGCGGTCCAGATGGCGCGGGAGGCAGCGCGTCGTGCTCAATGTCAGAACAACCTGAAGCAGATAGGCCTGGCACTCCACAATTACCACCAGGTCCATGGCTACTTCCCACCTGACGGCACCCTTCGCTACCGCCGCTGGAATCAGATCACCGGGCCTGGCGGGGAGACCATGTGGAGCATGAAGGTGTTCTTGCTGCCCTACTTGGACCGGGCCGACATCTACAACGCTGCCAACCTCGACCTGCGTGCCTTCGGCGAACCGCCCTGGAACTGGGCGAACGATCCCAACGCGACGCTGCGCAAGAGCCGGATCGAGGTCTACCTGTGTCCGTCCGACCCTCACTTCGATCATTCCTTCCCGTACGCAACCTCGCAGAACTACGCCCCGAACCACGGAACGGAGACCTATTACAACAACTGGAAGGCTAACGGCATCACGTACCGGCCAGGGTGGGACCATGGCTTCAATAAGCCGATCGGTCTGCGAGACATCGTTGACGGAACGGCCCTAACGGCAGCTTTCTCCGAATGGATCCGTGGCGGGATGCAGGGGCGGATGACGGCGCAGCGTGGCG
>JALXBF010000115.1 GCA_026991575.1 Planctomycetota bacterium | reverse complement strand
CATCTGTCGTCTGGGCGTAGGACAGAGCAGGTACGTTACTACGTATCCAGCGCCGAGCCGGATGCTGAGCTCCATGCGAAGGTGATTCGAAACCACTGGTCGATCGAGAACCAGCTGCACTGGGTTTCGGATGTTTCATTTCGCGAGGACCAGATGCGCATTCGGCATCTCGTGTCGGCACAGAATATGGCATTGGTAAACCGATTAGCGTTGTCCTTACTCCGAGGTGCAATCGGTCCCGAGGAAAGCATTGACTCCGTTCGCTTGCGACTCGCGTCCAACCCGAACGATCTGCTAGAACTGCTCTGTACGGGCTCCCTGCCCACGATTTGAAGTGCGTCAGCCGTGGGGCTCTCCCCCCGAAGCTTCTAAACCCAGAAGCTGAACTGGCCTCTCATAGCGCGGCGCTCCGGACACTGTCGGCTACTTGGTCAAAGTCCACGTCTCTGTCGTTCCGTTGCGGCGCACGACCAGCCGGGCAAGTTGCCAGCTTCGCTCTTTCTCGACCGGCGCAAGCGCATCCACGTCAAACCAGGCCGTCGCCTGCTCGTCGATGACGGCCGTCGCACCGGCGAACTCAACGCGGGCACCCGCCAGCTCACTGGCAGCATCTGTCGGTACTACTTGCCGCTGGACCATCGAGGCGTGGCGAAAGAGGATCGGCAGCTTGCGTCGCGCCGCATCCGCAGGTGCCCATCTCAGTTGCGCCACAAACCGCTTATCAGGGCTGAGCCAGAGTGCCGAGCGGTACTCTTCGCGTTCGGCTTCACCAGCAGCGGCCAGGACCGCCGGCCGCTGGGCTCGATACGCTTCCAGCAGGGCGGCGACAATCCCGATCAGCATGGTCTCGGCCAAGAGTTGCTCGGTTCGGAACCAGGATGGCGCGGCCGGTCCCTCGGCGAACAGTTCAGCTGCCAGAATCTCGTCCAGGATCGCTTCGAACTTCGAGTACGTTGGAGCGAACGCCGCGTGCGTGGGTTCACCCGGTAGTGTTTGGGCGACCTCAAGAACGTACTCGCGTGCCGGCAGGAACAGGTCAACCTCCGCGCACACCGCAGCCCGGAGCACACCGAGTAGCGCCTCCGAGGACAGGTCGGTTCTGCCTGCGTACACGGCGCAGGCGTCGAGGAGTTCCTGCTCGTCCAGATCGTTGAGAAGCTCGACGGTACGATCCGGCAGGTCCTCAGGTTCCTCGGCCGCATCCACGGCGCGGCGAAGCACCTGGAGCCTCTCCGACCAGGCCTTCGGGTTGGCCGTGGCCTTCGCCCTCTCAACGAGTGCCGCCATGTGCTCATCTCGCAGACGCCTCTCCCACGCGGCCAGCTCCGGAAGCCCGAGTTGCTCTGCCACCCCCCCGCCTGGCTCAGGTGGCCTGCCGGCAGCCGCCGCAACAAGCGCGGGCTTGGCACGCATGAGACGAGCCCAGGACGTAAGCAGCCGCCGCGCAACTGTGGGATCGTCCCCATCAAGCGCTTCGGGCAACCTGGGCAACAGTTCCGTGAACTCTGTGATCCAGCAGCGCAGCAAACGGGCCGGATCGGGCAGGACTACGTTGAACTCGCTGTGCAGGCGTGCCAGCTGTGCCTCGACTCTCATTGAAGCCATCTTGTGTCGCTCCGCTCTGTAACGATCCTTCCACGTCTGATAACACTTGGCCGGCTCCTTCCGAACCGTGAAGAGGCCGGGGCAGGCCCGGCAGTACACCTCTCCATCCTCATAGGGCAGAGCGCGGCGTTTTCTGACGCATCAGCCGTGCTCCCACTCGACGCCTCAGCGTGACCACGGCCTCATGCGACACCGCTCGCCGGTCCTCCTGGCGGGTTCCCAACCATGCTGGCCACCCGCAGAGGCGGTGTCCAATCGTTGCCACCGGCTCTGACCCTTCCGGGCCGAGTGCTGTTGACACGGAAGCGCAACGCGGCTGAGACCGCCCCGGGGCATCTTCAACGTTTTACGACTCACTCGGTGGCTCGTTCCGGTACCCCAAAGGCAACGGCGTGCCAGAGTTCCATAGCCTGGCGTTGAGTATCGTCCGGTTCGTGCCAGGGGCAGACACCGCTTACTGCCTCCTTGAGGTGCCGGCGCAGCCGGCTGCACCACTGGTCCCATTGATTTCGAATCGCTCTCTTCACCGCCTCTTCGTCCGTAGCCGAGAAAGGCTCCTGCGCTGCGCGATGGTCGTACACGGTCTCAATGAGGCAGGTTTGCGCGTAGGTCTCCTGCCTTTCCGCTCGGCGGGCGAAGCCTTGCCAGCACATCCCCAGCGTTGGCCAGTCCCTGGCCAACGGTACGTTCTCCACGGCTGGATCCCACGGTATGTACCGTTCGGCCAGGCGGAGAATCAAGGGGCGCCGTACCGTCTTCTCCTCATGGCGACAGAGCAGCTGGTACAAGCGCAGCCGGACGTACAACCAATAGCGAACAACCCATTCCTGCGCAAGCGATTTCTTGCTGGCCAGTCGCCTCGCGGCCCACTGGGTGATATCAAAAAGGCACCCCATGATGGACACGTACCGGGCCGGAGGGTCCGGTTCGATCGCTTCGACCGGGTGTCGACTCTTCGGATCAACCAAACTGACGCTGGGCGGTTCCGTGTCGTCGTCGTTGTCGTCCCGTTTCAGATCCGTGAACCGTTTCACGCGGCGCTCGCTGCCTTGCCTGCGGCGCCACCGCCGCACGCACTCCCTGACCCACGCCCGCAGCGAGTCGACAGAGTCCATTTTTCCGATGTCGAAAGCGTATCGACCGTCTGACCGCGGCCAGACGATATGGCAGAGGAGCTCTTGGACGATCTCTAACGCCAAGAATTTCTGGAACTCTACGCTGGAATGACCGGGGGGCACTGGAACTCCCGTGAGGAAACTCTCCACGAGCCTCGTCAGCAGCCCCTGCAACTCGCTGACTGCGTCGTTGTCTTCCAGGCTGCGGGCGCGCGTGATGAGATTCTGCAACTGTTCGCAGGTGTAGCCGTAAAGTGTGGTCTCACTCATCACCTTCTGCTCTGCTACGCTACCGACGCCACCCCGTTCTGGTGTCCCAGCAGTCGATCCCGTAGCCTCTGGAGGCCGTGGCACCAGCAGCTACTGGTCGTCTGTCACCGTCACGTATTGCATCGTGTCGGGGTCCTCGATCCCCCGCGCCCCCTTTCGGGACGGCTGGGTCCAGCGGTTCCTCAGATAGACGCGATGGGCCCGTTGTACAGGTGCCCGGTAGAGCGCAAGCGTGTGGCTCTTGCTACCCGGAGTCAGGTCAATGATGACAGGCAGGCCCGCTGTGCACTCGTTGATCTTTGCGGCGAGCTGCCTCACTGTGCCCAAATGGTCTTCGTCCAGCCTCAGGCATACCACGTTGCTGTAACCGCGTTGCCTCAGTTCGTCATTCACCTGCTTGGCGGCCTGCGCATCGTCGTACACGAGCACGATTCGGCAAGGGCGGAATACCAAAGCCGCCAGCAACACGACACCTGGACTCTGGCTGGCCACGGTTACCAGAGCGCAGCGGCCTTCCACAAGCGAGCAAAGCTGGGCATCCATCCGTTGCGTCACTCGGGCCGCGACGTCTTCCAGGAGTGCCCGGTCGTAGTACCGTCGTGCGCGCGACGGATCGTACTCGGCTGTGTACACGTAGTACGCGCGTTTCTCCTCGTAGGAGGCGTTGGCAGGTGGCTCTGCCCGATAGGCCACCAACAGCGGCGCGAGCACTCGGTCCAGCGATGGCCCCACGGCCAGCGCATGCACCTGCTCGGGCCTGGCTGCTTCCCTTGCTGCTTCGTGGTAGTTTCCGGAGGGGACGAAAACGTGTTCGGCACCAAACGAAAGCGCTGTCCGCACCTTTTGCGGCACGCCGTCCACGTTCTCGCAAAAGTTGAACTCCGCGTTCCACGCTCCCGTGGACCACACGCCCACGGCAGGCTCGCCTCCGTTCGCTGCCACAATCAGTGCCGAGGCCAAAGGGACGAAGCCGGACGCAAGACTTAGCTGTACATCACAGAACTCGATGGGGCTCTTCAAGCGATAGGGGCCCAGGCACCACTCCAGGGTGACTTCCTGGCCGTGCGCCAACAGGCCGACTTCCCGTAGTTCGCATCGGACAGTCTCAGCGAGTTGAGCCAGTGGATCGGGAAGAGGATTGACAGGCCGCGAAGCACCAAGAACCCACCGCACGGGCAAGACGCAAGCGTCGCGTAACAAGCGAGCACCGTCCCGCGCGGGTGCCGTTCGTTCGATGGTCGCGGCCAGTGCCGTCGGCCACAGGCAAAGGATGCGGGCCAGGCCGTGAGTGGTGAACCTTGCAGGATCCACCGCATCTGCGGGCGGAGTACCACTGCGGCTGGCCTGTGCCAGGGCCTCGGCCGTTAGCCACCACGGAGCGAAGGCTTGCACCAGATCACAGGCCTTCTCTGCGATGTATGGCCGCAACCGGGGACGACGGCCGTATTCTTCGGCAAGCTCCGCGAGGGAATCGAACGTCTCCCTTGAAATCGTGACCCCATGCATTGTGCGTCGACCAGATGTTCTGTCCGGCGCGACCTGGCGAACAGCAGTACGGAAGTGGTTCATTTTACGTTGTGCACCGACCTGGTTGAGCTTCCGCAGGCACGGCCATAGGCAGCCCTCACCGGGAGGGGGCGACGAGCCGCCAAGCGGGCTTCTACTCAGGGGGCTGAGTCCGAGCGAGCAGCAACGACCTGCTCTGCCATGGCCGCGAGCTTCGGTGCGGGAGTCGGCAAAGCCTCAGCACTCACCCAGCCGCGCAAGCTCCCGTCCCCGCACACGTTCGCTGTCCCAACGCGTCGGCCGCGCGCGCCGGTGACAACGCGCACGCAGGCCCTCTCCCTGCTTGCCAACGATCTGCGCCTACCTTTGAGAAACCGAACCGGGCAAAGCTCTCCGGTAACCACGCCTGCTGGCCCGTCCAACTGTGCCGAATAGCCGCCACGGAATCGCAGGCCGTACCATTGTCCCGAGAGCTTCCTTCCGTACGCTGCGCCCGGTTCCAACGGTGTGCCTGATCTGGACGGGCGCGTTGACCTGCCTCGAGCACGCTACCGTTCTCACCGTGTGCCTTGGCAAAGGTAGCGACGACTGCTCGTACCGCGGTTGTTCTCGCCGGCGCACGCCGGAGTACGTCTGCCATCCCCCTGCGTGACGGGCCAGAAGAACAACATCGGCAGGCAAACGAGCTAGGATGGGGTAGAGAGTTAATTTGCATGGAGGCGGTAGGATACATCAACGAGGGAACTCATCGCGTGGAGGTCCGCTGACGATGCGGATTGCACAGGTTTCGCCGTTGTTCGAGGCTGTGCCGCCGAAGTACTACGGCGGCACGGAGCGGATCGTCTCGTACCTGACTGAAGAGCTCGTGCGCCGCGGCCACGAGGTGACGCTCTTTGCTAGCGGTGACTCCGAGACCAAGGCCCGGCTCGTCGCACCGTGCCGCCGAGCCCTGCGTCTGGACAAGAACGCTGTTGACCACATCGCGCACCACATCCTCGAGCTGGAGATGGTCTTCCAGCGCATTCACGAATTTGACATCGTCCACTACCACATCGATTACCTGCACTACCCCCTGTCCCGTCGCCACAACGTGCCCCACGTCACCACGCTGCACGGCCGGCTCGACCTGGCCGATCTGGAGAACCTCTACCAGGAGTTCACCGACATGCCTGTGATCTCGATCTCCAACGCCCAGCGTGAGCCGTTGCCGCACGTGCGCTGGGTTGGCACGGTGTATCACGGGTTGCCGCGTGACCTGTACCGGTTTCGACCGGACCACGGCAAGTACCTGGCCTTTTTGGGCCGGATCTCGCCCGAGAAACGCTGCGATCGGGCAATCCTGATTGCCCGAGCCCTGGGCATGCCGCTGAAGATTGCCGCGAAGGTCGACAGGGTAGACAAGGAGTACTTTGACACGGTGATCCGGCCGCTGATGGACAGTCCGCTGATTGAGTACATCGGCGAGATCGGCGAGGGGGAAAAGGACGAGTTTCTGGGCAACGCTTACGCGCTGCTGTTCCCGATCGATTGGCCCGAGCCGTTCGGGCTGGTCATGATCGAAGCAATGGCCTGCGGGACTCCGGTCATCGCCTACCGTCGCGGCTCGGTGCCCGAGGTCATGGTTGACGGAGTCACCGGCTTCGTGGTCACGACGCTGGAGGAGGCAATTGAAGCAACGCGGAACGTGGCTGATTTGGACCGCCGCAAGATCCGCGAAGTGTTCGAGGAACGGTTCACGGTGGAACGTATGGCATCGGACTACCTGAGCATCTACCAGAGGCTGATTGAGGAGTGGCAAAGCTAGGCCGGGAGTGACGACGAGGGGGCGCGTCGTCCGCGGATGGCTGCACGCGTCCGTGCGGTTGAGCAGGCCCCTGCTAGGACAGCTCAATACAGCAGCTCGCCCTCCAGGAAGCGGCGTGCCAGCGGCGTGCGCGGAGTCCGAAAGAACGCTTCCGCCGGGCCCACCTCGACCACCTCACCACCGCACAGCAACATCACCGTCGTTGCGACGCGTCGTGCCTGGAACAGGTTGTGTGTCGTCCACACGACGCCGGCACCTCGCCGGCGAGCGGTCTCCGTCAGCACCCGCTCAACCAACGCGCCCCGGCCTGGGTCCAGATCCGCCGTCGGCTCATCGACCAGCAACACGTCAGGCTCCAGCACCAGTGCCCGGGCCAAGGCTACCAGCCGGGTCTCGCCGCCGGACAGCTGCCGTGCCGGCCGATCCAGCAATGCGGTCAGCTCCAAACGCTCGGCCACCCGATCGACCAGCCTGGTCAGCTCAGCAGTGGCCGTCTTCCGGAAGCGAAGGCCGAGCGCCACGTTGTAGCGGACCGTGCCGGTGACCAAGAGTGGTCGTTGGGGCACCAGAAGCGGGCGGCCACGGCGCCCGGCTCCATCCCCCCCGGGCCACGTCACGCAGCCTTCATCCGGACGCTCGATGCCGGCCAGCAGCCGCAGCAGCGTGCTCTTGCCCGCACCCGTGGGGCCGAGCACACAGAGTATTTCGCCGGCACGGAGCGTGAGCCGGTCCACCGCAAGCTGGAATGTTCGGCCTCGACTTCGCCTCAGCCCTTCGGCCACCAGCAGCTCAGTTGCTGCGCTCACGGCGACGCCCCCTAGTCTTCTCTCGGTCATTCGGCCGCGGCTCGCGGCAGCGCGACTCCGGTGCGAGCAGACAAAGCAAGCAGTGCAGCGTTGGCCGCCAGGGCCAGCGTCAACAGGATGGCCCCAAGCAGCAACGCCAGTCGAAAATGGCCACGCCCGGTCTCCAGGACGATCGCCGTGGTCAACACACGCGTGTGCTGTTCGATGTTGCCGCCTACCATCAGCACAGCACCTACCTCTGAGATGCTTCGCCCGAAGGCAGCCGCTGCGGCAAGTGCGATGCCGGGTAGGGCCTCACGCAGGGCCAGCAGCCGGGCCTGCAAACGGCTTGCTCCAATAGCCTGCAGCTGCAGCTCAAGTTCCACCGGCACCGCTGACATCGCGCTGGCTACGACCGAAACCACAAACGGCGTTGCCAGGATAACCTGGGCCAGTACCATGATTCGCGTCGTGAACAGCCATCCCCAATTGCCCAGCGGTCCGCTGCGTGAAAAAACGATGTAAAGCACGAGTCCGACAACGACCGGCGGCAGCGCCAGCAGCGTGTGCGCAAGCAGCCGGGCCAGCCTGGCCCACCGCCTGCGCGATCGCCCCAGCAGCACCCCTGCTGGAACCCCCAGCAAACAGGCGATCGCCGTGGCCAGCCCGGAGACGTGCAGCGATCTGAGGAGAACGTCGGTAATCTGCTCGCTCACTAGATCGCTCCCCAGTGTGCCGGCTCGTTAGCCTGTCGCTCGGCGGAAGAACAGCGCCGCCAGCGAAAGCGCCCCCAAACCGAGTGCCGTCATCGCGGCCAGCTCGGCTGCCACATCACCTACCGTGGCCCCCTGCAGGAAAACGGCCCTCACGACCCTAAGGCAGTAGTACAGCGGGTCGATGTACGCAACGTACTGGAAGAAGGCCGGCATATTGTGCACTGGCGTGGCGAAGCCCGAAAGAATCACGGCCGGTACGAAGAAGATGAACGCCCCCATCAGCCCCTGCTGCTGGCTGCGCGCGAGGGAGGAGACAAACAGGCCGATGCCGACACACGAGAGCAAGAAGGTGGTCAGACCGAGGTAAAGGGCAGGCAGGGAACCGCGCAATGGGATCCGGAACACGATCAGCGCGACGAAGATCACGATGCTGGCTGAGGTCAGCCCGATAAGCACACCAGGAATCGTCTTGCCGATGAGCAGTTCGATGGGCTGGTACGGGGTGACAAGCACACGCTCCAGCGTGAGCTGTTCGCGCTCTCGCGCAACCGACAGCGCCGTGACAATCAGCGAAGTGACCAGGGTCACGAGGGCAACGATACCGGGCACGAAGAACCAGCGGCTAAGGAGGTTCGGGTTAAACCAAGCGCGCGAAACGACCTCGATCCGCGGGCCAGTCGATCGTCTGATGTCACGCCCGGCAAGTTGTCGGTTGAACCGGTCAACGATTTGCTGGGTGTAGCTAAGAGCTAGCAGTGCAGTGTTCGAGTTACGTGCATCGAGCAAGACCTGCACCGGGGTCGGCTGGTGCCGGGCCAGGTCGGCGGCGAACCGCTGCGGGATTCGCACCACGGCCAGGCATGTCTTGGAATCCAGGAGCTGGCGGACTTGCTGGTCGTCGTGGATCCAGGCCACGATTTCGAACGCTTCTGAGGCGTCGAACGACGCAGCCAGTGCGCGGGACAACTCGGTGCGGCTCTCATCGAAGATCGCCAGCGGGGCCTCGATTAGGTCAAAGGTGGCTGCATTGGAGAAGACGATGAGCTGGATAATCGGGGGGGCTATAACGAAGAACCGGCTGCGCGGATCGCGCAGCAGCACGACGAACTCCTTGTAGACAAGCGATAGGAGCCTCGAGAGCACCGGTAGGGTTCTCCCAGAAGGGCTCTTCGAACACGCGCGCAGGTGCGGCAGCTTCCCCGCGTTCCCTTTATCTTTGGCACGGCGCGGAGCGGAGGAAAGCGTTCGTGGCCGACTCGGATGGGGCCCTCGGAGCGGAGCCGTCTCGGACGCGCCCGAGACCGTTCGTCTCGCAAGTCCCATCCAAAGCCGTCCCGACCACACAGTCTACGCCAAGCCGTGGCGGGCCAGCGGGAGCGGGGGTGTCGCGGTCGTCCCGGCTCGGGCAGCGGCGACCGCGGTGCCTGCCTGGCTGACCACCGCAATGCCCGGCAAGACGGCCTCGGAACCGCGTTGGGGCAGCCCCGGACGTGCCGGGCCCAGCTCCCAGGCTCTTCGTCCGGGGTTGGGCAGCATCATGCATGTCCCTCGAGAACGGAACGGCACCGGATGGCAACCTGAGCCCGATGCCCTCCGGCGTGTCTTCCTGTCGTTCGGCCAGCGATCGTGTGCGCAGACGCTGAACTGGCCCCGCCTGGCTCAACACCACAGGCAACGGAAAACAGAGCACCTCAGGCCTGCCAGCAAGGCTACTGACCCTGCCGTCCTGTGCAGAGCTGGTCGTATACCAGGCGAGCAACAGCGTACTCTCCTGCCGCGCTCCGAGCACGGCCACCTTCTGCAGGGATGATGGGCCAGCAGCGAGAAGTGCCGCACGGCAATCCTGCGAAGGCACGACGCAGATGCTATTGACGGGAATTGGGTCGAAAGGACGCCCCGGTGCAAAGCCTCCAGTCGGCGGACAACCGCAGCAACAGGGAAACTGTCCTGTTCGCCCCTGCCCAACTACGTGGCCAATGTGCAACGAAGTGGTCAATCGACGGCCACTGCGAGAGGTAACGCGGGCTACCCCGTGGACGTCACATGCGGACAGGAAAGATCAAGAGCAGTAGAGCGGTGGCATAGGCCTGGTGGGCTAGCCCGTCGGCGAACCGAAGCTCCCCGGGCAGGACTCGAACCTGCAACCTAGCGGTTAACAGCCGCCCGCTCTACCAATTGAGCTACCGGGGAACACAACGCGGGGAATAGCGGCGGCGGGACCCGCCGTGAGCTGAGCACACCCCAGCTAGGCACTCGCTCACGCCACCTGCGGAAACAATGCCTCTCACTTAGCCCCAACCGCCTCCGCACATACGACATTTCGACGGCTGGAGCCAACAGTACCACGCTCGGCCCAATTCGGCCGCAGTCTCGCGTGGTCGCTACGATCACGCGTACGAGTGCCTAAGTCACCTTATTCATACGGCCCTCGCGGCTCTAGTTCAAGGCCGATCGTGCCCCGGCGCCCGGCTCAGCTGTTGCTGGCCCGCTGGCCCCCCTAACGAAAAGATGGCGTCGCCTGGCTCGTGTCGATTGCTGGCTCCTACGACCCAACAGGGACACAGCTAACGTGTTTCTCCGAAACACCTTGCACGACCTGGCGGTCGTTGACGCTTTGCAGCCGCCGTCGGCAGCCCAGCGGGACCGCCCGAGCGGAGACTCCGCCTCGGCTCACCTAAACCGCCGGGGGCGCACTCCAGGGGGCAGTTCCTCGACCACCTGCCAGCAACCGGCCCCGTGCTCGTCTCCGCGGCCGCCCAAACAAGCCCAGGCGACGGGCAGACGCACACCTGCCACAGTAGCTGGCCGGACGGCTCAGGTCCCCAAACCATGCCGGAAATCACATGCTGCACGCCAACGGTCAGCGCCTATCCGGACGTCGGACGCGGTTTTCGTGGTTGGGAGCGCTGTCTGCAGTAGCGGTCAGCTTCCTGGGCAAGCGTGTCGGCTGGCCCGCGACCCCACAGGCGACGGCGCGCGGGTAGGATGTTAACCATGCAGCGGTTGCGCTGCCGGCCGACGCCGGAGATGACAGGTCTGATGACCGCCACCACCGTCGCGGCGGAACCGAATGTGCGTCGCGTTGACGTCAATTCACGGCGCTGGTCCGACAGCACTGAATCCAACGGGGGGCCACAATGGGGCACTCGAACGCTACCGCTCACACCGGCCAACTGGAACGGGCTCAAGGCTGCCTGCTGGGACAGCTCGCAGGGGACAGTCTCGGGAGCCTCGTCGAGTTCCAGACACCAGAAAGCATCCGGGCACTCTATCCGGACGGGGTACACGACCTGCAGGACGGGGGCACTTGGGGCACGCTGGCCGGCCAACCAACCGACGACTCTGAACTGGCCCTGGCGCTGGCCAGAACGCTGGTCCGCGTGGGGCGGTTCGATCTGGAGGCGATCCGGCAGGCCTATGTTCGCTGGCTGAACTCCGGTCCGTTTGACTGCGGGCTGACCACCGCTGCCGGGTTGGCCGGTCAGCCCAACCACGACAGCCAGTCCAACGGAGCCCTCATGCGAATCAGCCCTTTGGGCATCTTCGGTGCCGCCTTCCCGGTACACCAGGTCGGCGACTGGGCTGAACGGGACGCTGCGATCACTCATCCCAACCCGGTCTGTTGCCAGTGCAGCGCCCTGTTTGCGATGGCGGTTGCCGACGCCGTCCGCCGCGGCCCGTCGCCGGAGGTGTTGTATCGGAACGTAATTGGTTGGGCCGAGGAACGGTCGGTTCTCGCCCCGGTCCGGGAGGCCCTGCGCGCTGCCGCCCAGCAACCCCCCGATGATTACCTGACGCAGCAGGGGTGGGTTCTCATTGCCTTGCAGAACGCGATGTACCAGCTCTTACACGCGCCGTCGCTGGAAGCAGCCCTTGTAGAGACGGTCATGAGCGGCGGAGACACGGACACGAACGCCGCCATTTGCGGCGCCCTGCTGGGAGCGGTCTACGGGCTGAAAGCCGTCCCTGACCGCTGGGTGCGGACGATTACGCAATGCCGGCCCGATCGCTCCAACCCGCGCTGCCGTCATCCTCGACCCCCGGAGTACTGGCCGGCTGACGCGCTGGAGCTCGCCGAACAACTATTACGCGCCGGCACACGGGCAAGCGCTCAGTAGGCCGCTGCCGCAAGCAGCAGTCGCCCAAGCGAAGTCGCAGCCGTCGGCCGGCGCTCACGTCAGCGGATTGCAGAATCTAGCGGACTGTACCTGGCAACGAAGACGTACACTATGAACGCGGATACCCAGGAGCTCGATTCGGGCCTTGTGACACCACTCGATGCACAACGTACCACTTTGGATACGGAGACCGTAGCAAGCAAGCGTGACGGCGGCAACCAGTCGGCATCTCAGGCAATGGCAACCAACGCCACGAGCTTTCCGGAGGGCCGGGTCTCACGGCGGCAGGCGAACTGGCCTCTAAGGATCGCCCTCCTCTTATCGGCCTTGTACGCCTACAGTGCATTCTTGCCGTTTGAGTTCCGGCCGGAGTGGTGGCAACCCGACGTGATCCTCCGTGTTCTGTGGCGCACGCCTTTCTTCGACCGTGACCGGCCAACCTTCGGGTTCTATTTCTCCATCAGCAACGCTGCGGTGAACTTTTCCGCCGGGTTGTTGCTGGGCTGGTATGCGGCAATCGGCTGGCGACGGGCAACCGGCTCGTACCTGCTTGCGCTTGTGCTGGCCAGCTTACAAGGCTTTCTCACTGCGACCGCCATGGAAGTCATCCAAGTAGGTGTCGTGGGACGTGTCGCTACGCCAACTGATATCGTCACGATCTCGGCCGGTTCGATCGTGGCGACGATCCTGGCGCTGCTACTGGGGCGGCTTCTTTGGGACCGCCTCTGGCAGCCTCTCATGGAATCACTTCTTCGCTCGCCGGCCGGCCTGGCGACTGTCTTCTTGATCGCTTACCTGTTCATCCACTGTCTGTTTCCCAGGGAAGTCTCGGCCGTCTATGGTGAGGTGCTTCGAAATGCAGCCAAAGCGAACGTCATCCCGCTGCGCATGCCGGGGACTCATCTTGCCGTTCAACTGCGTGAGCTGGGCTTCGCCATTGACGACAGTCCCTACCGCGCGGTTCGGTTCTGGCAGGACCTGACCCCGCTGCGTTACGCTCACGAGCTCGCGGGGTTTGCTTTCCTGTACGTGGCGCTTGCCACAGCGCTGGCAGCCTGGCGTCGCGGACGGCTTGTCGTTGACTTGCTCCTTTGCCCGCTTGCCGTAACGCTCCTTGCGGCCACGGTCGAAGGCCTGCAACTTCTCGTCCCTCATGAGTGTGCCGACATCAACGTCGTGCTAATCGCCGCCGCGGCGGGGGTGATCGGTCCGGTCGTTTGGCGGATCATCCGGTTGCACCGCACGCTGGTCGTCATCGCGGTGGTAGTGGCTGCGATCGGTTACGCGGCTACCCAACTGTTGAGCCCCGGGACCGTAACGCCCTCAGCGGCCGGCTTTTGGAGCTTCGTCCCTTCCCGGGGCCTGGAGCGCAGTTCGGGCCGCATCGAGCTGGTGCTGAACGTGTTCGAATGGTTTGCGATGATGATACCGATCGGCTGGGCCGTTGCATCCGGCAGGCTGGCTGCGGGCAAGAGTCGTCCCAGCGCGATCATCGTCGGTTCCGTGCTGACACTGGTCGTGGCTGCACTGCTGGAGACACTGCAGGGATTCGTCGGCCGCGTGCCGTCGATCGACAGCGTGTTCCTCGGGACCGTCGGTGGCGCGTTCGGTACCTGGATTGCCATCCGTCAGCACCGCGCGGCGGCACGCGATCGCGTACCATTAGCCGTGTGACCGACTGCCTGAGTGACCGCCGCGGAGACCGAGGCCCGATGGCACGGCGCTGGGTACGGACCTTGCTTGTTCCGCTTGCGCTGACGGCGGTGGGGTGCCTGCCTGCCGATTGGCTGCGGGACCGGTCTGATCCGGATGAGCTGCGGCTGAGCGGCCATGTCGAAGTACGCGAGGTACACCTGTCGTTCGCCGTCGCCGAGCTCATCGACGAGCTGCTGGTGGATGAGGGGGACGAGGTTGAGGCCGGCGATGTGCTCGCTCGCTTGCGTCAAGAGCCGTACCATCTGGCCGTGCTTGAGGCCCGCAGCGCACTGGAACAGCAGCGCCAGAAGCTGGCCGCGTTGCAGGCCGGCAGCCGACCGGAAGAGATCCGTAAAGCGAAGGCGGATGTGGCCGGTGCCGAGGCGGAGCTGACCGATGCCAGGCGACGCTACCAACGGCTGGTGCGGCTGCTGGAAACGCGCGCCGCTTCGCAACAGGACGTGGACGACGCTCTGGCAGCACTGTCCCTGGCGCAGGCCCGGTACAACGCGGCCAAGGCAACGCTCGACCTGGTCCTGGCCGGCCCGCGGGTCGAGGATATCGAGGCGGCCAGGGCCGAGCTACGCCGCCGCGAAGCAGCCCTGGCGCTGGCCGAATACCGCCTGCAACAGACCGAACTTCGCTCCCCCGGGAAAGGCATCATCGAAGAGCGGCTGCTGGAGAAAGGCGACTACGCAGCACCGGATCGGCCTGTGTTCGTGCTCGCCCTGAGTGATCCGGTCTGGGTGCGAGCGTTCCTGCCCGAACCATATCTCGGTCGTGTCCGGCCGGGCATGAGGGTCACGATCCGTTCGGACGCCTATCCGGACGAACGCTTTGAGGGGAAGATCGGGCATATCGCACCGGTCGCCGAGTTTACGCCACGTACGGTGGAGACGCCCGAGCTCCGCACGCAGCTGGTCTACGAGATGCGGGTCTGGGTGTCGAACCACGAGGGTCGCTTGAGACTGGGCCAACCGGTGGATGTCTTCGTGCCACTGCGTTCAACCAAGCCTCAACACCAACAGGAAAAGCAGCAAGCGGACACAGAGAAAAAGAATCAGGCGGTTCATAAGTAGGACGCTCTGATCCCGTTCCCACACGTGGGACGGCGAGACGATTGGCGCCAAGCTACCCCACCTTACCGAGCCCTCTCGGCGGCGCCCCGCGCAGGTTCACGACGCAATGAGCCGCAGGTTGGTCTTCTTCCGTCCCACCCGACAGCAGGGCCGATCGTGGCGGGGCACACTTCGTTGTCCATGGATAGACGCACCCTGACGGTTCGAGCCGGTGTCGAAGCCGCCGCACCTGGCGCGGGCGCTCGTCGGACAACTTGGGGCCACCGCCTGCGGATCCAACCCGCCGTCGTTCCCTGTCCAGAAAGACTGAACGTGACCGGGTGCGAACGCAATCGTTGAACGAGACACCGTCGGTTCCTAGCATACAGCGAAGCTAGCACCACGTGATCGCGCTTTAGGGCTCGGTGTGCAGTGGCGCCTGGAGAGGGAAGCTCGGTCTTGCATACCAGCTGGCAGACCCGCCACCTGAAGCCCCTGCATGGCCAGACCACCAGCTGGCTGTGTTTCTTCCGGAGTGGCACGCGCTGCGGCAGCGAATGAGCGCAGTGAGCAATGTAAGCAGTGAGGTTGCCGTCGAGCTGGTCGGCGTCTCGGTCCAGTACCGTTCGGGCCGGCGCGGAACGATGGCTCTGCGCGAGCTCACAGTACAACTGCCGCGGCGACGCATCGTTGGTATTGTCGGCCCTGACGGTGCCGGCAAGACCACGCTTCTGCGGCTGCTGGCCGGCATCGTCGGCGCGGCCGATGGTACGGTGACCGTGCTGGGCAGGGACATCCGCACGGCTGCGGCCGAGCTGAAGCGGCACGTCGCCTATATGCCACAGACGGGCGGAGTGTATGACAACCTCAGTGTGCGTGAAAACGTAGAGCTCTTCGCCACGTTGTATGGGGTCAGTGGCAGGGAGCGGAAGAATCGGATCCAGGAACTGCTGGAGGTTGCCCGGCTGGGTCAGTTTCAGTCGCGACTGGCGCGGCATCTGTCGGGAGGAATGCGTCAGAAACTTGCCCTGATCTGTTCACTGCTCAGCAACCCGCAGTTGCTTCTGTTGGATGAACCTGGCGTGGGCGTCGACGTCATGTCGCGGCGGGACATGTGGGGGATCTACCGGCAGGCTGTCCAACGCGGCGTCACGGTGGTGCTTTCTACCACGTACATGGATGAGGTGGCTGCGACGGACTACGCCGTGGTGCTGGACCGTGGCAGCTTACTCTACAGCGGACCACCGGATCAGTTCACAGCCCAGGCGCGTGGTCGAGTGCTCAGTTGTCGAGACGGAGCGTTGCAGCCGCGGCTCTTGGCGGCTCGGATTGCGTCTGTCCCGGGGGTCTTGGATGCTGTGGTCGAAGGGGATGAGGTTCGTGTGCTGGTAACCGAACGGGCCGAAGAAGTGGCTGAGCGGTTGCGGTCAGCAGCTCGGGAAACAGGCCGATGTACAGCGCACGTCGCCGAGCCTCGTTTCGGCGAAGCCTTTGCGCTGGCTTTGAGTGAGCAGCGGGAGCCAACAGTGCCGCCGGCATTCGCACCGGCGAGCCGCTCGAGCCAAGAGGCCGCCGATGGCAACGCGACGGGCAGTGCGGGGGGGCCGACGCACGAGCTGCAGCACACGCCAGAGAGAGCACGTTGGCAACAGCCGGCAATTGAGGTCAACAACGTCCGAAAGCGGTTTGGCCGGTTCGAGGCGATCAAGGGCGTGACGTTTACCGTGCAGAAGGGGGAAATCTTTGGGCTGCTGGGCGCAAACGGCGCCGGCAAGACGACGCTGTTCCGCATGCTGTGCGGGGTACTGCGGCCGACGTCCGGCGAACTTCGCGTGGCGGGCATCGACGCGACCCGTTCGCCGATCGCGCTGCGCCGCCGAATCGGCTACATGGCCCAGAAGTTCGCGCTCTATGGCGATCTGACACCAGAGGAAAACCTCTGGTTCTACGGTCGCGCGTATGGGCTGAGCCGTCGCCAGCTAGCGGCACGGGTGCCATCGCTGCTAGCCAGCTTCGGACTCACGCCATACAGCGACGTGCGTAGTGGTTCGCTGCCGCTGGGCTTCAAGCAGCGGTTGTCGCTAGCTTGTGCCGTGGTACACGATCCGGACATGATCTTCCTGGATGAGCCTACTTCCGGCGTCGACCCACTTGCGCGACGCGAGTTCTGGCAGCGGATCAACGGCTTCGCGGCCGCCGGCAAGACCGTCCTGGTAACGACTCACTTCATGGAGGAAGCAGAGTACTGCGACCGCATGGTCATTCTTGTCGCAGGCCGGCTGCTCGCCGAAGGATCGCCCGCCGAGATTCGCGCACGGGCCCGGCAGTTCGATCCGTCGGTGCGCACGCTGGAGGACGCGTACGTTGCGCTGATCGAACATGAAGAGGATGCAAGCTCGAGGGCGGAGTGCTCAGAACATGGCCCGTAGCGTTCGCCACGGGGGTGCGGTCCGTCGCGTCCTGGCAATGGGCCGCAAGGAACTGATCGAAATCGTGCGAGACCCGAGCAGCTTCGGGATCGCGTTTGTGCTGCCGCTTCTGCTGCTTGTCCTGTTCGGGTACGGCGTCTCGCTCGATCTGGAGCACCTACCGGTGGCCGTGGTCCACGACGGACTCACACCCTCGGTCAGCGAGGTCCTGGCGCGTCTTGAGGGATCGCCATACATCGAACCGAGGGTTGTCGCGGGGATGGCGCACGCGGAGCGGCTGCTGGCACGAGGTGACGTTCTGGCAATCGTCCGCATCCGCTCTGACTTCCCCGCTCGCATGCACCGCCTGGGCCGAGGGGGCGAGGTTCAGGTTCTGGTTGACGGGACGGATGCCAATACGGCCCAGCTCGCGCGCGCCTACCTTTCGGCAGCAATTCGGCTGGCCGAGGCAAACACCAGCCGCGGGGGGGTGTACCTGGAAGGACGGCTGTGGTTCAACCAGCGCGTGGACAGCAGCTACTACCTGGTGCCCGGGACCACGGCCGTGATTCTGACGTTGCTAGGTGCGATGTTAACCGCGTTGGTCGTGGCGCGCGAGTATGAGCAGGGAACAATCGAAAAACTGCAAAGTACGCCGCTGGGGCCGGCCGAGCTGGTGCTGGCAAAGCTTGCCCCCTACTTCGTGCTCGGCACTGCAGGGGCAGCGTTCACGTTTGTCATGGCAATCGTCGTCTTTGGCGTGCCGTTCAGGGGAAGCTACTGGGTGCTGGCGGCAGCAAGCGCCCTGTACCTGGTCGTCTCGCTGGCCGTCGGGCTGACGATTTCCACCGTGGCGAAATCTCAGTTCGTCTCCGCGGAGGCGACGATGATCATCGCTTTCCTGCCATCGTTCATGTTGTCAGGGTTCGTGTTTGAGATCCGCTCCATGCCAACCGCTCTGCAGTACGCAACCTATTTGTTCCCGCCCAGGTATCTGGTGAGCTGTCTGCAGACAGCGTTTCTGGCTGGTGATGTCTTCGAGGTGCTGCTGCCGAACCTGGCCGCTCTCGCGGCCTTTGCTGCGGCCGCGGTGCTTCTGGCGACGCGAGTCGTAAGGCGCTCGCTACAAACGCTGAGCTAGTCACGCATCCGGAAGACCCTTCAAACCAGCCGCGCTGGATGCGCCAACGGCCGCGTCAACGTTCTGGCGCACGCCGGCCTGGCACGCGAGCTCACGCAATGGTGCCTAATGGCTGACGGGGAGATCGGGCTCCGCTATGCCCGGCCTGAGGAAGCGCTGGAGACTCTGTGGACGACGCTCGATGCGGAGATGCGGCAGTAGGCAGCCCAGCGCCTCGGTTCGCGCAAAGACGCGGTAGCGACTCTGGCTGTCGCCCGGGCGGCCCAAGAGCGAACGCCGGGTTGCCTTGCTGGGCCCCGCGAAGCGGCGCCTGCAGCCCCTTTCCTTGACCGCCCGGCTTACGCCGTGCCTGCCGCACGCCCGTACCGGATGGCTCACCGATGGCTTGGTGCGTGCAGCCGCGAGGTGCCAGTCCTGGCGAATTTGTTAAATTGGATCGTATAGCCTGGTGAGCCCCCGAGGGGCATGCCCTGTTTGCGGTGCGGATCTGGGCAAGACTGCAGGCCGTCCGCTAGTGGTCGTCATGGGGGAAATGGCATGAGTTCCGCGAGTTCCGCCGAGTTCGCGGCGTTGCTGTGCTGGTTCCTGGTCAGCGTGGCAAGCGAGTCAACACCTTGGGCCCGTGCTGAGCGGCTCTCCTGTGTCCCGGAACGTGGCAGTTTAGCTGGCGGTGCCGCACGCTTCTGCGTGTCACAGACTCCAGGCAACCCGTCGTTCGGTGTGCGGTCCCAAGAGGGCGGCCGCAACAGATCCGGCTCAGCAAAGGAGGCCGACCGTACGGCGAGGCTGCAGGGCAAGAAGCACCCGCGTAGAAAGCCTTTACCCCCCAAGATCGAGGCACTGCTGCGTGAAACCCACTTGAACGTGAAGCACAGGCTGCCTTATTGCCTGATTCCTGTGCATGCAGCGATTGATCGGGCCAAGGCGCGCGTGCCCGAATTCGTCGACGGGCTCATGTCCTGGTCCTGGCGGGTCTATGTGCTGCGGTGTGTCGTCACGGGCCGGAAGGCGGAACTCTCGAGAGCCGTGGCGAAGGAGTTCTCGGAGAAGGTGCTGAGTGAAGACGCCGTTGAACTGGCTGTGCGCAGGGCGACGGAGAGGTATGTGACGCTATTGCAACGTGAAGAGGAAAAGCTCCTGCGGGCCCTTCAACGGGAGCTGCGAACCGGATCCAGTGGCTTTCCCGAGGGTGCAACTAGCATCCAGGTTAAGCAAGCCTACGAGTCCGCTCTGCGCCAGGCTGCACGGCAGGCCGGTGGGAAGCTCGGCGCCGAACTAGGCAATCAGCTGGTCAAGAAGCTGGTCACGGACCTTCTAGTTGAATTGACACGGACGGCACCTATCACTGTGGTTCACACCGGAGTCGTCGGGCTGCTGATTGACTGGGCCTACCGAAGAGCTACAAGGGACAGGTTCGTCAGCAGGGTGCGTTCTGAACTCGATCTGCTCGAGCAACGGCTGACCGACCGGTTACGCAAGCGGTGGCTTGAGGTAGAGGAGAAGCGTCACGAGCTCCGTTCGGAAGCCATCCGCCAGATCCTGCGAGCCCCTCGTAACAACCGCCCGGCGCAAGAGCCGACACGCCGCCGAGCGCCAACGGTAGAGACCACCGTCTCGGACCCTGGTTTACGGCGGAACGAGCTCTGAGAAGCGGTCGCAGTTGAGCTCACAAGCGCTCCCCCTGCGCGGAAGGGCCGATGAACGTGTCGTCCCCATTGAGAAAGGATCGGGGCACAAAGACACGGAGCAGCCTATGGTGTGCACTGCTTGTCCCGATGCCGTGCGGCATCGCTGCCGAGGGCAGGTTCGACTGAGCAGGCTGCGGACGTCGGCGTCTGGAGTTTGTTCGCCGTGTCCCGTCAGCCCACCACCGGCCAGCTGACATCGGTGTGGCGCCCCCGTTTCTGCTGGGCTAACCGCGAACACCGCACCCGGATGGCAGTTCAACCGCCGTTGCCCCAGATGCCAGAGGTCACCGGATCGGCAGTGGCCTTTGACAGTTCAGAACGGGTACGCGTGGCCTCGCAGGCCAGGTTGCGCTGCGCGCGTTTGCGGCCGCTTGCCGTCCTGATCGCCGCGCAGCCGATCGTTTTGCGGACTCCGATCGTTCACCCCTCGCTACGGGCTCCTGAAGAGGTGCCTGGCCGACCGAGCATGCCCACGTCACTGGTTCCGTGGTCGTGACCGTCCCCGGTTACGGAACATGGGCTAATCCAGGTGGCCGGCTGTACCGAGCCCCGGCAGGGTTGGCATCACCCCCCAACGCTCTCCGAAGCTTGCCTTGGTCCGGGTGTTCGGGTACGCTTGTGCCGAACCACACGTGGACTGAAGGGAGGTTAGTGCCTATGGGGCCGTGGTTGCCGTACGTGTACGTCTACGGCGTCGGCGGCTGCGTGTTTCTGGCTAGCCTGGTGGCCGGCGTTCGGGCTGGCGCCATCGATTTGAACCGTCCTGCCGACCGCCGCACGCTGCTGGCCCTGGTGGCAGGGCTGCTGTTGTTTGCAACCGTCCACGCCATCTGGATCTGGGCCGCGTCCCAGGAACCACCAGTCAGTGATCAAGCCGCAGTGGCACTGACCGCGGAGACACGCGCATGAGCCGTGCCACCGAGTTGGTGCTGGCCGATTACATCGTCGTAGCGCTCTATTTCGTGCTTGTCCTGGCCATCGGCACCTGGTTCGGCAAGTTTACCAAGAGTACGGCCGACTTCTTCTTCGCAGGACGCCGGTTCCATTGGTGGGTGCTGGCAATGTCCTGCGTGGCCACACTCGTCGGATCGTACAGCTTCGTCCAGTACTCTGAGGTGGGTTTCAAGTACGGCTTCTGCGCGATGACGCCGTACACGAACGAATGGTTCGTCCTGCCGCTGTTCCTGTTCGGTTGGTTCCCTCTGATGTACTACCACCGGATCACTTCCGTCCCCGAATACTTTCACGGCCGGTTCAACTGGCAGGTCCGTTTCGTTGTGACACTCATCCTGCTGGTCTACCTGCAGGGCTACGTGGCAGTGAACCTGTTGACGATCGGCCGGATCATGAAGGGCGTCTTTGGCATGCCTGAGGTGTACGGTGCCGCGCTGATGGCGCTGATCTCGGGCATCTATCTGCATGCCGGTGGCCAGACTTCCGTTCTCGCCACCGACGTGTTCCAGGGACTTCTGTTGCTGGCCGCCGGCATTGGCGTTTTCCTGTTGGGTATCGCCGAAGTGGGTGGCCTGGCCGAGTTTTGGGCGGCGTTGCCCTACCATCACAGGTTCCCGTTTGCCCGGTTCAATACGCCTCCCTATCTGCATGCCGTGGGGAATTTCTGGAACGATGCCATGACCGCCACGTTCGCGTTTTACTTCATCAACCAGGGGGTGCTGATGCGGTTCCTGTCAGCCCGCTCGGTGCGTGAGGGGCGCAAAGCGATGCTGTTCGTCGTCGTGGTGCTTATGCCCGTTGCGGCGGTGGCGGTCAGCGGCGCCGGTTGGGCCGGACGAGCCATGGTCGAGCGGGGTATTCTGCCCGAGGACGTCGATGCAGGCAACATTTTCGTGGCGGTGACCGGTAAGGTGTGCGGCCCCGGCTTCCAGGGGCTGGTTCTGGCCGCAGTGGTGGCCGCTCTGATGAGTACGCTCGATACGCTGATCACCGCTGTAGCTGCCATCGGCGTCAACGATGTCTACCGACCCGTCCTGCCGGGCCGGAGCGACCAGCATTACCTGACCGTCGCTCGGATCGTGGCTATCGTGTCAGCCGTTCTCGGCATCAGTCTCATTCCGGTCTTCCAACACTACGACACGATCTATCAGGCACTCAGCGACTTTCTCTCCACCGTGGCACCTCCGCTGGCCGTGCCGCTGGCGCTGGCGATGCTCTGGCCTCGCTTCCACGCTCGCGCGGCCATCATCGCCATGGTGCTGGGCATGATCCTGATGATCACCGCTCTGAACTACCCCGCGCTGGTAACCCCCTTTGCCCACGGGGTTGATCCCTCCGAAGGTTACTCCCACATGCGTAGCCTGTTCGGGCTGGTGACCTCGTTGGTTATCGCCGTCGCCGCGACCTACCTGGTCCCGGCTGCCGAGAGCGCTGCAGACCGCCTCACGTGGTTCCACATCCCGCGACCCCGGCCGGCGCGACGTCGGGCGCGGCACGACATCTGGCACCGTCGATTTCGAGTGCAGGTCGTCCCCGGAACCGATCCGCGGCTGCATCTGCATCCGGAGACCATGAAGGAACTGGACCTCCAGCAAGGTGATGTTGTCTACGTGTGCGACGCGCGTTGGTGGTTAGGGGGTTTGCGGTCCGTCCATGCTGTGGTTGGCGAGCCGGACGATACTCTGCCACGCGATACGGTACGCCTCTCCGAGGAAGCCGTGCGTCGCGGGTATCTGAAACCTCGCCATCGGGTAATCCTTGAGTATGAAGAAGAACCGATCGACGTCTAACCACAACCTGGCCTACCGCCCCGCTGTCCTTTCCGTGGAGTTACCGAAGATGGTGCACAGGCTGATGCGTTGTGTGGTCACCGCCCTGGTAACGCTCGCTGTCGTGTCCAGCGCGACAGCGGTCCCAGGCCAGGCACCTGGGAAGCGGTCGGTCGTCGACGTCTACCTGTGGTTCGATACCGAAGACTATCTCCTGCCACAGTCTGACGACGCTGCCAAGAGGCTGGCAGAGTTCCTGACAGGCCTGGGCGTGCGGGCCACGTTCAAGCTGGTCGGCGAGAAGGCGCGCGTCCTTGAGGCACGCGGCAGACAGGACGTGATCGAGGCGCTGAAGCGGCACGATATCGGCTTTCACGCTAACTACCACAGCGTTCAGCCGACGCCTGCACTGTACCTGTCGCGGCTCGGCTGGCACGAAGGTGTGCGTGAGTTCATCCGGCGCGAAGGACCGGGCGTACGTGACGTTGCCCGGATCTTCGGGATGCTGCCGAGCTGTTACGGGCAACCCGGCAGCTCCTGGGGACCGCAGCAGTATGGAGCCATGCGCCACTGGCGCATCCCCGTCTATCTCGACGCAGGCCGACACGTGCAACTCGATGGCAAGCCTTTCTGGTACTGCGGCATCCTGAACCTCTATGCCCTCACCGCTACGATTCGCTGCGAACTGGACCGCCCCGAGCAGCTCGCCGAGGGCAAGGCGGAGTTCGAGCAGCACTACCGACAACTGATCGGCGAAGGGGGTGGACCGGTCAGCATCGTCTACCATCCGTGTGAGTTCGTCCACGCCAAGTTCTGGGACGGCGTGAACTTCAGCCGCGGGGCCAATCCGCCACGCCAGCGCTGGCAGGTTCCTCCGATGAAACGTCCAGAACAGATCGAACTGGCGTTCCGGAACTTCGAGCAGTACGTGCGCTTTATCAAGGACCACGCCAATGTAAGGTTCATGACGGCCCGCGACGCAGTCACACTGTACGAGGACCGCAGCATCGGGCACCGGTTCCTTGCCGAACCGCTGGCAGACGCGGCACTGGAGCGTGGCGTGACGTGGCAGGTGCACCGGAGGATCTATGCGCTGAGCGCGTCGGAAATCTTCTACCTGATGCTGGCTGCCCATGCTGCTCGCCTGGACGGGGCCTCGAGTCCGCGGCCTACACTACCTTTCACACCGCTGGGCCCGACCGAGCCAACTGTCGAGCACGAAGCTGTGGAGACCGATGGCAGCCAGTTCAACCGCACGGTACGCGACGTGCTGGACTACGTTCGCTACCACCGCGCCGTGCCTCCCGCGGTGTGGCTGGGTAGCAAGGTGGTCGCACCGGAGTCGTTCTACATGGCGCTTGCCCGTTACGTTGCCCGCGGCGAAGTGCCGGGGCCGGACGAGCGTGTGCTCATTGAGCCAGCGACCCTGACCGCAGCTTCCTACGTGGCTGATGACCAAGCCGGCCTCTGGGGCTGGGTGATCTTCCCGCCGGGCTTCCGTGCGCCGGAGATGATGGAGTTGGCTAAGCGGCAGGCCTGGACGATCAAACCGGCGATCCGACTCCGTTAGGTGCTGCCGCCGGACCGCCGGCACCGTGAGGAAACCCCGATAGATCGCCCCCGGCCGGTTGTTCGTCTCGTCTTAAGGCGATGGGACGGCTGCGTGCCACGGTCCCCCTCTGGTCAGTGGCGGCCCTGCCGTATGGTCGGCCCCGGCGGTGCCATATGATCGAAGTTGTAACGCTCGGCGTGCGCCTGGGCCGGCGCGGAGTTGCCGGCTGCAAGCTGCTCTCGCGGAGTGTGCTTGGTTGCCACGTGCGCAGCGCGCCATGGTAGGTTCCCCATGCTTTGGGAAGGCACTTCGCATCGTAGTGCGGCTCGCGCTGAGCTGCTTACGCGAACGAGCGAGGTCAGCGGCAATGGAGCAGATGGTGCGTATCTGGATCCTGGCGATCGCAGCGATGGCAACTGGGTCCGTGGCCGTTGCCCAGCAGGTGCCGCGTGTTCCGCCGTTGGCACCGCGGGATGCGCTGCGGACGTTTCGGGTAGCAGACGGGATGCGTATGCGGTTGCTTGCGGCCGAGCCACTGGTTACAGACCCGGTTGACCTGGTCTACGACGAGAACGGCTTGGCTTACGTAGCCGAGATGCGTGGCTATCCGTATCCGGCCAACGACCACCGCACGCCGGCGGGGCGCATCCGAGTGCTGTGGGACGAAGACGGCGACGGTGTCTTTGACCGCAGCAAGATCTTTGCCGACGGCCTGCACTGGCCGACTTCCGTGGCTGTCTGGCGCGGTGGGTTGTACGTGCTTGCCCCCCCAGACCTCTGGTACCTGAAGGACACCGACGGCGATCGGATTGCCGACATTCGCCGCCGAGTCTGCACCGGTTTTGGCACGTACAACGTCCAAGCAGTAGCGAACAACCTGAAGTGGGCCATTGACGGCCGTTTCTACGGAGCCGGCTCAGGCAACGGCGGCCTCTTACGCTGGAATGGCCGGACCCTGAGCTTGAGGCGTCAGGACTTTTCGTTCGATCCACTGACCGAGCAATTCCGCGTGGAGACTGGGGCTGGACGATTCGGGAACTGTTTCGACGACTGGGGCAACCGCTTCATCTGCAATATCCGAAACCCGGTGCTGCACATCGTCATCGACTACCGATACCTGGCGCGGAATCCGATCACCGCGATTCGGAGTGGAATGACCGACGTGGCCGAGGCGGGGGACCAGGTGCCGGTCTACCCGATTGCGAAGCCCGAGCCGTGGCGCTTGCTGCGCGCACGCCGGTGGGCCGTCGATCCGCGGGGTATTCCACGCAGCGAACTGGTCGGCATCGGCTTCTTCACGTCGGCTTGTGGGATAACCGTCTATCGAGGGGACGCGTATCCGGCGTCGTTTCGGAACCAGGTCTTCATTGCCGAAGTGGCCAACAACCTCGTGCACCGTCGGCGTCTGATCGAAGCGGGTGTGACGTTCCGTTCCGAGCGTATTGACGAGGCAAGTGAAGTGGTTGCCAGCACCGACAACTGGTTCCGCCCCGTCAACTTCTGCAACGCGCCGGACGGAACGCTGCACATTGTGGACATGTACCGGGAGGTCATCGAGCATCCGTGGTCGATTCCCGATGAGCTACTGGCCAAACTGGACCTGGTCTCCGGTGTGGATCGGGGACGGCTCTATCGTTTGGAACCGGACGGCTTTCGCCCTCGGGCACGGCCGCAGCTCCGCAGCGCCTCGCCAGCTCGGCTGGTCGAGTTGCTGGATCACCCGGCGGCGTGGTGGTCCGAGACCGCTCATCGGTTGCTGATCGAACGTCAGCATCAGGAAGCGGTGCCGCTGCTACGCCAGGCTGTCGGGACGGCTCGCACGCCACGCGGCCGACTGCTCGCCCTCTGGGCGCTGCACCGCCTGGGCGGACTGAGCGAAATCGAGCTAGGCAGGGCACTGCAAGACCCGGACCGGCACGTGCGTGAGCAGGCCGTGCGCGTGGCCGAGGCCTACCTGGATCGGGCCCCCGTGCAGGCAGCTCTGCTACGGCTGGCCCGCGATCCCGCCGTCCGCGTCCGCTTCCGGCTGGCGTTGGTCTTGGGAGAGCTCACTCAGGAACCACGCGCGACTGATGCGCTGATTCAACTAGCGGTCGCCGACGGCAGAGACCGCTGGTTCGCGACAGCGATTGCTTCGTCTGCGGCTGGCCGCGCGATGCAGCTCTATAACGGCGTGCTTCGTCAGCTCGCGCCACGTAGCGTGCTGCCTGAGTACCGTGAGCTGCTAGAGCTGCTGGTCGCCACGGCTGCGCGCGAAGCGACGCCCCAGCAGGCAGCGTCGCTTCTGCAAGGGCTTGCTGGCATGCCCGAGCCGCTGCGCTTGCTGCTGGCCACGGCCGCCATGGGCGAGCTGCGTCGCAGGGGGGTCCTGAACGATCCGGAGCTCCAAGCGGAGCGCAAGCGCCTGGTACGGCTCACTCTAGATGCCGTGCGCCGCGCGACGGAGCCAGCGGAGCTGGCCAGGGCCCTGGACGCGCTGCGCACAGTGGCCACCTACACCGAGGCGCGGCGCATGCTCCTGGAACTGGCCCGGTGCGGCGACCCTGATCTGGCCGGGCCAGCCGTGCGCACGATTGGAACGTTCGCTGATCGTGTGGCTGGTGAGGATCTGCTCGCGCTGTGGCACGACGTAAACGGCCCGCTACGCACCGCTGTGATCCTGCAACTGCTGCGACGCACAACGTGGATCGAGTTGGTGTTCGACGCGGTTGAAACCGGGCGGCTACCTGTGCAGGCAGTGCCCGCTCAGCGCCGCTGGCTTCTCACACAGCATCCCTCCGAGGCCATCGCACACCGGGCCAAACGGCTCTTCGGGTCGCTCGGCGCGACAAACGTCTCCTCCGCTGAAGTCCAGCGCGTGGTTGCGAAAGTGCTGAGGCTGAACGGCGACGTGCGTCGGGGCCGTGAGCTCTTTCGCCGCGAGTGCTCCGCGTGCCATCGGCTGGAAGGCATCGGCCAGCCGATCGCACCGGATCTGGCGTCCGTGCGGCGGAGAGGACCAGCTGAGGTTCTCATGCACATTCTGGACCCGAACCGCGAGATCGCCCCCGAATTCGTGCAGTACAGCGTCCTGCTCCGCGACGGCCGATCGCTCGCCGGCGCGATTGAGCACGAGTCGGGCGAGTCGATCCAATTGGTGCTTCAGGACGGAAGCCGCGAGCTAATCCAGCGGGCCGACATCGAGCAGATCCAACCGCTGGGCATATCCCTGATGCCGACGGGCTTCGGTGAGAAGCTGACGCCTCAAGAGCTTGCTGACCTGCTGGCCTTCCTGCTGCGCGTGCGCACGAACCCGCAGCCTAACGATTGACGCTGCGCCGCTGCCCCCGTTGCAGCCAACGGAGCGCAGCCGAAGGGGGGGCCGGGCCCTGGCCGACCGCCCCCCCACACAGAGAGCAGCCCGCTACGCTGGCAACGGCTAGGCCTTCTTCACCTGTTGACCTGCCCAGAGCACAATCCTGGTGAGCAACTGCTGCACTTCGCGCTGGTGGAAAATCGGGAACGTCTCGTGTCCGGGCCGGAAGTAGATGACTTTGCCCGGCTGGCGTACCCGCTGCTTCGCCAGCGTCGCAACCCCAGATGGGCCGACCGACCAGTAGCACACGTCAGGAAAGCTATGACCGTTGTCCCAATAGCCGTAAAGAAGAACTTTGTCCGGATAGGGCACTTCGAACGGTTCTGCATAGATCTCCGTGCGCGGTATTTCGAACGGTTTCAGCCCGCGTGTGATCGGATGGTTGGGATTCGTGATGACCAGCCGCTCGCGGTAGCCGCGGCCGCGGTTGGAGTCCACGTAGGCGAAGCCGCAGCGTGTGCCAAGCAGCCGCTTGAACGGCTTGGAGTAGTGCGCCGAATGCAGGGCCACAAAGGCAGCCTGTCCCCGCTTGACCCGGGATACGATGGACTCGACGCGGGAATCGTCCACGTCGCCATGCCGGACATGGCCCCACCAGAGGATGACGTCGGCGGCCTCAATCCGCTCAGCCGACAAGCCCTGCTGCGGCTCGTTGATGTTGGCGCTCACAACCCGCAGCCCCGGAACCTTACTCAGGAACGCGGCGATCGCATTGCCGAGGTAGTTGTCGTAGGCGCCGCTCTTAACCTGGCGATCCTGTTGCTCGTCCCAGACCAGGACGTTGATCTCCCGCTCGGCAGAGCGAGCTGATCCGGCCGCAAGTGCAGCTGCTGCTGCCGCGCCCAGGAATTCGCGTCGGTTCATGGTCGGATGCCTCCAGGGAGCGGTCTGAACATACGTTCCAGTCCGAAGCATCGCAATCAGGCAGCTACAGCGAGTATAGCGAAGCCTGCACGCATGCGAAAGCCAACCGGAGTCGTCCCGCAGCTCGGGCCAATTCACTCTCCGTGGCATCGGCGGGGGGAGGCCGCTGCGCGAGGTCCTTGGGGGTGTCCTGCGCGATGTCGGTCCCGGCGATCGGCCCCCATGGGGGTGGGGAAGTCGCTTCGCGCGATGGCCTGCCCTGATGAGGCTTCCAGCGGGGCTTGCGCTTCCGCCCGGCCAGGTTCACTGGCCAGCGCCGCTGATCCCAGAAGAGTTCGTTCCTTTGTGCTGTGCCGCGGGCGGACGCGGCCTGTGCGTGGCACGCGCGGCGTGGTCGGGCCATGCCGCACCAAACAGGCCGCCGCGTTCTCCGAGGGCTCTTCGACTACGCGACATGGCATCGGCGGCAAAGGCAATGCCCCCCGATGCGGGGCGTGGCACCCGACGCCGTGGCTGCGTCCGCAAACAGGGGTGCGTCCGACCGACGCTGGGGAGAAGTCCTCCACTGCAAGGCCGGGCTCTGCCGTGTCGCGCCCGCAGAAACTAGTCTTCTTGGTCCTGGCTTCCAGCCTGGCTCTCCCCGGTCTTCTTCTCGGGCTCAGCCTGCGACTCATCCCCGGTGGCAGACCGGCGGCCGTGGGCGTCGGGCTGATCTGGCTTCTTCTGCGATGACGGCGATGTCTTCGACGGCACTTTTTCCTGCGGCCGGTCCTTCGGCTGGCGCGCTTCGGCTTGGTCGGGCTCTTGGCCACGTTCTTCGCCGGCCCGCGTCGGCTGCGGGCTTGACTTCTCGCCGCCCTGAGACCGGTTGCCTTCGGTGCCGGGCACCGGGGGTAGCAGCGATTCACTGCTGTCGGCCTTGGGTGCGGCAAGCTGCAGCTTATTCAGCTGGGCGTAGAAGTCCGCTGCGCCGGGCGAGCTGAGCTGATCGATCTTCTGCTGGGCGCGCTCAGCAACCCAAGTGTTCGGGAATTCCTCCGCTAGCCGGCGATACAGCTCCAGAGCCTTGTCGCGCTGTCCCAGACTTTCGTGGCACTGTGCGGCACCCAATAACGCCCGGGACTTGACCTGTTGGGCAATATCGGGGAAACGTTCCGCTTCACGAGCTGCTCTCTGGTACAGCTCCAGCGCTTGCTTGATTCGCGTCAGCGCCTCATCGCGTCTATAAGTGAAGGAACCGAGTGCCTCGCTGTAGTAGGTGTCGGCCAGGTCGAGCATCGCCCACAGCTCAACTCGGTACCCCTTATACTCGTTGATGATCTTCTCGTAGTCCTCCGGACCGGTAGCCACGAGGTACTCTTCCCAGCTCTTCGCGAGCCGGTGCCTCTCGGTGGCCGCCATGAGCTGGAAGATCAGGTACGCAAGGGCAAGCACGCCCAGCACAGCACCGCCGATCTTCAGTGCCGTACCGTACTGCGTGATGACGCGGCTCAGCCAGACAGCCAGCTGGTTGCTGTCGAGCTCACGCTTTCGGTCTGCCATGCCGTGCTCCTTTCTTGGTGATGACCCCCGGCATCCTCCTGGGGCACCGGGTTACGGATCGCAAGTATACCGGCACCCGCAGCATACGGTCAACGAACAGGACACGTCGTGACCCCTGGTTCGGATCCCGGGGGTTGCAGACGGCCCGACTCATCCGTGCGGTGTCCCGACTGCCGGCCGGTTGGCTGGCCTTGTAGATGAGTCTCGCGCGAGTGTCGCCGCGCCACGTTGACCTGACCTGGCACGCTCGTTGCGTTGGAGTGCTCTCGCCGCTTCGTCCGTGTCATGTACCGAGGGCCGAGCAACCTGGGGCATGCATTGGCAGCCTCAGAAAGGCGCCTGCCTTTGGGCGGAGTGCATCGCAAGGCCCCCACTGCCAGCCTCTGACGGCCCCTCGTCACGGCACGACGCTGCAGAGTCTCACGGAGCCGGCACACTCCACAATCCCGAGCCTCCAGGGCGCGCTGCGTGGAGCCGGCCCTGGCACACGGTGCTTCGACGCGCGCCGGGGCCGATCCTTCGCGTTCCGCGCTCGGCCGAAGTACGGTGCCCGGTTGGGTCCGGACTAACCGGGGCGGGGAACGGCCGGCATCTGTCTCCAGCAGGTGCGCGCTGCTACACTAGCGGGCGCCTTCGGTCGCGGGGCAAGCAAACCCGAACGCGTCACGCCCGCGAGACAGGCAGTCGGGCACCCGGGAACGGCCTGCTGTTGCTGTCGGCCGCGACAGGGCAGCCGATCGCGTGGCCAGCCTCTGTGGTGGCACGCTGAACCCCCGGCTTGTACTCACTGATGCGGACGGTTGCGCTGAGAGAACGTGGGAGTTCCAATGGCAGCGGGTCAAGGGCAACAGACATCCGGGCAGCAAACGGCGTTACACGCTGCCGTATCCACTTTGCTCAACCCAACTGCTTCACCGCATCAAGAGGACGCGGCTGCGCTCCGGGTACGCGACGCGCTCATGCAGGTGTCGCGAATGCTGAACGCACTGCATTTCGGCAACCGCTTCGACGACGCCACGCTTGAGGACGTTGTTCAGGACGCGATGGTGAAGGTACTGCAGGGAGCGTACAATCCCAGCGCCGGCAGTCCCTTCGTCGGTTGGGCGCGCCGGGTGCTGAAGAATGCCCTGCTCGATCTCGTCAAGAAAAGAAGACGAGAGCTGTCCTGGGAGCAGCTTGCAACCGGCGGTGGTCGCAAACACGATGACGGCGGTTCTGCCCCGCACCTTGATCCGCACGACCCGGCTCCAGGACCGGCCGAAACCGCCGCACGCAACGAGCCGTTTTGCCAGCACGACCTGGAAGTTCTCGCGTCGGTCCCGGTACGCGACCGGATCATCCTGCTTGTGCTGGCCGGAATGCACCGCAAGGTGCCAGCGGTCGTGTGGGCCCAGTGGTGCAGCGAAGCCAAGCTCCCGGCATCCTTTCCACCCCCTCATCTGGACCATCCCGGGTGGGAACACGGACGCGCTACGGCGCTGGCTCAGGAACTAGGCGTTTCCCCCGCTGTGGTGCACGCCGTGTGGAGCCGGAAGAAGCGATATCTCCTGCAGCTTAAAGCGATTCAGGAACTCCGCGAGAACTTGCGCGGCTGACGCGCACCGGTCACGTTACCCCAGAGGCAGCCATCGTGACGGAAGCACGACGTGCACATGCCGCCGCCCATGGTACCGGCAGGCTGGCAAGGACCGGAAGCGACCGGCTCCGCCGGCGACTCCCGGCAGACGTGGCGGCTGGTTCCTGTCAGGAGTCTGCGCCCTGGGTCGTAACAAATGCAGGCAGAGGCAGTGGCTGAACTGACCCCGACCGGTTGGTTTGGAACGGTTTGTCTTGGAAACGCGGATTTTCCGCCGGAGCAGCCATGAACACAGAAGAGATCCAGCGACTGCGTGAACAATTGACGGCTTCCCCGTTACGGGAACTGGCTGAGGCACTCCGACACCAGGCCGTGACCGAACCGACCACGGACGACGCAGAGGCTCGTCGCGTCGCTTACACGGCGGCCCGAGCACTGGGCGAGTGTCTTCTGTTCGGGGTTGCCCAGGACCAGCTGCCTGGCCAGATCCCGTTGCACCTGGTTCGACTAGGTACGGCCCAAGCCACCGAAGCCTTTCTGGCGTTTGCCGACCAGGCCCGTAAGCTCGGCCAGCAGTGGGATGCGGAAGAGGACTTCACCCGGCGCGAACAGCTCTGTCTGGACGCGCTCGTCAACCGCATGGAAGCCCAGGCGGTCTATACCGGGCTGACACACAGACTGCTTGAGGCGGTCGACGCAGGGGAAGTGACCGATGAGGAGTTCCTGGGGCTGGTCGGGCGCCTGACTGATGCGCTCAATGAGTACGACCGAGCGCTGCGTGAGCAGGTCGACGTTTTGTGCACCGTTCGCGGCAACCCGCTGCTGAAGCGCTGGCGCGACGCGATCGTGCCCGAGTACGCCCACGAGACCCCGTGGTGGCTGGGGCCGGGCCTGGATGAAGCAGCCGAGGCCCTGGCACGTGACGTTGAACGCGATCTGCAGCAGCTAACCGCTCGGCTCACGGCAGCCGCTGCCACCGCCGCAGAGGCGGAAGCGGTAGTCTACGCAATGGAGCCCCCACGGCCCGAGCCGGAGTATCCCCGTTTTCCGCCAGGTCTCATCACCGTGCGAGCCGCTGCTCGCGGAACCGGGATCCCGGTCTGGCTCGTCTGGCACGATCCACAGCGGCGGTACCGTGCCGAGAGCAGAATCCGTTATCCGCTGAGCGACGAAGACGAGATCCGAATGCTGTTCGTGCGCCATTCGGACGGCAGTGAGGCGACGGAACTGGCCGGGGGCCTGGTTCGACTGGCCGGCGTCACGACCACCATCGACGAATCAGGCCGTTGTTCGTTCTCAGTCCGTGAACTTCGCCGGCAACTGGCTGAAGACACCCCGGTGCGGCTTGAGGTGAGCATACCGGGAACAGAGCCGCTGGAGTGGCCGCCGGACCTGGACGCCCTGCGCGAAGCCCAGCGTGTGGTCGAACAGGACGAGAGGCCTGAATCGACAGGCTGACACTGTTGGCGTAACGACAGTAAGCGCACGGGGGTGGCCGGCGAGTGGTATCTCGAGGACGAGAGCTGTCGCCGGCGACAACGGGGGAACAATCGAAGCGGAGCAAGAGCACTCCGATGACTCGATCGGATCTCTTGCGTCTAGTCGATACCGAACTGGATGCGTTGACCCCGGGCCGGTTAACGCAGGTTGCCCGAGCCTTCGGCCCGTGGAGTGTCTGGATCTTGTGTCCGGCTGCGCTCCGCCGGCTGGATGAACTCTTTGGCAACAGCCACAGGATGGACCTGGCCGAAGCAACCGGGGAAGGGCGCACTGCGATTCTGTTTGTGCTGCTGGCGGAGGTGCCGCTGCTGCGGCAGGCTATTGCGCTGCCGGTTGTGTGGCGCCGGGCGGGTGCAGCTGATGACGGTCTGGTGCTGCCGTTCGGTGACCGCGTCAGCCGAAGCCTCGACGTGCCTGGCTGGCGCCTATGTGCCCCCGAGGGGGTATCGAAAGAGGCGGTGGAGCTGCTGACAGACGCAAGTCTGGTGCGATGGGAGTCCGGGTGGGTTCCCGCGGCGATCGCGTTGTTGGATGTTGCGGATACGCTGGAGGCTCCGCTGCGCTGTCTTGCCACGGGTGAGTGGTCCCCTGAGTCTGGCGTGCTTCCGGTGAAGGGAATCCCTCAGAAGGTCGAGCTTGCGGTGGAGCTCGGCGCAGAGCGACTGCTGGTTCCGGAGCTCAATCGAGAAGAAGCGGAGCGGAAGCGCGCAGAACTGGGTGCTGAGTTGAAGATCGTTTCGCTAAGCTGCCGGCACCGTGATCTTCGGGAGGTGCTCCGGGCGTGCAAGGACCTCTTTCCGCCCGCCCCGCGAGCCGACGCCCCGCCGCAAGAGCATCAAAAGTACTTCGATCGTCTGATTTCGTCCGGACAGTATGAGAAAGCCAGGGCGTACTATCAGCGGGTCGTAATGCCCCGCGTTGCTGCAGCGTTGCGGGAGCAGTGGCTGCAGCAGACGGGCCAGCAGTCGGCGGACACGCTGGTCACGATCGCCAGCGGCAACGCTGCTTCGGCTTTCTATAGCGTCGTCGCCACACAGCCGGACCGGGTGCTGCTGCTGTACACGCAGAACATGAGGCAGAAGGCCGAGGAGATTCGGGACCTTGTGGCACGCTTCTCCAGAGGCTTGATTGCCCGGTCACCTCGCTGGGTGTTCTGCGAGTTCGATAGCCCTGATCGGCTCGTGGAGGCTCAGCAAGGGCTAAGAGATCAGTGGCTTAGCAACGTCCCGGAGGGTCAGGTCGTGGTCGATCTGACTCCCGGCACCAAGGAGATGACCATCGAGATGTACGTTTCCGTTCGTCGGCCAGGTGATCGAGCCGTGTACATCAGGCACCGCTCCAAGGAGGGGATGGCTGTTCCGTTTACGGAGAAGTTGGTCGTGTACGGATGAAGTGCGGCGGCGGGTCTGTGGATCGCACCATCCGTCGGCTATGTCGCTGTGCACAGGGATGCCGCCATCGACGTTCGACACGGAAACCCGCGCGCCTGCGCGGTTCGGGTTGACATCGGGGGCAGGGGTGGGTATTCTTGTTCGTGAACAGGCTCTGGTGGCCTGTCCCCTGCGTGCATGGTGGTGGTTAACCGAAGCCGAGTGAGCCGGATGCGCAGCCACGAAGACCGGCGATTTAGCTGGTGGTGGTTCTACTTTAGCCCTGCTGGGTCGCAGGGCAGCGCCGGCTCTTCGGTCGACTGAACCACCGCCTGACCGAACAGTCGAGCAATCCAAGCCCTGAGGCCCAGAGAAGCCTCAGGGCTTTTTCTTTTGCGTTTTCGAAACACGAGGGAGGCTAACGCGATGGTTGTCGTCATGAAACCCAAGGTCCCGCAACCTTTGATCGACGCGGTGGTCCGGAGGATTGAAGCAATGGGCATGAAAGGGCACGTGATCGTCGGTACCGAGCGGACCGTCGTGGCGGCGATTGGTGAGAAGCGCGACGGTGCGCGCGAAGCGCTGGAGACGATGGACGGTGTTGAGCAGGTCGTGCCGATCCTTGCCCCGTACAAGATCGCCTCGCGTGAAGTCCGCCCCGAGAAGACGATCGTTCGCACCGGATCCCTTGAGGTCGGCGGCAGCCGCGTCGCTGTCATCGCAGGCCCCTGCTCTGTCGAAACCGAAGAACAGATCCTCGCCACGGCCCGGGCGGTCAAAGCAGCCGGGGCTACTGCCTTGCGCGGCGGCGCGTTCAAGCCGCGTACCAGCCCGTACAGCTTCCAGGGCCTCGGCAAACAAGGCCTTGAGCTGCTGGCCCGGGCACGCGAAGAAACCGGACTGGCTGTGGTGACCGAAGTACTCGCGCCAGAACAGGTTCCGCTCGTCGCCGAATACGCCGACGTCCTCCAGATCGGCGCCCGCAACATGCAAAACTACCTGCTGCTACAGGCCGTTGGCGAGCTGGACAAACCGGTGCTTCTGAAACGCGGCCACGGCGCAACGGTCGACGAGTTCCTGCTCGCTGCCGAATACATCCTGGACCGCGGCAACCGCCAGGTGATCCTTTGCGAACGCGGCATCCGCACGTTCGAAACGCACACCCGCTTCACGCTGCCACTGGCGACCGTCCCCTACCTCCAAGAGCGGACTCACCTGCCGATCATCGTCGACCCGAGCCACGGCACGGGCAAGGCGTCGCTGGTGCCGGCCATGGCCCGAGCCGCCGTGGCTGCCGGCGCCGACGGACTCCTGGTCGAGGTCCATCCCAGACCGGACGAGGCCTGGAGCGATGGCTATCAGTCACTAAACTTGGAAGCCTTCGAACGTATGATGCTGGAGTGTGCCCGAGTGGCCGATGCAATCGGCAGAGCGCTCTAGCCTGCAGAAACCGCGCGAGCCTGCCACGGATGCCAGAGCATGGCCGCCCAAAACACCAAGGCCGTACAAATCGTCTGCCGGAACCGTAAGGCCAAACACGACTACGACATCCTGGAAACGATCGAGGCTGGCATGGCGCTGATGGGCACGGAGGTCAAGAGCTTGCGTCGTGGTAAGGCCTCCATAGAAGAAGCGTTTGCGCGCATCAAGAACGGCGAAGTGTGGCTGGTCAACGCCGACATTCCGATCTATCCGGAAGCCGGCGCCATGAACCACGAGCCGAAGCGCCCCAGGAAACTCCTGCTGCATCGGCGCGAGATCGAGAAGCTGGCCAGCCGCGTCCAGCAAAAGGGCTACACGTTGATCCCGCTGCGGATCTACTTCAAACGACACCTGGCCAAGGTGGAGCTCGCCGTGGCACGCGGACGACGCCAGTACGACAAACGGGAGAAGATCAGGGAACGCGAGGCCAAGAAGGCGATCCGCCAGCGGATGCTGAAGCGAAGATAGGCTGCGCTGCTGCCAATCAGGCATCGGCCACGCCGCTTTCAGCCAGCATGCCGCCGCTGCCTGCCCACCCGAGCTGGCTTGCGGCAGCTCAGGCGGCAAACGCACCGGGGACTACCGCCGCTGGCGATGTCGGTAAAGTCCTCGCGATGCGATCCAGCTCGGGAACTTCTGTCAGATTTCGGGAGTCAAGACGATAGAATACAGTGGAAGCCAACCTCACCGGATTGCTCGGGGGCGAATTGGTATCGACCGGGCAGACGAGGTGAGAGGTGGCGTGCCGGGGTTGGTCGGCAGGCCCCGTTATCAAGCCGACTGCACAATAAGTGCGACTCCTTCTTATGCTCTGGCTGCGTAAGCGAAACACGTAGCCCCTCTGCAGGATCCTTCGCCCGGGGGAACCTGCAAGAGGCCGTGAACCGGGCTGGTCGGAGCCGGTGTCCGGGGAGGCTCCGACGAGAAACCACTCCGGACTGGCTCAGCTGTGCTCTTGCCGGTCAGAGCCGGCTGGGCGAGACGAACTAGACCGGCTACGCACGTAGAAGCCCTCACCGAGCTGTCGCGGGACGCGGGTTCGATTCCCGCCGCCTCCACTGACGACCGCGTCCGCTGGCCGGCAATGGTTGCCGGCCAGCGGGCGTTTTTCTTTTGGCACGGGGGTGCTCGCCGGGGATAGTCACCGCAGGGAGCAATCTGGCCTTCCGATGCGGAGAGGGCGATAGCAGCAAAAGCAGGGCCCGGCTGTGTCCCGCTGGCGCGGCGAGCGTGACCGTCAGGTTTACGGGCAGCCAGAAGGTGGTTTCGTGCTATCGCTTGCGCACACGGGCGAGCGCGAGGCTTTTCCTCGGTCGGTCATCCGACAGGGCTGGGAAGCGGAATCCGCACGGCCACACGCGCCCGGGGCTACTCCCAAGGCCGTTTCCGGCACTGCTTCGCAACGACCCGTCCCAAGAGCGGGTCCGCAAAAAACCTGAGACTTCCCCCCAACGCGGAGTTCGCCTGGGCGGACCGGCAGCCTATGACGGGCGGCGTGTGATACCGTACTTTTCGATCAGTCGATAGAGCCGGCGGCGGCTGATGCCCAAGGCGCGCGCGGCCTGAGCTTTGTTCCAGCCGTGCCGTTCCAGGGCGCTGACAATGTGCGCCTTTTCGATCTCTGCCAGCGTCGAAGCGCCGTTGCCGGGCTGCACTGCAGAAGACGGCGTCGGAATCGCCGAACTAGCTCCCGGCACGACTACAGGGCGATTGGCACCGGGCAGCAGCGAGCGGCGGTGGATGATGTCCGGGGGCAGGTCCTGAACTGTGATCACCTCCCCGTCACACAGGATCTTTGCCCGCTCGATCACGTTTGCCAGTTCCCGCACGTTGCCCGGCCAGTCGTACTCAATCAGCCTCTGCATGGCCTCGGGCTCGATGTGCCGAGGGCCGCGCGGGTCACGTTGCAGAAAGTGGCGGACAAGCAGCGGGATGTCGCTACGCCTCTCACGCAACGGTGGCACGTGGATCGTGATCACGTTGAGCCGGAAGTACAGGTCATCACGGAACCGCTTCTCGGCCACCTCGGCCGCCAGGTCCTTGTTGGTCGCCGCAATGATGCGGACGTTGACCCGGATTTCCTTTACCGACCCCACGCGTCGGAAGGACCCGTCCTCCAGCACCCTCAGCAGCTTCGCCTGCACGCTGGCAGCCATCTCGCCGACCTCGTCAATGAATAGCGTGCCGCCGTTGGCCAGCTCAAAAAGGCCCGGCTTGCTGGTCACGGCCGAGGTGAACGCGCCGCGCTCATGCCCGAACAGCTCGCTTTCGAGCAGCGTTTCCTGCAATGCGGCGCAGTTGATGACCACCATCGGGCGGTGGGCACGTTTGCTCGCTCGGTGGATGGCCCGCGCCACCAGCTCCTTGCCGGTGCCACTTTCGCCCAGAATCAGCACCGGGCTGTCCGTGGGCGCCACGCGCGAGATCATATGCAGCACCTGCCGGATCGCCGGGCTGTCCCCGACGATCTCCAGGCTGTGCTCGCTGCGTCGCAGCGCTGTGCGCAAGGCGTCGTTCTCGCGCGCCAGCCGCAGCCTCTCGTACGCCCGCTGCACGTGCAGCTCCAGCTCCGCAAGTTCGCACGGCTTGGTCAGGTAGTCGTACGCCCCCAGCTTCATCGCCCGGATGGCCGTCTCCACCGTGGCATGCCCTGTCAGCATGATGGCTTGTGTATCGGGGTCCACGATACGGAGCTGCTCCAGCAGCTGCACTCCGTCCATGCCGGGCAGAGCGATGTCCAGAATTGCAACGTCGAAATGTCGCTCCCGGGCCATCGCCAGGGCAGTCTCAGCGTCCGGCGCATCCTGCACCGCGTAACCGCGCCGCGCCAGCCGACGAGCCACAAGGCTGCGAAACGCAGCGTCGTCGTCAACGATCAGAACGGAAACGGTCTCGGTGAGCTGATCGCTATCGCTTACCGGCTGCGCCGTTGCTGCCATGCACAGACCTCGTCACGTGGCAACCACACGTCCGCCCCACTAAATCATAGCCAGTCGCCGGCCTAAGTGCGCACAGCTACCGATCGGGCTTGCACTGTACCTGGAAGGCCCTGGGCAAGCGACACCCCCGTCGAGCGCATGCGGGCTGCTCGGGTGCCGAGCAGAACACCGACCGTGGTTCGGTGCAAAGCCCTGTCCGCTCGGTGGGCCAGGCAGCAGTCTCTTCCTTCCCCGGAACGCCGGGACAGGATGGCCGCCCGGATAGATGCCGACTCGGCCGGGCCCAGCCCAGCCTTGGTCTGGCCCCTGCCGGCCCCTTGCCTGCCTGTCGAGAAACCAGCCGCAGAAGGTTGTGCGCAAGTGCTGATTGGAACCGCAGACGGTGCGGGCAGCGGATCTGCAGGGCATCGGAACCTAGTTCCGCTGCGGCGTTCGCGCTAGGCGTTAGCGCTAGCATATCCGGCAAACGGCTGGGGTCAGCGTTCGGGGAGGAACACGTAGCGGGCCGCCCGTTGCCGCGCTCATCTGCGATTACGCACGTGGCCGATCGGGACGACCGGACGTACGATCGATCCCCTCAGCAATTCTGCCGATCGGGGCCGGTGGGTGCATGCGGCTGGGTCGCATCGGACGCATGATCCTATGTTGATTGACCAGGCGGGCCGGACGATAATGGGAGTGCATGCTTCTGGATCCCCGCCCGCCTCCGCGTGAGAAACGGCGCTGCGACTGGTGTGCACCCCACCGGCATCGGCAAGGTGTGCCAGGGCCAGGCAGCGTGGAGCAAGCCTGGAGGAGACCTATGGCCCCGAAGATTGCCCTCAAGAACGTCTCCCTGTCTCGGCGAACCGTGCTGCGCGGTCTGGGCACTGCTATCGCATTGCCTGTGCTCGACGCCATGTTCCCCGCCGTTGCCCGCGCCGCCGCCGCAGCAGCAGCGGGCGGGTCCACGGGCAAGCCCCCCGTCCGGATGGCGTTCATTTTCGTTCCCAATGGGGTAAACCTCGCCCACTGGACGCCGAAACGTACCGGCTATTTCTTCGACTTGCCCTACATCCTTGAACCGCTACGTGACGTCCGCAACGAGATCCTGATTCTCTCCGGTCTCACGCATGACAAGGGCCGAGCCAACGGCGACGGTCCGGGAGATCACGCCCGCAGTGCGTCGGTGTTTCTGACCGGCTGCCAGCCCGTCAAGACCAACGGCGCCAACATCCGCGTCGGGATCTCGGTTGACCAGTACGCGGCCCGGTACATTGGCAAGGAGACGCTGTTTCCGTCGCTGGAACTAGGCTGCGACCCCAGTGCCAATGCTGGCAGTTGCGACTCCGGATACAGCTGCGCCTACTCGTCGAACATCTCCTGGCGCGACCCGTACACTCCGGCCACCAAAGAGATCAATCCAGCGCTGGTCTTTGAGCGTCTATTCAGCCATGGCACCGGCACCGAGGTCGCAACGCAAAGGGCATTGCGCGAGCGATACCGCCGCAGCATCCTGGACTTCGCCCTCGAAGACGCCCGCCGTCTGAAGCGGCAACTCGGCGCCGGCGACCAACGGAAACTGGATGAGTACCTTACGAGCATCCGTGAGATCGAGCGACGACTCGAGATGGCCGCAGCCCAGGCCTATGAGCCGTCCGACGACGACCAGCCGTTCAGCTATCCGCGGCCGAAGGGCATCCCGCGCGAGTACGCAGAACACATCCGTCTGATGACCGACATGCTTGTACTGGCATTCCAGGCCGATCTGACCCGGATCGGCACGATCATGTTCGCGAACGCGGGGAGCAACCGGAGCTATCGTTTCATCAACGTGCCCGACGGCCATCACGATCTGTCCCACCACGGCGGCAACCCTGAGAAGCTCCGCAAGATCGCCGAGATCAACCGGTTCCACGTAGCCATGTTTGCCCGCTTCCTGCGCCGGCTGAAAGCAATCCGTGAGGGTGACTCGACCTTGCTAGACAACTGCATGATCGTCTATGGGTCGGGCATCAGTGACGGGAATCGGCACAACAACGAAGACCTGCCCGTCGTGTTTGCCGGCCGAGGCGGGGGAACCGTCCGCACTGGTCGCCACGTGAAGGTGCAGTGGGAAACTCCGATGTGCAATTTGTTCGTGGCCATGCTGCGACGGGCCGGAGTTCCCGTGGAACGCTTTGGCGACAGCACGGGCGAACTCACTGACCTCGGCTAGGAAGCTTCTCCCACCACTGCACAGAGGCCCGCGAACTCAAGAGGCAACACCGTGCGCTGTTCTGTCTGCCTGTTGCTGCCGTTGGTCGTTCTCTTCGCGCCTTCTGCTGTGCTGGATTGGGCAGCTGCCCGTGCGGCGCAGCAAGAGGCCTCACCCTCCATCGACCAGCTAACACGCGACCTGCTGGAAGGCACCCGCGACCAGCGTCGCGAGGCCGCGTATCGACTGAGTAAGCTCGGCCCCAAGGCGGCCGACGCCGTGGACGCGCTGGTCCAAGCGCTTGAGGACCGCGATCCCCAGGTCTGGTTTTACGCGGTCGATGCGCTGGCCAACATCGGGCCGGCCGCTGCCCCGGCCACAGACGCGCTGATTCGGCACCTGGCCCGCGGGGGCCGCCAGCGCTGGTACCGGTCCGCTTATGCCCTTGGTCGCATCGGCAAAGCGGCTGTACCGAAGCTGCTCGCAGCGCTCGAACATCGGGACGAACGGGTGCGTTCTGGCGCAGCGCTGGCGTTTTCGTTCAACCCCCCGTGTGCCGCTGAAGCTGCCGGAGCACTCGCCGGACTGCTGGCCGATGCTGCCGAAGTCGTGCGGCATCAGGCGGTGCTTGCCCTGGCGGCTGCCGGTCGCCCGGCCATAGCGGTCGTCAAACCTTACCTGAACCACGAGAAGCCGGCGGCCCGGGTCGCCGCGCTCAACGTCTTCGCCCGGTTACGGCCGCAGGATGAAGACATCCTGGAGCGGATCACCACTCTCGCCTCAGCAGACCAATCGCCGGAGGTTCGGGCTGCGGCCCTGCGATGCCTGGCGGAGATCCGTCCGACGCTGACTGCGGGACGGCAGGCTGCGGTGATCGCTGCGCTACAGGCTGAGGAACAGGAGGTTCGCTTTGCGGCCATGGATGTGATCCTCAGTTACGGCGAGGATGCCCGGGAGCTGATTGCCCGCGCTGGTGCCCTGGTAGCAACGAGCCCCCCGCAACGGCGGCAGGAACTGGCTGCGTTGCTCGAGCGGCTCGGACCTGCCGCGGCGGCAGCAACCGAAGAACTCGCTCGCAGCTACCTGACAGCAGAGACCCCGGAAGAACGTCGCGCTCTGGCCGAGGCGATTACGGCCATCGGCCATCCTGCGGTTGAGACGGTGACCGTCATGATTGACGAGCTTGGTGCGCGCGCCGCCACACTGGTGTCGCTGCTTGCGCGCTTCGGGCCGGCAGCCACCGCGCCCATCATCCGGCTCGCACAGAGCTCGGTCCCCGAGGTTCGAGCTGCCGCTCTGACGACGCTGGCCACATTGGAAGGCGACCTCAGGTCCGCGCGCGACACGGTGCTGCGGGCGGCACACGATGCCCGACCGCAGGTGCGTGCCGCCGGCCTGATGGCGATCGCGGCCCTGGTGGACCGCGGCCTGGTCAGCAGGACCGAGGCGGCCAGGCTCGCGGCCGAGGCGCTCAGCGCCGAGGATCCACGTGTGCGTCTGGCCGCCATCCGGGGTGCGATCCTGTGGGCCGAAGCCCCGCAGGCTGCCCAGGTGGCCCGGCGGGTGTTGACCGATAACACGGCATCGGAAACCGACGAAGAGTTCAAGCTGACCGTCCTCGACGCGCTTGTGGCCCGCCGGCTCACCACCCCCGCCTTGTTCGACGCAGCAGCCACGCTGGTGGCCAGCGCACCACGCGACGACATCGTGCGTGCGGCCGTCCAGTACATGGTGACCGTGCGGCCAGAGCGGCCGGACCGGCGGGCGGTACGCAAGACAGTCGCGGCCGCCGTCGAACATCCTGACCCAGCGATCCGTGCTGCAGCGATCGAGCTTGTAAGGGCCTACGGCGGTACGCTAGACGAGCAGACCGCCCGGTCGGCCGTCGCGGTGCTCTTGCGCGATCGGGCTGCGTCCGTACGCGTGCGAGCGCTTGAAGCGGTACAGACACTCTCCGTAGGGGGTTCGGGGGACAGAAAGCTGCTGGCAGCGATCCAAGAAGCGTTGCGTGATGAGTCGGAGGCTGTGCGGCAGGCAGCGGTCCGAGCCGTAGCCCGCGTCCTGCCGCGGTCGGAGGCGGTGCGTGTGCTGGCCGATGCACTGCCAGTAGAAGCGAGTTGGTCGGTGCGCCGGGCGATGTACCAGGAGCTGGCGGAGTTCGGTCCGCAGGCTGCTGCGGCCATGCCCGCGATCCTGACCCGTCTGCTTACCACGCGCGACGACATGTCGGATGCCTTGCGAGCGATCCGCCGCATCCGAACGGTGACGCCAGAAGCCCGTCCGGTGCTGCTGAAGCTGCTACGGCGTCGGGACCCGGTCAAGCGTGTCACGGCGGCTGCGCTGCTGACTCAGATCGAGGAGATACCGCCGTCGCCGGATGTCATCAGTGCGTTAGAATCGGCATTGGAGCGAGCGCCTGATCGGCTCAAGCCCGCCATTCGTGCTACGATCCAGCGGCTCCGCCGTGCCGCTCGCCAGAACGACACGGGCGCGCGTGCTGAGTGACACCGTCCGCTATGGCCGTTGTTGGGGTGCTGGTGCCAGTAGCAGAAGCAGCGGGCGGTGTGCGGACAAGCGGCGGGGACCGATTCCCGATCTGCCCCCCTCATGTCCCCCCTTGAAGCCCCGCGCGTGTTACAATCGCTTCCGTTGGCCGGCCGGCTGCCGGGCCGACGGTACCGGCTACGGCAGCGGCCACCATGTGACGTGGACCGTCGCTGCCCCCCTTGAGCAACGAGAGTGTCTGCCACCGTTGAGACGCACCGAGGAGGGCGCACGCGATGAAGCAACTGCAAGCGGTCGTGCTCACGGGGTTCTCTTTTCTTGCTTGCTGTGCCATCGCAGCCGAACGCCCCAACATCGTCTGGATCATCGCCGACGACCAACGCTGGGACGACTACTCGTTCATGGGCCATCCCTGGATCCGCACCCCCAATCTCGACCGGCTGGCGTCTCAGTCGTTAGTCTTTGAACGTGGCTACGTGCCCACGTCACTCTGTCGTCCGTCGCTGGCCAGCCTGATCACCGGTCTCTACCCCAGTCAACATGGGATCACCGGCAACGATCCGGCACGGGGTCGCCGCGACCCTGCTCAGCGGAATGCCATCGTCCAGCGGTTCCTGCTGAACCCGCGGCTGCCAGCGATCCTTGCGCGCAATGGCTATCTGACCTTCCAGTGCGGCAAGTGGTGGGAGGGCAATCATCGTAACGGAGGCTTCACGCACGGCATGACCCACGGCGACTTGCGCCGCGGCGGCCGGCACGGAGATGTGGGGCTGACCATCGGACGGCGCACCATGAAGCCCGTCTACGACTTCATCGACCTGGCCGTTGCCTCCAACCGCCCCTTCTTCATCTGGTTCGCCCCCATGATGCCGCACCTGCCTCACAACCCGCCCGAGCACTACCTGCGCCGATATCAGCAACTCAGCCTGCCCGAGCCCATAGCGCGGTACTACGCCATGTGCGAGTGGTGGGATGCCGTGTGCGGAAAGCTGCTCGATTACCTCCAGCAGAAGCAGCTGGCGGAGAACACGATCGTTTTCTACATCTGCGACAATGGCTGGGTTCAGCGACCGGACAGCGCGGGAGGAGCGTTCGGGGGGCTCCGTGGCAAGCGATCCGCCTACGACGGCGGACTGCGCACGCCGATCATGATCCGCTGGCCCGGGCGAGTCAAGCCGCGGCGGGACAAAGTCAACCTGGCTAGCTCCATCGACTTCGTCCCCACCGTGCTGTCGATCCTCGGAATCAACCCCCCCATCGACTTGCCGGGCGTCAACCTGCTATCACCCGAAGCCGTGCAGAGGCGAGAGTACCTGCGGGCGGAAATCTACGACCACGACATCCACGATCTGGCGGATCCGAAGGCAAGCCTGCTGTTCCGCTGTGTCATCACTCGCCACTGGAAGCTGGTGGAACCAACCAAACGGGCTACCGGCCGGTTCGGGCCAACGTCCACCGCTCTGTTTCGCATCGACCTCGACCCGGAAGAACGCATCAACCTGGCCGGCCTGTACCCTGAAACCGTGCACCGGCTGGCCCCCCGGCTCGCCCCGTAATCTCCAGCGGGAGGATCGGCTGTGGCGTTCCTTGTGGCCCTTTGCACCGTGCTGATGGTTCTCGTTACGAGCACGGCCGGTGGCGACGACTACAGGCCACCCCCGTTCCGGACGGTGGTCATCCACCCGGGCTCGCGGTTTCCTGCTGCGACCACCCTGGACCTCAACGGCGACGGGCATCGCGATATCGTCTGCGGTGCATTCGGTTACCTCGCCCCGCACTGGCGACTGATACGCCTGCGCGACGTGCCGGTAATCCGCGGCCGCTACGACGATTACAGCAACCTGCCGGTCGATGTCGATGGCGACGGTGATCTAGACATCGTCAGTGTCAACTACCGCAGCGGCACCGTCCGGGTGGCCATTAACCCGTCGGCCCTGGGACAGAGCTGGCAGGTCATTGAGGTCGAACGGCTTGGTCGTGCGGAGACTGCTCTGCTGGTAGACATCAACGGGGACGGATTGCCGGACATCCTCCCCAACGGAATTGACTACGCCGCGTGGTACGAGCGATACGTTCTGCCGGCAGGTCCCGGGGTCGCTTCTTTCGCCACCGCCAGACGCCCCCTGCCCGACCAGGTCCGGGCCCATGGCATCGGGGCCGGTGACGTGGACGGGGACGGACTGGTGGACGTTGTCGGTCAGAGGGGTTGGGCCAGACAGGTGCCCGGCCCAGGGGGCACCATCCGCTGGCAGTGGCTGGCAGAGTTCACGCTGCACCGCGATGCATCCATCCCCATCCTGGTCGTCGACGTTGACGGCGATGGCGACTCGGACCTCATCTGGGGCCGAGGACACGACATCGGCGTCTACTGGCTCGAGCAACGGGCTAGCGGCGGTCGGCGAACCTGGCAGCTGCATTGCATTGACCACACGATATCCCAGGTGCACGCCCTCCGTTGGGCCGATCTCAATGCAGACGGTCGGCCCGAGCTTGTCGCCGCCCGCCGCTACCTGGGCCACGACGGCCGCGACCCCGGTGAGTACGACCCACTGCTGGTGCGAGCGTACCAGTTCTCCAGAAAGACCAGATCGTGGCATGCAGCCACCATCGCATGGGACAGCGGCGGCTGGGATCTTGATCCAGAAGTCGTCGACCTGGACGGCGATGGCGACCTGGACCTGATCGGCCCCACGCGCAACGGGCTGTACTGCTTCGAGAACCGATCCGCTCAGGGGGAGGCCTACCGCGATCCGGTGCCGCCTGCTGACCAGGTGCCCGTCTACCATGACCGCAGCAATCTGCTGATCTATCGAACTCCGCGTGGAACGCTCCGACACATCCGCCGGGAGAACCTTTTCGATTGGGGGCGCAGGCGGTTCCAGATCCTGAGAAACATGGAAAAGGTCATGGGGCCGCTGCCAGGACCGCAGCGGCGCGTGCCGTTAGATGTGCAGATCGTCGAAGAGGTGGACACGCAGTACTACCGCCGGATCAAGCTGTTCTACACGGCCGATCCGGGTGACCGGGTGCCAGCCTACCTGCTGGTGCCTCTCCGTGTGAAGCTCCCCGCTCCGGCCGTACTTGTGCTGCACCAAACGAACCCGCACGGCAAGGATGAACTGGTCGGCCTGGCCGGCCGTGCCAACCGACGCTACGCGGATGAGCTGGCTCGAGAAGGCTTCGTCTGCCTGGTGCCCGATTACCCGAGCTTTGGTGAGTATCGCTACGACTTCCGCACGCATCCGGAGTACGTTTCCGGCACCATGAAAGCGATCTGGAACAACATTCGCGCTATCGACCTGCTGGAGTCTCGGCCCGAGGTCGATCGGGACGCGATCGCCGCTTTCGGGCACAGCCTGGGTGGCCACAACGCGCTGTTCACCGCGGCGTTTGATCAGAGGATCCGGGCAGTCGTCACCAGCTGCGGGTTCACGGCCTTTCCCAACTACTACGGCGGCAACCTGCGTGGTTGGACCAGCGATCGCTACATGCCGCGGATCCGCACCGCGTATGCCATGGATCCGAAACGGATGCCGTTTGATTTCCACGAAGTGCTGGCTGCCATCGCACCCCGACCGCTGTTTGTCAACGCCCCCCTGAATGACGGCAATTTCGACAACGCCGGGGTACGCGAGGTGATTGCTGCCGTGCGGCCTGTGTATCGGCTGTTTGGTGCCGTGGACCGGCTGGTGGTCGTCTACCCGAACTCCGGCCATGATTTCCCAGAGCGTGAGAAACGGCAGGCGTACCGGTGGCTGAAGGCAGTACTGACCCGATCACGGTGACGGCCGCGCGCGGAGCGGTCCGCAGCCGCTTGCGCGACGACCACACGCGAAGCGCTTTAGGCGTAGCGGTTTCTGCCACGTAGGGTCGCGTTTCCTGGCGCAGTGGCTAGCCGACGCGCGGGGGGATCGTGCTAGGCGAACAGCTTGGCGATCCGGTCACGCGCCCGGTAGATGTCGCCCAGGGCTTCGATCAGCCGTTCGAGCGTGCGCCGGGATTCGAGCAGCACGGGATGGTGCAGCACGAGTATTCGCTGAGCAAATCGTTCCGCGTTGCACAACCGGTCAACTTGCTCAAAGCGGCTCCTCGACCGGCCCGAGTGGAGTGCCCGGAAACCGACATCGACGGCAATTCCTTCCGCCTGGGCCGCCTGCACGAAGGCTTCCCGGGTCAGCGGCGCGAAAGCGGCAGGGTCGAACAAGAGGCCCACCTTGTAGTAGCCTGGTCGGCCAGGCAAGCTGGAACGCAGAACGCTTAGTCCCGGCACCTCTTCTTCGAGGCCTTTGGAAAGCCACGCCACTGCAGATGCCCGCCGCCGCTCCAGTGTCTCGAGCTCGTGGAGTTGCGGCACGAGCACGACGGCTTGAAGCTGCGACAGCGGGCAGACCAGATCGTTGGCCCGGGTGGACAGAAGGCGGATTCGCTGGTGGCAGACGGCAACGTCTGTCAGCACGGCTCCGCCACGCCCGGCGCTCATCAGCTTGGAACCCCCGAAGCTGATGACGCCGATGTGTCCGATGGTAGCGGCGCGCCGACCGGCGATGGTTGCGCCCGGCATCTGCGCGGCATCCTCGATGAGCGTCACACTGTTGTCCTCGCAGATGGTTCGGAGCCGCGCAACGTCGACCATGCCGCCGTGCAGGTGAGTGGCAATCACCGCGGTGGGCTTACGACGCATGGCCAGCTCCACCTGGTCCACATCCATCTGGCCATCGTCTGCTCGGACATCGACAAGCAGCGGCGTGGCACCGAGCTTCAGAACTGACAGGAAATTGCCCGGAAACTCATAGGCCGCCATGACGACGGACGAGCCAGGGCGGACCCGCGCAGCCTGTAGCGCGAGCTCCATGCCAAACGTGCCGCTAGCAGTGAGCACCACGTAGTCGACCCCGTAGAAGTCTCTCAACGCGCGCTGAAGCCTATCGGTGTGCGGGCCGTCGTACGTGCCCCACTGGTGGTCACGGAGCGCATCTTGAAGGGCCCGTCGAATGGCGGGTGTGGTGCGGGGCCACGCAGGTGGCCCGTCCGGGAAAGCTGGTGGATCTCCCAGGATGGCAACCATTCGTCACGCGGGCTCGTCCGGCGTGTTTCTTGGCGGCCATGCTGCGTTCGTTCCTATCGTATGAGGAGCCTGGCCGCGAGCCGCCGTCGACGAGCCCGGCCTCACCGTTTCAGCATGGCACCTGGGGCGGTGCTGCGGCCAAAGCGGCGCCCAACCGCAATGCACAGACCAATTTGGAGGCTTCGTGCCTTTCGGCCTAGCTTTTCGGGTGGCTTTAGCGTATGCTTAGGTAGTGCTGGCAGCAAGCGCTGCGAGCACGTGTGGTTGCAGAGTGACATAGGTCCCGGTGGGACGGTGGCTCGCGGGCGGATTGGAAAGCGGGCCAGGTTGGGTTTGGTGAGACGTCTGTCGGTTGCCGGACCATCTCTCCGATCCTCTCCCGGCCAGTTCCATCTGATCGCCCACTGAGTTGCACCGCGGCTAGTCGGATTTGTGGTGTACTCTGCGTGGTCTGTCTCTTGTGGTCCGGCCGCTTTGGTCGGCAACTGTTGGTTCGGAGTAGGAGCAATGGCCGTGGTACAACCAGGCGACAGGGTTCGAGTGCATTACGTGGGACGTTTTGAAGACGGGAACGTGTTTGACAGTTCTGCGGGGCGCGAGCCGATTGAGTTCGTGGCCGGCAGTTCTGACGTCATCGAAGGCGTGTCAGAGGCGGTGATCGGCATGCAGGAGGGCGAGAAGAAGACGGTGACGGTGCCGCCGGAGAAGGGATTCGGGCCCCATGAGCCTGAGCTTCAGTACGAGGTGGATCGCGCCATGCTTCCGCCCGACGTGGCAGTTGGCGACCGGCTGAGCGCACAGGTCGGTCCGCAACGGATCACCGTTTGGGTTAAAGAGCTCCGTGATCGAACGGCCGTGCTCGATGCCAACCATCCATGCGCCGGCAAGACGTTGATCTTCGAACTGGAACTCGTTTCGATCTTGCCGAATAACTGATCCGCACAGGATTCGACGGGGATGCAGTTTGGCGAACTCAACACCGGGAGCTCGCCGGCTGCATCCCTTGCTGGGAGCGGGTGCTCTGATCCAGGCCCGTGCGCATGATTGGCGGTGAGGGAAGCAGTTGGGACAGCCGGAGTGCGCCGCGGATGGTTCACCGGGCCGTCTGGTGGTCTTGTTTAAGGTAAGGCCGCAGGGCGGCGATGATCTGCTTCATGTGGCTTGAGCGGTTAAGCACATAGAAGTGGATGCCGGGAACACCGGCCTCCAGCAACTCCCTGGCCTGCTCAATACACTGACGCACACCAATCGCCTCAGCCGCCGCGTCATCCCCTTCTGCCGCATCCAACTGCCGGGCGAGCGCCTCCGGGATCCGTGCCCCACACAGGGACGCGATCCGCTTGATTTGCTTGGCCGAGACGATGGGCAACAGCCCGGGTACGATCGGCACTCGCACCCCGGCAGCAACTGCCAGCTCACGAAACGTGAAGAAGTCCTGATTGTCGAAGAACAGCTGCGTGATAACGACGTCCGCCCCAGCGTCGACCTTTTGCTTCAAGTAGCGGATGTCTGTCTCCATGTCCGGCGCTTCCTGGTGCTTTTCCGGATAGCCTGCCACGGCAATGCCCAGTTGCTCCCAGCCGCGCTGGCGCTGGAGCTCGCGGATCAGGGTGACGAGCTCGTTGGCGTGCGCTAGCCCGTCCTTCGGTGGCGTGAACGTCGTCTCGCCTCGGGGCGGATCACCTCGAAGGGCCACGATATTGCGGATGCCGTTGGCGTAGATCTCCTCGACGATCGTCACCAGCTCTGCTCGGGATGAGCCGACGCACGTCAGGTGACAAGCGGTCTCCAGTCCGTACTCCCGTTTGATGAACGCCGCAATCTCAACGGTCCGTTCCCGCGTCGAACCCATCGCGCCGTAGGTGACGGTCATGAAGTCGGGGCGAAGCGCGATGAGCTCCGGCAGGACGCGGTAGAGATTCTGTTCGGCCGCCTCTGTCTTAGGCGGAAACACCTCGAACGACACTACCGGTTGCTTCTCTCGGTAGAAATCCGCAAAGGTTCGTGCCATCGGTCGACGTCTCGATTAGGTCAGCGGAACCGCCGCACGCGCGGCAGGCCGAGCAAATCGATCAGTTTATCGACGGTCAGTACGTATGCCCCGAAATCGCGTGCTTCCGCCTCCAGCCGATCGCGAGCCATGCGGACCGCGCCGGCAGCCTCCCCTCGCACGAAGTACCGCACCTCCGCCCGCACCTCTCCCTGCACCGTGCCGTCCGGCAGCAACTCCGCCACGATCTTGCCCCCTGAGCGTTTGATGCAGTTGCGCACAATCGCGCGGTCGTCCTTGCCATCGCCATCGATGTCGATGACGCCCGCCAGCACGAACGTTGTCGGCCGATCGGGGTCGAAAGCGGCGTTGCAGATCAGGTCGCCGTCGACGATCGGATGTCGTGGATCGGCCGCTACGATCCGCGCCTCGCTCAGGCTCCGGTCGATCACCCGGCTGACGACAATACTCGCCTTTGGTTTGTCCAGCGCAACGGACGCCGTACTGGGCCAGACGTTGAACGTCATGCCCGGTTGCACACCGTGACGTCGGCCCAGGCTGATCCAGACGACGCGTTGCACGTTATTGGCCCGAACCACCCTGCCGTCCGGCTCCAGGCGCACGACGCCGGCCGGCTTCGGCCGGTAGCGGCGGAGTTCTTCCAGAGCGGTGCGGAGCCGGTCTAGCTCGCGGAGCAGTTCTGCTTCGAGCCTTGCCTTGTCCTGCCGCTCATCACGCAGCCGCTTCGCCAACGTCTGAACCCGGTCCGCAAGCGACTGAATTCGCCGCTCTCGTTCCCTGATGACCGCCAGCATCCGTTGCTGCTCCTCGAGTCGCTCCTCATGGAGTTCTCGGACGTACTCGTCCACGGCTTGGGCCGTCGCCGGGTGCTGTGCTGCCAGCTGAGCGGTACGCAATTGGCCGCGCAGCTCGGTCAGTTCTCGTTCCAACGTGGCGATGCGCTGCAGCGCGTCGGCGTACGCCTGCAGCAGCGACGGCTGCTCCTGCACCGCGGTGTTCGGCAACGAGGCCGCCCGCTGCCGGAGCGACTCAAGCTTGGTCTGCGCCTCTTCCCAGCCCAGCTCGGCGTTGCCGGTCACCAGGATGCGCCACTTGGTGAGTTCATCCTTGATCTTCTGGAGCTCCCTGTCGGTGGCGCGCTCTGCCGGCGGGTCGGGCTGGTCTGCATCAAGCGGCTGCGGCCGGTGACCGCTGATGGCAAGCCAGCTAGCTGCTAGGGCCCAGAGCAACAGAATGGCAATTGTCCACGCGCGTGCTCGACCGAGCATGGCAGCCGACCTCATGCGCTCGCAACTGCCTGCAGTAGTTCTCGGTTCCGAGGGCGACCGCAGGGAGTTTAGTTTAATATGGTTGCGCGACCAGCCCGGCCGCGACAACACGCCCCTGTCCGGCTCGGACGGATGCGCCGGAGAATCCTATAGACGGAGCACCGATCGACCAACTGAGGAGGCAGGCCATGGCGATCCAGCTACGGACCACCGTCGTTGGTTCCTATCCGATGCCCGAGTGGTTGAAGGTCTATCCGACACGTCAGTCGCTGATCGATGCGGTCATGGTCGTGTTGAAGACTCAAGAGTTAGCGGGCATCGACGTGGTAACCGATGGCGAGTTGATGCGGTTTGACGTGAACCATCCGGAAACGAACGGGATGATCGAGTACTTTGTGCGCGCGATGAGCGGCATAGACGAGTCGCTCACGCGGGCCGAGCTGGAGGAGTACCGCCGTCGTCAGGACACGGCGTACCGCTTGAAACCGGCCGGCATCGTGCGCGGTCCGATTGGCGAGGGTTCGCTGCATTTGCCGGACGACTTCGCCCTGGTCCGCCGGTTAACCGACAAGCCACTCAAGTTCACCGTCACCAGCCCGTTCATGCTCGCGCAGGTCCTAATGGATGCCTACTATCGGGACCGGGAACGGTTGACGATGGCCATCGCGCAGGTGCTTGCGAACCAGGTTCGGGGAATCCATGCGGATGTGATCCAGATCGACGAGG
>JALXBF010000114.1 GCA_026991575.1 Planctomycetota bacterium | reverse complement strand
CGTCAGCTCGTCGGCTTCGCGGGACGGTCCGACGCCATCGCCGGGCTGTCGAGTCGGCGGATCGCCTGCCGCTTCGGACGGCGCGTCGGCTCGGCCGCTAGACGGTCCATCAGGTAGTGGCTGGGGGCCGCCGCCGGTGGGAAGCGGCACCGCACCGGCCGAAGCGGTTCCGCCGCATTCGAGTGCATCGTCGGTTCGATCGGACGGGCTCGAGAAGCGCAGCCGGTACGTGGCAGCAACACCCGCCAGCGCCGCTGTCCCAAGGAACGCGAAGCCATAAGCATAGGTATAGGGACTGTACAGCAGCGGTGCTCCGCGACGAAGGCCCTGGCCTTTACTGCGGGTGCGGATCTCTAGATCCTGCGTGGCAACCCACGACAGGACTGTCGCCGTCAACAGCACGACCAGAAACGCCGACGGGTTCCGGCGGGCAAACAGTACCAGGGCCGGCAGCGCCAGGAACGTAACGCCACCATAGGCACGGAGCGTCCCGTGGACCCGCCCCCACGTCTCCCAGAGGCGGATGCCCTCGGGAACGCGCTGCGAAGTCTGAGCTCGCGCGAGGATCGTCAACGGGTGCGCCCGGCCGTACACGGCATAACTCCAGGCGGACCAGGCCAGGAGGACAAGCACCGGGCCCAGCATGAAGACGCTCGCACGCCATCGACGCAGGAGCGCCCAGAGCCAGAGGACACCCAGCGGCACGGCAGCCGTGTACTTCACGAACACGGCCACGCCAGCCAGAACCGCACCGACTAGGACCCACCGCCAGGACGCCTCCCGCACGGCTAGGACGACCGCATAGGTGCACCAAACCAGCAGGGCAAGCAGCGGGCCCTCGAGCATCACGTTGTACCCGGGCAGAAATGCCGGTCCGAGGATGACGGTGGCCGTCACCGGCAGCGGACGCACGCCATAGAGGCGGGCAAGCTGCCAGAGCCCGATGGCTGCCGCCACAACACAGGTACCCTCAAGCAGGTGCAGCACTACCTCTCGTTCGCCGGCCACCGCAATCGCTGCAGCCAGCACGTAGCTCCAGCCCGGTGGATTGAAGTCGGCATCGAAAAGGCTTTCCGGTTCTTCCTCCCAGCGGACCGTTGCGCCGTAAGGATCCCAGGGCCGTCGCAGAATCTGACGGGCCACTTCCAGGTACAGCACATCGTCGATGTGGAACGCCTTGGTCAGGAAAGTTGCTGTGGCCAGCAGACCCAGAACAGCGGCGAACAGTGGACCTGTTCGCAGAAGGCGAAGCGGTCGCAGTTCTGCCAGCACCGGTGCGCTCACGAGTCGGCTGGTGTGCGGTTCACGATAGGCAGCATGCGCGGTTCAGGAAGTAACCTGCCGCTGTGTTCGATCAAGCTATAGTACGGTGCACTGCCGGCCCTGGGCACGCGCCTAGTGTCCGACCGCCGGCCAGCGCGCTAGCTGCAGACAGGGGCAATGAACCGCGCTGCCCGGCTGCGCGCCCACGTAGCGTGCCTGCGCACTCGACGTTGCGCAGTCCCTTTGGGCCGTCGGCCGGGGGCTACGGTCTTGACACAAGCCAGACAGAACAACACCCGCATCGCGCCGTTGCTGTCTCGTTCTGTTTCGTGTTCCCGACGGCCGGGCAGCCCCTCACCGCATCGGCGTACACACTCGGCCATCGGCATCCGAGCCATCGCGGGCATGGTTTCCCTGCCCACGCCAGGTAGCGGGTCTGGCCCCTCCCCGGCGCGCTTATTTCCACGTTGGAACATCTTGGGCAGCCGGACCGTGCCGCGGTCAGGACATAGCCGCACACGGTACAGGCAAAGGAACGATGAAGAGCACTGGTCAGCGCCGCCGGCGCCGCGCGACCAACATTGCCCGTGCGGGCTAGAGAGACCCTCCGCTCGCCCATGATTCCAAGTCATTATCCCAGGCGTGTCGCGCGTTACTTTTGCGAGCCGTCGGCTACGGCGTCTGCGAATGGTTTATGGCTTATCCCCAGAGGCCCAATGGATTCCCGAGCAGGTCAACCGCTGCGCCTTGAAGTGCGGGACCGAATCGCCGACTCGGTTCGGTCTCGGCCGCGGGTCGACGGGCGTGGCTGTTCGTGGGGTCGCAGTCGCTCCAGCGGCGGCTCGTACTCGAACTCCTGCCACTTCAGCACACGCCGTTTGGTCGGCTCCAACCTCAGCACCACCTCACCATCCTGGAAAACGCGCACCGTGCCGGTCGACTGGCTGACGGTAATCGCCAGCGCTTTGGTCGCTTTGGAGATGGCAGCGGCAGCCCAGTGGCGTGAACCGAGGCCCTTGCTGAGCGTCAGCCGCTCCGCAGGCGCAGAGATCCACTGACGGGACGCGACGACGTGGCCCTCGTTGTCGATGATGAATGCACCGTCCAGCTGGGCTAATTCCTTAACGTCCTCCCGCACCCGCCGGTCTTTGATGTTCCGTTCCCGCTTGGGCACTTTCGCAAACGGGTCGAGTCCCATCGGTTTGCTGAACTGGCGGACGTTGTCCACATCGCCCACCACGAACATCGTGCCCACTGCCTTCCCTTCGCGACCTTCGCGAGCGATCTCCAACGCCAGGTCGATGACTAGGCCGATCGTCGAAATAGGAACACTGGTTTCAAGTCGTTCCAGGTCGCGGGCCGTGAACCGCTGGAGCCGCTCGCTAAGTCGCACCACGCTTAGCGTATCGATGTCATCGGGGTTGAATGCGGCGTACAGGATCACCACAGTGTCACCGCTCTGGACGAACTCATTGGCTACGGCTTCTAGCAGCGTTGATGTGATCTGCTCTTCGACGGGAAGGTCGACGTCCTCCATCTGCACCCAGCGGATACGGTACCGTTCGAATGAGCCGTCCTCTGAATCCGGTCTGCCGGGCAGCCTGGTGCTCGGGCAGGCCACTAGCAGGAGGACGTCCGAAGGGAAGTGCTCGCGCACGGCCTTCCAGTCCAACTCGCCCTGGCTCAGGACCACCACGGCCCGGGCGCGGACCGAGTTGGCGATCATGCCGGCTGCTTCCAGCAGCTTGACAAGTTGTTGTTTGATCCGCGGATCTGCCATCTCGGGGGCCGCACCAGTCTGCTCGCTGCATTATCATCATAGGAGACGCACAAAGGACCCCCGGCCGCCCCTGTGCACGATCGCCCTCGATCGCGCGACCACAGTGGGCGTGATTCCCTGTTGTGGTCACGCCATGGCTTAGCGTCTATGACCGTTCCCGTTCATGCGCACCGGCGGGTCGACGCGACCGCGTGTACGTAGTTTTCGTCCGATCGAACCCAGTGGGCGTACACCGGCGTTGATCGCGCGGCATTGTCCGGTCGAGGCGAGGTGACGGGTAGCCAGCGTCCTGTGGAACAAGGGGGCGCTTACTGCTCGATGTTGCGGATCGTTTCACTCCGGCTGCAACGCGGCTTCGACCTGCTCCATCAGCGGTGCCAGCGCATGCTCCGTGAACTCGAACGCTAGTCCGGCCGCGGCAAACAGTTCCGGTAGCGGCCGCGACCCTCCCAGCTCCAGCGCCTGCTTGTACCGAGCCAGCGCAGCGGAGGCATCCTCCTTGGCCTGTCGCCACAGGCCGAGCGCACCGATCTGGGCGATACCGTACTCGATGTAGTAGAACGGATGCTCGAACAAGTGAAGCTGGCGTTGCCAGTAGTGCCGGCGGACATCCTCAAGACCGGTCCAGTCAATGCCGGGACCAAACCGCTCATCCAGCTCTAACCAGGCCGCAACGCGCTGCTGGTGCGAGTGGCCCGGATGGGTGTACAGCCAGTGCTGGAACGCGTCGATCTGTGCGATCCATGCCAGAATGCTGACGATGCCTTCCAGATGCCGGCGCGTCCGACGGGCCAGGTCCTCCGGACCATAGAACTCATCCAGCATCGGCTCTGCCAGGAGTTCCATACTCATGGACGCCACTTCGCAAAACTCCATTGGGGCATGCCGATACGCCAGGATGGGATCCTCCCGACAGGCAACCGTGTGGAACGCATGGCCGGCCTCATGAAGCAGCGTGGTGACGTCGCGGTCGAGCCCGGCTGCATTCATGAAGATGAACGGCAGCCGCGAGGCGTTCAGCGTTTGTTGGTAGCCCCCAGGCGCTTTGCCCTTACGCGATTCCAGGTCCAACAGCCCACGGTGACGGATGGCGTCGAAGATCTCACCGAGCACCGGATCCAATCGGCGAAAGACTCGAACCGTCTTCTCCGCTAGCTCGGCCCCAGTCTCAAACGGCCGTAGCGGGGGCTTGCCGTCGGGATCAACGGCCAGGTCCCAGGGACGCAACCGATCGACGCCAAGCCGCCGTCGGCGGTCTTCCTGCAGCTTCCGCAACAGCGGCAGGACTGCGTGTTCGACTGCCTGATGGAACCGGAAGCAGTCTTCGGGCGTGTAGTCGAAGCGGCCAAGCTGCTTGAAACGGAACTGGACGTAACTATCGAAGCCGGCGTTCCGAGCGATCTGGTGCCGCAGGTCAAGGAGCTGGTCGAACAGCTCGTCGAACCGTTCCCGCTCTTGCAATCGTCGCTCAGCGACGAGCCGCCAGGCCTCCTCGCGCACAGCCCGATCGGGCTCTTCCAGGTATCGAGCCATCTGTTGGAGCGTGTGTTCCTTCCCACGGTAGACGACGGTCATGTTGCCGCAGATGTGCCGGTATTCGGTGCCGAGCTGCTCTTCGCGTACTTCCAGCGGAATGTTCTCCTCACGGAACAGCTCGACATCGCGCTGTACAAGCCGGTCCAGGACCTCGTACCGCGGCCGGGGCAGCTGACCGCGCTGGCTGAGCGTAACGTAGCGGCTCTTGAGCCGGTGAGCAGCCTCTTTGGCGGCCGGTTCGATTCTCTCGGCGAATTCCAGGTAACGCTTCCGCTTCGTCTCGTCATCCGTGTGGCAAGTCATCTCAATGTACCGGCGTGCACCTTCTTCGGAGATGTAAGCTTCCAGTTCGGACCAGTCTTCGAGCCATTGCTCGAGCTGCTTTACAGAGTTGATGGGTCGTTGAGCCAGTGAGCTGTAGTAGGGCTCGATCCGGTCCCAGTTGCCGAAATCGTCGTCGGCTCGGACGAACCGAGGCGGGAATTCCTTTTGGAGAGCGTCGGGCGTCAGCGCCATGGTCTTTCTCCTCCGTGTCTGCCAGCCCTTAATCGTATGCAGCCCCCCACCGCGACTGCCCTGACTGGATTGCCCTGATCGGGCCGAACCGCCTGACAAACGCCGTACGGTCGACCGTCCCGGTCGGCCAAGGTGACGTGTTCAAGATCGTCGCGGGCGCGGAGCTGATCCGGACCGCCGCTGGGTCGCGGTCCGGGTACCGTTCCGGGTGCCTGGTATGAAGCCCGCGCGTCAGCTGTGGGCCGACTGCCTGCGCTGGCTTAGGAGCTTTCCGGCTCTGGCGGTGCGGCCAGTAGCATCCCGAGCACAGCTTTCTGCCCGCCAACGACCGCACCGTCGACACTCCGCGTGACGTTTCTGACTCACCGGTCGAACCAGCTTGCCGGAGAATGGCACCGGGAGAAGCCTTCGCGGTGGCAAGGCAGTTGCCGCTGCTGCACGCCGGTTGCCGGGCGAGTCGCGGGGAGTCGTGGCGGGAATTCCCCCGGGCTAGCTGGGATGCGGTAGAGCTGGGGCGGATCGATGCGAACTGGTGTTGCCAGATCGTCCCCCTGTGGTTAGCATGGTTGTAATCTGCGGGAGCTCCAGGTGAACGGGTGCAGGGTTGCGATGCAGAAGATGGGAGCCGGTGGCCCATGGCCATGCCTGAAAGCTTGATGGGCGCGGCGTACGCCGAGGCAGACCGGTACAAGTGGATCGTCAGCGAAAAGCTTGGCTACGACGCCGGTCCCGCCGCGATCGATGAATGGTTCCAGAAGTACTGGCGCGGTTTCGTGCGAGCACGGATGGTGGAACACGTCTTAGGCATGAAGTACTACACGGAGTTCGGCGACGAGTGCTTCGGTGTTGCCGAACGGCTCCGCCCCGTGCAACCTGAGCTGGTCGACTGGCTGATCGAACAGCTCCAGACCGGCGCCGAGAATCTGGACATTCTCATCCGAGCCCAAGACCGCAACCTGCCACGGAACGAATTGTTCGCGATCCTGGCCGTCGTCGACGTCAACGCCTGGCGCTTTCCCCCTGTTGCCAGTTACGCGAACGCACCGGTTTCCTGACGGAACGCATCTGCAATGCACTGAGGTCCCTGCCCGAACAGGAAAGGAGGCCGACCGTGAGCCCACTGCGACTGCTTCTTGCCATTGTTCTTGCTCTTCCTACACTAGCCCTTGCTCAGGAGTCCGTCACGCTCCGCTACCGGTTCGCCCCGGGCGATAGCTACCGTTACCGCATCGAACACGAACTGAAGGTTGACCAGACAGCCGGCGGCAAACAGCAGCAGTACACGAGTGAGTCGCGTAGCACCTGGCAACTGCACGTCGAACAGGCAACCGGCACTGCGGCCACCCTTGTCCTACGTGTCCAGGACATTCGCATCCATGCGAAGTTGCCCAGCGGCAACGAGATCATGATCGATTCGTCCAAGGACACCCAGCACCCGCTGGCCAAACTGGTTGGTAAGCCGCTTGCCCGCTTCACCATCGCGCCCACCGGTGAGATTGTCGACTGGCAGCGGCTCCAGCCCGACGTCCAGGGAGCGGCGATTAACGTGCAACTGTTCTTCGTGCGTCTGCCTGATCGGTCCGTCACAGTGGGTGACAGCTGGATACACGAGTTCTCTATGCCGCTGCCCTTGTCGGCCGGGTCTGGAAACACCGTCAAGTTTCGCCAGCAGTGCACGCTGAAGGCGGTCACGGGTAACCTGGCCCAGATCGCAGTGCGGACTGAGCTGGCCGATGCAGTGGACGCTCGCACTCGGTCGCTAGTGGCTCAGTTCCGGCTCAGTGGGACGGTATCGTTTGATCTATCAGCGGGACGGATCATCGGTACGGACTATGCGATCCGGGACGAGGTTACTGGGTTCGCCGGTGACGATAGCCGCATGACGGTTACGGGGCGTCTGCGTCAGAACATCCAATTGCCTGTCGCGCGGCGTCAGCCGTAGCTCCAGCCTGGCCCCTTCAGCCAGGGCCGTGTCGCACGTAGCCCGGAAAGCAGCCCGTCGCTTCGGGTGGCATGCCGGCCGTTGGTCCCCGTCGCTGCCGGACGGCGATGACCGTGCCGACGCCCTACGGCAGGCTACATCCCAGCATGCGGGCATGGCGTTGGCTAACACGACGGAGAGTAGAGCTCATAGTGGGCTCGCCGTGCCCGAAAAGCGTCATTCTCCGTCGTCAGTTCGCTCAGCAGTGCGTCGGTGGTGCCCGCTTCAAGTGCATGCCGTAGGCGATCGGTTCCGGCGATCAGATCGATGGGCTGACGCTCATAGTCGTATTCGTACGGGGGGCTGGCCCAAGCAAACTCATCGGGCCACAGCGTTCGCACGGCGTCCAGCAGCCGCACCGTTAGCTCAAACGGCCGAAAGCGGTCGCGGTGGAGAACGTGGATTTGCAGCCCGCCGCAGCGACGGCCGGCCCACTTGTTGAAGGTCGGCACGAAGTAGTGAGCTCGCAGCGTGCAACCGGGCTGTCTGGGCCCCCCGACCGCGTCGATCAACGCGTATGGATCCACGAACGGTGCCCCGATGATCTCGAACGGCTTCGTCGTCCCGCGGCCCTCCGACAGGCAGGTGCCCTCAAGCAACACGGTTCCCGCATAGCACAGGCAGCTTTCGGGCGTGGGAAGGTTCGGCGAAGGCAGGACCCACGGCCACGGTGCCTGCCACCAGTCCTGACCATGCCAGCCGGCGAGTGGAACGACCGCTACGGAGACGTTCAAGTGAAAATGGTCCCTGGCCATCAAAGCCAGCTCGCCGATCGTCATGCCATGCCGCAGCGGCACCGGTAGGTAACCGACAAAGGAGCGGTAGGCATCTGCCAGAACCGGCCCTTCGCATGCTCGCCCGATCGGGTTCGGCCGGTCAAGCACACACAATTGGATGCCAGCGTCGGCACAAGCAAACATGCATTCGATCAGCGTTGAAACGAAGGTATAGACCCGGGTCCCGACGTCCTGGAGATCGACCAGCAGGACGTCCAGCCCCTCGAGCATCTCGGCAGTAGGGCGACGTGTCTCGCTGTAGAGGCTGTAGACCTGCAGCCCGGTGACCGGATCGGTCCTGTGCGGCGACTCGATCATATTGTCCTGCTCCTCGGCAAAGAAGCCATGCTGCGGCGAGAACAAGCGGACCAGGCGATCACCAAGGAGTCTGCGCAGGACGATCCGGCTGTGTTCAAGCTCGTGGGTCACCGAGGCCTGGTTGCACACCAAGCCATAACGGCATCCTGGCCTGATCCAGCGCTTCGGTTCGGCCAGCAACTGTTCAACACCGAAGAGGGTCATCGTCACAGCTCCGTCGCGCGGGGGGAGGTCCAACGGGCGAAGACGCCTTCCAGGGGACCGTACCCTAGAATAGACCGTCACGGACGAACACTCTAGGAGTGCGAGTTCGGCAACTGGGGATAGCATCAGTGGGAGCGGCGAAGCGTACGGTGGCCCAGCGGTATGGCTCGGGCGCAGCACTGGTGGCTGTGCTCCAGTGTCTGTTGCACCACCGCCTAGGCTTGGTGGCCTTTCTAGCCGTCACGTTCGCCACGTCGCTTGCGCTGATCGCGACCCTGGAGGTGAACGACTCACCCGAGCGTTGGACGCCGGCAAGTTTGCAGGCAGCCTGGGACGAGTTCGCCCGCCATTTCCCGGTTGGCGACACGCTAGCCATTGCGCTCCACTTCTCCCGGCCGGTCCGAGACGAGGACATCTACCTACTGAGGCGGCTGCGTGCGGCGTTGCTTGCCATCGACGGCGTCCGCCGAGTCTATGACCTGTCGTTGGTAACCGACCAGGTCGAGCTGACTCCGCTAACGCAGCTTCTCGCCGATCAGGACCGCTACGGCCTCTATCTTGGGGCCCTCTTCGATCGCTGCGGTCGCACGCTGGTCAGCTACGTGGAGCTGGCGGAATTCCCGGCCGGTGAGCGGGACCAGAGGCGGCGTCAGGTCGTGGCCGGAGTTCGGCGCGCGCTGGCAGAGTTGGTGCCCGAGGAGATCGAAACGTTTCTTGTCGGGGGGATTGTAGTGCAACACCGCCTGGAGCAGATGGCGCGCGAAGTGCTCGCAACGACCCTCCCCGCGTCGTGGCTGGTGACGCTCGTCAGCCTCTACGTGGTCTACCGCACGCTCCGAGCACCGCTTCTGTGCACCTTGGCAGCGGGCTGGGCAACCAGCGTGCTACTGGCACTGGCTGCGCTGCTGGGCTGGCCGCTGGATGTCGTCACGATGGCCGGCCCAGCTTTAGTTGTCATTCTCGTCCTGGTCACCACAATCCACATCTGTCATCACAGCCCCAGCTTCGATCACCTGGAACACAGCGAGCGCGTGGCGGAGTTCGCCAACCTGGTTGCGTTGCCCTGTCTCGGAGCCGCCGTGACAGCCTCCGCAGGCTTTGCCATGCTTCTTTTCAATGAGTTACAACCGATCCGGCAGCTCGGCGCGATGCTGGCCATCGGGGCAATGCTCGCCGTGGTCGCTGCCTTTGCGGTCTGGGCTCTGCTGCCCGTTCCAGGGGCGCGGTCTGCGCGCCTGCTCACGACCAGGACGCTCCGTCTGCATCTGATCACGGTGACCCGGCGTCGCGGGTGGTGGTTTGCGGCGTTTGTGGCCGGCTTTGCCCTCTGCTTCCTGGGTGCCACCAGGATCCGAGTCAGCACCGATCCATTCAGCTTCGTGCACGCGGACGACCCGATCGCCCGCGCGCTGGATCATCTGGACCGCCACGGCTTCGGCATCTACAGCCTCGAGCTGTGCCTGGTTCCGCGCGACGGCCACAGGGACGCTGACGACATTCGCGCCGTGCGCGACTTGCTGCAGAAGCTGGAGCACCCGCAGATTCTGAAGGTCGTCTCCTCAATCGGGCTGGCCGAGGCAGCCGGTGGCTTCACACTCAGAAACCTGCGCCGCTTCCAGGCATTCCAGTCCGTGTTCAGCGGATGGCTTGTCGACCGCATGGGACAGCAAGCAGTGCGCGTGACTCTCATGTGCCGTAGTGACGAAAACGGCTTTCGCGACCTGGTCGATCACGTCCGGGGTCTGCTCCCTACCGATCGATTCCGTTGCATCGTGGCGGGCAATGTTGCGCAGATTGCAGTCCTGTCCGAAGGGCTCGTGCTGGGGCTGATCCGCGGCCTTGCCACGGCCGCCGTTGTGATCGGCATCGTCTGCCTGGTCTTGTTCCGGTCCGTACCGTTGTCGGCCGCGGCGTTCCTGCCAAACGTTTTCCCGGTCGCGCTCGTGTTCGGGCTGATGGGGTGGGTCGATCTGCCGTTGGATTCCGGCACGGCCATGGTAGCCACGATCGCATTGGGCATCGCCCTGAGCGATACCATTCACCTGCTTGCCCACTACCACCATCACCGCCGCCGTGGCCTGGAACCGCTCGCGGCGCGCCGGGAAGCACTCGTGGCAACTGGTCGACCGATCGTGCTAACCAGCCTTGTCCTAGTGGTCGGTTTTGCCCTGTTCCTGAGTTCGCCGTTCAAACCGTTGTATCATTTTGGTCTGCTCGCCAGCGTGGCCATGGTCGCAGCGCTGGCCGGAGACCTGGTCCTGCTGCTCGACCTGCTGGACCTATGTGACCGAGGGTGGCGACGGCTAAAAGCTTCGGTTCAGGCTGTGCAAGGCTATACAGCGGCAACTGCAGCTGCGTCCAGCGAAGAACCCCGTTCCGCGTAGGTGGTGGCGACTTTGTCGCGTTGCCCGAGCAACGCCGCGCCGGGCTCGCCAATGGAGGTCTGCACATGGTTACTGTCGGGATGTACTACGACGTGATCCCCGGAAAGAACGAACAGTTCGAGCAGAAGTTTCAGGAGGTGCTGGCGGTCCTGAACCAGACCCCAGGGCACAAGCAGTCGTTCCTGTACAAACGGGTCGATGATCCCAATTCGTATGCGATCATAAGCGAGTGGGACAGCGAGCAAGCGTTCCTGGACTTCATCCATAGCGACGCGTTTCGCAAGACCACCGCCTGGGGGCGCGAATCCATTCTGCGGAACCGCCCGCGGCATCAGGTCTACGGCCGATCAAAGGACCTGGGCTGACGCATCCCCATCGCTTCGGCGATCAACGGGTGGCTCTGTCGAGGCCATTTCCCGATCTATGGACCTTCTCGCCACCGGGTACGCCTCCCGTCGGCAAGCAAGCGACCTGCAACCCCGTAAGCCATCGCCAACAGGGCCGCCACGGCGCAGCCCCCCCGGCAACGGACAGTAGGGACCGGGTAATCCGAGTCGCCGCGCACCGCTTGCCCTCCGCGTTTGCGAACGCGACGGCTAGCCATGCGAAGGGCAATAGCACGTAGAGAGTCGCAACGGCCCGACCTCCGCTGCGTTCGGCTTTGGAGGATCTGATCAGCAGTGGACGTGGAATGATGCAGACCCGCGCCGCTACGAGCATGCCCCTCTGACGCGGCCGGCACCGAAAGCCGCCGCGTCAGAGGGGAGCGTGCATGGTCGTGATGGTGACAGCTCGGTATCGGCCAACCTCAGAGGCATCGCAGGAATGCGACCAGGTCGCGTTTCTCCTCGGCCGTCAACCTCAGCTCCAGGACCAAGTTGAAGAACTCGACGGTATCCTCCAGGGTCAGCAGCCGGCCGTCGTGCAGGTATGGTGGCGAGTCCTTGATTCCGCGGAGCGGGAAGGTCTTGATCGGGCCATCCCCGGCCGCATATCGCCGGCCAACCCATTGCGGTTCATAGAAGCGTTCGGTCTTCAGATCATGCATGAGGTTGTCCGTGTAGTACGGGGCGGGATGGCACTCAGCACACCGAGCCTTCCCAAAGAACAGTTCCTGGCCGCGCAGTTCCGATGGCGTCGCCTTCTTCGGATCCAGCTTGCCGTCCCAGCGCAGCTTCGGAGCGGGTGGCAACGCCAGAATGGCCTGGAACTCAGCCATGAAATGCACCTGGCTGCCACGCTCAAGCACGTTCACCCCTTTCTTCGTCGCGATCACCGGATCGCCGTCGAAGTAAGCCGCGCGTTGTTCAAATTCGGTGAAGTCCTCGACGCTCTTCAGCGCGCGCTGCGATCCGAAGAGCCTCTGAATATTCACGCCTCGCAGCGTCGGCGTATCGATCCGGTGCCGAAACGCCTGCGGGCGGATGTCGCCAACGAGGTGGGTTGCACCGTTGGTGTGGCCGTTCACGTGGCAATCGAAACACGAGACTCCGCGATGCGGCTTTAGGGAGCGGCGGTCTCCCGTGGCGTTGAACTGCTGCTGAGGGAACGGCGTCACCAGAAGACGCAGCCCTTCCAGTTGCTTCGGGTTCAGGATTCCGTTGAAAAGCTCATAATAGTTCGCCAGTGTGACCAGCTTCCCCTGACTCACGTCGCCCAGGTCCGGACGGGTCGTTAGATACATCGGCGGCGGATACTCCGGCAAGAGGTGTGCCGGGAGGTCGAAGTCGAGATCGAACCTGGTGAGGTCGCGGCCCGTCTGTCGCTTCAGCTCGGCGATGTGGTGCGCGGGAAACAGCATACCCCCTTCATCATGGTTCGGGTGCGGCAGAGGCAGAAACCCCTTAGGCCACAGTCCCTGGCGCCGAATCTCCTCCGGTGTCATTCGGCTGAGCTGCTCCCAAGTCACCCCATCCGGCAGCTTCACTCGAACCCCCACCTGGATCGGCTTGCCTCCGGACATCGTGACATCCGGCGACGGCCTGTCGCTGAGGTCATAGCGTTCCATCAGGAGCCTCATGTGCGCTGCCATCACCTTCGGTTTCAGCCGCCTGAAGTGGGCCACCATACGATCGAACGACACCCCCCGTGCTACGGGAGCATAGCTCGTCTTGCCCCTCGGTGGCGGAGGCGGTGCAACCTTGGACTGAGCCGCCCCAGATGAAGGTCGCAGCAGCAGCAGACCGGCGCAGGCAACCGCCTTGACCAAGACTCCGGCGCGAAAGCTGGTAGTGAGCATCATGTATCCTCCAAAACCTATGAAGTCACACTGTCCGTATGCTAACTACTCGGACCGTGCAGTCAAATAAGAACGAGTGATGAAGAAGCGAAGAATTACTTATAGATGGGGCGATGTCTTGCAGCGTCTCCGGACAGAGACAGCCAGCCATCAACTCCGCCTTGACAGAATGCGGCCGCCCAACAAGCGGTACGCCCCTCGGAACATCGATGGCGACGCAGTTGTCGATAACGACTGCCGCTCTTCACCGTAGGCAGTTATTCGGCATCCTGTAGACGCCAGGGTGGTTTGCAGATTGCTAGGGGGCGCAGCCTGGGCGCAGGCAAACGAATCGCATAATAGACACGACGTCGAGCTGCAGAACGACACTGTCCGCGGCTGTGCGAGACCTGCGTTGGCACATCCACCTTCGTGCACGATTGGCAGCCAGCGTGCGCCGGGCAGTGCCACGGTTGCAGGCGTGCTCAGAACGGCACCTGAAGAGCCTGGGCAGTGTCGCCTATGAGCAGCGGTCCGTTAGAATGCGTCGCAATCAGAACGCAAAGGGCATGTGTCATGGAGCTCTATCAGTTGCAGTATTTCGTTGCAGTGGTTGAAGAGAAAAGCTTCACGCGCGCGGCTGCCCGGTGTCATATTTCGCAACCGGCACTGAGCCAGCAGATGCAGAAGCTGGAGCGAGAGTGCGGCACAAAGCTGCTGGAACGCCGTGGTCGGGTTGTCCGGCCGACGCCGGCTGGCGAGACGCTGTACCGAAGAGCCTGCGAGCTTCTGCGCCTCGCGGCCACGATGTACGAGGAAGTTCATCAGCATGGCGCGTACGGTTGTGGCCGGGTAAGTCTGGGCGCGATTCCCACCGTGTCACCCTATCTGTTGCCGCCGTTGATCAGCCGCTTCTGCAGGCAGTTTCCGAGAGCCGAACTGAGCGTGCATGAGGATCTGACCGAGAACCTGCTCGATGCCTGCCGAGTCGGTGAGCTGGACCTGGCCATCTTGGCCGATCCAGTAGACGAGCCCGGGCTGCGAGTGGAGCCGTTGTTTGCTGAGTCGCTGTTGGTGGCGTTGCGATCGGATCATCCGTTGAGCAGGAAGCGTTCGATCGCGCTGTCCGACCTGGAGCGAGAGCCGTTCGTGCTGGTTTCCGAGCTCCATTGTCTGGGCCGCCAGATTCTGGAGTTGTGCACCCAGGCTGGCTACACGCCCATGGTTCGGTGCCGAAGCGCGCAACTGCTGACTGTGCAGAGACTCGTGCGGGCGGGACTGGGCGTTTCACTCGTGCCAGAGATGGCGGCAAAGGCGGACAGGGTGGCCGGGGTAGTCTACAAGCGGGTGACGCGCCCACAGACGGTTCGCACGCTAGTGCTGGTCCGGCCGGAGCACCGACTCGAAAGCGGCGCCGTCCTGGCGCTACAGGACGCGATCCTCACCCACTGCCAGAAGCTACCCGGTGCCTGAACGTTCCCGCCGCTCTACCCCCCCGAGATCAACTCTTGGTCCGATCGTCTCGATGGAGCGAACGGACCACGCCGGTCATTCCGACCGACGGAGCCCCAGAAACGGAAGGGTTGCACGCACATACCGATTGCGTGTTCTACCCCGATGACGCATTCGCCCCACGAATTCGGCCGCCCTGGGCCGCTTTGATACGACTGCTCGGAAGCCTCACTTGATGGCTCCAAACGGGTGGCAAGGGCGCTGGGCGGTTGGGTGATCGGAGTGCCGGAGCGTGAGGATTGAGAATGGCCCGACGCTAGGCCTTGCTGCGCCTCGCCGCGATGTCTCTACGTAGCCACGATAAGGAGCCTAAGCGAAACCTTCGCTAACGGCGTACGCGGGCACAGACGAGGCCACTGCTGTGGAGCGGGTCGGAAATGCCGTACCCGAGGGGCAGGATATTGGTCCGTTCTGGCGGGCTGTTGCCCAAGCTGGTCAGCGTCCGTTCGTTCGTCCAGCCCTGGTTACACAAGAAGAGGGGGCGGCTCCGGCCACTGCGCGGTGCCCAAACCTACGTCGTCAACCGGACACCGCCCCCCTTCGGGGTCAGCCGCTTTCTCTAAATTACCACATCTTCGCTTCCGACTCAAACCTCCCAGCTTCACGCGCGCTCGCGCAAGCACCCATCTGCGTCCTGTCGGCCTCACACGAGCACTCGTTGGTGCTGGGGAGTACAGGGCACTTTTGGGAGTGCCATCCGTGGTGGGTCCCAAGCAGGTCCCTCTGGCTCAGAAGCGTCAGCGACCACGCCAACCTGCCTCGTCTTCCTCGCCCCACGCACCCTTCAGGACTACGCAGTCTACCAGGTCCATAGCCGGTTTTCAAGTCGTTTTCCGGCCCTGCCACTCGTGTTCATTGGCCGTAGTGGTCGAAGCTCTCAATGTGTGACAGTCCCCGGGGCATCGAGACGCCACCGACCGCCTCCACCCAGGGGCTGCCACCGTGGCCACAGCCCTGCGGAACTTGCCCCACCGACGCGTTATGCACTACCCGTGGTTCCGTGATCATCGGCGTGCTCAGTCGGCCGGGCCACCGGGCCGGCCCCGGCCATAACAGCCTGCTCGTGAGCTACCTCCTTGGCAGGTCCAGCGCCGAGCGCAGTCGGAGCAGTCCGCGTCGACGGCAGCTCTCGCGGCCACATTCCAGGGGCCGGTCGCGGTGACGCCGCGCCGGCGGAGGTACCGGGCCATCATGGCAAAGTCCGTGCCGGCGTGCGTGACGCCTCTGGAATCAGTAACATCATGCATGACATCGAGTTGACGTCCTGACGCCAATCCGTCGGGCGCTGATCCTGTTGCGCCCCGTGGCGCGCGCGCCGCTAGGTGCGACACCCGGCGCAACCGCACGACCACGTACGCACCCGGCTTCCGTTTCACCACCGCGTACCGGCGATGCAGGCTGTCAAGATACGCCTGGCCACCCGGCACCAGAGCCACGCTGCGGTCCAGCTCCACGAGCACAACCGCGCCATGCCGAGCATAAAGCTCCAACAGCACGTACGGGCTCAGCCCGGTTCGGCCCGCCGCGCCTAGCGGTGGCGCTGACATGCTCCCCCATCCAACGGTCCTCGCCGAACTTGAGACCCGTGCGGTGCGGCGGGCTACGTCGGGCGCCACGAGCGATGCCGCGTGCCCTCCGGGCCTACCAGCTCGCTGCTCCGCAAGTTGTACCAGACGCCTGCCCTCCTGCCCCCATTTCAGCAGCCACTGGCGGATGTCCGCGGGCCGGTGCGCGACGGCGTAACCGCGCCGATCCGCATAGAACAGCACCGAGGAATGGCCGACGACGAGCTCTTCTGCCCGGGTCAGCCGCCGCAGTTCGGCTGCCGCCGCCAACACGTCCCGCCATTCGTTCGGCACCTGACGGGTTGACCACGCCACCCGGCCCGCAACCACAACTGCCACGCTGCATAGCCCGGCCGCCACCGGCCAGACCAGTTTCCCCAAGCTCCCCTCCCGGTTGCGCAGCCGGTCAACTAGGACGGCCGCTGCGGCAGCCCCCGCTGGCAGGAGCACCAGGTAGTAGTGCTCATGGTCCGCCTTCCGAAGCAGAACGGGGACAAACGTCACCAAGCCGGCTGCCCAGTACGATGCCCACGTCGGCAGCACCCGCCGGTGCAAGCCGAGAACGACCCCTCCTATCGCCGCAACAGACAGCGCCGGCCCTAAGCTCCGCCAGCCGAGTCGATAAAGAAGCTCGCCGAGCACGGACCCGACACCGAGTCCATGCAGCGGCAGCCACTTGTGAAGCGCCCAGAAATCCGCTGACACCCCTGCCGCTGTGGCCCGAGAAACCGCCGCAGCGTGCAGGTACCACGCGGCTGCCGGCAGGAAGGCAACCACGCCCGCCGCAACGATCCGCGGCCACCGATCCCCCTTCGCCCGCCGGCACATGCCGACTACCAGCACGATCCACGCCGCGGTGCCCTTGAGCAGGATGGCCAGGGCCGCAGAGGCCCAGCCCAGGATAGGCCCACGCGTGTGTGCCGCCCACACCGAGAGTACCAGGCAAAACAGGAGCAGGGCGTCCGGCTGGAACGCACGGCCATAGCGGAGCACAACAGGGGTCGTAACCACCAGGATGCAGGCCGAAAGAGCCGCGTAGACGCTGTGGCTCCGGCGGAGCAGGTCGAACAGCAGAACTGTGGCGGCGATGGTGGCCACGCAGGACACCAGCCGGCCTGCAGCGTCCAGCGGTAGCGGTGTCAGGCGATGCAGGCAGCCTGCGAGCCAGGGATAGAGCGGCAACTCGAGCATGTAGTACGCGGGGAAAGGGCCTACGTCGATCGTCGGGTAGAGCAGGCTGCCGCCCCTCAACAGGTTGCGGGCAACCATCGCTGTGTGGCACTGTCGGTCGACGTAGTTTTCCAGGAGCGGTTGATGCAGAGAGGGAAGGAGCAGGGCCGCGGCGATTGCGGCCAGCATCGCGTAAGGCCAGATGTATCGAGCGGTTTCAAGGGGCATTGCTTGGGCTTTTCCGTCCGACCGCCACGCCGCCTGAAGTCGCCAGCCGTCGCAGGCCGCAGTTGTGCTGCCGCGCGCGATTCCACGGATGTTGCTCGATGGGGCACTATCGCGCTGGCCAGGCGCATCGCACTTGGGCAACCGCGGCCGTCACCGGCACCATCGCCGCGATCCTACAGCGTGCTGAACCTGTTGCCCGTGGCCCGCGCCCCGACTCAGCTCGTGCATACCACGGACCAGCGATCGCGACAACAGCGGTTCGGTCCCACGACGACTGCAATCAAGCCTCTGCGAACACGGTCCCGGAACGCCATGCTGCTAGCCGGCGTGGGCAGCCCGTGCCTGAGGGCGATCCGCGAGGAACGGCTGAATTCTCCCTGCCCAGCTTCCGTAAGACAGGGCCAGGCCCTGTCGTGGCCAACTGGGGCAACACGTTCGCAAGCCGTGAGCCAATTCCGCTTCTCCGCGCCTCCCCCGTCGTTTGCACCCCGCCTCATCCGTCGGCCTCCGCAAGCCGGCCGCCGGCCACCGACTTGCTTTGCTTGCCCGCCACGGTGACGGACGGCCGCGAGCGTCGTGCTCTTCGTTTTTCGTCCAACCGCTCTGGACCGTGGGGTGGACACTCATGCCGATGCGACTGAACGCGTGCGCTACAATGATGCGGCACAGGGTGCTGTGGCGCCGTGTTGAACCGGAGCATGCTGAGAGTGGGTCCGAGTTTCGCGCGACCGCCACAAGGTGACGGGCAGCAACGCCTGCGCGCCGCACCGCCGATTGCCAAACACCCTCGTGCTGTTTGAGATTTCCACGATTGCCACGCGGAGCCGCCACCGTTGGCTGAGCCGATACTCGTCGCCCGAGCCATCACCAAACGATTCGGAGGCACCGTAGCCCTGCGCGGTGTGACGCTGGAGGTCTACCCGGGCCAAGTGCACGCGATCGTCGGCGAGAACGGCGCCGGGAAATCCACGCTCATGAAGATCCTCAGCGGGGCGATCACCGATTACGAGGGCCAGATCATCATTCGCGGCCGACCGGTCCGGTTCTCCGGCACCCGTGACGCTGAACAGCACGGCATCTCCATCATCTACCAGGAGCTCAACCTCGTTGACGATCTCTCCGCATCGGCAAACATCTTTCTGGGCCGCGAGCTCCGCAAGCCGTTCGGCTTGCTTGACGACGCGGCCATGAACCACCGCACTGCGCAGCTCTTCGAGCGACTGGGCGCTGAAATCGAGCCCGAAACCGCCGTCCGCCACCTTCGCGTCGGCGACCAGCAACTGGTCGAAATCGCCAAAGCACTCAACCTCGACGCTGCCATCCTCATCATGGACGAACCGACCTCGGCGCTTAGCGAGGCAGAGGTCCAGAAGCTCTTCCGCGTCATCCGCGAGCTCAAGGACCACGGCGTCGCCGTCCTGTACATTTCGCACAAGATGGATGAGGTCTTCTCCATCGCCGATCGGATCACTGTCCTGCGCGACGGGCAGCTTGTGCGGACCGTTCCGCGTGCTGAAACCACTCCGCAACAGGTTGTCTCATGGATGGTCGGCCGCGACATCGAGGCTGTCTCGATGGTTCATCGGTCTGGCGACGGTGACGTCCTGCTCGAAGTCGAAGAGCTCACGTTGCCCGTACCGCGGGCCAACGGTTCCCCGTGGGTTGCGGATGTCTCGTTTCAGCTTCGCCGTGGCGAAATCCTTGGCGTCGCTGGCCTGCTCGGTGCTGGCCGCACGGAACTGCTGGAAGCCATCTTCGGGGCTACCGAAGTGCCGCCCACCGGGACGATTCGGCTCAGCGGCCGGCCGGTCCAGATCCGTTCGGTCCAGGACGCGATCCAGCTCGGTATTGCGTTCGTCAGCGAGGACCGGAAGCGGTACGGGCTTTTCCCGGAGATGACCGTCCGCGAGAACATCACGCTGGTTGCGCTGCGCGAGGTGGCCGCTGCCGGTGTGGTGCGGCGCACGGCCGAGCTGGCGTTGGTCGAGCGGGCCACGGACGAGCTGAACATCAAGCACGCCGGGCCGGAAGCCCCGATCACCAGCCTCAGTGGCGGCAACCAACAGAAGTGCATCCTGGCACGGTGGTTGTTGACCCGGCCAAGATTGCTGTTGCTTGATGAGCCGACGCGCGGTATAGACGTGGGTGCGAAGGCTGAGATCTACGTGCTGATGGACCGGCTCGCAGCCCGTGGCCTTGGCATTGTGATGACCTCCAGCGAGCTGCCCGAACTGCTGGCCGTCTGTGATCGGATCCTCGTGCTGTGTGAGGGTCGGAAGACGGCCGAGTTCACGCGCGAGGAGGCCACGGAAGAGAAAATCATGGCTGCAGCCACGAACATCCTTAGCCCCACGTAGCGTACAACCGATGGGTAGACATATCCGAGCCGAATCGAGAGGTGAACACAATACCCCCGCGCCGTGGCGGTGACCGATAGCCACCCCTGCCTGCTTGCGGTGCGGGGGACTCCTGACCTGGAACGTGCATCCTGCCGGCTGCGCCAGCCACATGTCTTCTAGCCAGCTTGTAGATACTGGCAATCGGCTCGTACCGATCGGCACATCGCGTCATGCCGGCGCAGAGTGAACCATGAAGAGCGGATGCACTGTGTGCGGCAGGGTCGGCTGTTGGTCTGGCCAGCTGCGCTGAACTGCCACCTCGCGTGAGAGCCCGGTACCTCGGTGCCGGACCATTTCGGGACGAGCGCGGTTTCGGCCCGATGCAAACCACCCCCGGCGGCGCGTCGTGCAGCCGTCTGCCCACAGCGTTCGGCGGGCCGCGGGTTCTGGGAGCTCCGGGGCCGGGCGGCCGGTCGGAGTGCAGTCGGCACAGGGCCCTTACGTGCGCGGGCGACGGCGGCCACGATGTGTGCTAGGCCGGTAGCGGCGCAGTGCCTCAAGGGTGCGGCGGAAATCCTCAGGAAGCGGCGCCACGAATTCCATCATTGCGCGGGTGCGTGGGTGGCGCAAGCGTAGCATGTAGGCGTGCAGCGCCTGACGCTCAATCAAGATCTCATCCTCCGCCAGGTCGCACTCGCGCCCCTCCAGCTCACTGAGACGCAGCTGGCGACGGCCCCCGTAGGCGTAGTCCGCAAGAACGGGGCAGCCGATGTGAGCCAGGTGAACGCGAATCTGGTGGGTTCGCCCGGTGTGCGGCACGGCTTTCACGTACGCAAAGCCATCGAAGCGTTCGATCACCTCATAGAAGGTCCTGGCCGGCTTGCCGCCGTCCTCGACGCGACGGATGGCCATCTTTTCACGGTGCGTGGGATGCGGGCCCAGCGGCTGCTCAATATAGTCGCTGTCGCGGTCCGGCTCACCGCAGACCAGCACGTGGTACTCCTTGTACACCTTGCGGTGCTCGAACTGTAGCGCCAGGTCCACATGTGCTAGGTCGTCCTTGGCGACGACGATCACGCCGCTGGTATCCCGGTCGAGTCGGTGGATGATGCCGGGTCGGTGCTGACCGGAGACGCCGCTGAGATTCTCGAAGTGGTACCGGAGTGCGTTCACGAGCGTGCCGCGCCAGTGTCCCTTCGCGGGATGCACGACCATGCCGGGCGGCTTGTTGACCACGACGAAGAGCTCGTCCTCATAGAGGATGTCCAGCGGGATGTTCTCCGGCACGGGCAACTGCTCGATAATCTCCGGCAACCACAGCCTGATGTGGTCGCCTTTCTTGATGGCGTAGCTGGGGCGCACGGCTCGGCCGTTGACTTCCACCGCGCCGGCCTTGATCACCTTCTGAATCAGCGAGCGGCTGTACTGGCCGAGACGTTCGGCGAGGTACTGGTCGAGCCGCTTCCCCTGGGAACGGAGCTTGACGGTGAATTCGAACTTCAGGGCTCCGTCGTAGCGGCGGCCGGCAGGGGCCTGCCCGAGAGCGTCGCGCAGCTTCTCAACAGGCGCTGCCGGACCGGCTTCCATCAATTGGGCAAGTTCTGCCTCGTCGACCAGTTCCTCGCGCGCCTCGTCCCTCGGCAATTCTCTCTGGCTCATGGGGATCGGGGCATGTGTGTTTCGGTGAGTTTCGCCGCATTATAGGCCGAGCGTCGGCGGACACACAAGAAAACGCCCCACTGCGCGGCCACAGCAGGGCGTGGGGTCGGGTGTGGTTCCGTGCGCCAGCAGCTACTTGCCGTAGCGCTCCTGGTAGAACTTCTGGATCTGCTGGATCGTCTTCTTGTCCAGACCGCCCTTCTTCCACCGGTGCTCTGGGGCGTTCTCGATGTCCGCGATCAGCTGCATCAACTCCTCGTCCCCCTCGGCCAGTTCCTTGGCCTGCGGGATCAACTCGAAGTAGAAGCGGTGGGCCAGCTCGAAGAAGCCGTGCCACTGGGTATAGTCCGGGCCCTGCATCGAGACGCCCATACGAGCCCGACGGCCTTCGTGGTGCCAGAGCAGGAAGAACGTCCACTCGATCTCGTCATCAAATGGTGTCGGCGTGATCTTGCCCTTCTTGCGGAGCGCGTCCATGATCTTCTGCGCCGGGATGGCGAATTTCTTGTTGTACAGCTCGATGCTTGCGTCGAACTGGTCATAGAACGCATTGACAAAGCTGGGCGAGTGGCAGTGGTTGCAGACGTCCTTCATAGCCTCCCGTTTCTGTTCCCAGTTCTCCAGCTTCTTGGACACCACCGGTCGCAGCGTCCAGCTGATTCGGGCGCCGACGTCGTGAGTGACCGGCTGGTTTCGTGTCGCACTCATGTGGCAGGTAGCACAGGTCGGCGCTGCCGTGTAGTCCTTGCCCAGCACCCAGCTGTCCGAATCGAGGTTCATCTCGTCGATGCGGGTCTTGAACGCGATACCGTGCTTGGATTCGTAGTAGATTTCGATTTGCGGGTGATCCGGCCCCATATGGCACTTGCCGCACACCTCCGGCTGACGCGCCATCGCCTTGGAGAACACGTGGCGTGAGTGGCAAGCGGTGCACGAGCCGTTGGACCCGTCCGGGTTGATCCGGCCGATGCCCGTGTTGGGCCAGGTTGCAGGGTCGAACTTCAGACGACCGTCTTCATACTTCAGGATGTTGCCTGCATCGTCGCGTAGGAAACGAACTGGCGAGCCATGGCACTGCCAGCAGCCGTTCTGCGCAGCAAGTGGCCCCTCGACGATCTCGCCCAAGATGTTGTCCAACGACCCGACGAACTGGGCTCCCCGTGCGTGGTGGCTGGCCGTGAACTCGGCCACCTCCTTCTCATGGCACCGGGCGCAGTCTTTCGGAGACACGATCGTCGCGATGATGTGGCCTTCGTGCCGGAAGGCGTCGGGTTCGCCCTCCTCAGCCTGGTGACATTCATAGCAGCCTATTGCCTTCTGGGCATGCACGCTGTCTTTCCACTGGGCCACGATCACAGGCGTCTTGTCCTCGTGACAACTGACGCACTGCTCGTTAACCCCCGTTACCACGATGCGCGGCTTGCCTCCTGCTCGCTGTTTCCCACCTTCGATCCACGCTACAATCAGCAGCGAGGCCAGGAAGAAGAGGCTCAGCACGGCGACGATCAGTTGCTTCACACGCAGGCTCATTCGGACCCTCCACTCAGCCCGCTGGGTGACGGTTTTCTCGGAGCGGCATCCACCACAGACCGCGGCGTCCTCAGAACACGGTCCCTTCCATCGCCTCCCACACGGTCATGACGCACAGCAGCACGACCGCAGCGATGCCGATGTACACGCTCAGCTCGCTTTCGGGCCAGTACTTTCGGATCGCAGCGTCGATGAACGGCCAGAGCAGTGTGATGAACAGCATGAAGCCCAACGTGAGAACCGCCCAGGTCAGTCCCATGAGCTTCAACAGCCGGAACGTGAAATAGAAGTACCACTCCGGCTTGATGTGCTCCGGAGTCACGAGCGGATTGGCGATCGGGCCAAGCTCGGCCGGGAAAATGCAGGCCAGGCACGTGAGCAGAAACATGAGGAACACGCCAATGGCCAGCTCCGTCAGCACGTGGTCCGGGAAAAACGGATACGTCTTACCCTCGGGCTCGTCGGGAAACCGGTACGGTGTCACGCCATGGAGCCGGATCAACGTGAAGTGACAGATGAGCAGGATCGTCATGATCGTGGGCAGCACTCCGATGTGGAACACGAACAGACGGACCCACGTCGTCTCGCCCACCTCGGCGCCGCCACGGATCAGTCTTGCCAGCCATGGGCCGATCAGCGGGGTGGCCTCCATCAGATTGCTTGCTACGGTTACCCCCCAGTAGGAAAGCTGCTCGTAAATGAGCGAATAGCCTGTGAAGCCGAATAGCAGCGTGGTCACTAAGAGGCCGACGCCGATCATCCAGTTGATTTCCCGCGGGCAGCGATACGCGCCGGTGAAGTAGACGCGCATCATGTGCAGGATAACCGTGATGATCATCAGGTTGGCAGCCCAGCGGTGGACGCTGCGGATGTACCAGCCGTACGGCACCTCCTCGGTGATCCGCTGGACGCTGTAGTACGCCTCCGGAGGCCGGGGCACGTAGTAGAAGGTCATCAGGATGCCGGTCGTGGCCATGACCACGAACAGGTAGGCGGGAGTCCCCCCGAGGCACCACCACCAGCGGCGCAGGTGATACGGCACCGGCTCGCTGGTAAAGTGCCGCACGGTCTCCTGGTTGATCGGTACATGTCGTGCCCACCAACCGGCCATGCTAGGCTTCCTCCAGGATTTCCAGGTACACCGCGTTGCCACGCACCACGATGTTGTATCGCTTCAGCGGGGTGTTCTCCTCGGCCGGCGGCCCGGCGATCGGGTTGCCCTCCAGATCGAATACCCCCTGATGGCACGGACACACGAACCGTTGTTCGCTGGGGCGGTAGTGCACGTGGCAACCGAGGTGCGGGCAGACGTTGGAGAAGGCAACGATTTCGCCATTGAGGTTGTAGATGAGCGCCTCCTGCCCATCCGGACCGACCCAGACCAGAGCACGATCCGACGGCACCCGGTCGACGGTGGTCACGAACAGTTCCCGACGGCGCCAGCGAATGGGCGGCACGAGGAAGCGGAGGAAATAAACCAGCCCAAGGCCGTAGCTGGCGACCAGGCTGGCCAGCATCAGCACCGTCGTAACAAACCCTCGCCGACTGGGCTGCTCATCACCCGTTGTCGGCTCTTTGATCGGTTCGTCACTCATCGAGTCGCCTCCCACAACGTGGCGAAGTTGTTCACCACGGGCGGTTCCACCCCTGGCTCGGGCCGTACATGGCACTGCATGCACTCGGTCCAGTGGCGCGGGTGAGGTGTCCGCAGCTCCGGATGGCCCCGGGGGCCGTGGCACGCGGTGCAGTTGGCCCGCATGCGTGTTTCGTGCGGGATCAGCGGAGGCGCGCCCGGATAGGCCCGCGGCAGCCGCTCCGGCTCGGCCAACCCAACAAAGCTGTTCTTCACTTTGGGCTCCACCGGCAACTGCTCCACATGACACTGCCGACACTCGCCCACATACGGATGCGGCCGGGCCACCGCCACCTGCCCCTGATAGATCAGCCCCTGCTCGTGACAAGCCCTACAGTTGCCGCGTCCCAGTGCCTCCACCGGATGCGGAATCACGGGGGGCGCACCGTAGTAAGCCCGCAAGTCAGCGCGAAACCGCCCCGTGACCTCCTCCTGGCCCGACTGACCGCAGCCGACCATCACCATGGCAACTGCCACGGCGATCACGGCCACAACAGCCAACATCCGCGTCGCTCTGGGATCTCGCTTGTGCAGCCACTCCAGCCAGGACCGTTTCATCGGTATCGTTCCTCACAACAGCCCGACACGAACCGGACCCAGGCAGGGATACGACGCTAGCCGACCTTCTCCACCCGCACCGCACACTTCTTGTAGTCCGGCTCCTTGGAAATCGGGCAGAAGGCGTCAAGGGTAAGCAGGTTGACTAACTTCTCCTCATCAAAGAACGGAATGAACACCATGCCGCGCTGCGGCGTACCTCGACCGCCAACCTTCGCGCGCAACTGAAGTGACCCGCGCCGCGACACAACCCTGACGAGATCGCCGGTGGCAATCTGCAGTTCCCGAGCATCGTCCGGATGAAGCTCACAATACGCCTCCGGCACAGCCCGGTAGAGCTGAGGCACGCGCCGTGTCATCGTGCCGGTGTGCCAGTGCTCCAACACCCGGCCCGTGGTCAGCCAGAACGGATACTCTTCATCCGGCTCTTCGGCCGGCGGCTCGTACGGCCGCGCCCAGATCACTGCACGACCGCCATCCTTCTTGTTCTTGTAAAAGCTGATCCCAGCACCCTTCGGCACGTACGGGTCATAGCCCTCGACGTAGCGGTACGGCGTCTCCTTGCCGTTGACCACCGGCCAGCGCAGACCGCGGACGCGCTTGTAGACCTCATAAGGAGCCAGGTCTTTGCCGGTCCCCAGTGTGAACTTGCGGTACTCTTCGAATAGCCCCTCCTCGAGCGGTTTGCCACCAAAGTCAAACATGTGACCGTAGCCCATCCGACGGGCCACTTCGACAATCTGCCACACGTCCGGCTTCGCTTCTCCAGGCGGGTCAACCATCTTTTCCCAGTGCTGCGTGCGCCGCTCCGTGTTCCCGTACAGTCCCGTCTTCTCCACCCACAAGGCAGAAGGCAACACCACGTCGGCCACCTCGGTCGTCTCGGTCGGATAGACATCCGAAACGATGATGAACGTGTCCGGACGTTTCATTGCCTCGATGTACCGGGACGCGTTGGGCAGAGTCTGAGCTGGATTTGTGACCTGAATCCAGATCGACTTGATCTCGCCCCGGTCCAGCGCCCGGAACATCTCCACGGTGTGATAGCCGACCTTAGCGGGGATCTTTTCCTCGGGAATGCCCCAGATTTCGGCCGCCTTCTTGCGATGCTCTGGATTGGTAACCAGCATGTCAGCCGGAAGCCGATTGCACAACGTTCCCACCTCGCGCACCGTGCCGCACGCGCTGGGCTGTCCGGTGAGCGACAGCGGATTGCTGCCCGGCTTACAGATCTTGCCGGTGAGTAGGTGCAGGTTGTAGATCAGGTTGTTCATCCAGGTGCCACGGACGTGCTGGTTCACCCCCATGCACCACAACGAAACGACCTTCGTGGCCGGGTCGCCATAAATCTGGGCGAGCTCCTCGATCCGTGCCACCTTCACACCACACAGCTCAGCAACCCGCTGCGGCTTGTAGTCATCGAGGAAGGCCACGTACTCGTCGAACGTGATCCGCTCTGGCTGATCCTTGAACTTGAACCCGTCCTCCGTCCCGTACCCGATGTCTGTCTTGCCTCGCTTGAACACGACGTGCTTCTCGATAAACTCGCGGTCGATATAACCGCGATGGACCAGCAGATAGGCTATTCCGTTAGCCAGTGCCAAGTCGGTGTGCGGCCGGATCTGTACGAACAGGTCGGCCACTTCGCTGGTGCGTGTTCGGCGCGGCGCGATGTCGACCAGGCGAACCCCCTGCCGCGTTTCGCGCGCCATGGTCATGCGTGAAAACAACACGGGGTGCATTTCCGCGGAGTTGTTCCCCCAGCAGACGAACACGTCGGCCTTCTCGAAATCGTCGTAACAGCCCATCGGCTCATCCGAGCCGAACGTGGTCATGAACCCCATCACGGCACTGGCCATACACAGCCGCGCATTGGCCTCGATGTTGTTCGTGCCAATGCACGCTTTCATCAGCTTCAGCGCCGCATACCCCTCTTCAATCGTCCACTGGCCCGACCCATAGAACGCCACGGCATCCGGGCCGTGCTTCTCGATGATCTCCTTCCAACGGGTTGCGATCAGGTCAAGCGCCTCGTCCCAGCTAGCCGGTTCCAACTTGCCGTTGCGCCGGATCAACGGCTTTGTGAGCCGGTCCGCGCCGTAGAGGATCAGCGGCGCATGGTACCCTTTCACACATAGCAAGCCACGGTTGACGGGATTCTCCGGATCGCCCTGCACGGCCACGACGCGATTGTCCTTGACCCCGACTAACACGCCGCAGCCAGTACCGCAGAAACGGCACACCCCCTTCTTCCACGTCACTCCGGAGAGGTCGATGCGTTTGAGGTCTTCTTGCTGTTGGGCACAACTGACCAGAAGACTGGTTGATGCCGTCGCCGCCGCCGTCGCAGCCAACGTGCTTCCGAGGAATTCTCGCCGCGTTACTGCCATGGCGCCTCCCTTGGGGCACAGCCCACCAGGCTCACACCCAACCCGCCGACATAAGCTCACATGGGCTGACAGCAAGCTTTGTGCCAACCAGGAACGGACGCTCGCGCTCCAACAGCCCGCACGCGGGGCAGCGAGCCCAAGTCCGCGCCTGCCGACCGTCGGTCATTGCCCCTGCTTCGGTTGCGGCCACCGACGCGCCGCCACGGCCATGCGCCAGGCCCCCCCGCAAGCACTCGGCCACGATGGCCGCCTGCGTCCGGGATCCCGGCGCGGCTCGCTTCCGCACACCGGCTTGCACAGCGCGCGTCGAAGAAGCACAGCCGACGTTCTCTGCAGCGCGCCGGCTGACCACGCTCTGACAGCCCACCGCATTCTCGGTACGATACTCGCTGCGGCCGCCCGTGTCCAGGACGGAACCGTGCGGGAACCCGTGCGCGCGGCGCGCCGTAACGGGCGCTTCGGCCAGGACACTCACTCAGGAGTGCTGCAGTGCCACGCAACAACGAAGTCAAAATCCGCCTCAGCCACGAGCAGTTCCAGACCGTGCAACAGACGCTCGACTCACTGGCGCACCGTGCCGCCGATCTGCACCAGGAGGATTACTTCTTCGCCGTACCGGCGGGCCGCCTGAAACTCCGTATCCAACCACCCGCAACCGCCGAGCTAATCGCGTACCATCGACCTGACACGCCCGCGGCCCGTATCTCTGAGTATCACAGTTATCGGACCGCAACCCCCGAACAGCTCAAGCGCGTTCTGCTCTGCTGCCTGCCGCTGGAAGGCATCGTGCGCAAGACACGCACTGTCTACCTTATCCGTCGGACGCGAATCCACTTAGATCGCGTCGACGGTCTGGGGCAGTTCATCGAACTGGAAACGGCCATCGGCGACGGACCGGACGCGGTAGCCCAGGCGCGTGCGGAAACCGAACTCCTGCTGCAGCAGCTCGGACTGGCCCAGGAGCCGCGGATTGGCGTGGCCTACCTGGACTTGCTCCGCAACGACAACACTACTGCTCCGGAAAACCCCATTCCGGGCCGATGACCGCGTCAGGGGAACCGGAGGTAGCTACCGGGGTAGAGCGCCCACACCGCGTGCGCCGCAGCAACAAGGCCACATCGCCAAGAACCCACGGTAGCTGTCACCGGCTCGTTTCGCCGCTACTGCAACTCGACCAAGTACCATAACGTGCGGTGCTCCGGCCCAATCTCAAAAGTCACCCGGTCGCCGGTCCGGTCAACGGGCAACGCGTCGCGGCAACCACCCCGCTCATCGAGGGCGTACACGCGATACCGACCGGCGCCCGCTGCCGCCGGCAGGGACAGCCTTCCTTCAATGCCCTCCACCAATGTCGGCGGCCCACCCCAGTGCCGCCCCAGGCTCGCATGCAGCGGGTCATGCCGCGGGTCGACCACCCAGCGCATCCCCCTGTTTTGCACCAACCCGACCGCAACCAACAGCGCCCGGAACGGGCCCCGCGGCCCACGGCCATCAGGTAGCTCACCATCCAGGGCCGACAGCGCAAGGACAGCCCAGCCGCGCTGCATGCTCCTGACCGCCTCGATCCGTACGCCGTCCAGGTCCACCGCTTTCGGAGCGAACCCGATGATTGCCTTCGTTCGCCGCGTCTTGACCAGGACATAGCCACGGTCAGGCCGGCGACGATCCCAGAGCAGCTCACCCGTATCAGCCTGCACCGTCCGGCCGCGTGCCGCTCCGCTGAGCTGTCCTGCCCGCTCGCCCGCGGCCGTCAGATCCAGTTGGACCCGGTGCCGTAAGACGGCCTGCGGCTCGACGCCAAGCAAGCCGGCGTGCACCAACTGCCAGGGGCGGGCGTCAACAAGCAACGCACGCTCTTGCCTTTCGGACAAGCCCACCAGGACGCGCTGCCGAGCCGGTCGCACATCGCCCCGCCGAAACAGTGCCGCGGCAACCGGCAACGTCACCATCTTGCCGGGGTGCTGGTCAATGGTGAAATAACCCCGGATCGCCCGGCTGTCCCAATCGTCGGCACGCGACGCATAGTTGAATCCATAGATCGCATCCCAATCCTGAAGTGCTGCGTACGCAGCCAGCAATGGGAATGCCTCCACCGAGTACGTGTTCGGCGCCGGGTGGTTGTACTCACTGACTGCATGCGGCTTGCGTGCAATCCGCCGCAGCCCGAGCCGCGACAGTGTGCCGGCCTGGGCGTCATTGACCATGGTCAAGTTGGGCACAAACCAGTTCTCCGGATCCCAGGGGCGCTCGGGAAAAACCGGATGCTGCCAGTAGGCGTGCGTGTCGATCCAGTCGAAACGCTTTTGCAAGTGAGGCGTGCTGCACCCGATGATCGTGCCGGTTAGCAGCGACCGGACGGCAAGATCTTCCCTTAGGAACCGTGCCATTTCGCGCCAGTACTCATCCTCAAGCTGCCACAAAAACCGTATCCAGTCGCGTTGCGCTTCTGGTGTGAACTGTCCGCGCTGCCTGCGTAGCACCAATGGCACCGTACCATCCTCGAGCCGGGCCGTTGGCGGCAAACCCACCGTGCCACCTTCGCGGAGCGAAAGGGCAGCAAACCAGAACCGGGCCCCCGCTTGATTGAGCCCGCTCAGTTCGAGCCGCGCGTTGGGATCAGCACGGTTCAGCACAAAGGCGAACCGGTACGGGCGCCACTGAGCGTCCAGCTCGATGGTGGAACTGAAGCCCAGCTCCTGCCATGGCGCATGCGCCTGCCGCACCGCCAACTGCACGGTGCGAGGCCGATCGGCCCGGCCCCAGAAGCACAGCGTGTACGGTCGCCCCGGTTGGACCGACAGACCAGGATGTGTCAGCTGGATGTGCCAGTTGGCGGTACCTTGACGGAATACCCGAACCACCAGTGCCGGCATGAAGCGTCCCGCCACCTTGGTGCGGATTCTTCTCGATTCAGCCTGCGCCCCGTCGTGCCGCTCTAGGAGCCAGCGCGTTGCCGTCAGCAGTTCCCGGCCCAACGGATCGCTTCGCACCCGCCACGCAGCGACTAGCTCCGTGGTGGACCGATATCGGCGGCGCAACCAGGCGTTCCAGCGCGAACGCAATAGCCCCAGAAACTCTTCAGGAATCCGGTCCAGTCGGCCGCCGAGCCAGGCATGTACCAGCCCGTTCTCGTTGATGATTTCCACGAACGCGATCGCCGGGTCTTCCGCGTACCGTCTGCCACGATACCTATTGCGGTGCCGCAGCAGTTTCGCGGCATACTCTTTTTGCAACGCGAGCAAGCGGTCGTCGAAGAAACCGATCACGTGCTGATCCTTCCACTCGACTTCTTCGATGGCAGCCGGCAAGCCATCGTGTCGGTTGAAGCGACGTCCGACGAGCAGGTTCAGGTTCGTGTAGATGCCGTGCCGCGCCAGGCAGTCGATCAGATAGTCGAGTCGATCAAGCGCTTCCGGCTCGAGCTCGCGGCTGGAAGCACTGTCGCTGCGGATAATCCCGTGGGGATACCTCCGTGTGTCCATGTGGTGGAACCTCACGACGTTGATCCCGAACTTTGCCATGCGTGCCGCGATCCTCTCGGCGGCCGACTTCCGCGGAAAACATGCTCCAAAGCAAAGGTTCACTCCCAGGAAGCGGACTCGCCGATTCCCGATCGCAAAATGACCATCCTCGGTCACACGTACGCGGGGCATGGAGCGATCGGTCCATGCATTCCATCGAGCCAAGTTGGTCGGTCCTTCGGACGCATCGTCCCATGGCAGAACGAACGGAAACAGGTCCGGATAGTCATCCTGAGCGTTCCCGTTGCTGACGCTCACCAGAGACAAGATCAACGCCGCGAGCAGACAGCGGTGATGCTGCGATGCGATGAACGGTGTGCGGCACATCGAACCCACCTCACTGTGACTGAAGCAATCGGCGGGCATTGTGGTAGGCGATGGCCCGAAGGTGCCGTTCAGGAAGGGGTGATTCGATCAGCTTTAGCAGGTTGCTGGCGGTGTAGAAGACCGGCGAGTAGCTGCCGAACAACAGTCGCGTGGCTCCGATCTGTTCGATCAGCCTCGCCAGCACGCCGGCACCTTCCTGCATCGCCGTGTCCACGAACACGTTCCGCACGCCCGGGAGGAGATCGCCGTAGCGGCGAGCGGGACAATTCAGGAGCACGACGGGCGCCGCTAGCCGAGCCGCCGCTGCCTTCAGCGGCGTGGGATCAACCAGGGGCCAGTTTACCGACGGAGGCTGCGTTCTGCGATCCTCCACGGAGCATACCACCTGAACCACCATGCGTTGCTTGGCTGCCAGAGTGACGGCCTGCCAGAACGGTTCGTCCGCAAGGTCATAGCCGTGCGCCGGCGGGTAGAGCCGGACGATCCGAACCCCCGCGCGGGCCAGATCAGCGAACCGGCGGTCCAACTCCGGCAGTGTCGGGTTAACCGTTACCGCAGGCCGAACGCGCGGCCGCTGCCAGCCGGCACACGTAGCGATTAGCTCGCGGTTCGCCGGCTCAGGATCGGGCGCAAACAGTGCCGCAAAACTACCCGCCCAGCATTCGATGATCCCCATTGCGGCGAGCTGGCGGAGCCGCTCGGCAGCCGGCCCTCCTTCGGCTTCGTATCCGGGCAAGGGGTAATCGAGCCAGACGTTGACATCGATCAGCTGCATGGTTGCGAACTCTTGCCAAGTACGGCGGGCACCGCAGCAGTGGGCCATGAGTCGGCCGACACCGCGCTCAGTCCAGTCCCTTTGCCTCCAGGATCGGCCGCAGCACCGCGCGCAGGTTCTCACGCAGGATGAGTCGTTTCTGGTTCATGTTCAGGCGGGCCCCGTAAACCTTGCCCAGCTGCGAAGCGAAGGACCGACCGCCTGCGTCGCTGCCATAAACAACGCGATGCTCACCGACAACGTCCACGGCTCGCTCCACAAACCCGGCGACCGGATCAGCTCCCGCGGTCTCAACCAGGACATTCGCTGTGGATCGCACCGCATGTAGCCCGAGCCGCCACTGCCCCCCCGCGTGTCCGCATATGAACGGAACTTGCGGGAAGCGGCGGGCAAGCGCGGCCAGGTCCTCGGGAGTGCTCTCGCCGGGCAGGTTACCTGTCGCCTTCAGCCACGTATGCTGGAAGACAACGCCTCCGTAGCGGCTCAGATGCTCGACGATCTCCGCCGTGCCAGGGCTCGTACACCGCTCCGCTACCCAGAGCTTGATGCCAACCATCGGACCGTCGCGGACGCAGCGGTCGATCTCGCGAATGCTCGCCTCCGGATACTTGGGCGACACGTAACAATAGCCCAGGGCCCGGTCGTGCCAGTGCTCCAGCGCCTGCAGGACTTGGTCGTTCTGACGCGTCAACTCTGCAGGATCCGGGTCATACACGAACGGATAACCCATGAAGACGATGACGCGTTCGATGCCCAGCCGAGCGGCGTGTTCCAGCAGCCAGTGCATTCGTTCGGTCGGGGTACGGCCCGGGCATCCGTTCAGGTGGCAGTGGCCATCCCAAGCGGGCAGTACCGGATGCTGTAGGAACGGGAAGCGTTTCACGGCCATTGCGCGTTCAGCTAGCGAACGGATCCGGAGGCACTTCCACCCAGCGGCGCTCTTGCCATGACTGGAGGACGGCATCCATGACGGCCTGGCACCGTACGCCGTCGAAGAAGGACGGCTGAGGCAGGCGTCCGGAACGGATTGCTGCGATAAACTCAACGTCCTCATCCCACCGCCACACCTGGCCTGGATCGCCAGCCCGCGGATCGCGGTTTGCCTGGGGATGCTTCAGAAACTCGTCCGGCACGGCCACTTCACGGTAGGACTCGCCAGCCCGGCCCAACAGCACGCGGTACGGATGGCGCAGCTCATAGATGGCCGAAGCGCGGCTGCCGTTGACCTCGACGAAATCGTGGCCCGTGGCGCCCGAGCCGCGGCCCTTGGCAAGCTTGGTGCACTCCCAGACCCCCGTTGCCCCAGTTTCGAAGATACCGATGAACGCCACCCAGTCGTCCGTATCCGACGGCGGTACCGGGCGGCCATCGGCCGTGCGGTCGCGGGGCACAAACTGCTTTAGCCCGCTGCACACTTCGGCAATGCGTCCTACGAGGTAGTGGCCGAAGTCGATCCGGTGAGACGCCATGTCCGCCAGCTCGCCGCTGCCGGCCAGCCGGCGGTATTGCCGCCAGCCGAGGCTTGTCTCTGCCCAGTCCTGGAACCGTTGCGAGCGAAAGTGACGGATGGTACCGAGCTCACCGCTGTCGATCAGGTGCTTCAAGAACCTCATCGCAGGCACGAACCGGTACGTGAACGCGGTCATGTGACAGACGTCGGCCTCATGGGCCGCGCGCGCCATCTGGATCGCCTCGTCGAGGTTAAGCGCCAGCGGCTTCTCGCACAGCACGTGCTTGCCCGCCCGTGCGGCGGCGACCGCCAGGGGGGCGTGCAAGTAGTTCGGCGTCGCGATGATGACGGCGTCGATGGCAGGATCAGCGATCAGGTCCGACGCATCCGTGTAGAGCCGCTCCACAGCCCACTGGTCCCGACGTCGCTGCAGCAAGGAGCGATCTTCGTCGGCAATGGCCACCAGCCGCGCCGCGTCGGCCACCCGCAGGCCCGGCACGTGCACGTACCCGGCAACCGCTCCGGCTCCGATCAGCCCCACACGGACTTCATTCAGTGGTTTGGGCACGGGTGATCACTCCATGCGGTCAAACGCTACGACCCGTTATCGTAGCGAAAACCGCCCTAGGCCTTCCCGCGGTCCAGCCGTACGGGGCGGTTCGGTCTTGTTCCGTGTTCGTTCCGCCACCGCGCAGGCCACGACCGTTACCGGTTCGGTTCTCACCTGGCTGGCTAGAGGATCCGACCGATGTGCCCCCCCGAGACCGATTCCGACGTACGGGCGATCGTACCCGGTGGCGCGAGTCGGCCCATCGAGACGATCAGGCATACGCGTCCGGGCCAGTGCCAGTGGCGCCGAGTCCGAACCCGTCGGCTTTATAATCACCTACAAGAAGATGCACGCATGGCTGATGCAGTGGTCGCACTGCGGGAGAGCACGTCGTGGCGGTCCAGATGGAACTCTGCCGGATTGTGATCAGCGAGCTCTGGGAGCAGCAGATCATCTACCTGCGCGAGGTGGGCGGAGAACGTACCTTCCCGATCGTGATCGGGCTGTTCGAGGCCGTGTCCATCGATCGACGGGTCAAGGGACTGCGTACACCACGCCCGCTTACTCATGACCTGGTCACGAACGTGATCGAGAGCATGGGCGGCGAACTGGAGCACATTTACATCCACGACTTGCGGGACCATACCTATTACGCCAAGCTCATGATCCGCCGCGACGGCGAGTTGATCGAGGTGGACAGCCGCCCCAGCGACGCCATCGCGATCGCCGTGACGCTTGGCGTGCCGATCTACGTGGAAGAGCACGTGCTGGAACAGTCGCTCAGTTCCGACTGACGCGGCTCCCGAAGCCGCTCCCGCACCGAGCCCGCCGGAACCAACTCTGACTAGCTGCCGTTCGCACGCTCACCTCTCCGCCGCAAAGCGGGCGGCAATGCGCCGTGCGAGCTCTTTGAGCTGTACCAGTTCCGGCACGGCATACGGTCGGAACTTCTCCAGCGTCCCTCGGTCCTCGTCGTAGAACAGCGCCCGGTACACCCCCAGCCTGGCTGCGGCCGGGGAGTCGATCAAGGTGGTGGAGTCGTTGGCGCTCATCTGGAAGACGACCCGCAGGCCAAACTCTCGCACCCCGCTGCGGCCGAAGACCCGCTGGGCACCAGCCGCCGTGTCACACCATACCAGCAGGTGCACGTTTCGCTCCGGCCCCTCCTCGTAGAGTTTGCGGAAGCGACGCGACACGTCTGCGCCGTCCTGCCCCCCGGTGTCCGTGAAGCTGAACAGCTCATCGGCGGCCCGCAGGGCGCGGATCCGCGCGATGTCATAGAGAACGACGAGCGTTACCGCACCGTCGCTCTCGTGACGGTCCAGCTCGTCGGCGAGCCGAAGCACGAGCTCCTCGACGGCCCGCCCGGAGCCAAGAAGCTCGACCTGGTGGGGCAGGAACTCTGCGAGCTGGCGCCAGAGCTGGCGGTGGCAACGTTCAGGAGCCGCTTCGTCGGCGATGTAGATGCGTAGCCCATCGCTGCCGGCAGGCGGTCGCTGTGCCGCTGCGCTCAGCAATGAGGAGACCAGGATACCGGCTGCACCGACCGCATCCTGGCCGACCAGCAGCAGATTGCTACCGGCGCGCGGTTCAAGCATTGCCGCAACCGGCCTCGGCAGCGCGACCGACTCACCCAACCAGAGTTGCAGCGCCTGTTGCGGAGCGTCCGGCTGCCAGGGTCGAGCAAGCAGATCGGAAAGCTCATCATTGCGAGCAAGATCGGCCGGCACATTGCCCTCAAAGACCAGCATCGGGACGTCGCGATGCCACTGTGCCTGTTCCGCCAAGCGGCGCACTTCGGCCAGGTAGCGGTCGCGCACCGGCGCCGGCAGCCACGCGATCTGAAACCGCCGGTTGCCTTCCACCAGTCCGTTGGCGTCGTTGTAGATCGCTTCGCCCGGGCGGCTCAGCAGGCGCGCCGCCGGATTGTCCTCGCTCAGGATCAAATGCGCATCGCCTTCACTGCATTGCAGCGCGATGCGTACACCCATTTGGCTGACCGTGCTTCGGGCAAGCGAGTATGCCCCGCCAAGCGTCTGCGACCCGAGTAGCACATGCATGCCGAAGGCACGTCCCTGGCGCACGAGCCGGTCCAGCAGCAGCGAAGCCTGCTGGGCAATCTGATCGTCCTCGACAAAGAACTCCTGGAACTCGTCCACGATCAGCAGGATCCGGGGCATCGGTTCATTGGGGCGTGCCCTGCGGTAGGAGGGCAGGTCCTGGACTCCGGCCGCGCGGAACAGCTCACCGCGTCGCTGCAGCTCGTGATCGAGTTGTTGCAGGACACTCAGGCCGAACTCACGTTCGCTCTCGATCGCTACCACCCGAGCATGTGGCAACTCGTAGCTGGCGTACGCTTTGAACTCGACCCCCTTCTTGAAGTCGACCAGATACAACAGCAATTCGTTCGGGCTGTACTTGAGTGCTGCCGAGGTGATCAGCACGTGAAGCAGGTTAGACTTGCCCGAGCCGGTGCGCCCCGCCACGAGCACGTGCTGTGCGGTACCGCGGCCGAGTTGCAGTTCCTGCACGGCTTGCGCCCCGATTACCCCCAGGGGCACGGCAAGGCCGTCGCGTGTGGAAGCTTGCCACCACTGTGCAGGCTCAGGGAGGATCCGCTCAAAGGGCACCTCCACGCGGCCCGCTTCGGCAACCAGTGCCCCAACCCGGTGCACCAGCCGGGTGAAGAGCTCGCTGGGCGGTGCCGCTTCCAGTTCCACAGGTGGCAGCCGCTCACCAGCGACTTCGTCGAAGCGGAGTTGCGGGTAGTCAAGTTGACCGCTGAGCGAAACGGGCCCGAGCACCTCTTCCTCAACCGCCCCAAGCGGCGAGGAGCGCGCCGGCCGCAATAGCAGCAGCGTGACACCACAGCGGGTCGCGTTCGTGGCAATCGCGTGGAGCCGGTGCAGAGCGGACTCCGGCAGCGAGTCGGGGCAGTCGGTCAGCACCACCAGGCGGTACGGTTCGGCAACCTCCCCTGCCGATCGGTTGTACTCGCGTAACGTGGCGAACCGATCGCGTAAGAATGCCTGGATTACGGTCTCGAGCTGTTCCTGGAGCCTTTCCAGCTGCTGATCGATCGCCCGCGGCTCACTCCAGATGCGGCCCGACACGACGCTGCGATCATAGTCGGCCAGGTGCATGAGTCCGGAGAACGGATCCCCCAGGAACGCCGGGTCCAGCAGCAGGAGGCGGAAGCGGCCAGGTGGCACTGCTTGCAGGTAACGCGCAATGAAGTTTCGCTGCCAGCCAACTGCGTCACGGTGGCGCTGCGGCGGGACGTCTAGCATAAGAGCACCCGATGGCGGCAGTGGCACGAGCGCTGGCAGGCAAAAGCAGGCATCAGCCCGGTCGGCAAACCACCCCTCCCGTGCCCCGGCGTGTTCGATGAGGTCGTAGTCCATTTGTCCGATGAACACGTACTCAGCCGGTTCTTCGGCTGGTTGCCACCGTTCGGGCACGAACCGATGCCACACGGGGAAGCGTTCCCGGCAGGCCTGCCAGAGCTTCGCGGTGTCGTTGCGCAGCGAGTGCAGCTTTCTGGCGAACTCTGCTGCCAGATCACGGCGTGCTTGCTCGGCCAGCAGGCGGCGTCGTTGTTGCTGGTCACGGTACCACGCCTTTGCGGCCAACAGTTCGCGCGACCGCCCCCGACGCAGCTCGGCCAGCCGCCGCTCCAGGAAGCCATCGACTTCCTGGCGGGCCGTGAGCAACTCGCTCTGGATGCGGCGCAAGTCCAGCAGCTCACCGTCGCGGATGCGGCGGCCCTCGGCGCGGTAACGGTCGCGTGCAGCCAGCAGCTCCTCACGCAAACGGGCCCGGAGCCGGTTCAGCTCGCTGCGGTGTCGTTCTGCATCGCGCCGGATCCGCTCCTGTCCCTCCAACTCCATCATGCGGCGACAGGCAATCAGGTTCCGCTCGACCCAGGCGGCCAGTGACACCGCTTCGCAGAGCAGTCGCCGCACGCGGTTGCGCTGTACGACCCAGTGAACTAGGTACGCCAACCCTGCAAGCAGCACCAGCACCAGGGGAAAGCCCAGCAAAGCGGGCAGCCAACGGACCGTGACCCCGACGGCTACCGTCACTGCCACGGCCACCGATGCTCCGATGGCCAGTGCCAGCCATCCGGCCGTGCCCAGCCGAGGCCACGAACCGGCCCGCTGCAAGAGGTCGTCAGCCTGGTCCTGGGCGGCGGTCAGGTCAGATCGGAGCTTGGCTGCTGTTTCGGCAGGCGGGCGGCCGTGCTCGGGGACGTCCAGCTGAGGGATTGACCAGTCCGCGGCAATCCGCATGGCGTGCTCTCGGACAGCCGCGGCCCGCCGGCCGAGAACCTCGAGCTGGCTACCGTAGGTTTCCAGGTCGGCCCGGACACCGGTCTTGGTCGCCTCATGGATCGTGGTCGATTCCCAGGCGGCGTCCCGGTAGGACTTACGAGCCTGCTCGACGGCACGGTGGAACTGCCGGTACCGCGCCTTGAGCAGTTGCTTCAGCTCTTTGAACTGGGCGTGATAGCGGCGTTCAATCTCGGCCACCTTGCCGCGCAGCTCGGCATCGCGCTGCCGTAGCTGCTCGATGGCCGCGTCCACCCGCCGGACGATGTTCCGTGTCCGTTGACGTTGCTCGCGGGCAAGCGCCTCCTGGCTCTCACGCGCTTGCCGCTGGAGCTCTCGTTCGCGTGCATGCCGCCAGGCCACGAGCGACCGGAACTGCTCGATCAGCTCGAGCACAGACGTGTGTAGCGGCTGTAAGAGGTCGTGGGTCGTGGCCATACCGACTTAGGGACAGTTCTCCTGTCGTGCTCAACCCTGTTCGCGCAGCTGCCGGATTCGTTCGCGCAGTCGGGCATGCATGGCCGCGGCCTGTTCCAGTGCACGGATCGCGCGTTCGGTGGCTTCGATCAGCGGCTCCAACAGCTCCTGCTCATAACTGCGCGACGCCCGGTCGCGCCAGATCGGCTGTAGGTCCTCCCAATGGTGGCGCAGATCCGTCAAAGCGCGTTTCAATTTGGTTGCTTCCGATTCAAGCGCCGCCATGCGATTCCCCTCCCTCGCCGCCCCCCTTCTCTTCTGCACCATGGCGAACTCCCTGAGTCGTCGCACCGGTCTGCGGCGGCGCAACGGCCAGGTACTGCGTCAGACGGTCCAGCAGGGCGGTGAGTCGTTGGACTGCCGGTACCGGCTCCTTGCCTACGAGCTCGATTAGCTGTGCCAGCTCCTTGCGCAGGCTCTCGCGGCAGCTTGCGGCTGCGCTGCGCAGTGCTGACAGCTCGCGCAGTGCGGCTTCCGCATGCGCGATCTTGTCGTTAATCCGGCGGATGACGAGTCGTACGTCGCCGTCGCGTGGGGTCTCACCCCTGGGCGTGGCCAGTCGAACGCGATGCAACTCTGCTTTGGCTAGCGCAAGCTCGTTTTCCAGCCGTTTCAACCGGGCAACCCAGTAGCGTTGTTCGTCAGCGAGGGCGTTCTCGAATTTCCGCGCCTCCAGCAACGCCAGCTCCGCCGTGTTGCGGGCAAGCTCGCAGAAGGCAGCCACCTTGCCCCGAAAGTCCTCCAACGCCTCAATCGACGCTACGTGAGCCTGGTTCCGGGCCATGACCTTCTCACCGCGCAGAGGCCCCATCCGGCGGCGGGCATCGTCGTCGTTACCGCTGCTGCAGATACTCCTCAGCCCGTTCCGCCTTCCGTAGCAAGAACGGAATATGCTCCTCCGCCGCGTGCACGAAGCGTTGCAGGGCCTTCATCGTCTGCTCGAATTCCTCCATGAACTTGCGATGCTCCTGGTCGCGCCACGTGGCACCGAGATCCCTCAGCTGGGCATGCAGCGTGGCCATCTGCTGCTGCAGCTGTTCGTTAAACTGCCTGAGCCGCTGGGCAAAGCGGCGCAGCTCTTCCGGGTCGACAATCGCCTGGGGCATCGTGCTCTCCCCGAACGGGCCTGCCGAACTGCGTGCTGACGCCCGCTACCGAGCCGGTATCGCTGGTCGTGCCAGAGATTGACCGGCATTCCGCCCGATCGTTCGTCACGTCTCCAGCAATTGTAGCTTGTCGCGACCGATTTGCCCGTTGTGCAAAGCAGTTGCAATCAGCAAGCCGTCAAAACCGGCCCGGCAGGCAACGGCCAGGTCCTCGGGGCCACGCACACCCCCGCCGCCATAGAGCCGCACCTCCGGGCAGTGTGTTCGGATCGGCGCCACCAGCGCTGCAGCCGCAATGCCGCGGGCCGATCCGACGGCGGCCAGGTCCAGCAGGATCAGGTGGCGGAAACCAATCGCCCGTGCGGCTTGAGCAACCGCCACCGGGTCAGCCTCCTGCAGGAACCGATTGGGCACCGGCCGGCCGGCCTGGAGGTCGATGCTGAAGGCCACATCCCCCTCTTCCGGGGCATAATCTGCAAGCCACTGGCGGCGCAACTCGGCCGTGCGCTGCCGGTCTGGGACGGTCTCCAGCGCAAAGATCAGCACGGCGGGTTGAGCGGCCGCGACACGGGCAAGATCCGCCGCACTGCGCACCCCCGCATCCAGCCAGACTCGGAAACCGCGGCTGGTCAGTTCAGCAACGATGCTGCTCTGATCGCCCTGCCCCTGCAGTGCGTCCAGGTCGGCGACGTAGAGCTCCTCGAGGCCAAGCCGCCGGCGGATGCGCTCGGCCAGAGCGACCGGGTCGCTCCCGTCGCCAAAGACCCCGTGCACAAGCTCGTAACGGTCGCGTGCTCCCCCCTTCGCGTGCACGGCTTTGCCCCCTTTGAGATCCAGCACGGGCAGAACCTTCATCGGCACCCTCCATCGGCGGCTCGCCTCTTGGCAGGCAGATCCGAGCCAGGCCGGACTCCGGCGGCAGAGCTAGCCAGCGATCCTGCGCGCGCGATCGTATTGATCAGCGCACCAACCGATCGAGACAACCCGGCGTACGCGGTCCTCTTCCGAGGAAGATGCCCGAGGGTGGCGGCGTTGGGCGGGAGCCAGGTTGGGATCCGGTCCGGCTCAAGCACCAGCTGACCGGATCGGGCGGACGACGATGTGATTCCCCTGAATCTCAACCACCTGCACACTCTGGCCCGCCTCCACGAACTCCCCCCTGGTGACCACGTCGTAGAGCTCCTCACCGATGCGGATCCGACCGGCTGGACGCAGCGGCGTCAGTGCCACTCCGACCGCACCGACAAGCTCCGCACCCACCGTAGCGGCCCCAGGCGAGGCCGAGCCGGTGCCCGGTTCGGCTGCGGGGCCTGTCGCGGGTGCTGGCGTGGGGGGTTCGAGCGCAAGATGTCCGAGAACCGGGATGCCGGGCAAGAAGCGGGCCAGCAGGGCCATACCCAATAAGACCGTGAAGATGCTGCCCGCCACCGCGATGATGTTCGTCAACAGCTCATTCCACTCCGCCTCGTTGGCCGGCCACAGGAAGCTCTGGCTGGCCAGGATCAGCGACACGACGACCAGCAGCAGGCCCGATACCCCAAAGACCCCGGCACCGGGCACCAAGAGAATCTCAACCGCGATGAGCACGATGCCGAGCAGAAACAGAAGAATCTCCAGCGCGGTCGCCGTCCCATGCAACACCAGGCTCCAGAACAGCAAGGTGAACGAGATCAGGGAAATGATCAGCGGCAGTCCAATGCCTGGTAGCTTCAGCTCGGTGTACAGCGCGATGATGCCGATCGTCATCAGCAAGAAGCGGACGAACGGGCGGGTTAGCCAGTAGACGAGGGCATCGATCCAGGTGGGTGACGCGCGGATGACGCGGGCCGGATCCACGCCATACAGTTCACACAGCTGATCGAAGTTACCGGCTGTTGCGACCGCCAGCCGATATTCGATCGCCTTCTCGGCGTCCACTTCCAGGAACTCGCCCTTCCGCTTCACCGTGCGTATGACCTGCCACCGCTTCTTGTCCAGCTCATCCACGCGGAAGAACCCTCGTGCCCCGGTGCGCCGGTTCAACGCCTCGACAACCACGATGTCCTTGTCCACAAACGCATGCATCAAGGCCACTGGATAACCGTTGGACTTTGCCAGTAGCTCAAGCTGCTGCTTGACGTCCGTGAGCACTTTCTCCGGGGCATAGCGCACGACGCCCCAACCCGCCTCCAGCACGCCGCAATCGCCCAGCCGCGCGTGCGGACTCATGACGATCTCGTCACAGCCGAAGGCAATGAACGCCGCGGCACTGAGTCCCTCGCCCTCGATGTACGCAACCGACAACACGTCTGTCAGGTCCTTGTCGATGAAATGCGCAAGCTCCAAACCGACGAACGCAAGCCCTCCCGGGCTGTCGATCACAAAGAACATTAGGTTGACACCGCGGCTGCGCAACTCACGACACGTGCGTTGCAGGTAATCGCGCATCCGGTAGTCCACAACCCCGCTGACCTCGACCCGCGCGGCCACAACGCGGTCGAGTAGTTTCCGTTCGCGCCGGCTTACTTCCAGCGGCAGGCCGTACGCTTCGGCCACCGCCTCCCGGCTTTCGTAGAGCGCCTCAGCAAGACCCCACAGCCGCGCGCGGCGAGCGTCGAGCTTGAGCAGCTGGTTGACATCGACAATGACATCAGAAGAAACGATCGTCTTGCCCGCCAACACCCGGTCACGGTCGCTATCGGTAACCAGAAGCCCCCGGTTTCCCTCGGCGACCTTCACATACAGCAACCGCACCGATGGATCGATCATGGCGCGGACGACCGGCACAAACGCATCGCGCCCTTTCTGCTTCAGCAGCTCATCGTACGCCGTCCGATAGATGCGCACGATGCCGGGGGGCTCGCGGCGAGACAGGATCGGGCCCAACGTCGCGTTAGGGTGGAGCACGATACGATCGGCCGCCAGGGCAAGCATCAACTCATGGCCACCCAACTCGCCTTCCACATACGCCACCGTCACCGCACCCTGCACCCCAGCAATGATCCGTGCCGCCTTCAAACACTCCTCGAACTCGCTGTCGCCGCTACCGTGCACGGCCAGCACGATCAGCTCGGCACCGCCCTGCAGCGCATCACGCAGACGGGCGCGGAGATAGGCAATCGTTCGACCAGTGACCGGGCCACGGATCGTGATGAATGTACCAGTTGTTGGCTCCTTCTTCGCCTCGCCCGATTTGTGACCAGTCTCCTGGGCAGCGGCAGCAGCAGCCGTGGCGACCGTAGTCCAGACCGCTACGAGCACGCAAAGGGCAAGCTGCGCCGCAGTCCCGAAGCCCCCCCTCCGGCTTGGTTCCGACCTGTTCCGTCCCATGTGGCTTGGCCAGCTCCTGAGCGGTTTGTTCCATTCTAAGCGGCTGGAGCCGGTGGTCGGTCGCGGACGGGCGTTATGATGCCGGCACGGACCGATACCCGCCACGTAAGATAACACCGTCGCACCGCCCGAGCAGATGCGCACCGCAGGGGCAACCGGAACCGAGTAGCCTTGCTCGCCCAGAGGCGGCCACGGCCACCGCCGTGGCACGGCAAACGTGTGCCGAACAGACCGGAGATCGCGCCATTACTGCCGTCGTGCCCTCCTCGAAAACGGTCACCTACGCCAGGCGAGCATGGTGGCTTGTCACCGTGACGCTGGCGTACAACCTGGCCGAGGCGGCGCTTGCCGTCTGGCTCGGCATTCGCGCTGCCAGCATCGTACTGGTGGGCTTTGGACTGGACAGCATGATCGAAGCGGTGGCTGCCTTTGCCGTGCTGCCCCGAATCAAGGCTTTGTTGCGGCCTGAGTTAGAGGCAAGTAGCGAGCGACTGGAACGTCGGGTGCACCGGATCGTGGGCATAACCTTCCTGGCACTGGCAGCCTACGTCACCGTCCAGTCGCTCTACGTGCTGCTGGGCGGCCAAGCCCCGGAAGAATCCTGGCTGGGTATCGCTCTGTCACTGTTCTCGCTGATTGTGATGCCGCTGGTAGCATGGGCAAAGCTGCGCTGTGCCGACGAGTTGGGCAGCCGGGCGCTGCGTGCGGAAGCAAAAGAGACGCTGGCATGTGCCTATCTGTCGCTGACGCTTTTCCTTGGGTTGGCAGGCAACGCAGCGTTTGGCTGGTGGTGGACTGATCCGGTGGCGGCCCTGCTGATGGTGCCCTGGCTGGTGCGCGAAGGGCTCGAAGGCCTGCGGGGTGAATGCCAGTGCGACTAGCTCGGGCTGAAGCGGCCGCCACTACAACCACCCCTCACTCGCAGCAGGCGGCGGCAACAACGGCGTGGGCAGAGGGCGAAGCGCCGGCAGGGCATGGTCGCGTACGCAGACGGGTGGTCTCAGCAGTTCGTAGAGCACGATTGCCTGGATGAGTGGCCGCTTGTCCGGAGCGAATAACTGCCGGCGTACGTCCCGCGCAATGCCCGCGAGCAGCTCCCCAGAGACCACAGGCCTCCGCCGGCCCAGGTCCTCCCCTGCCGGGAACGCACCGCTGAGATCCTTCTGGCCTGCCTCTCTGAAGCCGGCGAGAAGCTCCGCAGTGTCAACACGGACGGCCTCTTTGACTTCGGCCATCGTTGGCACCGGCTTGGCTTGCGGCGGTGCCGACTTGGGCCGTCGGGCGGCAGTAGGCCGCCGGCGGCGCCGTGGCGCCCGCGTCCCGGGCGGTTGCGGCGTGCCCGGGACAGGGCGGCCGGCTGGCGGGGATGGCTTAGCGGGTTCCTTGGCCGGCGGAGCCTCTCTGGCAAGGATGTCGCGCAGCAGATCATCGATCGACTCGGGCCGGTCAACCGGCTGGGGAGCTGGTCGTCGCCGCTGCCGCCCACCACGAGCCTGCTCCCGCTTCTGGGCCTCCAGCCACTGACCCAGAAGCCCGAAGATCGCCATCACGATCATGACGATTAGCCATTCCCAGCCCATAAGTCCGTTCCCTTGTTGCAGGCTTGGCGGTCGCTGCGGCTAGCTCTCTTGTCTGTCGCCGGTCAGTGGCTGGGAGCTGTCAGCTCCTGTGCCCCCGGCCGGACCGCCGGCGATCGCGGACCGCATTGCCGTGTCGGCCTGGATGTTGCGCAGTGCGTAGTAGTCCAGCACGCCGAGTCGGCCGGCGCGAAGGGCTTCAGCGATTGCCTTCGGGATCTCAGCCTCAGCCAGCACGACCTTGGCCCGGTTCTCCGCAATCAGCGCCTTCATCTCCTGCTCGCGTGCCACCGCCCTTGCCCGCGCTGCCTCCGCCTGTGCTCGGGCGGTCCGCATGTCCGCCTCCGCTTGCTCGGCCTGCAGGCGTGCGCCGATGTTCTCGCCCACGTCCACGTCAGCAATGTCAATGGACACGATCTCGAAGGCGGTCTGGGCATCCAGCCCTTTGGCCAGCACCGCCTTGGAGATCCGGTCCGGGTTCTCCAACACCTCGTAATGCGTCTCAGCCGAGCCGATCGCGCTGACCACCCCCTCACCAACCCGCGCAATGATCGTCTCCTCCGTAGCGCCACCGATGAGCCGGTCCAGGTTGGCCCGCACCGTCACGCGCGCCTTGGCCCGCAACTGAATGCCGTTCTTGGCCACCGCTTCCAGCATCGCCTTACCCTTCGACGGGTCCGGGCAGTCGATGACCTTCGGATACACAGAAGTTTGCACCGCTTCCAGGACGTCGCGGCCCGCCAGGTCGATGGCCGCCGCGCGGTTCCACGTCAACGGGATGCTTGCCCGATGAGCAGCAATCAGCGCCCGGACCACCATCAGCGGCCGGCCACCGGCCAGGTAATGCGCCTCCAGCTGACGCGTCTCCACCGGCACCCCCGCCTGGACAGCCATGATCTTGGCACGCACGATCTCATGGGGATTCACCTTCCGCAACCACATCCCGATGAGATCCAACATGCCGATGCCGGCTCGCGTCGTCAGCGACTGGATGTAAAGATTCAGGAACTTGAGCACCAGGGCCAGGATGAACACACCCACGATGACCAAGAGCACGCCAAGAACGATCAGCGGGGTGGACCACCCCATACCCTGCTGGGCAAGCAGCCAGAAGATGACATGGTGAGTGGTCATGGAGACTACTCCAATGCCCTACGGCGGTCTCTGCGGTGCATCGGTCCGGAACGACGTCCTTCGAACCATTGAACTATAACCGAAGGAATCCGACCTTTAAACCGTACCAACCACACCGCCGGCTAGCCACAGAACAGCGCCATCGGCCGCGACGATGACCGAACGCCGCAACAGCTGCGACCGGGTCCAGTTGCTCGACGGCGGCGTCTCGAGCCTCCTGCTGACCCGCTACCAAGTGACGTCGACACCACCAGCGGCAGCCGAGCTCCTCGCGCTGCACGCTCCGTCCGAGGTCCTACGACTCCATGAAGCCTACGTGTTGGCCGGAGCCGAGTACGTCACCACCAATACATTCGGGGCAAATCGGTTCCGCTTTAGAGAACTCGGCTACGAACGCCAACTGCCCGCCACGTGGCGCCGTGCCGTAGAACTGGCGCGCCATGCAGCCGACCGACGCGCTCGGGTGCTTGGTAGCATCGGGCCGATCGCCTATTACGCTCACCGGGCAGGTTCGACCGACTGGTCGGTCGTCACGGATGCGTACCGGGAAGTAGCTCGTGCTCTGCTGGATGCCGGCTGCGACGCCATCGTCCTGGAAACCATGCCCACCGCCCAGGAGACGATCGCGGCCATCGAGGCGGTCGCTCCGCTCATCCCAGCAGACATCCCCCTGGTCGTGAGCTGTTACTTCCGCCGCACGGGCGACGGCTTCGTGACGTTGGACAACTGGCGAGCAGAACGCGTGCTGGAAGCGGCGCTGTGTTACCCGGTGTATGCCGCCGGTGCGAACTGCTGCGTCGGTCCAACAGAGATGACCCGGTTGCTTCGCCAGCTGCAACCGCTGGGTCAGGGCCGCTGGTGGGCCAAGCCGAATGCGGGACTGCCACGGCGTAGCGGCAAGCGGCTTGTCTATCCGATCGGTCCCGAGGCGTTCGCGGCCGAGCTGGGAACCTGGCTGGCGCTGGGCGCCGGCTTTGTGGGGGGATGCTGCGGCGCCGGCCCGGAGCACGTCCGCGCCCTGGCGCGGAAGCTGCGCGAACTAAACCGGCAACCCTAAAGGCGCGCCGGTAGCAACATGCCTCGCCGGGGGGGGGCTTACGGCAGGGATCAGGCAACGGCGTGAAAGCGATGTGTCGTCGGGAAGTGGGGCACGAATACTTCAGGGGGAAATCGTAGCACACGGGAAAGCGTATCACGGCTGTAGCGCCCTGCGACGGAGATTCGTGATGAATCGATTCGGAATCGCATTGCTGGCTGTGCTGGTGCTCGACGTGTTCATGGTCCCGGCCCGTGTCGGCGCAGAGCCGGGGGATCGCTCGCACCAGGCGCTGCAGGCCCGCGGGCGGAACGGTGTGGTCGTCTCTGTGTCCCCTGAAGCGACCGCTGCCGGCATTGAGATTTTGAAAGCCGGCGGCAACGCGGTCGATGCAGCCATCGCCGTGGGCTTTGCCCTGGCGGTGACATTTCCAGCCGCGGGGAACCTGGCCGGCGGCGGTTTCATGATGGTGTACGATCCGCAGTCCGCCCAGGTGTACACGGTCGAATATCGCGAGACCGCGCCTCGGGCCGCCAGTTACGAGCGGATGAGAGGTTTCACGGCTCGGAGCCGAGGGCATCTGTCGGTGGGCGTGCCCGGCACGGTGCGGGGCTTCGCACTTGCGCACCGCCGCTTCGGCTCCCTGCCATGGGCCCGCCTGCTTGAGCCGGCCATCCGGTTGGCAGAAGAAGGGTTCCAGGTCCGTGCCCCGCTTGCTCGGTCACTAAACGCCATCCTCCAGCATCCGGAAGCGTCTGCTGAGATGAAACGGGTCTACGGTAGGCCGGACGGACGGCCGTGGCAAGCGGGTGATCGGCTGCGGCTGCCCGATCTGGCCAACACTTTGCGCCTGCTGGCGGAGCACGGCCCGGACGCTTTCTACCGCGGGCCAATCGCACGGCTCATCTTGGAGGAGATGGCCCGAGGCGGCGGGCTGATCACCGCTGAGGATCTGGCCGGCTATCGCGCCCACATTCGTCCTCCGATCCGGGTCCGCTACCGTGACTACGAAGTCTACGGACCACCGCCGCCCAGCTCGGGGGGCATCGTGCTCGGCCAGATGCTGAAGCTCGTAGAGCCCTACGCGCTCCGCAAGTGGGGGCGGTGGCACCCGAATACGTTGCACGTGATGATCGAGGCCATGCGGCGTGCCTATCTGGACCGAGCGCGCTATCTGGGTGATGCCGACTTTGTCCATGTGCCCGTGCGCCGGCTGCTCAGCCCCGGCTACCTCAAGCGGCTCTCTGCAACGATCGACCTCAACCGCGCCACGCCGTCCGACGAACTCGGCGCCGACATCCTTACCGGAAGCGAATCGAAGTGCACGACCCACTTCGTCGTGGCCGATCGTTCGGGGTTTGCGGTCTCCAACACGTACACGCTCCAGGACAGCTACGGCTCGCTTGTGGTGGTCAAAGGGGGTGGGTTCTTGTTGAACAACGAGATGACCGATTTCAACTGGACGCCGGGCCGTACGGATCGCTCAGGCAACATCGGCACGCCGGCCAACCGGCTGCAGCCAGGCAAGCGGATGCTGAGCTCGCAGACGCCGGTGATTGTGCTGCGTGATCGCAAGCCGTTCCTGCTGACCGGCTCCCCCGGCGGTCGTACCATCATCAACACTTCGTTCCAGATCACGCTCGGCGTTCTAGAGTTTGGCATGTCGCTGCGCTCGGCCGTCGATGCTCCCCGCGTGCACCACCAATGGATGCCGGACCGAGTGTTGTACGAGCGCGCGGAGCAACTGGAACAGCTACGCCGGGCGCTGGAGGCCAGAGGCCACCGCCTGGTGCCGGTGCGCCGCATCGGCGATGCACACTCAGCCATGATCGATCCGAGCAGTGGACTGTTCATCGGCGAGGCGGACCGGCGGATCGAAGGCAGCGCGTTGGCCTTCTGATGAGGGCAACGGGCTATGGCACGTATCGTTGTTGGCACGTGCGGCTTCCCAAAGGCGCGGCACCGCTGTTACGAGAGCTTCGACGCCGTTGAGGTACAGCAAACCTTCTACGAACCACCGCAGCCAGAGACGCTTGCCCGCTGGCGCGCCGAGGCACCGGAAACGTTCGAGTTCACCGTGAAAGCCTACCAGGCCATCACGCACCCGCCGGACAGCCCCACGTATCGCCGTTCCAAGCTGCCGCCTGCAGACCGGGCCCTGGCCGGCTTCTTCCGCGACACGTCCGTGGTCTGGAACGCATGGCATCGAACCCAACAGGCCGCCACCACCCTGCGGGCCACCGTCGTGCTCTTCCAGTGTCCGGCCCGGTTCACGCCTACCGACGAACACATCGCCAACCTGAGGAAGTTTTTTGGCCGCTTAGATCGCGGCGGGTTGCTCTTCGGCTGGGAGCCGCGTGGTGAGGGGTGGACGGATGATCTGGTCCGCCAGCTTTGCCGGGAACTGCAACTAATCCATGTCGTTGATCCGTTCCAGCGAACGCCGGTGCATCGAAAGCTGAATTACTTCCGCCTCCACGGCATTGGTGGCTACCGCTATCGGTACACGCCAGACGACCTGCAACGGTTGCTCCGGCTCTGCCGTGCCCGCACCACATACTGCTTCTTCAACAACGTCTCCATGTGGGACGATGCCCTGGCTTTCCGAACGCTGCTCCGGCACCGGTAGGTGGCCTGCGGTGACCGACGCCGGCCAGATCGTGAGCTATGCTTCCGTAGCAGGCACATCGCACCGTCGGCTGCACCGATCGCCAGCAACGGGGGCAAAAATGGCAAGACGTAGCTACTGGCTCGTAGCGCTCGCCACTGCCTTCTTGTCGCTTCTGTGCCAGGCCCGCTCGCTCAATGCCCGCGACCCCAGGGAAAAAGCACCTCGCGTTGCATCGCCCCGAAGCGGCACCGTACGGTGGGTTCTGAAATCGTCCACCGTCTCCCGGCCCGTTCGGACGGCAGCTCCGGTAGGCCGGTCCGCTCGACCGTCGCTTGGGTTCCTGGCTTCCCTGCAGCACGTTCGCGTCGTCACCGAATCGATGAAACTCACCGGTCTGGACTGGGGCCTGGCTGGCGGCCACCTGATCGTGCTCGAGCGTGACGGCAGCCTGACGATCGTGCCCACCCGGGAGCTAAACGGTGTCTACACGCTGAACACCCCGTTTCAGCCGATGTCGGCCGACGAAGTGCGCCAGCAGCTGCAACGTGAACTACCCTGGCGGTTCCGCTGGACAAAAACCGGCCCGTGGCTGGTCGGGAGCACGGCCGATCGAGACTCGACCCGTCGGCTCTGCCGGCTGCTGAAGCGTCACTACGCGGCGTATTGCCGTTTCGCGAGTCGGCGTGGGCTGCCGCTGGCTCGCCCCCCCTTCCCCCTGGTCCTGCTGCTCTTCGACAAGCGCGAAGACTTCGAGTCCTACGCGCGCATGGACGGTATCCGGGACATCGCACCGGAGTTTGCCGGCTACTACTCACTGGAATCCAACCGCGTTGCTTTCAGCCTCAAAGCGGAAAACGACTGGCACAACCTGAGCACCCTGTTCCACGAAGCCACCCATCAGCTTGTGTACAACACCGGCTTCCTGAAGCGGTACGCAGCCTATCCCAAATGGCTGCTGGAAGGACTGGCTATGTACTTTGAATCCCCGGCGATTGCTGCGAACGGCACCGGCACAGGCCAGCCGGCGTTCAACTACCGGCGGTGGGAAACCTTTCAGAAACATCGGGCCGACCGGACCGAAGGTCAGATCGTCCTGCTGCTGGCAAGTGATGAGCCGTTCAAGGAGGGTGCCAACGTGCTGCAGGCGTACTCTGAAGCGTGGGCTCTGACGTACTACCTGGCCGAGAGACGCCCGAGACAGTTTCAGAAGTACCTGAAGAAGATGGTCGAGCGGAAGGTGCTGCAGGGCTACTCCGAAGAGGAACGGCTCAGGGACTTCGCGCTCTGTTTCGGGACAAACATCGAACAGCTCGATCGGGACATGTGCCGGTTCATGGATCGTCTGGGGCGCGACGCTGCCCGTGCGGCACGGCCCCTGCAGTGAGTAGCTTCCCTTCCACGCTGCTCAATCCATGCGGTAAAGGACCGCTCGGCGTAGCTTGGTCAGCATGACCGGCCGCCGCCGCGCCAGCTCGTCGGCGTGGCTGCGCAGCACCGGATCGCGCCGCACCGCATCCTGTTCAACGGCGGTAGCCCCGAGCCACAGCAGGAAGCACTGCCCGCAGTCCCGGTCTGCCCCCCAGCGCCAGTTGAGCCGGGACCGCTCCAGGTAGAAGCGCAGCGGCATGTCGGCCGGCAGCGACGCAAGCACGCAGAACGGTGCCCCGTGTGCATGCTGCTTCACGATGCCCACGGCTTCAGGCACATCCAACCGCCAGCACTGAACGCTCGGCCGGTACGGCAACGGCCGGGCGGCGTAGAAGCCAGCCGTGGCCAGGAGAACGACGCTCGTGAGCCCGGCCACAAACGCTCGGCTGTCTGCTAAAGGCTTCAGCAGCACATCCAGCACAGCACCGACAAGCAGCAGCTGCAATGGCAGCATCGGCACGAACACGCGCGGCGGGGGCGCCAGCCGAGCGGCTGCGAACAAAAGCAGGTAGCCCGCCAGCAACAGCGCCGGCAGCAACCACCGCCGCCTGTCGCGCACGAGCAACGGCGCTGCGGCAACCGGCACGTATGCGGCAATCGCAGCGGTCACGGTCGTCCCGTGTGCAATCCAGTCCCGCCACACCGATACGGCCCCCCCGTGCAGCTTGGCCGCCACGCCGTCCATAGGTAGCTCCACCAGGCTGATTCCCAACCCCTCGGCAACCGCCAGTGGGAAACGAACCAGCCACAGCGACGGGGCCAGCGGCTGTACGAACGGGTTGCGTGCTGCGTGTAAGCCCAGGGCAACGTACCCAGGCACGTACAAGGCCGCGCCCACCATGCCCGCGACCACCAGCCAGCTCAGCACGTCGCGCAAACGCGGCGCGAGCGGCTCAGACGATCGTGCCAGCACCAGCCACACGGCCAGTCCGAACACCAGTGGCAGGCACACCGGCACGGCCCATAGCGCCGAGACGGCGGCCGAGGTAAGCAACAGTCGATCGCGACGACTCCCCAGCCCGTTGCGCGCCAGGACAATCACAGCAGCCGCAGTGGCCGCCGCTGCCCACGAGTACCCCCGTCCATTCGTGGCATACTCGACCAGCGCCGGCGACCATACCGCGATCAAGCCGGCCGCAAGGGCACCGACCGTCTGGCCCAGCCGGTGGGCAGCCAGGTAGATGAGCCCCGGCAGCAGGATGCCGGGCAAGAACGCCGCCAGCCGCAGTGCCCACTCGCTCGGACCGAAGAGCCGATGCCCAAGCCACATGAACATGCTGTTGAGCAGGTGGTTGTTGGTGGAGTCGTAACGTGCCAGGGCTTCCAGCAGCGAACCGCGGGCGTAATGCAAAAAGCTGTACGCCTCGTCGTAGTCGAGAGGGGCATTCACGTAGCGTCCCCGGACCGCTGCTGCAGCAAGGACCAACAGGCCGGCCACGGCCCACACGCGCGCCGGCTGGAGAAAATGAGCGGCAGGCCGGACAGCCGGATGGGCCGGCGGTAGACGCAGCCGCAGGAGCCCAACCACAGCAAGCGCCGCGGCGTATGCCGCCAAGACGATGCGGACTCGGCCCACACGCTCCGGCATCCAGAACCCGGCCGGCACCACAGCGCCTCCGAGCGCAAGCACAGGTGCCGGCCACAGGGCAAGCAGGGTGAGCATGGCCGCTGCCGCAATAGCAAGCCAGGCTGCAGCCGGAGCCTTGCTGTAGCGGCGGGCACCCGACGTCGTCTCACTGCTCGTCCCGGCCGGCTCCGGCATGATCGCTCACTTGACCCGCCACTCAAGGATTCCGCCGCTAAAGCCCGGCCTGAGCTGGACGACGATCCGCAGTGCTTCGGTCTTCACCGGCTCAAAGCGAACCACGTTGTAGCGATCCTTCTCCGTCGTGTACGGCGTCAGGTTCCGAACCGGTTTCCACCGGTTGCCATCACGGTAGAGCACCTCCCACCGTAGTGGCACGCGGCATTGTCCGATGCCGGTGTCGTCGAACCAGTACACGGCCACTTCGCGCACCACCGTGGGCTCCGGGAAGTCGTACTGTACCCACTCCCGCGTTCCCCGGTGGTCCCACCAGGTATGGCGGGGGATGCTGTGGTCTGAGGAACTGGTGGGCTCGAGCTGGTCGTTTAAAGCCGTGACCGTGTCGTTTACCCAGGTATGCGATGCGCTGGGCCGGCTACGGCTGGCCAGCGTCGGCACCGGCTTAGGCCGCACCGTCTCCGGCGTGCACGCCAGCCAGACGAGCATCTCACCCACGTCGCGGTGAGCCCAGGCGTAGTAAGGGATGGCCGTCAACGTGGCGGAGTCAAACGCGATCCTGCCTGCTTCGGTTCGCCGAGCCCGCTTGG
>JALXBF010000113.1 GCA_026991575.1 Planctomycetota bacterium | reverse complement strand
CCAATCCTCCGGCTCTGAGGACCGTCTGCGGTGTGCGGGGCAGCATCCTCTGCTACTACAACGCGCGGGCGGAGCCATTTCTGACACGAGCGCCGTGAATAGCTTGGTCGCGGACACACCGGTGCAGACAAACGGCCCACGCGCCTGCGTCCAGCTACGCCGGCCGACGCTGTAGTTCGACGCAGACGGCAAAGCCCCCGGGATGTACGGGTGGCTCCAGCGGGGTGGCCGCCGCCCGCAGCCGGATATCTCGCTCAACGTTCATGCTCGCAAACGCGGCCAACCCGGCGGCGTTTGGGCAATTCGCCACGCCGCAACAGCGCGTTGGTTCCAGACAAGAGCACCCGTCGGAAAGCTGCACGACGTTGGGCCGCTAATGGGCCTGGCGGGCGAACGCGTCGGTTGAAGAGTGCGTGGGAATGTGTCCGACTCTTGCTGGCCGTGGCCAGCGGCGCTGGCAACCTGTTACCAAACGCCGGACCAATGCCAGACGGCCGGATTGAGCCGCGGCGGGTTGGGCGGCTGCGGGCAGCGGCCGGTGGCCAAGGCGGCATGGCGAGGGCACTTGGGGTACGCGCAGCGGCCCATACCGGCCCGGTACCCGGGTGGTGGCCACCTGTAAGAAACAGGCGGTGTACCTGTGCGTCCCCGGCTGGCCTGACCACGTCGCGCCTCGGCTGCCACCGCGCGAGCCTGGTGCCGAAGTGACCACAGCCGGGAGCGTCGCGGTCAAGCAAAGCGACGATGCTGCGGAGCTCCGTGGCCGCCCGCAGCAGCAACGCTCACCGGCCACAGCCACCACACTGGTGGCAGCCGGCACCCTGCCCGAATTCCGCCCACTGCCACGAACCGCCCCGGTGGCCGGCCCCCCCTAGCGAACTGCCCGTACCGATCCTGCGTGGATGGTGTGCTCTTCCGTCAGGCGCACGGTCCACGGCTACCACTGGCGGCGAGCCGCGTGCACAACGATCTCGCGGTCTAACTCCTCGTAGCTGCGGCCGGTCAGCTCCGCCAGGGTCTGTTCGGTCGCCTGGCCGGAAAAAACGCGGGCCACATACTCCACAAACGCGTTGCGATACTTGCCTCCGGCGCCGTGCAGGAAGAAATGGGTCACGAGGGCCGCCTGACCATACAACAGCGCCGTGTCGCCGCGGCTAAACGCCGCCTCGTCCAATGCGACCAGCTTCGCCAGCTTCACGTAGCGGTGATGCAACACGAGTCGCTCGCGCGCTAGCTTCAATCGCAACGTCTCCCACCGCCCCAGCCGCACTCGATCCGGCAACAGCTCCAGCGACTCCATGTACGAGGCCAGCCCTTCGATCACCCAGTAATTGCCCCTTGTACCCGCCAGCGACACCTGCGAACGACTCTCGACAAACAGCTGGTGGGTCGCCTCATGCAGCGTGGCCGGGATCCAGCCCCCCTCGATGCTGTCGTCCGCATAACAATAAATCCGTCGCTGGCTCGGCACGTACAGCCCGGTCGCCACGTTCTTGCCCGGCACCGGGAACCGCGCAATGGCCCGCTGAAACTGGTCCCTGCTGCGATAGCACGACACCAGCAGCGGCCGGCGTTTGACGCGGCCCGCCCGTCTCCGCAACTCGCGCGACAGGGACCGGCCAAAGACGGCGCGAAGCTGGTCGTCTGGCGGCAGGTAATCGGCGAACAGGCGGAAGAAAACGGCGTGAACCTGCTCCAGGTGCACAGCTAGCCGGACAGTCTCTTCCAGAGGCGCCGTCGACTGGATCCGGTAGTGCTCCGTTTCGACCGTGTAAGCGTTCGCCCGGCTGCTCAACAGCACCTGTGCCCTGGCACGGTCCACCCACCGCCCGCGCACCAGTCTGAAACCTTGCTCAAGCCGAGCCACCATGGGCTCGGTGACCCAGCCCCAACGCGGGTGCCACCTCAAGCCCAGCCTTGCTTTGTACTGGGTGAATCCCGTGTGCCACTTCCCGTTGCGACACCGGTAGCCGAGCAACCGTCGTGTTGGCTCATGGTCCGGGTCGACCACCAGGACCTGGCAGAGAGCTTCGTAACACAAGTGCAGATCGCCGACGCGGTACGCTTCAGCAGCCACCCGGTACAGTCGCTCGGCCGTCTGACGGCGCAACCGGTGCCAGGCCGAGTCGCCCTCCAGCGCCGGGCACGGCTCCGGCTCGACCGCTCGGCGTGGAAACAGCCGTGGGGGCCCCTGCACCAGCTCGACCACCCGCTCCATCGCTACACGCCGCTCCCGATCAGCCGCCTGTTCGGCAAGCGCGCGGCCCACAGCGGCAAAATCGGTCACGATTTGGCGGTAGCGTTGCCAGAGCGCCTCGGAGGCAGGCCCCCGCTGGCCGGTCGCCGCACCGGAACGCACGGCCCCGACCACAGCAAACAAGACCATCAGAACGGCCGCCGCTCCCCAAGCCGACGTGTATCGATAGCTTTTCGCCGCCGGTGTGTTGATCGTGGTCATGGGACACGTTGATGGTACGACAAGCTGGCGGTTCGTTCTCCAGCCAATGGTACGCCGGCGACGGACAGCGTCGAAGCGGCACCGAGTCACCGGATAGCGGGTCTGAGGCGGTTGTACCAGCCGATAAGCCGTGCGCAGACGCTGCGTACCATTTAGTCAATTGCCCCCTGTCAACGCTGCCCTCCAGTCTAGAGGTGGAATGACAAATGCAACCGGTGGACAAGTACGAACAGGATCGACGGGCAAAGATGGCAAAGCTGGCCGAGTTGGGAATCGATCCATTCGGCCAGCGGTTCCCGGACCGGCAGTACATCGGCCAGGTCCGGGCGTTGTGGAAAGACGAGTATGGGGAGGAGGGTCCGGCGGTGCGTGTCGCGGGCCGGGTGATGGCCCGGCGCGATATGGGCCGTGTGACGTTCTTCGACATCCAGGACTGGACGGGCCGGATCCAGCTGTTTGTGGGCAAGAAGCAGGTGGGGGAGCAAGGCTGGGCGATCGCGAAGCTGGTCGACCTGGGCGATTTTCTCGGCTGCGACGGCCGGCTTGGCAAGACGAAGACCGGTGAGCTTACGGTCTTCGCCACCGCACTGCATTTCCTGACCAAGTCCCTGCGGACACCGCCGGCCAAGTGGCACGGCCTCAGGGACGTGGAGCTCCGCTATCGGCAGCGTTACCTGGACTTGATCTACAACCCCGAGTCGCTGCGGACCGCCCTGCGACGCACGCGGATCGTGACGAAGATCCGCGAGTTCCTGGCGGAGCGCGGGTTTGTGGAGGTGGAGACACCGACGCTGCACACGATTGCCGGCGGCGCAGCCGCCCGACCGTTCATCACGCACCACAACGCGCTGGATATCGACCTGTACCTGAGGATTGCTCTGGAGCTACACCTGAAGCGGCTGCTGGTCGGAGGCATCGAACGCGTCTACGAACTGGGTCGCGTGTTTCGCAACGAAGGAATCAGCACGAAACACAACCCGGAGTTCACGATGCTGGAGGTGTACCAGGCGTATGCCGACTACACGGACATGATGGAGCTGACGGAGAGTCTGATCTGCGCGTTGCTCGACATGCTTGCTGAAGATGGTCTGCCGCTGGAGCGGTCCGCGCGCGGCGGCTGGCTCTTGCGCTTCGGTGATCTGCAGCTTGACATGACCCGGCCATGGCCGCGGCGCCCGTATGCGGATCTGTTCCGGGAACACGTGGGGGTGAATGTGGATGATGTGGCGGCGCTGAAACGAAAGGCTCGGGAAATCGATTTCGATCCGGAGGGCAAGCATCCGGATGTGATCGTCAACGAACTGTTCGAGGAGTTGGTGGAGCCGAAGCTGACCGGTCCGGTTTTCGTCGTCGACTATCCGGCGTCGCTCTGTCCGCTGACGCGGCGGAAACGGACCAACCCTCGGTGGGCTGAACGGTTCGAGCTGTTCTTGGCCGGGATGGAGATTGCCAATGCGTACAGTGAGCTGAACGACCCGCTGCTGCAGGAGGAGCTGTTCCGCAAGCAGCTGGAAGGCCTGCCCGAGGAGGAATCGATGGCGCGCATGGATGAGGACTTCGTGCTCGCCTTGAAAACCGGCATGCCGCCGGCCGGTGGCCTCGGTATCGGTATCGATCGTCTGGTGATGGTGCTGCTCAACCAACCGAGCATCCGTGACGTGATCCTGTTTCCGCTCTTGCGGCCGCGCCGGCTGCAATACGACGTCTCGACCGTCGGCCAGGTCGCGGAGGAGAGGTCGGAGCAGCGGGCCGAGCGGCATGGCGGTAGCTAGCCGGTCGGCTGCGCTGGCGACGCGACGCCCAGCTGGGGGCCATCCGGCTCCGGCACCAATCGTCCGGCGTGGAGCCTGAGGCGGCGATCGGCCAGTGCCGCCAGTTCGCGATCGTGCGTGACCATGATCACGGTCAGCCCCTGCTCGCGGTTCAGCGCCAGCAGCAGCTCGAGGATCTCAAGGCCGGTGGCTGGGTCGAGGTTCCCGGTAGGTTCGTCGGCAAACAGCAGTGTTGGATCGGCAATCAACGCGCGCGCAATCGCAGCACGCTGCATCTCGCCCCCGGAAAGCTGCCGTGGCTTGTGGTGCAGGCGGTGCTCCAGTCCCACCCGCTCCAGCAGCACCCTGGCATGCTGATACCAGACGCGTCGGTAGCGCCAGTACTGCAGCAGCCCGTAGCGTACGTACAGCGGCAGGACGACGTTTTCGAGCACAGTGAGTTCGGGCAGGAGGTGGTAGAGCTGGAAGACGAAGCCGAAGGCTTCGTTCCGCAGCCGATCGCGTGCTCGGGGCGGCATCCGGTCAATCCGCCTCCCCTCGAACCAGATCTCACCGGTGTCCGGCTGGTCCAGGGTGCCGAGCAGGTGCAGGAGGGTGCTTTTGCCGGAGCCGGACTGGCCGACGATGCAGAGGAACTCTCCCGGCTGAACCTCCAGGTCGACACCAAGCAGTACGGGTACCTCGATACCGTCGGCTCCGTCGCGGAGCCGGCCAAGCAGATCGAGGCCTCGCCGCAGCAGGCTGCGCCGGCGCGTCGGCCAGGCTCCCTGGCGATAGGACTTGACCAGCCCGATGGCGCGCAGCAGCGGTTCGGCTGCCGTCGCCGGGGCCGACGGAACCGCTTGCCATCGCAGTGCCGCTTCACTCATGTCGCAAGGCCTCTACCGTACGAAGCCGAGCCGCGCGCCGCGCGGGCCAAACGCTGGCCAGCAGCGCGATCATCGTCGCTCCGAACGCGACCAGCGCCACCGTCTGCGGCTCAACCACCGTGGGAATCCGGTCGAAATAGTACAGATTCCGGTCGAAGATTTCCCGGCCCGTCCAGACGCTCATCCAGTGCTCGATCCGATCGATGTTCCAGACGATCTGCAAGCCAAGAAATGTCCCGACCGCCGAGCCCACGGCTCCCAGCGCCAGGCCATAGCCCAGGAAGATGCCCTGAATCCCTGCGTCCGACGCCCCCAGCGCCTTCAGGATCCCGATGTCGCGGGTCTTCTCGACAACAATCAGCGAAAAGATCGCCAGGATACCGAAGCCGGCCACGGCGATGATCAAGAATAGCAGCAGCGTCAGGATCCGCCGCTCCGTGTCGACGGCCGCCAGCAGCGGCCCCTGCAACTCCTCCCAGGTCGCAATCCGGTAAAGCCCAGGGGGGAAAATCTGCCGCAACGTGCGCACCACGTATGGCGCGTCGGCATAGTCTTTCAGCTTGATCTGGATCGAGGTGGCTCGGTCGCCCATACCGCGGAGCCGTCGCAGGTCGTCGATGTGCACGTAGCAGTTCGTCTGGTCATACTCGCTCATTCCGCTCTTGAAGTAGTCCACGATCACGAACCGGGCAAAGCGGGGTCGGGGCCGTTTGCCGCTGCCCGGCACGACCAGCCGCACAGGACATCCGCGTGGCAGCAGGATGCGGTCCTGCTTGGTTACCGGATCGCGATAGGCCACGGCCAGGTAAGGCACGACGATGCCCATGGAGGCGTCGGCCGGAGCGTGGTCGAAGTCGAGCGGTGCGTCGGTCGCTGCCGCGCCGGCCGGCTCGGTCTCGGGACCATCATCGAAGGGATTCGGGTCCAGGTAGCCGTCCGTCTGCTGCTGATGCTCGGCCGGCGCTACACCGCCGCGTACAGCACTGGGCGAGGTGACAGGCTGTGGCGGCAACAACCGTGCGGAGGGGGAGTCCCAGTCGTCAGGCACCAGCCCCTCGCGCTGCAGAAACACCCGCTCGATCTCACGTAGCGGAGCCGGCACGTCGAACGACGGCGGCTGGGGTCCCCGGTGATAGAGCAGGTGCTCGGCGAACTCGCCCACCCTGGTCTTGCCAACCGGATCGACGCCGATGATCTTCACCCAGATCGTCTGCGTTTGGTTCATGTAGTCGATGCTGAGCAGGCCGAAGGTTTCGACCACCGGGGTCATCGCAGCGATCTTGTCACCGACAGCCCGTTCGATCCGAGCCATGTGCCCAGCGACGTCCGGGAACCCGTCGATGCCCCCACCTTCGACCACAATGTCCGACAGGATCCCCCGGATCCGCTCGCGCATCTCGGTGGCGAAGCCGGTCATGACCGCGTTGACCACGACGAGCGTGGCCACGCCCAGCGTGACGCTGAGCACGGATGCCAGGGCGATCCGCCGGCTGAGCAGGTACTTGTACACGAGTAGCAGCTTGTACATCGGTGCGTCGTCCGTGAAGCCGACCGTGCCACGGTGCTTGGCAAGTATGGATAGCCGAAAGCTGGCCCAGCGACAAGCTGGATCGGCCTGGTCGGAGTGCTTTCGGCGAGCCGCGGGCGCGTTTCCTCCTTCGCTATACTCTCACTGTGGCGCGCCGGAGGGTGGCACGTTACCATGACACCCGAAACGCTCTATCCGCCATCGCCGACGAATGTGCCCCCGCAATTGACGACGGTAACGCCGGGGTATCGACTGCGTGTCCTGCTCACCATTGTCAGCCTCATCTTCTTCCTGGCCGTCTACGCGGCGCTCTTCTACCTCGCCTGGATCGTGGCTGTCTGGCTTTGGAACTGGGACATGGAGGTCGAGGGACGAGGGGTGCTGCTGTACCTGATCGCAAAATACGGCGGCTTGCTCGCCACCGGGTTGTTCGTGGCCTTCCTGATCCGTGGTCTGGTCAAACGCCACCGCGTGCAGGAGGAAGGCTGGGTAGAACTGCGACCAGAGCAGGCACCCAGCTTGCACGCCTTCGTCCACAGACTCTGCGACGAACTCGGTGCTCCCCGCCCGCAGCAGATCATCCTCAGTCCCGACGTCAACGCTGCTCTGGTCTACGACACCAGCTTAATCAACCTCATCGTGCCGCCGAAAAAGAAGCTGCTGATTGGCCTCGGGCTCGTGAACGTGCTGAATCTGTCCGAGTTCAAGGCAGTGCTTGCCCACGAGTTCGGCCACTTCTCGCAGAAGAGCACCGGGCTGGACAGCTACGTGTACGTGGCTCACCGCGTCATCTACGACCTGCTGTATGGCCGCGACAAGCTGGATGAACTGCTGGAGGCGTGGGGCTCGGCCGATCTCCGCTTGTCGTTCCCGGCGCTCATTCTCATGCTGGCGCTGAGGTTAAGCCGAGGGCTGCTGGCACTGGTCTACCGCGTGATCCTGCGGGCACATCGGTCGCTGATGCGGCAGATGGAATTCAACGCCGACGACGCCGCTGTGGTGGCGGCCGGGTCGGACGCGATCATCTTCGGGCTGTACAAGCTCGAGTTCGCAGAGAGCTGTCTGGAGCAAGCCGTCGCGCTGCTGGGCCGAGCAGCCGAGCAGGGTGTGTTCACCGACGACCTGTTTTACCACCAGACGAAGATGGCCGACCGGCTGCGGCTGCGCAGTGGGAACCCCAGGTTGGGGCTACCGCCCGAGCTGCCCGACGACCCCACGCGCACGGTGCAAGTGTTTGAGCCGGATGAGAAGACAGACACTGACCCGTACAGCACCCACCCGTCCCACTATCAACGCGAGCTGAACGCGAAGCGGTTCTATGTGCGGTGTCCGATCGACCGGCGATCGGCCTGGCTGCTGTTCGATCGGGCCGAAACGGTCCGGACCCAGGTGACCATGGCCTTCTACCGGGAGTTGTTGAAGCGACCGCCGCAGCAGGTCAAGCCCGCCCGCGAAGTCCAACGGCTTCTCGAGGCGGAGCTGGTAGCACTGGAAACGCTGGAGCGTTACGAGGGAGTCTACGATGACCGAATCCATTTCCCCGTTGCGCTCGACGAGCTGCCCAGGGTGGCCGACCTGTCAGAGGAGGCTATCGGCGCCTTCCTCGACAGCTGGCCCGACGAGGACGCAATATCGGCTGCGAAGCGCTACCACACCGCTCACGAGCGCTACCGGATGCTCCGGCAAGCACTGGCTCATGCCCGTCTGGCCGGGTCGAAGCAAGTGGAGATTGGCACCGAGTCGATCCCGCTCAAGGAGGCTAAGCAGCAGCTGGAGGAGTGCGCTGCGCGGATGCGCGCCGCGGAGACGGTCTTGCACCGCAAGGACACTACGTTCTTGCACGTCCATGTCTGCCTTGCCCGTCAACTCGACCAGCAAGCCCACTGGCTGGAAAAGCTCCTGGCACGCTTGCGATTCCAGCAGCTTATCGACCGACTGGTGGCCGAGGCAGAGGAGCTGGAGGTCCGCTATCTTGAGCTGCTGGCAGATGCGGCCGAAACGGTCAGAGCCGCGCCCCACAAGAAGCCCGAGAAGCTGCTCCAGAAGCTGGTACCGTCGTACCAGGAGCTTCAGCGTGGGCTGGAGAAGCTGTGTATGAGCCTGCACCAGACAGCTGTACCGGAGATGGCAAACATTTCTGCTGGCACGAGGCTGTCGGCGCTGGCAGCTGACCCGATCGGCCCGTATCCCGTGCCGCAGGATCCGGATCGACTGGACAGCGACGACCTGCTGAAGCTCATGGAGTACGCCGGCGATCTTTGGCCTCGGCTGGCATGGGTACGCACCAAGGCCATCGCCGCTTTGTTGAAGGACTGTGAGCGGATAGCGGCGCTGTGGCGAGCACAGAGACAACGCAGCGAGCCTGCGCGTCAGCGTCCCCGCCAGCCTGCCGGCGACAGCTAGTCGTCCCGCCGCTTGCCTGCCGTTGTCGGTTGCACCCGCCGTGCCACCATGCTTACGTTTACGTTGACTCGGGGCCAATAATGCGCTGTGCCCGCTAGCGGAGCGGAAACGGCGGCAACTGGCCAGGGTGGAGTCGATGAGCCTGAAGGTTTTTATCTCCGGGAAGTTCTACGACAAAGAGGATGCCAAGATCTCGGTCTTCGACCACGGGCTGCTCTACGGAGACGGTGTCTTCGAGGGCATTCGCAGCTACGGCGGGAAGCCGTTCTGCCTGGAAGAACACCTGGACCGGCTCTACGATTCTGCGCGTGCCATCCGATTGCAGATCCCGATGTCGCGGCAAGAGCTTGCCGAGGCGATCCGGGAAACCGTCCGGATCAACGGCATTCAGGACGGCTACATCCGAGTCCTGGTGACTCGGGGCATCGGTGATCTGGGGCTGGACCCGAACAAGACGGCCAATCCGCAGGTCATCATCATTGCGGATCACATCCAGCTGTACCCTGAGGAGCTCTACGAAAAGGGGCTGCGCATCGTCACCGTGAGCACGGTGCGTAACCACCCGAACGCGTTGAGTCCGCGGATCAAGTCGTTGAACTATTTGAACAACATCCTCGCGCAGATGGAGGCAACCGATGCCGGGGCTGCCGAGGCGCTGATGCTGAATCACCTGGGTGAGGTCGCGGAGTGCTCAGGAGATAACATCTTCATCGTCAAGGATGGTGCGCTGTATACCCCCCCCAAGACGGCGGGGATTCTGGTGGGCATCACCCGGAATCTGGTGATGAAGCTGGCGCGACAGGCCGGGCACGAGGTCTATGAGACCACGCTCGTACGACATGACATCTATACCGCAGACGAGTGTTTCCTGACCGGAACAGCCGCGGAGATTGTCCCTGTGGTCGAGTGCGATGGTAGGGTCATCGGCGACGGCAAGCCCGGACCGGTCACGCGCGAGTTGCGTGCTCGCTTCGAGCGTCTGACGCGGGCGCATTAGGTTCAACCGCACCGTCGTCCGCTGCCGATAGTCTCACTGGGCAGTGCGCGTGTCAACGTGCCGCTGCCCGTCTGCCTCAAGTCCCCGCTGGCATTTCGCTAACCGTGCAACCTTGAGGAGGCAATGCGCGTACCGCTGAGAACCGTCGCTACCGGCACGGCAGCATCTGCGACACAGCAATCCCATCGACCGGAGCAAGAGGCATGGCTTGGCTACCTGCTAACGGATGAGACCCCTGCGACCGGCTATTTCGGCGGGCTGCTGATCATCACGTCCGCCGGCCGACCCGTTGCGTTCCACTACACGCAGCAGCCCGTGAAACCGACGGAGATGCACCGGATCCTTTACGGCGCCAGCCTGGAAAGTTTCGTACGCGGTCACCTGATCGCATGCAGTCTGTTGCGGGCCTGCCGACATCGGCCGAAACTGCTGCTGGTTTCCGACGGCCTGCTGGTCTCGCTTCAGCCGACATTTGGTGTGCCAACAGCCGCTCCGTTCGATGAGTCGTTGCCTGCGCCGCCCGACTGCGCGGTGGTGACGGTAGCCGGCACGAAGTGGCTGATACACGGCCGAGAGGGCGAGCACGTGCGGCGACTGCTGGCCGATCAGCTCGAGGCCGTCGGCGGCGTGGAAGTGCTGATTGAACCGTTCGGGCGGGTGCGGGCTGCGCTGGAGCGGCTCATTGGCAGCGAACGGGGGGCAGAGGTGGCATGAGCGGATCGCACAGCCGGCGGCCGGTGGCAATCCGCTCGGTTCAGCTGCCCGAACTTGCGGTCCGGTCCCAGCAGGCCCCGATTGACCTTGGCCCACCGCCGATTCGATCGCTGCCCCCACTGGCGGCACCGTCGGTCCGGGGCTGGCGCAGCGAGCGGCTGTGCTGTCCGGTGCGTAGCGTGGACTTTCAAGGACCGGCCGTTGAACCGGCAGCGGAGCAGCCTGTGCACAGCAGGCCATGCGCCCTGCCACCGGAGCGGACGGGGAAAGGTGGAGGCCATGTCGCAATTACCCCCCCTGCAGACCTGCTGAACTGGCGGGACCGGCTGTTCTTCTCGCTGCTGCCCCCGGTAGATCTCTGGCTGCAGCATCGCAAGGTTCGGTTGCCGCACAAGCCGTTTCCGTATCAGCACGCGGGCATCGCGTTCCTGGTACCACGACGGGCAGCCCTGCTGGCCGACGAGATGGGCCTGGGCAAGACGATGCAGGCCATCGTCTCGATCCGCCTAGCCATGGCCATCGGCCTGGTCCGTACTGTGCTCCTGGTGTGTCCCAAACCGCTGGTGCCCAACTGGGTGCGTGAATTCGGGATCTGGGCACCCGACCTGCCGGTCGTGGTGGTCGAAGGTAGCGGCGCTCGGCGGCGCAGCATCTGGCAGCTGCGCGACGCGCCGGTGCGGATCGCCAACTACGAGCTGCTCATACGCGACATCCAGTACATCGAGCAGGCCGGCACCAGCTTCGACCTCGTCGTGCTCGATGAAGCCCAACGAATCAAGAACCCGTCCTCCCGTACGGCCCAGGCTGTGCGCCGCCTCCGCCGCCAGCGCAGCTGGGCTCTGACCGGTACCCCGGTCGAGAACCGGCCCGACGACCTGGTCTCGATCTTCGAATTCCTGCACCCCGGACTGGTCAAGCCCGGCGTGGCCCCTGCCCAGCTCCGGGCTATCACTGAACCCTACATCCTGCGTCGCGTCAAGGAGCAGGTGCTCGATGACATCCCGGAGAAGATCGTGCGCGAGACGCACCTCGACCTCTCGCCCGCTCAACGTCGCAGCTACGTCCAGGCCGAAAAAGAAGGGGTGCTGCGCCTGAACCGGATGGGTGCTGCCCTGCGAATCCAGAACGTCTTCGAGCTGGTGCTGCGGCTGAAGCAGATCTGCAATTTCGACCCGACCACAGGCGAAAGCTGCAAACTCGAGCAGCTCCGCCAGGACCTCGAAGAGGTCGCCGCGTCGAATCGCAAGGCAATCGTCTTCTCGCAGTGGGTTCGCACCCTCCAACGGCTTCGGGATGAACTGGCCGAGTTCCGGCCAGTGGAATTTCACGGCGGCCTGTCGGCCAGCCAGCGTCAGAAAAACCTGGTCCGGTTCCGCGACGGCAATCACACCGTGCTGTTAATCAGCTACGGCGCAGGCAGCGTCGGTCTGAACTTGCAGTTCGCCCAGTATGCCTTCCTGTTCGACCGTTGGTGGAATCCGGCCGTTGAAGACCAGGCCATCAACCGCGTCCATCGCATCGGGCAGAAACATCGGGTCATCGTGACGCAGTATGTGGTGAAGGGCACGGTCGAGGAGCGGATCGCGCAGATTCTGGCCGAAAAGCGGCACTTGATGGCCAAGGTCGTTCCGCTGAGCTCCGATCAGCCCATCGGGTCACAGTGGACCGAAGAGGAGCTGCTTCGGCTGTTTGACCTTCCCGTACCACGGGCCGACCGCAGGGCTGCTTGAGCGCTCAGCGCACAATTGGAGGCCCGTGACGATCCACGCGCCGTTGCGTCTCCGCCTCGTCGCGGTCGAGCTCGGCCAACACCCGCTCGACCGCCTCGCCAACGGGGACCTTCTGGACCTGGTCGCTGCCGCGCCACTTCAACTCAACCACCCCCTCCTTCAGGCCCCGTTCCCCGACGGCGATGCGAAGCGGGAAGCCGATCAGATCGGCGTCCTTGAACTTGAAACCCGCGCGAGCGTCGCGGTCGTCAAGGATCACGTCAACGCCCCGGCGGCGCAACTCTTCGTAGATCCGCTCCGCCGTCTGGACGATCTGCTCCTTTTGCATAGCCAGCGGCAGCACGAGCACACGGTACGGTGCAATGGTGGTCGACCAGATGATGCCATGCTCGTCATGGTGCGTCTCGATGCGCGCGGCCAGGATCCGGTTCACACCGATACCGTAGCAGCCCATAATCACGGGCCGCCGCTGCTCATGGGCATCAAGGAAATAGGCCCCCAGCGCCTCAGAGTACTTCGTGCCAAGCTTGAAAACATGGCCAACCTCAATGCCCCGCCGCTGACGCAACGCGGCGCCACAGCGCGGGCACGGGTCCCCATGCACCGCCACTCGCAGGTCGTGGAACTCCGGCCACGGGAAGTCGCGGCCGGGCACAACGTGCACCAGGTGAGCATCCGCTTCATTGGCTCCGGTAACGCCGTCCTCGATCTCGGCAATCGCCCGGTCCGCCACGATGCGACAGCTCAGGCCAACTGGCCCGGCAAAGCCCACCGGAGCACCGGTCACCCGCTCGATCGTCTCCGCATCGGCCAACGACAACTCGCTCACCCCCAACGCACGGCGGATCTTCGCCTCGTTCGCCTCGTGGTCACCGCGGATCAAGACTGCAACAGGCTGCCCGTCAGCCAGGTAGATCAGCGTCTTGATCATTTGTTCAGGCCGGCAGTTCAAGAAGGCACTGACCTGCTCGATCGTCGTACGCCCCGGCGTGTCAACCTTCTGCACGGCCGGCACGTCGGAAACAGTACGGGGCTGGTGCAGCCGCTGCTTGAGCTGCTCGGGCAGTCCCACTTCGGCTCGTTCGGCATTGGCCGCATAGGAACAGGCACTACATTGCAGCAGGATGTCTTCGCCAGCATCGCTGGGCACCATGAACTCGTGCGACACGTCGCCTCCAATGGGCCCACTCTCCGCTTCCACCACAACGAAGTCCAGTCCGCACCGCTCAAAGATCCGGCAATACGCGCGGTACATGGCCTCGTAGCTGCGATTCAGGCCGTCCAGGTCGACGTCGAAGCTGTAGGCATCCTTCATCAAGAACTCGCGGCTGCGGAGCACGCCGAATCGCGGCCGGATCTCGTCGCGAAACTTGGTCTGGATCTGGTACAGGATCAGCGGTAGCTGCCGGTAGCTGCTGACATGGTTGCGGACCAGGTCCGTGACGACCTCCTCGTGCGTCGGCCCCAGGACCGTGTGTCGGCCAGCACGGTCCTTGAACTGCATCAACAGCGGGCCATAATCCTTCATCCGGCCACTTTCTTCCCAAAGCTCCGCCGGCTGAATGGCAGGCATCAGGATCTCCTGGGCCCCGGTCGCGTTCATTTCGTCCCGGATGATCTCCACGGTCTTCAGCAACGAGCGGAACCCGAGGGGTAGGTAGGTGTAGGCACCGGCGGAAAGCTTGCGGATCAGGCCGGCACGCAGCATGAGCTGGTGGCTTGCGATCTCAGCCTCAGCCGGAACTTCCTTCAACGTAGGAACAAACGCCTTGGACCAGCGCACGGGGAGGTCCTCCAGAGCCTAAGCCAGCACGGCCGCCAGCGCGCCGCGGTTGACTGCTCGGCGGGCCGCTGCGCAACGGACGGTACGCGACCAATTCTAGGCCCGCCACCGACGGCCAGACCTGGCCGCAGACTCTGCCCGCCTACCCCCTCGGTCCTGATGCCCTCGCCGGGCGAAGCCGGCCGAGGCAGCCAAAGCGCAGCATTTTGAAACACCGCTGCTCCATTATTGAACACCACAGAACCTAAGTGCTCGCACGCCTGCTGAGCCGATCGCACACACAAGACATTGCAATACCAGTTGTTGCGCAAGCTGCCCGGGCGCCCCCCTCGTTGGCACGGCGTTTGCACTAGTCCCAAGTGCCGCGGAACCCAGCGACAGCGACCCGATGCTTCAGGCCCGTGCCCCCTCCACGGGCCTGAGCTTTTTTTATGCTCCAGCCAGCCCCCATCTGCCACCTCAACCTTACCCCCAGAGTGGCCCTACCAAGACCGCTGCCCATCGGATGCCACAGAGGCCCGTCCAGCAGCTAGACTAACCAGCCGGTTGCCCTGCTGACGAATTGGCCCGGTTCTGCCACCGGCAGATGCCACCAGGAGCTGCACCGATGCGTCATCTGAGTTTCAGCACACACGTGATCACCATCCTGGCGCTTGCGGCCTGCTTGCTGAGTGCCCCCGCCGCGCCCGACGCACTCGGCCAGACGGTTACGGAGCGCATCGTTGTGTTCCGTTCCGGAACGGAAGGCCATTTCGCGTACCGGATCCCGGCGATCGTCCGCACCGCCGACGGCACGCTGCTGGCCTTTGCCGAAGGACGCCGCGACAATCTGCACGATCCCGGTGGGGGTCACATCAATCTGGTGTACAAACTCAGTCGTGACGGTGGCAAGAGCTGGAGCTCGTTGCGCTATGTGGACCGGTCGCACGAAGGATGGGCCGCTTCCAATCCGACCGCCGTCGTCGATCAGCGGACCGGTCGTGTGTTCGTCTTCTTCAATCGGTGGCGCCCGGGCAAGGGGGCCAGCAATAGCCGGGTCGGAACGCGTGACAATGAGGCGTACTTCCGCTACAGCGACGACAACGGCTTGAGCTGGTCCGATCCGATTGACATCACCACAGTCGCCAGGGACGTGGCTCACTGGCACAACGTCGTTTTCGGACCAGGCTCAGGCATTCAAGCCAGCTCCGGGCGACTGATTGTGCCCGCCTACGGGCAGCGACCCCGGTCCCATCCGATCTGGCGAGCCGCTTTTGCGCTGATCAGCGACGACGGTGGCAAGAGTTGGCAGCGTGGCGAGTGGCTGGCGGTCAACTGCAACGAGAATCAAATGGTCGAGCTCGACAACGGCCACATCCTCGTCGATGCGCGTCAGGAGGGTGGTACGCCGCATCGATGGCTGGCGGAAAGTCCCGACGGCGGGATTCACTGGCAAGATCCGCGACCCGGGCTGACCGTGACGCCGGTCTGCACCGGACTGTTGCGCTACCCGACGCCGAAGGGGGCCGGCAGCTGGTACGTCTGGTCCGGTCCGCGGGGCCCGGGCCGGCGTGATCTGATTCTTCGGGTAAGTACGGACCAGTGCCGGTCGTTTCGGGGCGAGCTGCTCGTGGGTAGGGGACCCGCTGCGTACTCCAACCTTGTTCTCCTGGAACACGGTGCGGTGGGCGTACTCTGGGAAGCCGGCAAAAGCCATCCATATGAGACGATTGCATTCACGCGCGTGCCGGCCGCGGCCGTCGTTGGTCTGGGCCGCAGCCAGTAGTTTGCGACCATCGCTCAGCGATGCAGAATGCTCGCGACGAACCTGGCACGAGCCACGCAAGGTGTCGGCCAAGTTCTTCTGCGCAGAGCCGGCGAACCAGGCAGGATGTCTGCCAGCCGTGGACGGCTCACGCGCTTCCTGAAGCACGAACCCAGAACGCCTCTACCGGCGCCGTCCCACGATGTGCACGATCACGTCCGGCGGTTGCCTGAAGAGGCCCGCGGCGGACTTTGCCGAGTTGATCGCAAGCCGCTATGCGAATAGCAGAGGCGCACGGGTTCGGACGGCGACTTGCGGCCACTGCTATCCGTTTCAACCGTCTTGCGACACCGGTTAGCAAGCCGGAAGCTACCAGACACAGAAACGCCGTTGCAGGCGCGGGCGTCGGAACGGGTCCCGGAACGCTCTGGCGACTGCCGCCAGCCCAGACGGTGATGCTTCCCATCAGCACGGGGCCCCGCGTGCGGACTACGACGTCGATGGTGGGGATCTGTAGGGACAGGGCAGGATCTGCGTCTGCACCCAACCCGTCGCGAATCGCTTGCTCAACGGACGTCTGCAGGGCAACAATCGGAGCGTTCACCCCGGGATCGAAGAAAGAGGGACGCGTGATGACATCTGCCATGGACTCGGCGAAGAACGGGTGGTCTGGTCTTATCGGAGCGCGAGTGGCAATCGTGATCCAGCCCGGTGGTCCCTGGATAGAAGCGACCAGCTCCGGTTCGATGTCGAGCACAATGACGGAGACATGCTCCTGGCTTGGCGGCGC
>JALXBF010000112.1 GCA_026991575.1 Planctomycetota bacterium | reverse complement strand
CGGTCAGCTCCGGCAGTCGTAGCCGATATGCACGTTCTCGAACGCGTTCCCAGTGCTGCTCGGTGGCTTGCTCCATGACGCCTTCCAGCCTCTCTTCGGGCTTGCGCCGACGCGGCACCACGGCCTGCCGCCATTCCCCGAGTGCACACGGGGCAATAGCAACAGCGCGGACCTTGCTCGATCGGCGCGCGGCGCGACCCATCACGAATCTTAGGCCCATAGCCCACGTACGATAATCTTTGCCCGCTTCATCAGGCACAGCCGGTCACCGGCACGACGAGCGTGAACGCTAGCAGACGAAGGCAATGGCCACTGACACGGCCCGAAGACGCTGGGCGGATCTGATCCTCTGGTGGGGTGCCGCCGTCGCTCTGGCAATCCTCGCCTGGTGGCCGTTGCTGCGCGGCGCCGGCTTGATCGGCGGAGACATCTACACGTACTTCTTCCCGCTCAAGCTCTGGTACGCGTGGTGGGTCAAGCGGGGTACGATCCCGTTTTGGAACGCGCTGGTCGGACACGGGTTCCCGACACTGGGCGAAAGCCAGACAGCGATCTTCTACCCGTCAAATCTGATCCTGTACCGGTTCCTGTCCGTGAACATGGCGTATAACATCAGCCACATCGCACATTACGTGCTGGCGTTCGGATTCACGTGCCTGTTTGCGGCCGCGATGGGTCTGGGGCGGTGGGGGGCTTGCTTCGCGGCGCTGGTCGTTGTTTACGGCTGGTTTCCGGCGCGAAGCTGCCTGGAGTGGGCGGCGGTGACGGGGGCGTGGCTGCCGGCGATTCTCTGGGCCGCCAGCCGCTACTTACAAACCGGTCAGCCGCGGTTCTGGTTTCTGCTGCAGGCGGCCGTTGCGCTTCAGCTTCTTGCCGGCCACTACCACTTGGCCTTCATTACCTGGCTGGCTCTGGCAGCCGTCGTATTGATCCGCTTCCGCTGGTGGCAAGGCCACCAGCTGCGCCGCGTCGCGGCGGTGGCGGCCGCGCTGGTAGCGGGTGTGCTGGTCGCTTCGGTGCAACTACTGAGCACCTGGGAGCTGAAGCAGCGGAGCCACCGCGCGGAGCCGGTTTTCTTGGAACGGGAAATCACCTATGGCGCCGTTCCGGTGCCCTACCTGGCGCAACTGTTGCTGCCGTGGCACTTCTATCCGAAGATGACCGACCCGCTGTGGCGCAGCCAGTTCTTCGGCAGGTACTACACGAACCAGGCCGAGGCCCATCTGTACTTCGGTTACCCGGCCATGCTGTTGGCGCTGGGTCTGCTGGTTCGCCGCCGGGAGCGGAGGCTCGCCGTGCTGGGCGTGGTCCTGACCGCCGCTGGAGTGGTGCTCGCTACGGGCGTGCTGGTGCCGGTGCTGAAGGCTTTGCCCGGCTTTGGCTACTTCACCGGGCCGGGCCGCTACGGGCTGCTGGCGCAGGTGGGCGTTGCGCTGGTGGCCGGCCGCCAGCTGGATGCGCTTGTGGGCATGATGAGACGCTGCTTGGCGCGGGCCGCCACGCTGGCGGCGCTCTTTGGGGCTGCCTGGTTTGAGTACACCTGGGTTGCGGCGCTGGTTCAAATCGCGGGTATCACGTTCGATCCCCCGATCGAGTACTTGAGCCGCGGACTGTCGCCGCTGCAGAACGTGCTGCCCGCCACGGCGCGGGTCCTCGGCAAGAGCGAAAACGCGCTCACGCTACTAGGCGTCTCGCAGCTGCCTGCATACATCGGACTGTCGCCCCGGGAGTATCTGGACGGCCCGGGTGCGATCCCTTTCCGGTGGAACAAGCCGCCGACGGAGCGCGTACTCCGCTGGCTGGACTGGGCTGGTGTCCGCTACATCGTGACGGCGGACACACTGCCGTTTCTATCGCGCTGGCCGGTCGAGATCGTCTGGCACGCGCCTGATCCATTCGTCGCCCAGTTACTGGGCGCGGCGCGCCAGCAGCCGCTGCGGGTGTATCGCCTCAAGCAGTCCCGCGGCCGGGCCTATACTGTGCCCGCCGATACACCGCTGGAACGGCTCAAGCCGTACGCGAAGCGGCCGGATCGGATCCAGCCCGTTCGCTGGATCGACGTGCGCGCGAACGAGGTGGAGATCGTTGTGGACGTGGCCGAACCGTCGCTGGTGGTGCTCACCGACCTGTTCTATCCCGGCTGGACTGTGCTAGTCGACGGTTGCCCTGCCCAGCCGTTGGCTGCGTCGATGTTCCGGGCGGTTCGAGTGCCGGCGGGCGAGCACCGGGTGCTGTGGCGCTATCGACCCACGTGGCTGTGGCCGGGTCTGGCACTGGCCGTGCTGGTCGGTCTTGCGGACGTAGCCCTGCTGGTCATTTCAGTGGTGACGCGCCGACGAAGACGACGGCACGGCGTCAGAGAGGAGCATGACCGTGAGAGCGAAGAACTGGCACCTTAGCTGTTCGCGTTGCGACCGACAGTTCGAGCCCGACGAGCTCGTCGGCCTGTGCCCCGCATGCAATAGCCCAATCCTGGTGCGCTACGACCTGGCGGTCGCCAGGAGGCTGTTGGCCGAGCTGCGCAGCGGGCAACCGGGCTGGCCACGCAGCCTCTATGACTTCTGGCCCGTGCTGCCGCTGGCCGAACCCGAGCGGGTGGTGCGGTTGGGCGAGCAGGTGACGCCGCTGTATCGGTTGCCGCGACAGCTGCAGCCAGAGGGGGGGCCGGAGGTGTGGGTCAAGGATGAGTCGGTCAATCCCACGGGCACTTTCAAGGCCCGGGGCATGGCGCTGGCGCTGCACCGGGCACGCGAGCTCGGCGTGCGCCGCGTTGTGGTGCCATCGGCGGGGAACGCGGCCGGTGCTGCAGCGGCCTACGCAGCCCGACTGGGGATGAGCTGCGTGGTGATTGTGCCGGAGGACACCCCCCGAGCGAACGTTGCCGAGTGCGTCCGCTACGGTGCCACGGTTGCCCAGGTGCCGGGCAGCATCGTCGATGCTGGCAAAGCGGCTGCCAGGCTGCGCGAGCGCCACGGGCTCTACGACGTCTCCACGCTCAAAGAACCGTACCGGCTCGAAGGCAAGAAGACAATGGGCTATGAGCTCTTCGTCCAGTGGCGCGAGCTAGCGGCTGGGCATGAATTGCCCGATGCGATCATCTACCCCACCGGCGGCGGCACCGGGCTCATCGGGCTGTGGAAGGCGTTTCACGAGCTGGTGGCGCTGGGGTGGCTCGGCGGCGAGAAGCTGCCGCGGATGGTGGCGGTGCAGCCGGCCGGTTGCTGTCCGATCGTGCGGGCGTTTCACAGCGGTCGAGAGCGGGCGGAGCCGTGGCAGGATCCGGTCACCGTAGCGTCGGGGTTAAGGGTGCCGGCGGCCGTCGGGGATTTCCTGATGTTGCGCACCCTGCGCGAAAGTGGCGGTACGGCGGTGGCGGTGAGCGATGAGGAAATTCTGGCCGCGCGGGACGAGCTGGCTCGGCGCGGAGGGCTGGACTTCAGCCCCGAGTCGGCAGCGACGTGGGCAGGGTGCAAACGGTTGATCGCCGATGGCTGGCTTGCGCACAATGAGCGTGTCGTCCTTTTCCACACGGGCACCGGTCTGAAGTACCACCATCTGGACCGGGCTACCGAACCAAAGGTGCTTGACCCGGAGGCAGACGATTGGCCGGAACTGATCGCTGGACGCTAACGCTGCAGCAGCACCGGTTGCTTTACTGGCTCGCCCTGGGTGCGCCGGGCTGGCGGCCAGGCGACCCGCCGACGCCGCCGGAGGCAGAAGCCCTTCCGCCGGTTGAAGGCTGGCTGCCCGAACGTGCGTTGGTGCCGGCTGGAGTGGTGCGTCCAGAGCTGAAGCAGTTGTTGGCCGCGTTCGGTCCGGACGAGCTTTTGCCAGGCCATCGTCGTGCGGCCGATGCGATGGCCGTGGTGAGCGGCCTGTACTTGATCCACGATTTCCTCGACGACGCCCACCGGTTGGCTCAAGAGGCGGACAACCGGACCGCTGCCTACTGGCACGGGATTATGCACCGGCGTGAGCCGGACTATGACAACGCGCGTTATTGGTTCCGGCGCGTGGGGGACCATCCGCTGTTTGGACCTCTCGGTGAGGCAGCCCGTCGGGTGCTGGCCGACGCGGCCAGCCGCTTGCCGGTCGAACCGATCGATCGTCAGGGCCGTTGGGATGCGTTCGCATTCGTGCGCGTCTGCGAGCAGCTAGGCGATCGGGCGCGGTCTGACGAACCAGCGGGCAGTGACGCGATCTTATTGGCCCGACGACTGCAGGGCCTGGAAATGAAGCTGCTGTTGGCCTACTCGATTGATGCTGCCGTCGGCAGCGGCGGTGGTTCCCTTTAACCGGGGGGCAGGCTATCGTGGCCGGCGGCTGCGGCCGCGGGCGAGGCTGGTTGATCGAGGGGGAGTTCCTGGTAGACGGCGTAGCCGTTGCGGCCGTTGCGCTTGACGTGGTAAAGGGCCAGGTCGGCCTCTTGGATCAGTTGGGCGGTGGAGGCCGGGCGGCCAGGTCGCCAGATGCTGAGTCCGACGCTGGTCGTGATCTTTAGTTCCAGCTCTCCCACGCGGTAAGGGCTGGAGCGCACGGCGTCACAGAGTCGTTGCCCGACGCTGTGGACCACCTGTTGATCGGCGTTGGGCACGGCGACGAGGAACTCTTCGCCGCCGTACCGCCCGAGGCTGTCGTAGGGGCGAAGCACTTCCTTGAGCCGCTGGGCCGTTTCGATGAGCACGCGGTCGCCGACGGCGTGGCCGTAGGTGTCGTTGACCTGCTTGAAGTGGTCGACGTCGACCATGGCGACCGTCAGGGCGGTGCCGCGCCGCTCGGCCCGCCGCAGCTCTTCTTCAACTCGGTCCAGGATCGCGCCGTGGTTCCAGATCCGGGTGAGCGGGTCGGTGAGGGCTTGGAGACGGAGTTCTTCACGGGCTTGCAGCAGCTTCCGGTGCAGGTCGACGATCCGCTCACCGACACGAATGCGCACGCGGAGCTCTTCAGGATGGAACGGCTTGGCGATGTAGTCGTCGGCGCCGGCCTCCAGGCCCGCGACAATGTCTTCTTTGTTGTTGCGGGCGGTGAGGAGGATGAGATAGACGTAGGGTTCGATCCGTCGGGCCCGCACCTCGCGGCAAACGGTGACGCCGTCACCTTTGGGCATCATCCAGTCGAGCACTGCCAGGGAGA
>JALXBF010000111.1 GCA_026991575.1 Planctomycetota bacterium | reverse complement strand
TCGTCTCCATCTACACCGGCCGCTGGAACATCGAAGCCACCTTCCAGGAGGTCAAGACCTACTTCCGACCAGAAACCCTGCGCTGTCGCCTCGCCAGGTCCGTCTCCCGCGCCACCCCCTTGCTATTAGGCCTCTACTCCGTTGTCGTCCTCATTTATGCCCGTCTTCGTTTCACAAGACAAGACGCCGAACCGGTTGTCCGTTGGCAGGGGAAGAAGACCATCTGCTTCTCCGACATGCTGTCTGTCGCCCGGACCTACATCTGGGAGCACTGTATTTTTGCAAGTAGCCCCCTCGCAGGCCACTTGCACAAGTCGCCCCCATCACTCCTACGTCCCACGCTCATCCTGCTAAGCATCCGCACGGGGCGTTCAGAAACCGCCAGAGTCGAGCTCAAAACACCACTGACACAGCCCTTGTGCTCGGTAAGCGTCCTCGGCACCGGCGCACTGGGCTGACCGGCCAACAGGTCACGGACATCCGAGCCGCCTCCGTTACGGAGGTGGCTTCCAGGAACCGGCTGGACCTGGCCCGCACGGAGGTTGGCGATGATCCGTTGCCGCTCCTCGCGTACGCCGAGGGCCCGGAAGAGCTGGTGCTGACGGGGACGCAGCTCAGCCCATTAGCTCTCGCCCGCCTCCAGGCCGGCCTCTCTCGCTGTCGTCGTGTGCTTCCCGGCACCGTTCGCTGCGCCCGTTGCATGAGGACGGCCCGTCTGGTCTCGGAACGTGTCTCTCGACGGGTCACCCCTCTCTTTGCTGTGATCTCATTTCTTCCAAGTGCCTCCGAACCAGCGCCAGCCGCAACTGCACCGTGCGCACAGAGCAGCCGAGACGGTTCGCAATCGCCGAAGTACTTAATCCCTGCAGTCGCAGCTCCAAAACATTCCATGTGTTAGGGTCCAGCTCGTTTCTAAGACGCTGCAGACACTCGTCCACGCTATCTTCTAAGTCGCTGGCAGATGCTCCGCTGAGAAACGCACGGATGTGTGCATGTTCGTGACTGGCCACGTCCAGGGGTACTTCACGTCGCGGGTCTCGCTGTTGAGAAAAGTAATACCTGGCCTTATCAATGCACTTCCTTACAGCGATAGTCATGAGAAGAGCTGCCAGTTCTGGCGCGCCATGAAGGTCGATCGTCCCCTCCTTCTGGCGTCGCACAACTGTTCGATACACAGACTGGACGATATCCTCCGGATCGATCTTCGACAGAAGGCGTGGGTGCAGTTTTCTTCGGACCACAGGCAGGAGCTGTTTACTGAACCTCGCGAAGATCTCACCCGCGGCTTCCTGGTCGCCCAGCTGCCATGCCGCGATTAATTCGTCAAGATTCATTCCTTGATAGTTGACAATTGGGTCTTGGTCGAATTCACCTGGAGGGTGTGCCATAGTGCTTCCTCAGTCGTCACGGTGTGCCCGTCCCCCTCGAGTTCTGCGCGCGTGCCTCGCCACCCGGGTTACCGGATGCAGCTGACGCACGGGGTTGCTCGGGCCGGTGGGCCACAGACTGGTTCCCGCTAGTCCTTATATCGGACGCAGCATAAGACAATCGGTACCATCGCATTGTTTCTCGATTACTCATGTACGCAGTCAATGCTAACGTCGCGGCAGCGATCAAGACTGTGAGAGATGTGGTCAACAGCGCGTAGACTGGCAGGATCGCCTGGCGACTCTCGTACAAGGTGCCCACTTTTAGCAGGCGGATGCCCAGCTGTTCTTGATGGCCCCACACCTGCACCACCACCATTGCCGCTATGCTGACCACCAGTGATCCCACGATCCCTCCTAACCGGTACCGCGTTGTTCGATAACCGAGGACGATCCCTGGCAGGTAGACACCCAGCGCGAGGCTGCCAAGCTGAGCGGTTGCGGCCGCTTTTTCCGGAGTCCACGGTCCCACGAGTTGCCAGGCTATCCCCCACAGTGACCAGATGAGGAGCACGGTGCACAGAAAAATCGAACATGCTCCGCAGTCCCGCACGCGATGCGGATCACGACACCACCGTACCGCTCGAGCGCATAGGGACGTAGTCCTTGCCCGTACCGACGCTCCGCGCAGATAGCGTTCCAGGTCGTCGGCCAGTTCAGCCGCGGTTTGATAGCGGGCCCGGGGCTCGCGAGCCATCGCCTTAAGGCATATCGCCTCAAGATCGCGCGGAATGGCGGGATTCAGCGCCCGTGGGCGCGGCGGGTCGTCATACAAGACCTGCGTGAGCACAGCACGTGCAGTACCGCGAAATGGCAGCTCGCCAGTGAGCAGCTCGTAAAGGACCACACCCAAACTGTAAATGTCAGTGCGTCTGTCCACAAGGTGAGCCTCTCCCCGAGCCAACTCGGGAGACATGTAAGCGGGCGTGCCAAGCAGATCTCCGGCATGCGTGACCGTCGCTTCGCCATGCAGGTAGGCCAGTCCGTAATCCGTGATCTTAGGAATGCCGTCTGCCGTGATGAGAATGTTCGTGGGCTTCACGTCTCGGTGAATAACTCCTTGCTGGTGACAGTGGTGGAGCGCATGGGCGACCAGCGCAGTCACGGCTGCGATCTGGCGAAACGACGGCCGGTTCTGTCGCCGCCATGCGGACAGAACCTGTCCGTCGACCCACTCGCTGACGATGTACGGCAACCCTTCCCAGAATCCCACCTCGTGGATCGCGACGACTCCCGGGTGCCGCAGCGTCGCCATGCAACGTGCTTCACGAAGGAGCCGCGCGTGACTACGCGCTTCGAAGCAACCCCGACTCCGAGCCACCTTGATAGCCACAAACCGCTTGAGACAGCGGTCAAACGCTTTGTACACGACGCCTTGATTGCCAGCCCCCACCATATGCACAAGGTCGTATCCTTCCAAACGACCATCCAGCGTCGGGCCAGATACTGCCTCGAGGGCTGAACCCCGGGGAGGTCTACTTCGCTGCAGCAGCCGCTTCGCACACGAGAACGCCTCCCGGACCAGGTCGGCGTCCACGCCCGGGAGGGACAGATAAAACGAAGTGGTTGGCTGCTCGCCGCGTTCCCACCGACACGCGATGTCTTGAGCCAGGACCAGTACACACGAATCACGTTCTACTGCCTGAGAGAACTCTACCCCCTCGGAGCTCTCCTCGGAACGTTCCCAGGCAGCCCGGAAGTCGGCCAAGACCGAGTCCATCGCATCGAGCTCGGCCGAGTGAGTCTCCCGTGCACTGGTGCCAGCCTGGATCAGGTCTTCTTTCTTTTCCCCGGTCCGCCGGTCCACAACACCGCTCTCCACAACCGAACTGGCGAGATACCGCTAATTTAACCTCCCCGCAGCGTCGCAGACAAGTGGTCGCGAACTGGAGTTTATCGCTGACGCAGGCGGCGGCAGCGACTTCGGACCGGGCACGCCGGAGCGCGGGCACGCGCGACACATTGCTCATCGGAGCACCGGCGTGTAGACGGGGTGCGCTCCTTGCAGGCGCGTGCGCAAGCGGACGGTCTCGCACCGTCGGCGGCACCGGCGCGCAATAGCCCCCCTCCCCTGCACACGGTGCCTTGCAAGCGCCCCCCCTTCGGCCAGTGTGCACCTGCTCCGTGAGTAGACAGAGGTGAGTCCCCGCAGGCGCCCCCCTCAGGGCCCCCCTGGCATGTACCCCGCCAACGGTGGATCGTCACGCAGGATCCACTCGCACAACGCGTAGAAGAGCCACTCAGGCTCCTTGCTCACGTACCCCTTCCTCCGCAGCTCCGACATCACGACGGCCTTGTGCTCGGACGCGAACCAACTGATCCAGAACAACACCATCGCACACAGCCAGATCAGCCGTAGAATGGCCATCCACGTCCGCACCAAGAACTTCTCCAAATCGAACAGCTGCTTCAGACCCCGATTCAACTGCTCCGCTGCCCAACGCTTCGTGTAGCGATTCACCCACCACTCCGGCGTACGACCCCTACCACGTGCCGCTGGCGACACCAGCAGGTACAGCGGAGCACGACCAGGCAACAACGCCACCACGCACAGACATTCGTACTCCTCCAGATCAGGCAGGCACACCCGAAATCCTCTGATCCGATGAACGCCTTCCGCCCCCTCCGACAATCGTTCCGCAAGTTCCGAAATCCTCAGCACTTCGCCGTCCGGCAGCACCACATGCCGGTCCCCGCGTGAACGCACCGCAAACGGACACTCCGCCGCCAGCAACGCCCGAAGAATCTCCACCCGGTCAAACCCACGGTCCATCAGAAACAACGGCTCCTTGCCCGCTGCCACCAGCCACTCCATCACGCCAAGCACAAGCGCGATCATCTCCCGGTTCTCGCTGTCCCCTCGACCCGAATACATCGCCAACAAAGCCAGATCCAGCGGTATCAGCCGACCATGCTCCACGGCCGTTGCCGGCACTGCCATGTACCCAGGACGCGGCACCCCTGCCGGATCACTATGATCCTTCGCCCGACCCAACCCCTCCAGACGCCTCGCCCACGGCTTCGACAGATCCGTCTCATCCACCGCCACCAGCACCTGCTCACGCAAGTGCTTCAGCACCCGCTTCTTGTAACGATCAATCGCCAGGTCGACGTAGGGCTCCGGCACCCGATCACTTGCCTGCTGCCGGAGCAGACGGGAGGCGCGGTTCTCCAGCCGCATCAACTTCTCATCGCCCAACGCACCGCGGACACGCAACGCTCTCGTCAGGTGAGGTGCACCGGCAAGGCCTAGCCCAAGCGTCAACCTTGCTACCAGCCAACGTGCCGCCTCCCTCAGAATTGGCCTTGCCAGATCCGCCGCGAACTGCCACAATTGCTCGCAACAGGCGTCCGAAAATTTCCAGTTTTCTCTTGCCATTGCTCGCCTCCGTGCTCTTGGTTTGCTTTTCCTAACCTATGGCACGGAGGCGTTTTCTTGTGCAAGATCTCTTCAGCAATAAACCCCAGGTACTTTGCCAATCGCTCCCGATCCAACACACCACGTCACCGCGATCGTCCGTGGGACTGGAAACCTACCGCCTCTCCTGCGCCCGCGTAACCTTATATGACAAACCGTTTAGCGGCTGGTTTCCGGGGCGAGATCGATCTTGGTGCCGAAAAGATTGGCCACAAGATCCGCGACGCGCAGCTGGAGAAGATTCCCTACATGGCGATCGTCGGCAAGCGGGAGGCGGAGCAGGGCACGGTGTCGCTTCGCGAGCGC
>JALXBF010000110.1 GCA_026991575.1 Planctomycetota bacterium | reverse complement strand
GATCAGGCCGCGCAGCAGGACCAGGCCCGGGTCGATGTAGAAGCCGCGAGCCACGTTGACCCAGATGCTGTAGTCGGAGAGGTCAGGGAGGATGAGCGTCATTCCGTGGAGGATTCGGTTGAAGAAGTACTTGTCCAGGAAGAGAGCCACCCGGACCCAGGGCGTGTCCGGCAACGGCCGCAGCAGGTTTTCGTGGGTGACCAGCCGGATGAATGATTCCAGCAGGCCACCACCGGGTAACTTGGCCGTCGCGACACCGGCGACAAAGTCCATGAACTGGCCACAGATCAAGCACGTGATCGTTGCCAGGATGGCCACCGGCGTACTCAGGAACGTGCTGAACGCAATGGCGATCGCAGCGATCAGCAGGACCTGGAACCAGACCCCGAGCACGCCCTTGAAGAAGTTCGCGCCCAGACCGGCGTTTTCCTGGATCAACAGGTAGAGGTCCTCTTGTGCCATGCCGATGTATTGGGCCGGGCTCAAGCAGCGGGCTTCGATGATCAGCTCGCCACGACAGCCCTCCAACACGGCCTCCACGTCGTTCTCCGGTGTATGCGGCAGATCGCGCAGTTCCTGCCGCTGGACGTAGTTCTCACGCACGTAGAACGGGTAGTCGCGCACGTAGACGCCGGTGTACGGGTTGCGGTACGTTAGCTCCGCCTTCACACCACGCTCGACGTCTTCCTTGATCGTGCGGAACACCTCGAAGTTCAGCTCCACCGGGATGGCGCCCTTGCGCAGGAACAGCTCCACCGGAATGTTGCGAAAGTGCCACCGGGCGTGAGCGGCGGTTGCCCCGGGGATAAAGCTCCGCCGTGTCACCTCGAATCCGACATCGACCCCTTTCTCATCCTCCTGACCGCGTTCGTTCACAAAGGTCAGCTCGCCGTATAGCGGCACCCGTGCGCGGAGGCCCGCTTTGATCTGCTCCAGTGCCTGGCGCAGCTGTTCAGCTTTGCGCGTGTTCCCCTCCCGCTCGTACCGTTCGATCTCGCGTTGCATGACGTCGAGCGTGCCGGCGCTGCCGATCAGTCCCGTGATCCGCAGCAGGTAGACGTAACTGACCGACGCCATCAGCGCGAGGATGATCGTGCAGAGCACGGCCACGCCAAGGAAACGGCCGAGAACAATTTCGAGCCTGAGCACCGGCTTGGTGACCACAGTGTGAATGGTCTTGCGTTGGATGTCGGCGGGCAGACTGGTGCAAGCCAGCAGCAATGCCACCAGGAACAGCAAGATGCCGATCGTCCGGAAGATAAAGCTCACATAGGTCTTAACCTGGTCCGCCGGTGGTACACGGAAGTACCAGCCCGCAAAGAGGAATACCAGCCCGAAGATGATCAACACCAACAGGACGCGACGGCGTATGGCTTCTTTGAGCGAGTGGACGGCAAGCGCCCAGATGCGGGTCCAGGACAGGCGGGCAACGTCGGTGACAAAGCCGACGATCAGGTCGGCGGTCCAGTTCAGGGCGCGGACCGCACTGCGGAAACGGACCATGCCCACCAGGAACGTCAAGATCACGACCGCGATGGCGCTGGGCAGGACGATCGCAAACCACTGAACGATGCCGCCGAGTACTTGTTGCCACCAGTTGGCGTTGTTCATTGTTGACGTCGGCTACCCCAGAAAACTCCAGCGGAACCGTTGCATAAGGGGGAATGTCACATTCGGGATTGCTGCTACTGGGAAGGTGTCGAACCGCTCTTGCTTGCCACCGATGCTTCCTGTCGGGGCTGTTGCCCCTGTCGCGTCGGGATATAGCGACGCCCTGGATGTCGTTCGCTTTCGCGCACAATGCGCAGGAACAGCTCTTCCAGCGTGGTGGTCGGGTTCTCGGCCGAAATCAGCTCACCGCCGTACTTCTCGATCACCCGCTTGATCTCCTCGAGCGCCTCCCCGTTCAGTCCGCGGGCCCGGATCTGGATCTCGTCGCGGACACGTAGCAGGTCATTGACAGCGCCAAGTTCCTGCAGCTCACCCTGATGCAAGATTGCTACCCGATCGCATACATCTTGTACGTCGGCCAGCAGGTGGCTGCACATGATGACCGTCTTCCCCTCGTCGCGGAGGTTCTTGATGAGTTGCTTCATTTCTGCCGTGCCGATCGGGTCAAGACCTGTTGTCGGCTCGTCCAGCACAACCAGCTGCGGGTCGTTGATCAGCGCCTGGGCCAGCCCGATACGGCGCGTCATCCCCTTGGAGTACTCCTTCAGCGGGCGCTTCCTGGCCCAGTTCAGCCCGACCAGTTCGATCAGGAAGTCGGCCCGCTTGCGCCGCTCGCTCCGCGGCATGCCGAACAGCCGGCCGTAGAAATCGAGCGTTTCTTCGGCGTTCAGGAACCGATACAGGTACGATTCCTCCGGCAAGTATCCGATCTTGGCGTTCTTCTCCACGTCGGTTGCCGGCTTACCGAACACCAGTGCCTCGCCTTCGGTGGGGAAAAGCAGTCCGAGGATGAGCTTGATGGTTGTCGTCTTGCCAGAACCGTTCGGACCGAGCAGTCCGAAGATTTCGCCACGATAGACCTCCAGATCCAGTGCATTCAGCGCCCGGACCTTTGCCCGGCCCCAGAAGTCACGATAGACCTTGGTCAGATTGCGCGTTTCTACGATGACATCCGGCATGAACCATGCCTCGCGTCAAAGACGTTCCCGCCAGGAATCGACCCGAACAGGACCCTGCTCAATGCGCTACGGCATTGCCACGGCGTTGGTTCGGCACCGCTGTCGGCTGCTACACGACTGCTACCAGGCTCGTTCAGAACAAGTCAGTGATGTCCTGGAACGTTACCCATAGCATCAGCGTCAGGAGCAGGGCGAGCCCCACGTAGCTGAGGCCGATCTGCACGCGGCGGCTGGGTGGCCGCCGGAAGATCAGCTCCCAGAGCAGAAACACCATGTGCCCGCCGTCCAGCACCGGAATGGGCAGGAAGTTCAGCACGGCCAGGTTGATGCTGAACAGTGCGATCGTGAACAGGTACTCGGTCCAACTCCGCTTGGCCTGGTAGTAGAAGACGCGTGCGATCGTGATCGGTCCCCTCATGCTCTTGGCCGAGATCGTGCCGCGGATCAGCATGCGCTCCAGTCCCACGTAGATCACCTTCACCATGGCCAGCGTATCGCGCCAGCCCCGCGCCACGGAGCCGACGATACCGAGCGGGGGCAGCCGCTTCTGAAGCGGTTCCAGCAACAGGTTGCGGGCGGGCAGGAACCAGTCAACAGCCGCCTTCGGGGTCAGCGTCACCTCGAACTGCTCGGAGTCCCGCACGACTCTGAGCCGCAACTGGCTGCCCGGCACCTGCTGAAGGAACCAGAAAGCCCAGGCAAGTTGCGGGCTCTCGGGCGAAACCTCGACCCACTCCGGCTTCCCATACACCTCTGCTTCCTCCGGCACGAGCGGAAGCAAGGCCACAATCCGGTCACCGGGCCTCAGGCGAGCGGCACCACCGTCTTGTGCATCGGTCACTTCGGCGATCACCGGATCCACGCGGTACGCGATACCGAGGCCCGGACACTCGATCGGGCTGTCCGGCAGAATCGGTTCGTTCAACCAGGTAGGATCGTCCGTAGGGACAACCGAGACGGTCACCGATACCGGCTTGCCTTCTGGGCCCTTCCTTACCAGTTCGATCTGTACCTGTGTGCCTGCCAGATCGCGGATCTGATCGGGAAAGCGGAACGGGTCGATCGGCTTGCCGTTGACCCGCAGCAGGACGTCGCCTTCCCGAAGCGGCAGCTCCTTGGCCCGGTCGGCAGAGATGGCGACGATCGGGCCCATCTTGAAGCGAACCGGCAGGGCCCTCATCGGCTCGGGCGGCAATTCGGTGCGGATGACCGTGCTTTCTACGGTCTCCTGCGTCTTGCCGCCACCGGCGCCGCCGGCCGCTGCTGCCGACCGTTCCACGTCGAGCGACACTGGGCGGTCCGCTGCAAGAGCTAGCCGGTAGCGGAGCTGTTCGCCGCTGTCGACCGGAACACCGTCGACGGCCAGAATGCGATCACCCGGTTTCAAGCCCGCCCGGGCCGCCGCAGTCCCTTCCGGAATCGGCCACTGGACGGCCAGCACGGGAGCAGTCGGGCCCAGGACGCCGACTTGTGGCCACAGTGCCTGCTTCTCTGGGCGGACGAATGCCGTCCTGATCTCCTTGCCACGTCGATACCGCACCTGCAGCGGGCCTTCGTCTGGATCGCTGAGCTGCACCGCGATTTGAAGGTCCTTGAACTTCATCAACGGTTGGCCGTCGATCGCTAGAACCTCATCGCCCGGCCTTAGTCCTGCCCGCCACGCAGGACCGCCCGGCTTCAAGGCGCCGACGACCGGAGGCGTGTACACCGGGCCGATGTTGTACATGATGGCGAAGCATACAAGCCCGAGCAGGATGTTCATGACGACGCCGGCCGAGATGATGATCATCCGCTGCCAGACGGGACGACCCGGGTAGGAGGTCGGATCGTGGCGGAGTTTTTCCTCGGTCATCTCCTCGGGCTTCACGTCATCCTGGCCGTGCATCTTGACGTAGCCGCCGAAGGGGAACCAGGCGATGCGGTACTCCGTGCCGCTCTTGCGGCTGACCCATGCCACGATCGCCGGTCCGAAACCGATGCTGAATCGCTCGACTTTCACGCCGCACCAGCGCGCTGCCAGGAAGTGGCCCAGCTCGTGGACGAAGACCACCAATCCGAAGGCGAAGACGACTTTGAGGATGGCGATCAGATTGGCAACTACTAAATCCATAATCGATCGTGCTCCTTAGCGTGCACAGAACTGGGTTGCGGTGTCAGAAGCGCCGGGTATGGGGCAAGCCGCTAGCAAACACGGTGCCGGCGGCCCGTCAGCGTCGGAGCTGAGGGCGGCGACGCCAGCGGGTTGCCTGCTGACGAGCCCACCGATCGGCTTCAAGCAGCTCCTCCAGCGAGTTAGGTTGCCTGACCTCGTGCGCCTCCAGCACCGCCTCGCATAATCGTACGATGTCCAAGAACCCGATCTCCCCGCGGGCAAACCGATCGACTGCTACTTCGTTGGCTGCGTTCAGCACGGCGCCGCTTGTGCCCCCGAGCTCGGCCACGCGATAACCGAGCTCTAGCGCCGGGAAGCGATCCGGATCGGCCGGCTCGAACTCCAACCGGTGGCTGACGCTCCAGTCCATACGCCGGGCCGGTCCGGGCAGCCGCTCTGGATAGCAAAGTGCGTACTGGATCGGGAGTTTCATGTCGGGCGGCGACAACTGCGCGATGACCGAACCATCGGTGAACTCGACCATCGAGTGCACGATCGACTGAGGATGGATGACGACGTGAATCTGGTCGGGCCGGAATCCGAACAGCCAGCGGGCCTCGATGATTTCCAGCGCCTTATTCATCATGGTGGCCGAATCCACCGTGATCTTCGGCCCCATACGCCACGTGGGATGCTGAAGGGCCTGCTCCAACGTTGCGTTCTCCATTTCCTCGGTCGACCAGGTGCGGAACGGCCCGCCGCTGGCGGTTAGCACGACCCGCAGGACTTGCTCCCGGGTGCCGGCCTGAAGCGCCTGAAAGATGGCACTGTGCTCGCTGTCGACCGGCAGCAACGTTGCCCCACACTGTTGCGCCGTGGCAACGATCAGCGGCCCGGCGAGGACGAGTGTTTCTTTGTTGGCGATCGCAATTGTCTTGCCCTGCTGGACCGCCGCCCAAGTGCCTTTCAGCCCGGCAGCGCCGACGACGGCGACCAGCACGATGTCCACTTCCGGAGCCGTCACAAGTTGCTCGATCCGGTCCGGTCCGTCCACGAGGCGGGTCTCGGGCGGTAGCTGGGCAGGATTGGCCTTGCGGAGTGCGTCCAGGTCCGTGAGCGTCACGAACCGTGGACGGAAACGCCATGCTTGCTCGACCAGACGGCTCCAGCTGCGGTGCGCCGTGAGAGAATCGACGCAAAGCCGATCGCTCAGCTGGTCGATGACTTCTAGGGCGTTTGTCCCGATCGAACCGGTTGCGCCTAGGATTGCGATACGTCGCGCCATGGTGCATGCTCACGTGCTTGCAGACCGCCATCGGTTGCGGCCGATGACGGCCGGCACGGCCCTGTCCCATGGTATATTTAGATTGTGAAATGACACGCACCGCTTCGCATCGGCACGACAAGCACTCTTAGGGACGGCTGCATGAGTTTTCCCCAAAAAGGAGGGAAAGGCCCTGCGGCCAAAGGCCCCCGTTGGGGCTGGTTTCTACTGGCGCTTGCCGGAGCGGCTCTGGGAGCACTGCTCTTTCATGCCTTCACGGGCCAGCACCGCGTCCACGAGCTGGAGTACTGGGAGTTCCTGCAATATGTCCAGGACGGCTCGGTGGTCTATGCCAGGCTGAGCCCTTCGGAGATTCGCGGTCGCATCGCGCTGGACGGCATCACGTTTCCGTTCCGCACGGCCCGTCGCGGCGTGGAGAACGACACCGAGCTATACAGCCTTCTTCGCAAGCACGGTGTGCCGTTTACCGGGACGCGCGATGGCTCGGGCTTGCCCACGTTGCTGCTCTACCTGCTGCCGACCGTGCTGCTGATCGGCCTGTTCGTGCTTATGATGCGCCGCGTCGGCGGTGGTGGCTCAGCAATGGCGTTCGCACGCAGCCGGGCTCGCATGTACGAGCAGCAGGAGGTGAAGGTCACGTTCGACGATGTGGCCGGTATCGATGAGGCGGTGGATGAGCTACGCGAGATCGTCGAGTTCCTGAAGAATCCAGAACGGTTCCAGGCCCTCGGCGGGCGGATGCCAAAAGGCTTGCTCTTGGTCGGCCCACCCGGCACGGGCAAGACGCTGCTGGCCAAGGCGGTTGCCGGTGAGGCAGGGGTACCGTTCTTCAGCATGTCCGGTTCGGAATTCGTCGAGATGTTCGTGGGAGTCGGGGCGGCGCGGGTCCGGGATCTGTTCAAGCAAGCTCAGCAGCATGCCCCGTGCATCGTGTTCATCGATGAGCTGGACGCATTGGGCAAGACGCGTGGCGGCATCCCCATCGGCGGTCACGACGAGCGGGAGCAGACCTTGAACCAGTTGCTCGTCGAAATGGACGGCTTCGACTCCAGCGATGGCATCATCGTCATGGCGGCTACCAACCGCCCCGAAACGCTCGACCCCGCGCTACTGCGGCCAGGGCGGTTCGACCGGCACGTCGTCGTGGACCGACCCGACATCAACGGTCGCGAGGCGATTCTGCGTGTCCATGCCCGGCATGTGAAGATGGCACCGGACGTCAGCCTGCGTGAGATCGCGGCCATGACGCCGGGCTTTGTGGGGGCGGACCTGGCGAATCTGATCAACGAGGCGGCGCTGCTGGCGGCCCGCTCAGGCCGCAGCGAGATCACCCGTGCGGAGCTGGAGGAGGGGATCGAACGAGTGATTGCCGGCTTGGAAAAGAAGCGGCGGGTTCTGACGCCGGAGGAAAAGCGACGGATCGCAGTGCACGAGGCCGGGCATGCGGTGGCCGCGCTGTTCACCAAAGGCGTCGACCCGGTGCACAAGGTTTCGATCATTCCCCGCGGCGTTGCGGCGTTGGGCTACACGTTGCAGCTGCCCGAACACGACCGTTATCTGGCAACCAAGAGTCAGCTGCTTGCCGAGCTGCGCGTCTTGCTGGCAGGCATGGTGGCTGAAGAGTTGCTTCTGGGCGAAGCATCCAGCGGGGCGCAGAACGACCTGGAACGTGCCACGCGCATTGCCAGGCACATGGTAACCAGCTTCGGGATGAGCGAGCGGCTGGGGCGGGTCAGTTACGGGAAGCCGAGCGGCCGGTTCCTGCCGGCCAATCACGAGGAGGAAGAGGCCGGCGTACGACTGTACAGCGAAGCCACTGCGCGGGAAGTGGACGAGGAGATCAAGCGACTCATCGAAGATGCGGCCCGCAGCGTACGCGAGCTGCTCGAGCAGCGACGCGCTGCGCTGGAGCGGGTTGCGGACGCTCTGTATGAGCTTGAGGTGATCGAAGCTGACCAGTTGCGCACACTGGCGGGCCTAGAGCAAGCACCCGGCCATCAGCGGCCGCTGGCCGGGTGATGGCCCGGCACGGCCTACACCGCCCGGAGGGGCCTTTTGCGCGAGATGGCAGCGGGCGGAATGCATTCGGCAAGCGGCGCGGTCGCCCGAGCGACGAGCCGTTTAACCAAAGCGATTCACGCTAGTGCTGCGTCCGGGACATCGGCGCGCCCGGCGGCGGCTCACAGCAGCTTCTTTTGCCTGCTGCGGGTCCGGGCCGGCTTGCCCGTTGCCGGCTCGAGTCCGAGGTGGTTGTAGGCTTGCGGCGTTGCCACCCGTCCTCGGGGCGTCCGGATGATGTAGCCGCAGCGCAGCAGGTAAGGCTCGACGTCGTCTGCGAGCGTATCGGCCGAAACGTTCAGCGTGGCGGCCAGGGCCTCCAACCCGGCAGGCCCGCCACCGTAAACGCGAATGAGCGTTTCCAGATACTGACGATCGCGCGCGTCAAGGCCTTCAGCATCGACCTCCAGCATCTCCAGCGCTTCGGCAGCCAGAGCCGCGGTGACCCGTCCATCGGCACGAGCGGTAGCATAATCGCGGACCCAGCGTAAGCGCGCGTTCGCGATGCGCGGCGTGCCCCGACTGCGCCGGGCGATCTCCACAGCCGCCTCCTCGTCGAGGGGGCACTGAAGCCGCCTGGCGTTGACGCGCACGATCTCTGCGAGTTCCTCCACGCTGTAGTAGTCAAGGTGCTCGTGCACAAGGAAGCGATCGCGGAGCGGTCCGGACACCATGCCGCTGCGTGTTGTGGCGGCGATCACGGTGAATGGTTTCAGCGGCATATTGATGGTTCGGGCCCCGATGCCCTCGCCGATCACGAAATCGATTCGGAAGTCCTCCATTGCCGGGTAGAGGAACTCTTCCACAGCCCGGGGTAGCCGATGCACCTCGTCGATGAAGAGAACGGAGAACTCCGAGGCGTTGGTCAAGTAGGGGATGATGTCCTTCGGGCTCGTCAGCGCAGCACCGCTGGTCATCTGCAGATCGACGTTCAGTTCGTTGGGGATGACGGTGGCCAGCGTGGTCTTGCCGATGCCCGGTGGACCATCGAGCAGTAAGTGGGGGAAGGGTTCGCGACGTGAGACGGCGGCGCGCAGGCAAATGCGCAGCCGTTCCACTACCTTGCGCTGCCCGATGACCTCGCTCAGCCGTCGCGGCCGCAGGCTGTCAAAGAATGCCTCGTCTTCCCGCTCGTAACCGCCTCCGCTGATGAGCGCTTCGCGCGGCATACACACTCCCTAACGGCCGTCGCCTGTCCCAGTTGCTTCGCCTGCCCAGCCTAACGCATGCTAGCAACGGCCAGACACCCGGTCAACGCAGCCAACCAGGGCTACCATGCCCCTTTCACCCCCGTTTGTCCACGCCAGCAGCTCAGCTGCCGCGCACTTTCAGCAGGCTGGGCACCGATTCGTCCACGGCAAAGAGGATCTTGCGCGTGCCGGGTCGCGCGGCATGCTCAAACGCCGCACGGGCAGCGTCCAACCGATACACGGCTTCAATGAACGTCTCCACTTCAACCGCTCCGGACCGAAGCGCCTCAATGGCCGGCGGGAACGGTCCACAGCGTGAGCCGATCAAGGTGAGCTCATGGATGACCACAGGGGCCAGATCGACGCTAATCGGATCGGCAACCGTCGTTTTCAACACAATGGTGCCGCGTGGCCGAAGCAGCGGGAGCACCGTGGCCAGCCCCTCAGGCGAGCCGGTGCATTCGACGGCCAGGTCGAACTCGGGCCGGGGGCGGCGCTGGGAAAGCAGTTCCGCTTGAATGCCCCGTCGCTCAAACAGTGCCAGCTTCGCCGGATGCTTACCCAGCACCAGCACGCTGGCCTGATGCAGCTTCAGCACCTGAGCCACCAGATAGGCCAGCTTTCCATCGCCCAGCACCAGGCACCTGGTGCCGGGGCCGATGGCCGTCTGCCTGACGATTTGGAACGCGGCTGCCAGCGGCTCGACGAACACCGCATGCTCTGGATGCAATCCTTCCGGAATCGGGTGCAGGTTCATCTCGGGCACAGCGATGTAGTCGGCAAAGGCGCCGTCGTGGCCGGCGATACCCAGCACGGTTCGCTCCGGGCAGTGATTCCTCAGGCCCCCCTTGCAGAAATCACACCGTCCGCACGAGCAATTGATCTCGCAGGCGACAAGCTTGCCGGCATGTTCGCCGCTGTGGGCCACTCCGACAAACTCATGGCCCAACACCCCCTCAAAGCGCATGTAGCCGCGGACGATCTGCAAGTCCGTGTCGCAGATTCCCGCACGCACCACGCGTACCAGAACCTCACCGTCGCCGGGTTCGGGCACGGGATAGTTCGATTCGACCCGTAGTTGGCCTCCCTGAACGACGACGGCTCGCATCACGTTGGCCATGCTCCGGTCCTCCTCGTCGCGGTCAACGCGGCAACGGGCGGCCCCTATCGGCGCCGGCATTCCTCGCGGTATTATGGTGGTCTCGCCACGGCCCGCGCTGCCGGATCGCGTCATCGTACGCGTTTGCGCTGTGCCGTCGGCTGGAGGCGTTCGCCGCGGCCCTCACCGGGACCTGGTGGGAACCGCGGACCCGCTGCCGGTAGCGTGCTGCCGACCGTCTCCGTTGGCTAGTCCGGAGTTTGTTGCTTGATGCTACGCAAGTAGCTGGTGGAGGATCTGACGTGCGCGTGCACCGATGCCTGGCCGCCGTCCTCATCGTCCCAGCACTTACCCTCCTGGTGACGCGGCAATCGGTGACGGCGGCTGCGGCCGATCGGCCAAACTTCGTCATTCTCATGACCGATGACCAGCGCTGGGATGCCATGAGTTGCGCAGGCAATCCCATCCTTCGGACGCCTAACATGGATCGGATTGCCGCGGAGGGAGCAAGATTCCTGAACATGTTCGTCACAAACTCCCTCTGTGCCCCCAGCCGCGCCACACTGCTAACCGGCCTGTACTCGCACAGCCATGGCGTAATCGACAACAAGCGGCGTCCGTTGCCACCTGCCATCCCCATCCTCTCGGACTATCTCCGCGCTGCGGGGTACCAGGTGGTGTTTTGTGGCAAGTCGCACGTGCGGGGCGCCTTGCGGGACCGCCAGTGGGACTACTACTTCGGCTACGTGGGCCAGGGCCGGTACTTGAACCCGATCATCCGAGAGGGGGTCAACGGGCAGGACCGCCAGTACCAGGGATACATGGACGACATTGTGACGGGCAAGGCGATCGAATGGATCAAACGTGGGCGGGACAAGTCGAGGCCGTTCTGCCTGTTCCTGTGGTTCAAGGCGCCGCACCGCAGTTGGATCCGGGCGCGCCGTCATCACGACCTGTTCCGCACGGTGGTGATTCCTAAGCCGGTTACGTACGACGAGGACCTGAAGGGCTATCCTGGCAAACCGGCTGCGTTCGTCGAGGCGACCAACAAGATCGGCGACTTTCCTGACGTACGCTCGCTGGAGTTTGTCAAGGACTACTATGCCACGATCGTGGCAGTGGATGAGAACATCGGCCGGCTGCTGCGGGTGCTGGAAGAGGAGGGGATTGACCAGGACACTTGCGTGATCCACACGGGGGACAACGGCTTCTTCCTTGGGGAATGGCGCGCGTTTGACAAACGGTTCATGCACGAGCCGTCCATTCGCGTGCCGTTGCTGATCCGTTATCCACGGCTTGTCAAGCCGGGCACGGTCCGCGACGAAATGGTGCTGAACGTCGACATTGCGCCCACGGTCTTGGAGCTGGCCGGCCTGAGCGTGCCGGATCGTATGCATGGCCGCAGTCTGGTGCCGCTGCTGGCGGGCAAGCAGGTCGAGTGGCGCAAGGACTGGCTGTACGAATACTTCGAGTATCCCGGCCCTCACAGTGTCCGCAAGCACCGGGGGATTCGTACCGAGCGCTGGAAGCTGATCCACTATTACGAGGTCGACCAGTTCGAGCTGTACGACCTGCAGAACGATCCGCTAGAGCGGTTCAACCTGGCCTATGACCCTCAGTACGCCGACCTGAAGCAGCGTCTGCTGCGGCGCATCGATGAGCTGCGTCGCGAAACGGGCGATGTGCCTGGTGAGCAGGGGGCTGCTCGTGAAAGCAACAAGTAGGTGGCCACTGCAGCCGCGGGGGGGCGCCAGAGACGGCCGCTGGGACCCCGGGTCGGCGCTGGTGGCCGGGGGGATGGTCAGGCTGTTGGTTGCGTAACGGGAAGTTCCGGGTTCGAACAGGAGGGATGTGATGGGCAGGTCATTGCAGCACGAGTGCGTGGCTGGCGAGTCGCGGCAGACTGCCCGCTTGCGTACGGTGCTCATCCCAGTTGAAGACTTCGAAGAGGCCGTCGATTTCTACGTTGAGAACTTCGGTTGCACGATCGTCCGTGACATAGAGATGGATGACCTGAGGATGGTGGAATTGCTGCCGGGGGGGCAGCCAGGGGGCGCAACGATCACCCTGGTACCGGCTGATTTCTTCAACGAGTGTCCGATCCGGACCAATACCGGTGCGGCCGTGCTGTGGGTTCCGAACTTCGTAAGACTACGCCGTGAGTTGGTCAGAGACGGCGTTAGCGTGAAGCAGTTTGCGGCGCAAACGCCCATCGGTCCACTGGCCGTCATGACTGATCCGGACGGAAACGAACTGATCGTGCAAGGCTCTGAGGATGGCTTCGGCTGCTAGCGGCGCACGCCACCGGTCCCCGTGCTTCCGTAAAGCGCAAGAGCGTCGCGAAGCAGTTCGTCAAGCGACGTGTAGGTCTTGCCGCTGGAGAGCGCGCGTTGGATGGTGTCCCGCGCCTCTGAGTCGTTGAACCCCAGCTGCAGCAGGGCCCGGAACGCCGCCTCAACGTCCTTGCGCGGCAATCCCGCCACTTCCGGTTCCTCGACCCCCTCCAACGCGGTCAGGAACGGTTCCATGTGACGCCTCAAAGCGGCCACGATCTTCTCGGCAGTGGCTTTCCCCACGCCGGGCAAACTGCTGAGCAGGTCAACGTCACGGTTGCGTATCGCGGTGGCCAGTTGGCTCACTGGCCACCTCATCATGTTCAGTGCCCGCCGTGGTCCCAGGCCGCTAACCGAGGAAAGCTGCTCAAAGAACTTGACCTCCACCGGATCCAGAAACCCGACCAGACGCGGCACGAGTCGACCGCCCGTTGCGTTGCCTTCCAGGTAGTAGACCGTACGCAGTTTCACAGTGCTACCGACCCGGTTCTGTAGCCTGCGCCGCACCGTCTCGCAGACGAGTACCTCGTACTCGAACCCACCCACCTGGACCAGCGCTGCCTCGTCGTCCAGCGCCACCAGCTTGCCCTGGATTGCTGCAATCATCGCTGACCTATGGAGGAAGAACGCTCGGATTGATCGCACAGGCAGCAGACCGCGACGGCTAGGGCGTCTGTGAGGTCGTGCTGCTCAGGGATTTCCGCAAGCGCCAATTGGTGGCACAACGCGCGACGCACCTGTGCCTTGCTGGCTCGACCGCTGCCGGTGATTGCTTGCTTAACCCGGGCCGGCGGGTAGCTCAGCACGGGGATGCCTCGAACCGCAGCGGCCAGGCAGAGCACGCCGCGGGCATGCCCCATGAGGATCGCGGTGCGGGGATGTCGGTAGTTGCTGTGCAAGTCCTCGAGCGCCACGGCGTCGGGGCGATACTGGTCCAAGACGTTGCCCAGGGCGAGGAACAGTTGCTCGAGGCGGCTCTCGAGCGATTCATCCGGCGTCGGACGGATCACGCCCGCCTCTTCGACCTGCCAGCAAAGCTGGCGCAGGTGGCCGGAACGGCGCCGGCCCACTGCCGCGTAGCCGGTGACGCGCAGGCCTGGGTCGACACCGACAACGCGACGGATGCCGGCAACCGCTTGCTGCTCCCGATGCGGCACCGTTGTCATCCGCTAGCGACGCTCCGCGGCCGGTCACTCCTCAGCGAACCGCCAGACCGTGCCCCCTGGCCGGTCCTCCAGCACGACGCCCAGCTCACCAAGCCGGCGCCTAATCTCATCCGCCAGGGCGTAGTTCTTCTCACTGCGCGCCCGGGCGCGTATGTCAACCAGCAGCTGGATCAGTCGTTCGCTCAGTTCCGACGTGGCCGTCTCACGACGCGGCGGTTCGAGGAACAGCCCGAGCACGTGCGCAAGTTCGCGCAGCACCAACGTGCCCTGTCGCAGCGCAGCCACCTTCGCTTCGTCTGTCCGCCCGTCGCCTTCCAGATTGTTCCGATCGGCGTAGCGGTTCAGAGCTGCAAGCAGGTCGAAGAGAATCCCGATGGCCGCGGCCGTGTTGAAATCGTCATCCATCGCTGCCAGGAACCGTTCGCGCAATGAGGCGACTTCGTTCAGGAACTGCGTTTCCGTACCCGATGGTTCGAACGGACCGCGCTTCTTGGGCGGCTCAAGGTCATAGAACGACTGCCCGGTGATCCGCTGGTACCGTTCGAAGTATCGGTAGAAGTTCTGCAGCCCGCGGCCGACCTGCTTGACACGCTCCAGGGAGTACTCGATAGGCCGCCGGTAGTGCGTGGACAGGATGAAAAAGCGAAGCACTTCGCCGGAGACCTCCTTGAGCAGCTCGCTGACGATGACCACGTTCCCTTTGGACTTGGACATCTTGAGGGCTTGCTGTTCGTCCAGTCCCTCAAGGGCGTCGCGGTCCGCCAGGGCGCCGACTTTGCGCGTGGCCTGTGCCAGGCGGAGCAAGCCGTTGTGTAGCCAGTACTTCACGAACGGTTTGCCAGTGAAGGCTTCCGATTGGGCGATCTCGTTCTCGTGGTGCGGAAAGACCAGGTCCAGGCCACCGCCGTGGATATCGAACGTTTCCCCCAGATAGCGCATGCTCATGGCCGAGCACTCGATGTGCCAGCCCGGGCGGCCCTTGCCCCAGGGGCTGTTCCAGCTGGGCTCACCCGGCTTGGCCGCTTTCCAGAGCGCAAAATCGGCCGGGTGCCGCTTCAACGGGCTTGGTTCGATACGGGCACCTGCCTCCAGGGCTGCCGGATCGCGATGGCTCAGCTTGCCATACTCCGGGAAGGTGGTCACGTCGAAGTAAACATCGCCGTCTGCCTGGTAAGCATGACCCTTGCTGATGAGGCCCTGGATAAGCCTGATGATGGCGTCGATGTTCTCAGTAGCCCTCGGCATGAAGTCGATCGTGTCTACGTGGAGCTGCCGTAGGTTCTGGAGATAATCTTCGGCGACCGTCTCCGCCAGCTCCTTAATCGGCATCGCCTTCTCTTGCGCGGCACGGATCAGCTTGTCCTCGACGTCCGTGATGTTGATCACCAGCGTTACGTCGTAGCACGTGTACTCCAGGTACCGCTTGATGACATCGAAGATTACCGGGCCGACCATGTGGCCCACATGGCTGGGCATGTACACGGTCGGTCCGCAGCAATAGATGCCTACTTTGGGGGGATTGACCGGTTCGAAAGGTTCTTTGCGTCGGGTAAGTGTGTTGTAAACCTGGATTCCCATGGTGGTCAGCCACTTGCCTCGGCATCAGTTGCCTGGTTGTCGGTGGTTCGCACCAGCACCACCGCGTGACAGCGAATCACTTCGCCACGCCCTACCGGACCGACTCCTTCGCCCGTCTTGGCCTTTACCCCTACTGCGTTGGCCGGGATGCCCAACAGTTCCGCGATCCGCTGCTGTATCTTAGGCTTGTACTCGGAGAGACTCGGTCGCTGAGCGTGGATGACCAGGTCCACGTTGACTGGCTGCCAGCCGGCCTGTCGCACCCGATCCAGGACGTCAGCCAGCAGGACGGTCGATTCGACGTCTTTGTACGTCGGGTCGCGGTCCGGGAAAAGCTCCCCGATGTCACCCAGGCCGGCGGCGCCTAGCAGGGCATCGGCCACGGCGTGCAAAACGACATCGGCATCGCTGTGGCCGGCCAGTCCGTACTCATACGGAATGCGCACACCGCCAAGGATCAACGGCCGCGCCCGGACCAGCCGATGCGAGTCCTCGCCAAGCCCAACACGATAACGGTCACTCATCACCGCTCCAACCGGTGGCGCACGGACTGCCCGCTCCGGATTCTCGTTCCCAATTCGCAGACCGTTACATCCTACCGGAACGGGCCGGAGCCGCCCACCCGGGGGGTATCGCGATCCGGTTGTGCCGACAACCCCTGCGGTAGAATGCCCGGAAGCATAACCGGATGTGTGCGCTACACCGGGCGGCAGCAGTGATCATGGTGGCTCAGCCGGAACAGTTGCGAGTGCGGCAAATCATGACGCGTAACCCGGCCACGGTCGGGCCCGATGAGCCACTGGTTCGTGTCGCTCGGCTCATGAAGGAACGACGCATCGGGTCGGTCATCATCGTCGAAGACGACCGGGTGGTTGGGATCGTCACCGAGCGGGATATTGTGTACCGGGCGGTCGAACGGTGCGAGCAGTGGCGCAGTCTGACCGCACGCGACGTGATGACCTCGCCGGTTTGCACGGTCACACCACACGATACCTGGGCTGTTGTCGCGGAACAGATGGATCTGCTTCAGGTGCGACACTTGCCGGTGGTCGAGCACGGGCGCCTGGTGGGCATCGTCACCGCGCGCGACCTGCTCCACCATCGCACGCAGGTGCTCGAGTCGGCCGTGCGGCAACGTACCCGCGAGCTCGAACAACGGAACGTCGAGTTGACCAAACGCGACCAGCTCATGGACTACTACCTGAGGATGGCCAGCCGGATCCAGCGCCAGCTCCTGCCGAACGAACTCCCGGAACTGCCGAATATTTCGTTTGCCACCTGGTACGAGCCCAAAGACCGGGTCTCCGGCGACTTCTACGACGTGCGGCAAATGACCGGGCGGCACATCGGCTTGTTGGTTTGTGACGCCAGCGGCCACGGCATCCCCGCCGCCTTTGTTTCCGTCATGGCACAGACGGTCTTCCGCACGTGCCGACCGGGTTCGATGAGCCCTGCCGAGGTGCTGAGCCAGCTGAACGAACACCTGCGCACGATCCTGGAAGAGGAACGTTTTATCACCGGTTGTTACGGCGTCTTCGACATCACGTCAGCCAGGCTGCGTTTCGCGAAGGCGGGCCATCCGCCGCCGCTGTGGTACAGGGCAGACCAGCGCCGCGTCGTGCCCCTCGATGCACGGGGTATGCTGCTGGGGGTCAGCGACAAGGTCGACTTCGAGGAGGTTGAGATCACGCTTGAGCCCGGCGACCGGCTTGTCTATTACACCGACGGGCTCCTGGAGACGTGGAGCGAGTCCGGTGAGCTTCTTGGGCTGGGACGACTTCGTCGCTGGCTTGCCGAGTGCGGCGACGGCCCCGCCGAGCAGATGGTGACGTGCCTCAGAGAGCAGGTGAATCGGTTCCGCGGCCGTCGGCCATTCGAAGACGACGTGACCGTTCTGGTGCTCGCTTACGACGGTTCGCACCCTGAGTCGGACGGAGGAAGCGATGGGCGCTGAAGACAGACTGCGTGAGCTTGGACTGACGTTGCCACCGGCTCCCAAGCCGGTTGCTACCTACGTGCCCACCGTGCGCGTTGGAAACCTGCTGTACGTCTCCGGCCACGGTCCGCTGCGGCCCGACGGTACGCTGATGCAAGGGCGGGTGGGCCAGGACCTGAGTCTGGCCGAGGCGCAGGAAGCCGCCAAGCTTGTTGGGCTGGCCATCTTAGCCAGCGTCCGCGCCAGCTTGGGGTCACTGGATCGGGTCAAGCGGCTGGTGAAGTCCTTCGGTATGGTGAACGCCACGCCCGATTTCACGGATCATCCGGAGGTGATCAACGGCTACTCGGACCTGATGGCCCAGGTGTTCGGGCCGGAGGCCGGAATCGGCGCCCGCTCCGCCGTCGGCATGGGCTCTCTGCCACGCAACATCCCGGTGGAAATCGAGGCGGTGTTCGAGGTCGAGTAGCCGGCGCAGGCTCATCAGACGCCGAACGACCCCGCCGGCACAGCGCCCGCTCGTACCGGCCCGCCGACCGTGCGCACCGCGCCACCGTCGGCCACACGCGCCTGCCCGCGTATCGGTACGGCGTTGCGCGCGGACAGGAAACGTGCCCACGCGATCGGATCAAGACGGTCACGCGGCAGCCGCTGCCGAGCGGTGCAAGAGTCGTTACCGCTTCAGCAGACCGCTTCGCTCGGCGTAGCGGAACAGCCCCCCCGCTTCGATGATCGGGCGCACGTCGCCCAGGGGCTTCAGACGGAAAGTCTGACCGGTTGCCAGGTTCACTAAGCGGCACCCGTCGATGTCGACTTCCACGAGGTCGCCCGTACGGACTGCCTCGATCAACCGCTCGTCGGTTTCCAGCGGTACGAGATAACCGCCGTTGACCGCATTGCGGAAAAAGATCCGCGCATAACTCTCCGCGATTACCGCCTTAACCCCTGCGGCATTGAGCGCGATCGGTGCGTGTTCTCGTGACGAGCCGCAGCCGAAGTTCTTGCCCGCAATGACAACCTGGTAGTCGGTGCTGTACTCACCATCACGGACAAAAGGCACGCCACCGGAGGGCAGACCGGCACGATCACGCGGCACACCGCTGAGCGCATAGCGCCCGAACATGCGGTACTCTTCTGGGACGGCCGGGTTGTACACCAGATACTGGGCAGGAATGATCTGGTCGGTGTCGATGTTATCGCCCAGGACATAGGCTAAGGCGCGGAATTTGGTCTCCATCAGCTCTCACTCTGCTGCGTCACCCGTGCTTTGACCGGCTCAGCTCATTCGGCGATGGGCACGGCCAGCTGCTTCGGCGGCAGTAGTCGGACAGAGCTGCTGCCCTAGTTCAGCACGTCGCGAGGATCGGCGATCCGACCGGCAACGGCCGAAGCGGCCACCGTCAGCGGGCTGGCCAGGAAGACCTGGGCTTCCTTGTGTCCCATCCGCCCTGGGAAGTTGCGGTTCGTACTGGAGATACACCGCAGCGGTTCGTTCAGCCGCCCGAGCGTATCCAGCGGCCCTCCCAGGCAGGCGCCGCATGAAGGAGGACCGATGATGCAGCCAGACGACTCAAAGATCTCACGCAGTGTCTGGCCGTTGAGACGGATCCGGTCCATAGCACGTTCGATTTCCGTCGTTGCCGGCACGATGAACGTCGGAATCGCCACGGATCGTCCACGCAGCACCTTTGCCGCGGCTATCAGATCCAGCACCTTACCGCCCGTGCACGAGCCGATGTAGGCTCGGTCCAGCGGTTCGCCGACCGCGTCCGAGACGGGCACGGCATGCTCCGGGGAGTGAGGCCGTGCGACCATCGGCTCCAGGGTGCGGACATCGAAACGGTACTCAGCTGCGAAGCGTGCGTCGGGATCGTTGTGAACCGGTTCGAAATCGGTGCGCGTGCCGGCTGCCTGGGTTCGCTCCCGTACAAACTGCTCGGTGACCTCGTCCGGTGCAATGACGCCGTTCTTACCGCCTGCCTCGATCACCATGTTGCACAGCGTCATCCGTTCCTCAATGGCTGGTGAGAACCCTACCGGACGGTCGCTGATCGGCTGGCCGGCGAATTCCGCGGCGATCTTGCCGAGGCCGAAGACGGCCTCACCAGTAAATTCCATTGCCATGTAGGTTGCACCGTCGCAACCGATGCGTCCAATGACGGCCAGGATCAGGTCCTTGGCCATCAGCCAGGCCGGCGGGTCGCCCGTGAAAATGAACCGTAGTGTGGGCGGCACCTTCAGCCATAGCTTGCCGGTGCCCAGCACAAAGCCGGCGTCTGTGTTTCCGATCCCCGTGGCGAATTCGCCAAAGGCGCCGGCGGTGCACGTGTGACTGTCAGTGCCGAGCAGTACCTCTCCAGGCCGCGTGTGGCCCTCTTCGGGCAGGGCGATGTGGCAGACGCCCTTGTACCGTTCCGTGCCGACGTCGTAGTAGTAGGGCAGTTGCTGTTCGCGCACGAACTCACGGAGAATCTCGATGTTGCGCCGTGCCTTCTCATCCCGGGTGAAGATGTAGTGATCCGGGATGATCACGACCTTCGTGCGGTCCCAGACGCGTGCATCCGGACCGAAGTGTTGCTTGAAGACGCCAATCGTTCCCGGGCCACAGACGTCATGGGTCATGAGCACATCGACGTTGACCCAGACGTTCTCGCCGGGCTGCACGGCCGGCTTTCCAGACGCACGCGCCAGAATCTTTTCCGTGATCGTCATGCCCATGGCTGAATTCTCGGTTTGCTGGTCCGGGTTCGGAGTAATCTTATGAGTCACGCGGGCGGCGGCTGTGCGTGGTGGGGATCAATCGAACCGGGAGGAGGCGACGGCTGCGGTGGCGCAGTTGCGGAACATTGTGCTTGAGCTTGCCTACGACGGCAGCGAGTTTGCCGGCTGGCAGCGCCAGCCAGGGCGGCGTACGGTCCAGCAAGTGCTGGAGCAGGCGCTGGAGCCGTTGGTGGGACACCGTGTAGCGCTTCTGGCAAGCGGTCGGACCGATGCGGGCGTGCACGCGTTAGGCCAGGTGGCAAACTTCCGCACGGCGAGCCGTCGGTCGGTGACGACGTTCTTGCGGGCACTGAACGCCACACTGCCGGCGGACCTGCGCGTGCTTTCCGTTCGCGAGGCGCCTCTGGCCTTCCATGCGACCTACGATGCCCGCGCCAAGCTGTACCGATACGTCTTCTGCGATGCCCCGGTGCCGCTGCCCCACCTGCGACGGTACACGGCACGATCCATCTATCGGCTGGACGTGGCCGCGATGCAGGCCGGTGCGAGCCAGCTAGTCGGTCGGCACGATTTTCGTGCCTTTCAGACAGCCGGCGCGCCTCGGGCCAGCACGGTCCGTAGCATCTATCGGTGCCACGTCGCTCGGGCCGATGCCCGTTGGCTCTGGCATCGGGATCTCCTGGAGGTAGACGCCGATGCAGCCGGCGGCGATCTGGTCTATGTGGAGGTTGCTGCCGACGGGTTCCTGTACAACATGGTCCGAGCAATCGCGGGCACGCTGTACAACGTGGGCCGTGGCTTCTGGCCGAGTGAGCGGGTTGGTGAGATCCTTGCCTCACGCCAGCGGCCGCGCGCCGGTCCGACGGCGCCCGCGGAGGGGTTGTACCTGGTGAAGGTCTGGTATGAAGGACTTCCCACCGGCTGGCTCGCCGCCGATGTGCCCGGCTAGCCCGAACGACAAGCTGCCGTCTGTCCGAAGTGGTCCGGGGACTCGTAAGGCTACCAGCGGCCGATCGTGGCAGACGCGGCCGCTACGCGTGATGCACATCATCACGCGGCTGATCATCGGCGGGGCTCAGGAGAACACGCTTCTAACCGTTGAGGACCTGATCCGCGATTTCGGCGACACGGTTCTGCTGGTGACCGGTCCCGCACCTGGTCCAGAGGGGGACCTTTTCGACCGCGTCCAGCAGCGCGGCACACCATGTGTTGTCGTTGATGAGCTTCAGCGCGCGATTCACCCGGCCCGGGACGTGCTGGCGTACCGGCGACTGTTGGCGCTGATCCGCCAGTGGCAGCCAGATGTGGTGCATACGCATAGCTCAAAGGCGGGCATTCTTGGGCGCCTGGCGGCGGACGCGGCCGGCGTGCCGGCCGTGGTCCATACGGTGCATGGGTCACCGTTTCATCCGTTTGAGCGGCCTTGGCGCAACTTGTTCTACCGATGGGCGGAACGGATGGCAGCACGCCGGTGCGATGGGTTGATTGCCGTTTCACACGCCATGCGCGACCTGTACCTCAGCCATGGCATCGGGGTGCCGGAGCGATTCGAGGTGATCTACAGCGGGATGGAGGTGGACGAGTTCGTGCGTGACCGCCCGGAGGCGGCGGCCCTGCGCGAGCGGCTGGGGATCCGACCGGACGAGGTTGTCATCGGCAAAGTCGCACGGCTCTTCCACCTGAAGGGCCATGAGTTTGTGCTGGCGGCTGCCCCGCGCGTGGTAGCAGAAGTGCCCAATGTGAAGTTCTTGTTCGTCGGAGATGGCATCCTGCGCGACCAGTTGCGGCGGACTGTGGCAGAGTTGGGCGTGGCGGACCGGTTCGTGTTCGCCGGTCTTGTTCCCCCCGCGGACATTCCCGTCTACCTGCAGGCCATGGACATCGTGGTCCATTGCAGCCTCCGTGAGGGGCTGGCCCGCGTGCTGGCACAGGCGAAGCTGGCCGGGAAGCCCGTGGTCTGCTTCCGCCTCGACGGTGCCTGGGAAGTGATCGAGGACGGTCGATCGGGCTTCCTGGTGCGACCGCGGGACGCTGACGAGCTAGCGGATCGCCTCATTCGGCTGGCGCGTGCGCCGGAGTTGCGCCGGCGGATGGGAGCAGCTGACGCAGAGGCTCTGAGGGCCCGTTTCGATCATCACCGGATGACCAGTCAGATCCGAGCGTTCTACGAGCGGTTGTTGGAACAGGAGGGGACCCGGAACCCTGCGGCCGCGGCGACGACCGCCGGCCCGTCGGTTCACAGGGCGCGGCGGCGGTAGCGGCCGCGCTCGAAACTTTCCAAGACCAGCCTGCCCAACTCACGGGCTGAGCAGTGCACGGCCACGCCGCGGGTCAGCTGAGCAAGCTGACGCACAAAGTTGGCCAGTTCGAAGTACAGGTAGTCGTCGACGAGGGCAAAGGTCGAGATCTTGATACCCTCCGCGACGCAGCGACGCGCCTCGGCCAGCGTGTGTTGCAGCGTGCGGCGTGACGGAGGGTAGATCAGCAGCAAGTCACGGCCTTCAAGGTGCGCGGTTGGTTCGCCGTCGGTGATCAGGATAACCTGGCGGTTCTGGGCACCGCTGCGCCGCAGCAGGCCGCGGGCGATCCGCAGCCCGGCCTGGATGTTGGTGAAATGTTCCGGGACAAATCCGGGCGGTCGGTCCAGATCGATACGCAGGAAGACCCGGTCGGTCCAGAGCGAAACCGGCTTGGGCGTGGCGAGGAGAAGCTCACGCGGACCGAGTCGGGTGGCGTACGAGTAGAAGCCGACGAATTCGATCGTATCGCCGGGGTAGGCCGCACGCACCAGTGCCTGAAGCGCGAGCGCAACCTTCTTTGCATGGAAGAACTTCCCAAACCGGCCCATTGAGCCGGACATGTCCACCAGGACCACCGTCGCGCTTCGCGCCCGGTACTCCGTGTCATAGACGACGAAGTCGTCAGGATGAAGGCGGATCGGAGTGCCGGTGCCCTGGCGGAGCACGGCGTTCCTGATCGTTTCGCTCAGATTAAGGTTGGCCAGCGGGTCGCCGTACCGGTACGGTCTGGTTTCGTCGTGAAGGACCTCGCCAGGGCCGCGCAGGTCGGTTGCGTGCTGACCGGCCGCACCCCGTTGTGCTTGCTGGAACAGCTGCTCCAATGCCCGGCGCTCCGTGCGCTTCAGGCCCTTCGGCGTGGGCACCAGCCGGCCCTGCTCGTCACGCTCCAGCAGCCCCTCGTCCAGCAAGAGTCGGAGCATCTCGGAGAGGTCGTCGTCCTGGGGCTCGTCGATCTGACGCAGCACTTGCTCGCCATACTCGAGCATGAAGTCGCTGAGCGTGTCGTAGAGCCGCTCGGCCTCCAGCCCCTCGAACTGCTGGCTGCCGTCCCACTCGCTATAGCAGAACCGCGGCATGAGCTTTCCGTCCCGTTGACCGTTACGCTGCCCGGAAGCGGACCGAACTGCCTGCTATCGACTTGTTCAGTCGATTATGCACGTGCAGCCCCTCGAGCACGAACTCGATCAGGCTTGCGTACACCTCGGCATCATAACCGCTGCCCAGCATATTGCCGGCCAGTTTCTCGGCGGCTTCGTCGATCTTGGCAATGAACCTCGGTATCTGGCTCGCCTGTTCCAGGTAGCGGGATGCGGGCAGGAGATCCCCGGTCTCGAAGACGTTCAGGCCGCTGAACCAGGCCACCACCGGGTTCCAGTCATCGGGCTTCCAGTACTGGGCGAACACCCGTTTGACTGCCTCCGCGAACAGCCGCTGCAGCAGCCGATCCTCTTGGCCTTCTTCGCCGCCGAGCGTCAGCTCGATCTTGCCCCGCGAGCTAGCGATCACATGGCTCAGGTCCGAACAGCGGACCACGGTCACCGGAATCCCAAGCAAGATGGCGCGCCGTTCAGCATTGGAGATGGCGATTTCTCGGTTGGCGATCGACATGCGGACACTAACGCCCGAAGCCTGATTGACGTGACTGCTCTGGCGGGCCAGCGCAACGGCCTCTTCGAGGACTTCCTTCATGAAGTAGGGCACTTCTACCCGGAGCTCTTCACCTCGATCACTCCAGGCTTGCTGGTCGGTGATCTGGATGGCGGTGGCCCGATCAGGCGGGTAATGGGTGCGGATGACCGAGCCGATGCGATCCTTCAGGGGCGTCACGATCCGCCCCCGGTTCGTGTAGTCTTCCGGGTTGGCCGAGAAGACCATGAGCAGGTCCAGGGGCAGCCGGACTGGGAAGCCCCGGATTTGAATGTCGCGCTCTTCCAGCACGTTAAACAATCCCACCTGAATCTTCGGGCTGAGGTCGGGCAGTTCATTGATGCAGAAGATGCCGCGATTCGTTCTGGGGATGAGCCCGAAGTGCATGATGGTCTCATCGGACAGGTAACGGCCTTCGGCATGTTTGACCAGGTCAACCTCGCCGATCAGATCGGCAATGGTTACGTCGGGCGTGGCCAGCTTCTCGCCATAGCGGCGCTCTCGGCCGATCCACTCCACCGGGCAGCGGTCACCTTCGCGTTCAAGCCGCTCACGGGCGTACTTGGAGATGGGGGCGAACGGGTTATCGTTCACTTCCGAACCGGCCACGATGGGGATCCGCTCGTCGAGCAGGTTCACGAGCATGCGGATGATGCGCGTCTTGGCCTGGCCCCGCAGGCCTAAGAAAAGCATGTCGTGGCGGGCGAGGATCGCATTCTGGATCTGGGGGATGACGGTCTCGTCGTAGCCGAGAATCCCGGGGAACAGCACCTCCCCGCTGCGCATCTTGCGGATCAGGTTCTTGCGCAGCTCATCTTTGACGCTGAGAACCCGATAGCCGCTGGCGCGCAGTTCGCCGACCGTACGTGGTAGCTCCATCCCCAGATACCTCGATGAGTCCGCTCGCCGTGGCAAAACTCACCAATTTTACAGCCCGCCAGTGCGGTAGCCGTGCATGCGCCGGTGTGGCTGTCCGGCCCCAATAGGATGAAACAAACCGGGCTGGCAGGCTGACGCGCTTGTCTGGAGAGGAACGCCGATGGGTTTGACGCTTGCAGTGGTCGGGGCCACCGGTGCGGTGGGCCGAATCATGGTTCAGCTGTTAGAGCAGCGCGCCTTTCCCGCCGAGCGGGTGCGGTTCCTCGCTTCCCGCCGCAGCGCGGGGAGCACCGTCGCGTTCAGGGGGGAGCAGCACGTGGTCGAGGAGCTGACGCCGGACAGCTTTCACGGCGTCGACCTGGTTGTGTCGTCAACCCCCGATGAGGTCGCGGGCCAGTACCTGCCGCTGGCCGTCAAAGCCGGCGCCGTCGTGGTCGACGAGTCGGCCTATTTCCGAATGGATCCATCCGTACCGCTCGTTGTGCCCGAAGTGAATCCGCAAGCGATTGAACGGCACCAGGGGATCATTGCCAGCCCGAACTGCTCGACGATTCAGCTTGTCGTGGCGCTGAAACCGCTGCACGACCGGGCCCGGGTTAAGCGCGTGCTGGTGGCGACGTACCAAGCGGCCAGCGGTGCCGGGAAACGGGCTGCCGAGGAGCTGTTCGCCCAAGCTCACCAGGCGCTGCGGGGCGAAGCGGTCCGAGCCGAGGAATTTCCCCACCAGTTAGCATTCAATCTGATTCCGCAGGTCGGCAGTTTCCGCGATGCCGGCTTCACGTCCGAAGAGCTGAAGATGATGCGCGAAACCCAGAAGATCTTCGATGATCCCACGATCCAAGTCTGCGCCACCTGCGTCCGCGTACCGGTGGCCAACGCCCACGCGGAGGCGGTGTTCGTGGAGACGGAGCGGCCGGTGAGCGTGGGGGAGGCACGCCAGTGGTTTGAGCGGGCCCCGGGCGTGCGGCTGTTCGACGACGTCGAGGCCGGTCAGTATCCGATGCCGATTCAGGTTAGCGGCACGGATGAGGTGTGGGTCGGGCGCATTCGCAAGGACCCGACGCATCCGCACGGCCTGGCGTTCTGGTGCGTCGCGGACAACCTCCGCAAGGGCGCAGCGACGAACGCGGTGCAGATTGCCGAGCTGGTGGCGCGGAAGCTGGTGCAGGCCGGTTAGACGTCGCTGTCGGCTTCTTCCAGCGACCTGATGGTCTCGGTTGCGTTCTCTTTCGCTTCGCGCGCGATTTGGATCAGGTTCTCTGGAGTCTGCTCGCAGCGTTCCAGCAGGCCGCCATCGAAGGGCATCCAAGCCAGCGACGGATTGCCTACCGTGTGTGCTGCCTGGTCGGCCAAAGCCACGACGGCAACGAGCGGCTCGGCAGCCACGGCGAAGCTGTGATGCTTTTCCAAGGCGGTGACGATCGAATCGGGCAAGTCCCACCGCTTGGCCAACCACGCACCCACCTCGGCGTGATTCGCGCCGAAGACGAGTGTCTCGGCGATGTAGGACATCACGCCGTGTTCCTCAAGGGCCAGGACCTTGCGATAGGCTGACGGGAACGCGCGGCAGAGAACAACCTTGCCCAGGTCGTGTAGAAGCCCGGCAAGAAACGCCTCGTTCGGCAGGACCGACGGCGCACTGACCGCGATTGTCTCGGCGGCGAAGGCTGTGGTGAGCGAATGCTCCCAGAGGTCGCGGAGTTCGTCGGTACTGAGCACGTCGCGCGTGCTCGCTGCTACGACGATGCGATAAATCTGCCTCATGCCGAGCACGACCAGGGCACGGCGAATGTCGGTGACCTGGGTTAGCAGCCCGAACCGGGCCGAGTTGACGTAGCGCAGGATGCGGGTGACGAAGCCGGGGTCAGAGCCAAGTACCTGCGCGAGCTCTTCGAAGTCCGGTTGCGGCGTGCACAGCAGCTCCAGCGCCCGGGTGAGCACGGCGGAGATGACCGGCAGGTTGTCGCTGCGCTCGAGCGTCTTCCAGATGTTCTGATGGACACGGAGGCGTTCCAGAGCTGCCACGACTTCCGGGTCGAACTGCTTGCCGGCAGCCTCGGTCAGCTTCGCCAGCGCCTCTTCGTGGCTGACCGGCGTCTGATACGGCCGGGGCGAAGTCATGGCGTCATAGGTCTCGGCTACAGCGACGATCCGTGCCAGCAGCGGGATCTGGCCGCCGCGCAAACCATCGGGGTAACCTGACCCGTCGTAGGCTTCATGGTGCCAGCGCACGATGTCGCGCACTTCGCGCAGGCCAGCAACCCCTGACAGCAGCCGGTAGCCTCTCGTGGTGTGGGCACGGGCGATGGCGTACTCTTCCTCGGTTAATTCGGCGGGCTTGCCCAGTACGAGCCCAGGCAGCGTGAGTTTGCCGACATCGTGTAGCAGCGCCCCGAGCCGAAGCGTGATCCGGTCCTCTTCAGGCACGCCAAGCTCGTGGGCAATCGCCAGGGCATAATGGGCCACACGCGTCGAATGGCCAACTTCGACAGGCTGCCGGATTTCCAGGGCATGGACCAGACTGGCCACCAGACCGTCTAGGAGCCCGGCCAGTTGCTCGCCACGTTTGCAGCGTTGCACCTTGCGCGCAAGCTGCTGGCACAGGAAACGAGCCTCGGGGATTCCTGTGTCGGCCGGCAACACCAGCAGACCGTCGTTAGCTGAGCCGGATGGAATCAGTGCAGAGCAATCGCGGCCCTTCGGGACCAGCAGCGTGAAGCACTGATCGGCTAGCTGCTGGGAGTAACGCAGGATGCCTGCAAGCGTCCTCTCGTCGAAACTGCCCACACAGAGCAGAACGTCGAATTCTTCCTGCGCAACCAGGCGCCCGAGCCCCTCGTAGTCGGTGGCGACCCGCACCTCGAAGCCGTCTTCGAAGCATCCCTCGTTCCAATCGTCGCGCACTTCCGGCGAGCTGAACAGCAGGATCCGCGGCGGCGAATCACCGCCACGTCGCGCGTACTGCGCCCTCAACGCGTCGCATACCATCGTGACCATCGCTAGCTCGCTCCATACTGCGAGTGGCTCTCCACGTTTGCCGCGATCACCCATGCAACCATAGCTTGGGCCCGATGCCGGTCAAACCGGCCCATGTCGGCAACGTCGACCCCAGGGCTGCAGAACCGGAACACTGCCCGCATGCGCGACCTGATTTGGTCGCGTTCCACCTTGTGCACGACCGATAGCTTCGGTAGGATCGGCCGCACGAAAGCAGCAGCACGGACGGAACCGCTCGTGCTCTGAACGCACGGAAGAGGTACCCATGATCGAGCTCAGAACGATCGCTGCCTGGATCGATGGAACGATCGAGGGCGATGAGACGATCTTGATCAGCGACGCAAAGGTCTGGGCGAAGGCCGGCCGGGGCGACATCACGTTCTGGGAGGGCAGAACGGACGAAGACCTCAGCCGCTGTACCGCTTCGGCCGTGATCGTCGCGCGGGACTGGCCGACCCCGGCCCCGGACCAGGTGGCGCTCGTTCGCGTGGAATGCCCGATCGAGGCGTTTGCCCTCGTGCTGAAGCGGATCCGCGGGCTGGAGATCCACCGCCCAGAAGGGATCCATCCAACCGCAGTCGTCGACCCCACGGCGCAACTGGCTCCAGGCGTGGCAGTTGGCGCCCACGCTTACATCGGCAAAGGGGTTGTGATTGGAGAGCGGTCCGTGATCGGAGCCGGCGTGGTGATCGGCGACGGTTGTATGATCGGCGCCGACTGCGTGTTGCACCCCCGCGTCGTCCTGTACCCGCGCACGGTCTTGGGGAACCGGGTGATCGTCCACGCCGGGGCCGTGCTGGGAGCCGATGGCTTCGGTTATCGGAGAACCAGCCGCGGGCTGGTGCACGTGGAGCACCTCGGGCAGCTGATCGTTGAGGACGATGTGGAGATCGGTGCCAATGCCACGATCGATCGCGGCACCTTCGAAGAGACACGAATTGGCCGCGGGACCAAGATCGACAATCTGGTGCAGATTGCACACAACTGCCGGATCGGCCCGAACAACCTGATCGCCGCTCAAGTCGGCATTGCCGGGTCCACCACCACGGGCCGCTGCGTGATGATCGGTGGCCAGGCCGGCGTGCGCGATCATCTGACCATCGGCGATCACGTGACCATTGGCGCGATGGCCGGCGTGATCGCCAGCGTCGACTCCAGGACCACCGTGCTTGGTATTCCTGCTCAACCGGAGCGCGAGGCGCGGAAAACCTACACGGTGTTCCGCAAGCTGCCCCAGCTGTGGGAGTCGGTCCGGGACTTGACACGCCGGGTGCAGTCGCTTGAGAAACCGACCGGAGTACGAAGCAGAGGAGATGACGGACAGCTCGAGCAACGCCGCCGCGCCGGTTGAGTGCCGTGACCTACCGCTTGCAACACGGCTGTGGCTGGTGAGCCGCACGGGTGAGAGGCCGTTCGAGCGGCGGGTAGGTCTCATCGCCGGTGCAGGCCTGTTCCCGGTACGTTTCGCAGAAGCGGCCCGCGCACGCGGACACGAGCTCGTGTGCCTCGCTCTGCGTGGTCTGGCCCACGAGCGGCTCGAACAGTTGGCGACCGTTTTCTACGAGGTCGGCATCGCGCGGCTGGGCCGCATGATCCGACTGCTGCGGCGACATCGCGTGCGCCAGCTGGTGCTCGCCGGCAAAGTTTACAAGCACGAACTGCTCAGCCGTTGGCGCGTCCTGCGCTACTGGCCCGATTGGCGCGCTGTGCGACTCTATCTGGTGCGCTGCCGGGACAATCGCAAGGACGACCGGATGCTAGAGGCCGTGATCGAGGAGTTCGAACAGGAGGGCATCGTCGTGCGGTCGGCGTTGGAGATCTGCCCCGAGCTGTTGGTGCGGCCCGGGGTACTCACCCGACGAGAACCGACAAAGGCGGAATGGGCCGATATCCGCTTCGGCTGGCAACTTGCCCGCGAAATGGGCCGCCTGGACGTCGGGCAAACCGTAGCCGTCAAAGAGTGCGCCACCCTAGCGGTGGAAGCGATCGAAGGTACTGACCGATGCATCCGTCGTGCCGGAGAACTGTGCGGGCTGCGGAAATTCGTGGTGGTCAAAGTCGCAAAGCCCCAGCAGGACCCGCGGTTCGATGTGCCAACGGTCGGGCCCGAGACGATCGAAAGCATGAAGGCGGCCGGAGCAAGCGCGCTGGCTATTGAAGCGTGGCGAACCATCTTGCTGGAGCCGGAACGGACTATCGCAGCGGCCGACGAAGCCGGGATCACCATCGTGGCCATCGACGATCCCGGGCAACCACTCTCATGCGTCCCAGCACCGTGCAGTTGATGCACCATCTTGAAGCAGGCCCGACTGGAAGCGGTCAGCCACGCCTGAATGTCCGCCCCGTCGCCCCTTCTCCTGGACGCCCAAAGCGGGCACGTCAGCTGACGTCGAAGGCGCCCTTTCGATCGCTTGATTTGGGGGATACGCTTGAATCGGTACCGGGGCCGGACTGTCGGTTGCTATGCAGCGGTGCCGGCCCCACTTGATGGCAACAGGTCAATCTGATGACCGGCCATCGCACCGGCAGGATCGCTAGCTGCCGGCGTTGACAGGCCCGCGAAACCAGTCCATTCCCACTTGCATCTCCGTAGCCACACGCGGTTGCCCGTGCCTCGGCCAGAGATGCCAAGAGCCCCCCACGTCACGGTACGGAGCCTGCCGCTCGACCACAAGCCCGGGATAGGTAGCTACCATGTGGCAGGAAACTCGCCTGGGGGCATGGGCTCACGCGGCCTGGCGTGGTAGGCCGTCGGGGCTAACAACAAAAAGCGCGTAACAGCGCCTCGTAAGCCGCGACGCCTGCCCGGAGCTGAGCCAATTCGATGTACTCGTCGTCGCGGTGAGCCTGCTGGATGCTGCCCGGTCCGAAGACCACCATCTGCAGGTACTTACCAAACACGCAGCCATCGGTGCCATACGGGACAACGCGCATTTCGCTCGCCCCCGTCACGCGAACCACGTCGCGCACCAGCGGTGAGTCCGGCTCGACGAACAGTGCCTGCAGGTCCTCGCCCAGCACTTCGAGCTCTAGCCCGTACTTCTCGGCGGCTTGCCGCACGCGGGAAACAACCGGCGCAATCGGCTGACCTGGCATCGGACGCCAGCCGACACGGACCGTGCAGCGGGGAGCGGTGACATTCACGGGAGTATCGTAGTCGGTCACGACGATGTTCCAACCAGGCCAGGGGGGATCGAATCGCCGGTCATGCCAGCGGGGGTCGTAGCGGAATTCGTCGTGGATTGCCTTCATCTCGGCAAGAAATGGGACCGCCTTCAGAACAGCACTGTCGCCGTCTGCCGTCGAACTGTGTGCCGCAGTACCTCGAGCGGTGGCCGTGAACAGCACGGTGCCCTTGTGGCCATAGACCACCGCCAGTTCGGTGGGTTCCGTGATGATGGCGGCCGTCCCTGAGTCGACCAGGGCACGGAACAGCTCCGACGACTGCACCACCGCACGCGCACCGTGATAGCCGATCTCTTCGTCCGCCGTGCAGATCACGTACAGAGCCGCACGCTGCTGCGCCGGATCAACGCGGGAAGCTGCCGCGAGCAGGGCTGCCAGTGGCCCCTTCATGTCACAAGCACCGCGTCCGTACAGTCGGTCTCCTTCTAGCCGCGCGCGGTACTCCCGCGCCGGCACCGTGTCCAGGTGACTCACAAAAGCAAGGCCGCCGTGGCCGGTGCCTCGCCGCGCCACGAGACAGCATTTCTCCGTGCCCGCGGGCAGCTCATAGTCAATCCACTCCACCGCGTCAAAACCGATCGCCTCCAAATACCCGGCAACGCGCTCGGCAAGCGCCCGATTGCTTTCCGTGCTGGGCGACGGCAGCTCGATCAGCTCAGAAGCAAGCTGAACCGGGTCCAACACCCGCGGCATGCTCAGGCTCCTTCTGTTGTGCCTGGGACGGGCGAGGGGCGGGTCTGGCGGCGTGCCCGATCTTCCTGGTAGAGTTGCTTGCCGTGGATGGCCGTCACGATCAGTTCGCCACAGAGCTCCTCGCCCAGGGCACCACCATCCAGGATGAGATCGTAGTTGTGGGGGTCCTGCGGATCACGGCCAAAGTAACGCCGCACGAACTCCGTGCGCTGCCCGTCGGTCCTGCGGATGTACTCCTCGGCCGCTTCCGGCGACATCCGCTCCCGCTGACATAAGTACGTGACACGGTTTTCCAGGCTGCCGATGACCCGCACGCTGACGCACCGAACACGGGGCACAATGAAGCAGGCACCTCGTCCGACGAACACGGCCTTGCCCGTCATGGCAACACTGAGCACCACCTGCACGAGCCGTCGGATGTAATCCTCCCCCGCGGCATCCTCTGCCAGAATGGCATCGCGCCAGGCAATGATCCAGTCGCGGGCGTCCGGACTCAACTGTTCGAAAACCTCCTGGCGGGCATGCTCCACGCGCGCGATGTACTCCAGCAGCTCCTGGTCGTACAACGTCCAGCCCATCTTGCGCGCCACGACGTTGCCGATCGTGCGGCCGCGCGAACCAGTCTCGCGACTGATGCACGCCGTGAAGAACGACGGCGCCTGCTGTTCCAGAACAGCGATTGCTCTCTTCCGTTCTTCGTTCACGCTTCTGCTCCAGTGTCCGGCCCGGGAACAGGCGTCCGTGGGTGTTCGCTTAGTTTACCGGCATCCCGGCCCGTTGCGTGCGCCCTACGGCCGAGTGAACCGGGCAATCGGTGCAGAGACCACCCTTTGGCTGGCACACGTCGCTCTCGAAGTCCCCGGCCACACCACGTGCACCTGGCCGAGACGCTACCGTGCTAGCCCGCTCAGCGGCCATGGATGGGTGAAAAAAGGACTTGAAAAATCCGCAAAGATCGGTATGCTGTGCGATAGCCTCTACTCTGTTTCGGCCCTGCCGATAGCCCGCCTCGTCGGGGTCGGCAGGGTTTCTTTATGGCGAGACTACGGCGCCAGCCAGATCGCAGACCCCCACGCGACACTGCCATCGGTCTGCCTCACCCGCACGTAGTAGTAACACTTCCCACCAGGGTAGTCCTCGTCTTTGTACGTCACGCTGACGTCCGTTGTTCCGGGCTGCAGCGTGGCGATGACCCGCGAGGAGCGGACGATCTGAAGCTCTTCGATCGGAGCCGTGCCACGGACGCGGATCCGTAGCGTCGGGATCTGCCCCACAGCTCCGACCCGCAGCTTGTCCCCCATCAAGGCATCACCCAGCCGCACCTCTAGCAAGATCTTGTCCATGGCACCGTAGGTATGCCTGGAGCGAATGCCCTCAAAGATTGCCTCTCGCGTCCGGGCCGCTGCCCAGACGCAAGCGTACGACAGGTGCGTGGAATGATGATCGCTGGAAGCGATGAATCCCAACCGGTGGCCCCGGCCCAACGCGTACCAAAGGCTGGCCTCCTCGGGAACACCGCGGCCCGGTCGCTCGTAGTCGCGCCGGTAAGCCTGGAAAATCTCTGCCACCGGCTCCACCTGGGGATCGTGATACGTCCACGTGCCTCGCTGCTCGCGGCGATTGAAGCCCGGCGTGTGTGCGATCGTAAACGCCCATCGGCCCCGCAACCGCGGGTAGAGCGACACATTCGGCCGCGTGTCCGGCCGCGGTAGCTTGGCCCATGCGTAGTGCGCGTCACTGCGCAGCACAGGCCAGTTGCGGTCTCGGAAAAACACGTTCCGATGACCTCCGTTTACGATCGCATTACTCCGCTCGTACGCGTAGATGGATACGAAGTAGCCCGGGTGGTAGAAGTAGTCCGCTGCCTTCTGCGTCAGCCACCAGGGGTACGGGTCCGTATCACGCGTGTGATCGGTGACGGCCAGGAAGTCGAGCTTGGCCGCGTCGATCGCGTACCGATACGTTTCGGTCAGTGATCCGTCGACGGTCGGGGTGCAGAGGCTGATTTCCGTATGCCGATGCAGGTCGCCGAAAACCACTTCCAGCCTTTGCCCGTTGCGCTCTATGTGCCAGCTCCTGACCGGAGTCTCCACCTGCAACGGTGCGTTCCCCGCGGTAGCGGGCTGCAGTGTCCAATGCTGCTGGCCGGCGAGTTCCGGCAGTGTGGTCCAGAACAGCCGATAAGGCCGGTCCACGTGGTGATGCCCACTGGCCCAGGCCACGACCGTTCCCGCTGGAGAACGCGCGATGGCTGCCTTCTGCTCCTGGCGGCCCCGACTGTGAGGAAAAATAAGCGGCGCGATCCACCGGCCGTCCAGCATGGTGGCAGCGCACAGCTCCCACACGGCACCCTTCCGCGGATGCCCCGCGTACCCCTGCCGGTTTAGGCGGTACAGGACCCAGAGGCGCCCTGCCGAATCGCGCGCCAGCTGAGGCAGTTCGTAGAAGCGGATCACCTCCTCTTGGTAGCTGTGCGCGATGCGTGCCGGCATACGCGGGTTGCGGAGCTGTGGCAGGGGAGCTGCCGGTTGCCACAGCTGACCACGCCTTGGATCATAGGCCCTCAATTCGATCCGCCGACTAGCATGCAGCGGTTCGGCATAACGGCCGTTACGCCGCGTGCTGTACCGCGCGTAATCCTTGCCCCAGTTCGGGCCGGCTGCATCGTAAGCCACCCATACGAAGCGTTCGTCCTGGGCATCCACCGCGGCGTGAGCTTCGAAGTCGGCCGTGGTGGCAATCGGCACCGGCTGGTCCACCACCAGCTTTCCCCCATCGGCCCGCACCGCGACAAGGAATACGTCGTAGTTTCCACGCTCGTACGAGTCGTACGCGATCCAGGCAGTCCCATCTGGTGCAACATCGACGGCCGGCTCCCACTTGTTGCCCGGACCCGCTGTCACGGCCACCGGTCCGGCCAATTCGCCGCCGTGCAATCGCAAGCAGAAGATCTGGCTTTCGGGACGGCCCGGGCGGTAGGCCTGCCAAACGAGCCAGTTCGCCCCGTCCGGTCCGCGATCAACCTGAAGGAAGATGTCGTTGCCCTTGTCGTTGACGATTGCCTCCGGCTTGCTCCAGCGCCCGTCTTGTCGGCGACTCCGGTAGATGTCCCAATCGTCGCCATCCCATTCGCACCAGAACAACGTCAGGATCCCCCGTTCATCAACCGTCAACTGGGCGCTGCTCACGTAGCGGCCAGCAGGCACGGCCTCCGGTGCCTGTCCCGGCGCAGCCAGGTTTGCGACAAGGAGTTCGTCGCGCAGGTTCTGCTCGTCAAAACGAATCCAGGCCACCCACGTGTTTCCGTTCCGATCGGTGACGGCGGAAGGGAAGTCATCATGGGTGCCGGTCTTCCCGGCGATGGCCCGTGGTGCGGGGACCCTCTGAGCAAATGCCCGGCCATCGGCAAACAACCAGCGCGTCTCGTAGGTCAATTCGGCCACCGGCACCACGAACTGGCCTTGTTTGGTCTTGAGCCGGAGGGTACTGGTCGGCCGGACGTCGGCCAGTCTTACGAACAGTCCGCGGTAAGGCTCGGCGAAGCTGTTCGCGCTACGACCGCGGCGCAGCTCTGTTGTGCACTGCCAGCTACGGTTCGCTGCGCTGAATCGGTCCCGCGCCTCGAATCCCCACGGCAACAGCTCAACGAGCGTTGCCTGCTCGGCAGTGATCGATCCACTCCAGTCGGCGGCTTTGCCATCGAGCCCAAAGACGATGTGGATCCATTGCCCGGCAGACCCGTTCTCGGTGGGTTCCTTTCCGGATGGACCGGCTGCAAACAGGACGCAGGCGGCTAGAGCTGCGGTAGCGCTTGCTGCGATGAGCCTTTGGTTCATAGCCGAGCTCCCAGAGCAGAGCAACCGTGGACGGCGGGTGCCGTGGCCGCGCCCGGCTCAGCGCCGACCGTGGCCGCTGGAGTTTGCGTAGGGCAGGCCGTGGGGGCTAGCACTTTTGCAGCCGGATCGTGACCGGTTTGCCGGCTACTTTCACCTGTTTTTCGTGGCCCGAGAAGTCCGAGCCGTTCAGTTCGACGCAGAGCGTTTCGCGACGCAAGTAGTCCTCCCAGTCGCGCACTGCCTGGGCTAGTGCCTGGTCTTCCGTCAGTACCGCCAGGCGGATCTGGTCTTCGACGTTCAGACCACTCTCCTTACGAAGCTGCTGCACGTGGCGCACCAGGTCGCGGATCCAGCCTTCGGCTTCGAGCGCCGGGGTAAGGTGGGTGTCCAGTGCGATGAGCACATCGCCGACCTGGTCGACGTGCCACTGCGTGGCGTCGGCGAGTACCACGTGGATGTCGCTCCGGCTGATCGTCACCGTCTCCGCACCAACCTCGACGTGCAGTTCTTCGCCTCGGAGCAGTCGCTCGATCTCCTCCGGCTGGAGCCGGGCCACGAGGTCGGCGACATCCGGTGCGCGTCGGCCGAACCGTTTCTTCAGCGCTCGCTGGTTTGGTACCGCCGCCAGCGCACCCACCCCGGGGCCATCCTCTATGGCAATCTCCTTAACGTTCAATTCCTCGCGCAGCACGTCGGCCATGCGTTGGACCGCCTCGCGCGCCCACTGCTGCCAACCGCTGACCGGTGCTACCTTTAGCGTGCTTAGCGGCTGCCGTACCCGGTGCCCGGCCGCTTCACGCAGCGCGTGGGCGGCGGTAACGATCTCTTGAATCAGGGCCATTTGCGCGTTTAGCTGGCGATCGACAAGTGCCTCGTTCACTTCGGGGAACGTGCAGTGGTGGACGCTGTTTGGGGGTTCGGCGGCAGGGTCCGGCTGCACCGAGGCTGGATCGATGCCACCGGGTTCGCCCCATTGCATCAGGTCGCGCCCGTGCACCAGATTCTGGTACATCCGCTCCGTCAGGAACGGGATGACCGGTGCCAGCAGCTTGGTCAACGTCAGCAGTACCTCGTAGAGCGTCTGGTAGGCTGCCCACTTGGACCGGTCGTCCTCACCGCGCTTGGCCCAGAAGCGGCGACGGCTACGGCGCACGTACCAATTGGAAAGCTGATCCTGGATGAATTGCTCGGCGCGCCGTACGAATGGGTGGTGGTCGTAGTTGGCCCAACATTCGTGCGCGGAGCGAATGAGATCCTGAAGTTCGGAAAGGATCCAGCGGTCCAGCTCAGGCCGGTCGGACACCGGGATCGTGGGTAACGACGGATCGAACTCGTCCAGCCGGGCGTACTCGCAGAAGAAGCGGTACGTGTTCCATAGGGCGCGAAAGACGGATCGCTCCACATCACGCCCCACCGAATAGCCGAAATTCAAGTTCTGGACCGGATTCTGGCGACAGTAGATCCACCGCATTACGTCGGCGCCCATCCGCTCGGCCGCGTCATCGAACCAGATCGCGTTGCCCTTGGACTTGTGCATCTCCTCGCCTTTTTCATCCCGCACCAGCGCGTGCCCGAGCACGGTGCGCGTAGGCGGAATGTTCTCCATCATCGTGCTCATCGCAAGCAAAGCGTAGAACCAGTTGCGAAACTGGCCAGGGAAGCATTCCAGGATCAGATCGGCCGGGATCCACCGGCGCCAGTACTCGCGATCGGTGAAGTAGCCAACAGTCGAATACGCAACGATCCCGGCATCGAGCCACGGGTTGCCTACATCCGGGATCCGCGGAGTCGGCTCACCGCAGTTCGGACAAGCGATCCGGACGTGGTCGATCCACGGTCGGTGGGGGGAATTCGGGTTCTGCGGGTCGCCTTCGAATTCCTCCCATCCTGCCACACAGCGTTCCTTCAACTCCTCGCGGCTACCGATCACGTCGAAGGTGCCACATTTCTTGCACTCGAAAATTGGTAGGGCCAGTCCCCAGTAGCGTTTCTTGGAGATCATCCAGTCGCCCATGTTGGTCAACCAGTCCAGCTCCAGCTGGAGGCCGAAGTCGGGGATCCACCGGATCTGCTTGGCGACCTGCTTGATTTCGTCCCGCCAGTCCATGCGGATGAACCACTCATCAACGACCCGGAACAACAGCGGCGTGCCGCACCGCCAGCAGTGCGGGTAGTCGTGGCGGTACTTTTCCGCTCGGTAGAACAAGCCCCGCGCTTTCAACCATTCGAAGACCTCCTCGGTAACATCCCCCGCAAACTTGCCCGTGAACGGTTCGTAGCCCGACACGTACCGCCCCTCATCATCGATCGGAGCCAGGACAGGTAAGCCGTGTTGTTGGGCAAGATCGAAGTCTTCCTTGCCGCAGCCGGGTGCGATGTGCACAATGCCCGTTCCCTCCGTCTCCGTGACCTCGTCCCATGCGATCACCCGGTGGTGATCCCGGGCCGGAGCCGCCGCCTCCAGATCGTCGAACGGCCCGCGGTAGCGAAGCCCCACGAGCTCGGCCCCCGGGAACTCGTCCAGCACCTCGTACGGTTCAGCGGAACTTAACACCGACAGGCGGGCACGCATCAGGTAATAGATGGCGTTGCCCTGTTTCACGCGTACATACGGCAGCTTCGGGTGCACCGCCGCGGCGACGTTGGCTGCCAGGGTCCATGGCGTCGTGGTCCAAACCAGCAAGTACTCGTCCGGTCGGTCAACCAGGGGGAACCGTACGAAGACGGCGTCGTCGACCACGGTCTTGTAGCCTTCCTTGCGTTCTTGTTCAGAGATGCCCGTGCCGCACCGCGGGCACCAGGGCATGGCATCCACCCCCTTGTACACCTTGCCACGCTGGTGGCATTTCTTCAGAAATGCCCAGATGGCGTAGTTGTTCTCGGGGGACATGGTGTAGTAGGAGTTCTCCCAGTCCATCCAGTAGCCCAGCCGGATGGACTGCTCGGTCTGGATCTTCGAATACTTCCAGACACGCTCCTTGCACTTGCGGATGAACCGTTCCAGGCCATAAGCCTCGATGTCCCGCTTGGACCGAAAGCCCAGTTCCCGTTCGACTTCGACCTCCACCCACAGCCCCTGACAGTCGAAGCCGTTCTGGTAGCGGCACTCATGGCCGGTCATGGCGAAGTAGCGGTGATAGGCGTCCTTCAGCGTTCTACCCCAGGCGTGGTGTACGCCCATTGGGTTGTTGGCGGTGATGGGCCCATCCAGAAACGACCACCGCGGTTTGCCGGCGTTGCGTTGTCGCAGGACTTCGAACGCCTTCGTGTCCGCCCAGAACTGGAGAACTTTGTGTTCGCCCGCTACCAGATTCGGATAGGCATCCACCTTGTGGAACATCTCTTGCCCCAGCAGGCTTTCCTGAGGACCTCGTCACCGTGGCACCGTAGTTTGGGAGCGACACAGCCGCCGTTGAACTCATTAATCATAGATGGCCGAGGTCACAGCACACGGAACCCGACGGGCGGCACCCGAGCCGGGACTGCGGTGCGCAGCGCCGCGTCGGGCCTCTTGCGCCGTCAGTGCCGGTGTGAGTTGCTGCAGACGCCGATCGGACCTGCGGGCCGGAGAGGGGGGTGATCCGCGTACACGTGCCGTGCCCGGCGCGGTCGAAGCAAGCGTGCACAGCCGATCGGGCCGCGGGACGTGGCCAGCGAATGATCCATCCCCGCCGGTCGCTGCTGCGGGAATGCTAGGGCTTAGGCGCTTCTTGCTCCTGCTTCGCTGCCGGGGAACGCTTCTGCTCGGCGGAAGGTTTAGCCTGAGCGCCGGCCGGGCCAGATGCAGACGGCGATGTCGGTCCCAGCAGGCCGCTGCCCGTTGCACCCGACGCCGTAGCGGGCTGGCGCGTGCCGGCCTGCTGCTTCTGGTTCTTGAGCTGTTGCAGGATTACCTGAAGCGTCTCGACCACGACAGGCGTTCGATCGATCGGCTTGACATCGTCGGGGGGCCGGTAGCTGAAGAGGGTCCGTTCAAAGGGCTTGTCAAACTGGGGATTGGACAGTTCCAACACCAGGCGGCTTGGGCGGTTCTTCGGGGCGCGCTCGGCGACCATTTCCACGCGGTGAATCCACTTCAGCTCAGGATCGATCCAGACTGTGATGGCCGTAGGCATCTCCGGTGGCAGGTTCAACAGCGAGTACCGTTCCCGCTCTTCAGCCTGCGGAATGGCTGATGTCTGTTGCTGGTCCTGGTCGTCGCCGGCCTCAGGCTCGGCCCGCTTGCCACCCAGCCGGGCTTCGTTCCAGGTTCCGTGTGCGACCAGGACCTTTTTGCCCTGCCACTGCTTTTCTTCCACTCGGTTGAACACGAAGAACTCTGCCAGCGCGTCGACAAACGGCGCCAGGCCGTTCAAGCCGCGAGCATCCATGAAAGCCTGACGTTGCTGCTCATCGAAGTCCTGATCGTTTAGGATCTGGCCGCACTCCTCCAGGTTCAGGTGTTCGACTTTCGTAACGTCGAGGATCGATTCGACGTGCCATTGGTCGCGTCCGTCGCAGACTTCCAGCAACTCGCCCTCAACGTCGGACAGCTTCACCTTGTACTCGAGCCGCATCAGGTTGTTCGGACCCACAATGTAGCGGCCCCGGGCGGTGAACGTGAACCCTCTGAGGGTCATCTCCTGGCGGATATCCGTCGCCAGCCACTCTAACTTGCGCAGGTGAGCTTCGATCTCGTCCAGCAGCCTCTGAACTTCCGTGTTCGTGCGAATCTCTGCCTCCGATCGCAGGCCGCTCTGACGGCCAGCAGCAGCTTGGCCCGCCTGTGCGGTTGGACTATCTGGTGCCGGTCGATTGGTTGGTTGCGTGGTTGTCGGTCGGTTCTCCGCCTTTTGCTGCGCTGCCTTCTTCGTTGGTTCTGTCGGTGTCTCTTTTGTGGTCTGTGCGTGGCTTGGGGAGGTGCACAGGCAGAGCGTGGCGATGGCGACCATGAGCCGACGGGCAGGCCAGGTGGCGCGGCTGGGACGGTTGCAGCGAGCCTGCATGGTGGAACCCTTGCGCGGGGGCTGAAGATTCTGACGGATTCTTCGAAAGTCCGCTAGTTCAGTTGCCGAAAAAAACCGCTGGAAACACAAGTCAGGCTGGTCGCGGCCATACGTGGCCGCGATCACCAGTCGATACGCAGGCCGGCCCGGGAGGTTCGGCGGTGGCTTGCGCGACTGCCGCGTCGCTGCGTAGCCATGAGCCAGGGCCGCATCGGCAGGCTGGGACACACACTTGGTTCGGCAGCACTCAAGGCAACGGTCCATTGGGGGACCGAGGAGGAGCGATGAGACGGGTCGTACCCTTGTTGGCCGCAGCCCCGCTGCTTTTCAGCCTGGGCTGCCTGACGCAGAAGCAGGCCACAGTTGGCCACCATCCGATCAGTGGCGTTATTCAGACCGCCTTCCACGGCACGGCAGGCCAACAGCGCCGTTTCCCCGTTGAGCGGACTCAGGTCTATTTCGTCGCACCCGAGGGGATGAAGGTGGGCTGGCAGGTCGGCGACGGCCAGACAAAGGCCTTTGCCGAAGGCCAGATTACGGTGCCTGGCCGGTTCAACTTCGAGCAGGGGGCGGTCTACCGGCTGAAGCTGACCGATATCCCCGGCCACGAGGGGCTGGAGCTGTACCCGACGCTCGAGGTGGCGCCGGCGGCGCCTTCCAGTGCTGCGTACCTGGCGCACAATGCGGTTCCGATCGAGTTCACGGATGAGGATTTTGACCAGGTACGGGCCGGGAACTACGTGACCAAGGTCATCTACCTGCCCGACCCGGAGTATCAGGAACTGGCGATTGCCGGCGTCGAAACGCTGGTCTCAACCCGACTCGCCCCGGGTGTTGACCCGATTGCCGAAGCTGACCGCCGCGGTACGATCCTGGTCATCGTGCGCATGGGCAGCATCGACCTGGAGCTTCCGCACGCCGCTCCGGTCTATGGCGACCAGGCCGACAACGACGCACATGGCTTGATCCTGCCCATCTCGGCCGAAGGCAAGGACGCTCAGCCGAAGGGCAAGGTCAACGCAGCAACGGCGACGACACGGAAGCAATGACGTCGTCGTGGGCCACGGAGGGCCCGTCTCCTCTTGCTGGGTCGACGACTCCGAAGTGCCCCAACGGAGTAGCTAGCACGCCGAGCGAAGGTCGACCAGCCCAGGAGGGATGCCGAGAGGGGGGGGCAGGAAGCACGGTGGCTCCTGCTCCCTCTTTTTCTCACACTGTTTTACTCGTCTGCCACCGCGCGCCGTCTTCATGCCGGTGACAGCTCACAGAGCAATGAGGGTGCGGTTATGAGCGTACGGCAGCATGTGCCCGCTGAGCAACCAGGACCGATCGGGATGGTCCCACACCCCCCCTTGATCACCAGGCCGCTTCTCCTCCTGGCCGCTCTGTTCGGCACCGTCGTAGCCGCCGTCGCAGCCGGGCCAGACGTTGCGACCACGACACCAGCAACAGCCCCCGAAGATGCCGTGGTCGTGGTCCGCTGGCTTGCGCCCGTCGGAACCCGCGTGGAGCTGCTAACGCCGTCCGGTTGGGTGGAAGAGACCGTCCCATTTCAGATCGGGCTTCAAGTTGGCCAGACGTATGTATTCCGTTGCCACGTCACGGTTGCTGGCGAGCCGACCGTGGTATGCCCGACGATCCAGGTGCTTCGACCGGTCCACGTACCCCCGGAGGTAGATCCGTGGGAGTTTCCAGTCACGGTCGCGTTGTCGGATGCCGACCTCGCCCTGGTACGCGAGGAGATGCTGGTGACCAAGGTGGTCACACTCGAGCGACCGGACCAGGCGATTCCGATCGCTTATCCTCCGGACGAGATGCCTGAGATCGATGCCCGTGTAGGGGTTGACCCGCTGCTGCTGGCCGAAACGATGGGGATGCCCGTGCTGATCATGAGGGTGGGCACGCGCGTCTACGAGCGGCAGGACGCTGACTGGCTTCCCAAGCCCCCCGTTGTCCACCGAGGCCACGTCCGACCGACGCGCGCCCCGGAGCAACGGTCGTTGCGCCCACCAAGCGGCCTGAAACAGGCCTCGTTCGATGCGGTGGAACGGCTGAGCATGCCATCGGCATTCCCGGTACCCCATCCGTGGGCGTCGGCCCCTGCTCGGGGGGTGGACCCTTCCGTGTTCCGGCCGCTCAAGCTGGACTACAGCTACGTTTGCGACGGGGACGACCGCGCACCGCGTGCTGGCCGTGACGCTGCCGGCGTCACGCACGGGCTTGAGCCCAGCGAAACCGTGGGGTTCTACTCGACAGAGAACCGACTGCGATCCGTGCCTGCGGCGCCCGTGTGCGTCTATGCCCCCCGCTATATCGCCATCCGCGGGGCCACCCGGCGAGCCGTGGGCCGTCTGAGCCTGGCCACCGCGACGGTGCTCCGCACGGAAGGTCGTCGCCAGCTTGAATCGCGCAAGCTGGCCGCCGTGGCGCGGCGCCGCAGCGACGTGGCGCTGGAACGCGGCGAGAAACGGCCCGCCATCGCTCGCCAGCGGTATGTGACCTCGGCGATCAGCCGTGTCGACTTCCTGCATGCAACCCGTACCGCTCACGGAATCGCCCGCATCGTGCTGGACATCGCCTCCGGAGAGCTGGTCGCTGGCCAAGAGGCGTGGCTGACCGCTCGGATCCAGGCGGCACGCGTGTGGCAGTTCGAACGGCGGCCCGCCTACACGGCCCTGACCGCCCAGAACGGAATCCTGCAGGGCTACGCTCGCCCCGAGATGGCGGTCAAAGTCGACGAGCCGCCACGTAGCCCGGGCGAAATCGTAATGTGGAAAGTAGCTGACAAGGCCGTGGCCCATCCGGGGGACATCGTCGAGTTTGCCATCTACTACAAGAACGTCGGCGAACAACCCGTCCACTCGCTGTCGATCATGGACAGCCTGGTGCCACGGTTGGAGTACATCGAAAAGAGCTCCGGCAGCACGCGGAATGCCGTCTTCACGGTCGGCCCCAACAAGGCTGGCTCCACCGTGCTCCGCTGGGACATTCCTGGCGAGATCAAGCCGGGCGAGCAGGGGGCGGTGTGGTTCAAGGCACGCGTGCGGTAAGCGGCGGGCGCTCTGCGGCGGCTGGCGGGACGCTGGTCCACTACAGGCCGAGCAGCTGGCGCATCGAGTACAGCCCGGGAGGTTGCTTGACCAGCAACCTGGCGGCGTACAGTGCCCCGCGCGCGTAACAGTCGCGGCTACCGGCCCGATGGGTGAACTCCAGACATTCGCCCATCAGACCGAACACGATCGTGTGTTCGCCGACGTTGTCGCCCACGCGAAGCGCGTGGAATCCGATCTCATCGCGCGGCCGTTCGCCGGTCAAGCCCGAGCGGCCGTGCACAAACCGCTTGCCGCCCATCGCCTCGGCAATCAGCCGGCCGAACTCCAGGGCGGTTCCACTGGGCGCGTCCTTCTTGAAGCGGTGGTGCCGCTCGATGATCTCCACGTCCGCGTCGGCATCCTTCAGGTGGCGGGCAGCCTGCTCAACAAGGGCCATCAGCAAGTTGACCGCCAGGCTCATATTCGGGCTTAGCAACAGGGGAATCTGCCGGGCAGCTGCGGTGATCTGCTCACGCTGCTCGGCACTAAACCCGGTCGTTGCGACCACCAGCGGGATACGCAGTTCGGCACAGCGTTGAGCCAGAGCCACGGAAGCTTCCGGGACCGAAAAGTCAACGACCACCTCAGGGCCCGCGCCGGCAGGAAGCTCACTGCTGACCACAACCCCAACTGGACCAACACCGCACACCTCGCCGATGTCGCGGCCGATGCAAGCATGCGTCGGATGCTCCAGAGCAGCTACGAGCTGCAGGTCTTCTGCCTGACGAACCAGGTCGACCACTCGTTGACCCATGCGGCCGCAGGCACCATGAACTGCGATGCGGAGTGCTGCCATCGTTGTATCCTCGCTGAAGCGTTCGCCAACCTAATGGGGTAGGGGACGGTCCTTGGCATCGACTAGCGCAAGGCGTATAGCTGGATCGCCCGTAAGATCTCGTCCAGGTCGTTGGCTACAACGACCGGTCGGTTCGCAAACGTCGCCCGCCTGACCCCACGTTTGCCCAAGACGGCGTCGAACTGCTTCTGGTCCGTTCCGTGGTAGGCGACCGTGGCAATCGGGTCCTTTAGCAGGTGGCCGGTCAGGATGCACACGACGCGATCGTCAGGTTCGATGACCTGTTCGCTGACAAGCTTCTTGACGCCGGCGACGGCGGCAGCACTCGCCGGTTCACAACCGAGCCCGCCCGCGCCGACCTGTGCTTTCGCATCCAGAATAGCCTGATCGGTGACCTCGCGCACGACACCGTCGCAGACGTCCAGCGCGCGCAGGGCTTTCTTCAAGTTGACTGGCCGGTTGATCTCGATCGCACTGGCCACCGTGTTGGCGCGCCTGCGTTCGCGATCGAGTTGCTCGTAATAGCGTTGCACCAGCGCCATGTCGGGTCGACCGCCGTTCCAGCGGAGTCCGTGTTGCTCGTAGAGCGCGTAGAGCGTGTTGGCTCCGGCTGCGTTGATGATGGCCAGACGCGGCACGCGGTCCACCAGGCCCAGTTCACGCAGTTCGTGCCACGCCTTGCCGAACGCGCTGGCATTGCCCAGATTGCCCCCGGGCACGACGATCCAGTCGGGGACTTCCCAACGCAGCGCCTCAAGCACGCGGTACATGATTGCCTTCTGGCCTTCGAGTCGGAAAGGGTTCAGACTGTTGGCCAGGTAGAGTTTGAGCCGTTTGGCGGCCGCCTGCACCTGCCGCATCGCGTCGTCGAAGTCGCCGACGATCTGAAGCGTCAGCGCGCCGTACTCCAGCGCCTGGGACAGCTTGCCATAGGCGATCTTGCCGGAGCCGACAAAGACAATGGGGCTGGGCCAGCCGGCCGCCGCACAGAACAGTGCCAGGCTGGCGGATGTGTTGCCCGTCGACGCACAGGCAGCCCGGATGGCACCGACCATGTTGGCGTGCGACAGACATGCCGTCATGCCGTTGTCCTTGAAGCTACCCGACGGGTTCAGCCCTTCGTACTGCAGGAAAAGCCTCCCGGGCTTCAGGCCTACGTAGCGGGCTACCCGTTCCGACGGTCGTAACAGCGTCTGCCCTTCGCCGATCGTCACGACGTGCTTCGGGTCGACGAACGGCAACAGAGCCCGAAAGCGCCACACGCCGCTGAACGCCAGCGGATCGTGCCGCCGCGTCCAGGCCGCCTCGAACTCCTCCAGCCGACGGGGCAGCGCGGCGCGGTCCCAGTCGTAGACGACATCCAGCAGGTCACCGCAGCGGGCACAACCGAAGAGAATCTCAGAGACTGCGTACGTGGCGGCGCAGTCCGGGTTGATGCAGCGCTGATAGGCAATCTCCTCAGCCATCGCCTGTGGCACTCCGGCTCGGTGCGCTCGGACCGATTGCTGCGTCCATGCGGTGCAGTAAGCTTCTCGGGCAGCTCGTGCCCGGGCTGTGCATCAGCCACTCTGCGGCCGGTGTCCAAGCTTTTCCGGCAGAGCGCGCTCCTGCAAGGGCCCGGGCACAGGGTACCATGGATACAGTACGGACCGTTCGTTCCAGGGTAGCTTATGGCGTCGGCAGGCGGCAGTGAGACAACGCGCGACAAAGCTCAGCGATTCTACGTCCACGGGCTGGAGGCTGCAAGGAAGGGAAACTTCGAGTACGCAATCCAGCTGCTGCGCGAAGCATGCAGCGCCTGCCCCGACTCGCTCATCTACCGCCGTGCGCTGCGAGCTACCCAGCGACAGCGCTACGGGAACAAACCCCCCGGGCGACTCAAGGCCGTTGCCACACTCGGCGCACGCGCCCGGCTACGGACGCACCTGGCACGCGGTGACCTGGCCAAGGCACTCGAAGCGTGTGAGGACATCCTGACCAGTAACCCCTGGGACGTCGGCGTCCTGGTTCAGCAGGCCGAGATCCTGGACCGTATGGGGCATCTGGACGCGGCGGTCTGGACCGCCGAGATCGCGGTCCAGACGGATCCGGACGATGTCGCTGCGAACCGGCTGCTGGCCGTACTCTACGAGAAGCGAGGCGAGTACTCTCGGGCCATTGCCTGCTGGCAGCGCGTGCAGAAGGCCTGCCCGGAAGACAAGGAGGCCGGTGCGCGGATCAAAGACCTGGCGGCAGCGGAAACGATCGAAAGGGGCAAATATGAAGAGGCGGATCAAGCGCACGAGGCCATCACGCAACTGGCGCAGAGTCACCCGCACGCCGATGCGACACGGACGCGGCCGGAGCAGCGCCTTGAGGAGCTGAAACAGCGTGTCGAAGCGGATCCTGCCGACCTGGCTGCGCACATTGAGCTGTCGCGGCTGCTGCGCGCGCGACGCCGCTGGGACGAGGCGAGCAAGCTCATGCAGCGGGCATTGCACGCGACGGGCGGGCACCCGGACGCGCAGACGGAACTGGCCGAGATCGAGCTGGATCGGCTCCGCTACGACGTTGAGGCTGCTCGCTCGGCACTGGAACGCACGCCCGACGACCCGGCCCTGCGCGAACGGCTCAAAGTCGCCGAGCGACGACTGAACGAGTACGAGCTCCGCGAGTACCGTCGCCGCGTCGAACGCCAGCCAACCGATGCCCGGCTCCGCTGCGAGTTCGGGATCCGGCTGGCGCGCGCTGGGCTGTACGACCAGGCCATCAGTGAGCTTCAGCGCGCACGCAACGATCCGCGCCAGCGGTTCCGAGCCCTCATGTGGCTGGGTCATTGCTTCTTTGCCAAGAGAATTTACCGCCTGGCCGAACGGCACTACCGCGAAGCACTGGAGTTGTTGAAGGCTGCGGCCAACCCGCACACCGACCAGCTCAAAGAGGTGCACTACCTGCTGGGGCGGACGTACGAGGAGTTGGGCGAGCTGCAGCAGGCGCAGACCCATTACGAGGAGACCGCCGCTATGGACTACGGCTATCGCGACGTAGCCAGGCGACTCGAGCAACTGACCAACTAGCCGGAGGGCCAACCTGACGAGCGCTGTACCCGCTGAGCCCAACACGGCCACGGCGAATCGGGTGAACCACGGGGCTGGCCGCGTGCCGATGACGGCCGTCGTCGTCACTGCCTTGATTGCTGCGGGACTGCGACTGTCGGTGGCCTTGCACGAGCCTGAAGCGCTTCTGGACGACCCGGACGCGTATTGGCGATATGCTCGTCAGCTCTGGTTCCAAGCCTCCTACGGCGGCAGTGCGTTCCGGCCACCACTGTACCCAGCCTTGCTAGCGCCGTGCTGGGCATTCGGCCCGTACCGCTGGCTTGGCGCTGCCGTGCTCCATGCGATACTCGGGGCCGTAGCCGCCGGCGCCGCTGCAGCCCTGTCGGGCCGCCTGACCGCATGCCCTCGAGCGGCCTGGCTGACGGGGACGGTCGTTGCCTTAGATCCGTTGCTGCTGTACTGGTCAGGGAAGGCGATGAGTGAAACGGCGGCCACCGCATTGGCGAGCCTGGCGATGGCCTGGCTTGCGCTTGCCGGCGGCAAAGGCGCGATGCCAGCAGTGGCCGGTGCCGCGGCGGGCGTGGCAGCACTGTGCCGGCCCGAGCTGGGGGCGGGACTCGCGGTGGCCAGCGGCTGGTACGCGTTTACCGAGCCGGCTTCGCGGCGAGGACGGGCCGTGGGGCTGGTTCTCTTCGGGATGGCCTCGGTGTTGAGCCCGTGGACGCTGCGCAACGCCCGGCTCAGCGGCCACTTCGTACCCCTTACGACTCACGGCGGCTACACGGCGCTGTTGGGGAACAATCCGCAATGGTATAGCATCCTACAGAAGTGTGGGGTGAATGCATACTACCGCGACGAAGAGCTCCGCAGCTGGCAACGGCAGCTGCGGCAGCAGTTTGTCGGTTGGCTCCAGCAGCGGCGGCACCAGCCCCGGAGCCGGCTGGAGCGCGAGGTCTACTACGACCGTTACTGCTACAGCCGAGCGTTTGAGACGATCCTCAGCGACTCACGGGGCTTCCTCCGCGCCGTGTTCCAGCGGCTGTGGGCCTTGTGGAAACCGATGCCAAGTGATCGGTACGCGGTCGCGGCCAGGGTCGCCTGCGGGATCTGGTACGTCGCGCTCTACGTCGCGGTCGCCGTTGGCACTGTCAGGCTGTCGCGGACGGGTGCCCGCCATGTTCGACGCTGGCTTCTCGCCGCGGCTCTATTGGCTGCTACGATTACGGGTGTGCATGTCCTGTATTGGTGTGATATGAGGATGCGCAGCCCGCTGATTCCGGCGCTGGCCGTGCTGGCGGCTGGCTGCTGCCCGGGATTACGACCTGTCGGGCTCGGGGCTGCGCAAAAGGACACTTACGAGGGAAAACACCATGGCACTGGAACGGTTGCAGAAGATCCTGGCCCGCGCAGGACTGGGGTCAAGAAGGGAATGTGAGGAGCTGATTCTTCAGGGCCGTGTCACGGTCGACGATCAGGTTGTGCGCCAGCTGGGCGCGAAAGCCGACCCGGAGAAGCAAGAGATCCGCGTCGATGGCGAGCGTGTGCGGCCCGAGAAGCTTGTGTATTTCCTCTTCTACAAGCCCAAGGGGGTGCTGTGCACGAACTACGACCCGTCCGGGCGGCTGCGTGTGATCGACTTCTTTGCCCGCGTCGCCCAGCGCGTCTACCCGGTGGGAAGACTGGATCGGGCAAGCGAAGGATTGATGATCGTGACCAACGACGGCGAGCTGGCCAACCTCTTGACCCATCCACGGCACGGCGTGCCGAAGACGTATGTGGTGCAGGTGGCCGGTGAGCCGAGCGACGAGGACCTCAAGAAGTTGACCAAGGGCATCTGGCTCAGTGACGGTCGAGTGCGGGCAGACCGAGTCCGCCGGCTGAAGCGGCAGGGCAAGAGCCGGTGGCTGGAGATCGTACTGTCCCAAGGACATAACCGGCAGATCCGCCGGATGCTCGCCCGGCTTGGGCACAAGGTCATGAAACTGAAGCGAACCAAGATCGGTCCTGTTTCCGACCCGTTGCTGAAACCCGGGCAGTTCCGGCCGCTGCGACCGGACGAACTGCAGGCTTTGCGTCAGGCAGCCGCCACGGGCAAGCCCCGCGGCGGCGACCGTGGCCGGCGAGCGAAAGCTTGGGCCGGACGATAAGCTGTGGGACGCCGCATGCAAGCGTGGTCGGTGGAAGAAGCCACCGTGTTGTGGAACAGGCCCGTGGCCCGGGACACGTGGCGCATGGCGCTGCAGGCCCCGAGGCTGGCGGATCGGATCCGGCCGGGCCAGTTCCTCATGCTCCGCCTGGCCAACGGCCGCTCGGACCCGCTCCTGGCACGGCCGTATGCCCTGTACGACGTCGTACGCCTCGGTTCGACCGGAGACGCCATTGGCGTCGAGATTGTGTACCTGGTCGTCGGCAAGCAAACCCGACTGCTGACCGAACTTCGGCCGGGCGAAACTGCCGTGGTCTGGGGGCCGCTGGGCAACGGCTTCGATGCCATACCGCCGGCGCGTCATCTGCTCCTTGTGGCCGGCGGCATCGGTCAGACGCCGTTCTACGCGTTCGCAGCCGAACGCACCGGCGTGCGGCACTACGGGGCAGAGCAGCGGACCGAGCTGGCGGAGGCAGTCGTTCTCTGCTACGGCGCGCGCTCCAGCGACCTGCTGGCTTGTGTCGATGATTTCAGTAGGCTGCCCATCGAAGTGGTGCTCTGCACCGACGACGGCTCGGCCGGCAGGCGGGGCTTGGTCACGGAGGCGGCGGCCGAGTGGCTGGACCGCCCGGGAAACTGGGTCGTCGTCGGGTGTGGTCCGGAGCCGATGCTCAGGGCACTGCAACAACTCTGCGGGCGCCGCGGGGTGCCATGCTACCTGTCGCTGGAAGTGCCCATGGCATGCGGCTTCGGGGCTTGCTTCAGCTGCGCTGTGCCCGTGCGCCTGGGAGGTGCCGTCGATTACCGCCGCTGTTGCCTGGATGGACCGGTCTTTGACGCTTCGGAGGTCGTGTTTTAGCGGGCAGTCATCGAGCGGCGGGGCCAGACAACGTAGATTAGAATGGAGATGAACGAAGCCCACTCTGGAGCATTGCCATGTCGTGTGCTGACTTCGGTCCTGAGCTGTGGGAGTCGGAGGGAGAGGAGGAGCTGGACCTCGAGGCGTGGCTGAGGCGGTTCCTGATGAAGGTCCAGCGGCTATGCGTGCTCATCGTTTCGACGGACTATCCGCTGGTGGACATCCAGATTGAGCGGGCAAATCTGCGAGAGGAGGTTGAGCGGTTTTGCCCGGAACGGGTGGATGTCTACGAGCGAATCTACGAGAGCCGGTTCGACCGGCTGATCGAGCAGTTTCGCGGTGGGGAGGCGTTCGAGTGGTAACGCACGCGGGGGCTGGGGACCGGCTGTCTAGGCTATCGATGATGGTGAGGGGGCCGGAGTGAGACTGGCGGCAGAGCGGTCTCCGACGGGACTGGTGTGTCGGCGCGTCGTTTGGTTCACCAAGTCGGTCTGATTCCTCCAACTGCCCATGTCCACCGCTCCTGGTCAGAAGCAAGGCTTCCCCTGAGTCCGGATCCCACCCTTGCCCGGGCAACGAGGCGCGGTCGGGGACGATCGCGCGCGGTCGCGCAGTCCTGCGGGATGGGCGGGTGATTGCCAAGGCCGAGGCGGGCACGGACACAGGTTGGCTCGGCTGTTCCGGCGGTGGGACAAGCAGACGTGCTGAGGAGGCGAAGCGCAAGACGGCGGTTGGCCGCACGGTTTGCAGCCCCACCGACCTAGTGGCTGCCGGCCGAGCTTGACTTTCGGTCGGTGGCCAAAAAGGATTAAGGGACCTTCCCGCAATAGGTTTGACGACGGCTACGAAACGGAACGTCACGAGAGGACGCGATGCCGCACACGCGCTCGGCCAAGAAACGGCTGCGTCAAAACAAGAAACGCTACCTGCGCAATCGGTCTGTGAAGCACACGATCAAGACGTTCATGAAGAAGGTACTGGCAGCCGTAGAGCAGAAGGATCTGGACGGAGCGCGGCATTTTTACCGGATCGCGGTCAAGAAGATCGACAAGGCGTCTGCTCGTCGCATCATTCACCCGAACAAGGGCAACCGCCTGAAGCGTCGCCTGAGCGTGCGACTAGCCGCGCTGGAGAAAGAGCTCGCCGCCGGTTCCAGCGTCTAATCGCAGCCTCGCCCCAGGCTCCTTGTTCCCCAATTGCACCGGCAAATCACAGGGCCTGCCGCGACCTCGGCTCATCGCTGGCATGTCCGGGTATTGGTCTGCGCGGTGCACGGGAGCGGATAGGCCCCTTTGGTCCGATACGCGAACATCGGGCGTGATCCGCGGAGGGTAGCTCGCGAGCATGCCTGGAGGAGCCGCTCGCCGGCACTGCGCTCTGACGAATGACTTTGAGGCACAGGGCCTGCGATCCGCCCTTGGGACAGAAGCCATTCAAGCAAGCCGGCCACCAGCTACGGCCGCAGCAGTCCGCGACCAGCCAAACGCGGCCACGAGGCCGCACCGTCAGCGGGGCTTCGATCCGGGCGAGGAGCCGTCGGATCGGCCCCTTGGTCGGGGCTGTCTTGCGGGGTGTGGTGGCCTAGGATAGGTTGGTGCAGGGTGGGTGAGGGCCATGGTCAGGTGCCGTGGGCGATGGATGCGGAGCACTCCGGAAGCTGTTTCGAAGTCGGCGGTGGCAAGGGGGGCCTGGCGGACCGGGCCATCCGGGCCGTGGCCGCTGCCCTGGTGCGTTACCGCTTGGCAGTCCTTGCACTGACTGCGTTGCTCTTGGCCCTCACCATTCCGTTGGCTACCCGGGTCGACTTCGACGCACGGATCGAGACCCTCTTTTCACGCAACGATCGCTTGCTCCAGGACTACCTTGCGTCGCTGGCGACCTTTGGCGGTGATGAACTCGTCGTCGTCGCCTACGAAGACCCCGAGCTACTCACCCTAGAAGGCCTTCGCCGCCAGCTTCGTCTGGTTCGAGCCGTTCAGCAGGCCGCCGAGTACATGACCCGGCACGGCATCGCCGCCCAATCCCCGCTGCGCTCCGTTACCTGTCTGGCGACCAGCCCGAACCCACTAAACCCGATCAACCCAGCTCCCCTCATCGAGCAGCTTCGACAGCAGCTTGCGGGCAAGAGTCCGGCAACCACGGCGGAAACCTGGCGCACGCTCCGCGCCGCTCTCCTGGAGTCCGAGCTGCACCGCGACGTCGTTATCGGAGCTGACGGGCGAACGGCCGCGCTGCTTATCGTGCTCAAGCCCGACGTCGGGAAAGGCAAACAACGGCGCAAGCTCGTGGTCGAAACCCTTGACCGCCACCTGCGCCGCACGGCCGACGAGCTTGGCCTACAGCTGCATATCGCCGGCGGTCCGGTACTGGTGGCCGAAGCCGTTCGCTACCTGGAACTCGACGGCTACACGTTCCTCTACGGCACCACCACCCTGCTGCTCATTGTCCTGACCATTCTCTTCCGAAGCCCCCGCTGGATTGTCATGCCGCTGATCGTCGTGCATATCGGACTGGTCTGGACCAAAGCCGTCGTCTACCTCTCTGGGATTACGCTGACCATGATCAGCTCCCTGCTGACCGCCATGATCACCGTCATCGGCGTGGCCACCGTGATGCACGCGACGGTGCGGTTCCGCGAGCTGCGCGCCGATCTGCCGGCGGCCGAGGCACTGCTGCGCACGCTTTGTGACGTTGGTGTGCCCACGTTTTGGACTGCCGCGACCACTGCCGTCGGCTTCGCCTCACTGATCATCTGCGACATCGCGCCCGTGCGTACCTTCGGCACGCTCATGGCCACTGGCTCGATGCTCATCTGGCTGTCTGCCGCACTGGTCATCCCGGGCATTGCGCTTTTCCCGGGCCTGGGTAGGGACCCGCAGAAGGCGCCCGGTGAGGATCGCGTCGTTCGTGAGCTGGGCCGCATCCTGCAGCTCGTTCGGCTACGCCCGTGGGCCGTGGTGGCAGGCGGCGCCGCGTTGTTCCTGTTTCTGGCGGTGGGATGGATGCATCTGCGCGTCGAGACCGACTTCACGAAGAATTTTCGCCAGAGCGCCCCCGTTGCCGTGGCGTCCCGGTTCATTGAGGAGCGGCTGGGAGGAACTGGGGTGCTTGAGGTCAACTTTGCCGCCCCCGAGGGGCTGACCGGCGAGCTGGCCAACCGCGTGCGCGCGATGGCCGAAGAGCTGCGCACGGTGGACGGAGTCACAAAAGTTCTCTCGCTGGTCGATGTTCTGGACTTTGCCGATCGGACGGCCGCCAGGAAGGGGCTGCTCGGTGCCCTCGGTCGGCTCATGCCACTGTCCATGAAGCTGTCGCTGCTGCGCAGCCGTCAGCCAGAGCTCGTGCACTCGTTCTGGAACGAAGAGCTCGCGCGCATGAGGGTCGTGCTTCGTGCCCGGGAGCGGGCATCGGCCGCGGAGAAGCAGCGCGTGATCGAGACCGTGTACGCGATTGCGCGCCGACACCTGCAACAACCGCCAAGACCTGCTGCCCGCGCGGGCGAGGGCGCCGGCGGGCAGGACGGCTCACTGCTTGCCAATGCTGAGGGAGGACTGCCGGTGAGCGTTGACCCGCTACGCGACACGCAGCAGTACTATCGTCTGCGTGGCAACCCGATCGTCACCGGCCATTACGTGCTGCTCTATCACCTGGTGGGCCGGTTGCTGGAAGACCAGAAGCGAACCTTCGCCATTGCATCCATCG
>JALXBF010000109.1 GCA_026991575.1 Planctomycetota bacterium | reverse complement strand
GGTCGACAACCAGCTCGATCTTCTGGCGGTCCGCCGGCTTGCTTAACGGAATCAGGAACTTCTCAGGCGGCTCGCCAAACGGGATGTAGATCGTATTCGGCCGGAACACAAAGTTCTCGGTATCGTTGACCAGCGTCAGGTCGACCTGATCGCGTAGCTTCCAGCGCAGGTAGAAGGCTGCTTCCAGACCACCGAAGCCGCCGCCGAGCACCAGGACTTTCGGTCTGCCCGCCATGATCCACCTCCCGGCCATCACAGGCCTAGCGCTGCTGCTGCCTTCAGAGCACTGAGTCTCGCGGCGGAGCACGGCACTAAGGGCTTCCGCTGCGTCGTCGGCCCAAGCGTCAGGCCGCGCCCCCGCGCCAGGCTAATAGCACACAGCGTGCCACCGCCCTGCCAGGCACTCAAGTCCTGGAGCAGCGGCATGGCGACCCAATATCGTTGTATCGAAAGGTTACGACGATTTGTTCGGTACGTCAAGGTGGCATCCTGGCCAGAGGGTCGCGGACGGCGTGACGTGCTGGCGCAGCGGTGTGCGGCCGGGCACAGCCCGCGTGCCAGAGACACCGGCTTAGAATGAAACGGCGAGCACACGTGGAGCGGCCATGCCACAGCAGCCCACCCACTATCTGCAGAGCTCAGGTGCCTGCGACCTGCCTCTGGCGATGGCAGGCAAGTGGGAGCTGTGCCTGGTCGTGGTACTCGGGCTGCTCTTGTTTGGCGAGCGGCTCCCCATCGTCGGACCGCTCACCTATCGCCTGTTTCGAAACACCTGGTTCTACCGCGTGTACCGCCCGTGGTTTCAGCGGTACCGGAGCTGGATTGGCGGGGCCGTTTTCGTCGTCATGCTCGCTCTCGTATACTGGATTAGATGGCACACCCGACCGTGAACTGGCCGGCGCAGCAGCTGCCGGCAAGTGGGAGTGGACCTCATGTTCGGTTCGTCGATGTTGGCAATCTTCGGCATGCCGGGCGGCTACGAGCTGCTCCTCATCGCGTTCATCATGCTGCTGCTGTTCGGGAACCGGTTGCCCAGCGTGATGCGCTCGCTGGGCCGCAGCGTGACCGAGTTCAAGAAGGGCATGCAGGGCATCGAGGAGGAGATTGAGAACGCGGGCAAGGTTGAGCACGCCGAACAGAAGCAAACGTAGCCATTCTGAGCAGTTCCCCACCCCAGGCAGCGCAAGTTTCCGGGAGAGAGGGTGATGTTCGGTTTCAGTCCTGGCCCGTGGGAGATGGTAATCATCCTGTTCATCGCGGTGCTACTGTTCGGCAAGCGCCTGCCGGAAGTGGCTCGCTCGCTGGGCCGGGGCATCACGGAATTCAAGAAGGGCCTGAACGAATGGAACGCGGACAGCTACGAGTCCGAGCCGGTCGGGTATGTCCCTGCTCCAACTGAGCGTGAGGAGCCGACAGCACCGAAGTTCGAGCTGCCTGACGAAGAAGAGGAGAAGGAAGCAGACGCCCCGTCAGGCAAAGCAGCCCAGCAAACGGAAAGCAGACGCGACGGCCAGCCAGGTGACGAGGGCCGTCAGCAGACCACGACGGCCGCCGATCCGGTCAGCGATGTACCTTAGCCACTGGCCTGCCCTCGCCCGACCACCACGACCCCTCTCTGCCGCCGGCCGTCACGCTCACGACCACTGAGGCTCTTCCCGCTTTGACCGGGACTATTCCACGGGGGGGCGGCACCAGCAGCCCAACGCTTGCTCGCTACAGCTGACCTCTGGATTGCGGCTGCCTTCCCGGTCAGGGTACCGCACGGCGGGCATGCTGTTGCATTCGGCACCGAATGCGTTCGAACTGGGTCGACGCCGGGATTCCGCGCTAGCGCTCGTCGCGGCGGGCGGTCCGGGCAGTCGCGGGACTCTTCTGAGCGGACGGCGTGGCCACCAGCGGCTCCTGGTAGGCGTAGCGGTAATAGACCTCCAGGCACAGTGTGCTCAGGGCGGTTGTGTAGATTCGGCCCCCTACGGTGTCCCACGCCACGTTGTATGCAGGGTCCCAACTGCCTTTGGCGTGGCCGCTACGTCGCTGCGTGCGCAGCAAGATTGCTTTCATCTGCTCGTTCCAAAGCTGCCACGGCCGCCCCCCGACCTGCGACAAGGACAGGGACGCATAGTACCAGTAGTAGACGTTTCGCAGGCGGTAGTCGGGCAGGTTTTCCAACAGGTAGGCAACCGCTTCCTGGACCTGCGGGTCCTCAGGTGCGGCTCCGAGAAAGAGGCGGCACGCCAGCGCTTCGGCGGTCATCGGCGGCGTGGGGCCATGGCGGTCGACGGACCGTTCCAGGTACGAGGCCAGTCCTCCGGCCTTGCCCCAGCTTACGCGCGGCAACCACGCGCGTGCCCGCTGCCAGACGACCGCCGGGATCTCAAACCCGGCCAACTTCGCGGAGCGTAGTGCTAGGAGCTGCCAGCCGAAGACACTCGTGTCGCCGATTACGGCCTGCGGCTGGTATCGCCAGGCGCCCGTGGCCGGGTTCTGCGCCCGAGCCACGAACAGTGCGGCCCGCTGTGCTGGCGCCCGCAATGCCGGATCGCGGCTCAGCGCGTACGCTTCGCACAGCGCGATCGTGGCAATTCCTTGGGCGTACATCCGGCCCCCGCCCCGCACATCTCCATCGCCCGTCTCCTGTGCAACGAGCCATCTGAGCCCGGCCGCGACCGTTTCCGCATACGGTCCGCCCTGGTGGGTGTGTCCCGCCCCGAGGAATGCCAGGAGCGCCAGGCCAGTGATCGCCGTGTCCCCCTGCGCCAGCGTCCCCTCACCGCCACAGGGCTGGACCTTGGGGCAAGCTGCCGCGAACCCGTCCGCATCCCACCGACCATCGGCGCTCTGGTGCGCTGCCAGCCAGGCCAGCGCAGCTTCCACCGCCTGCTCTGTCTCCGGCGAACCACCGCGGCGCAGCAGAATCTCGCGTCGCTGCGGACTGACCCTCAGACGCAGCTCGCTTGGCACGGCGGCCAGTGCGGCCTTGGAGCGTGCCGGAATGCCATGGCCGACCACCTCCTCCGGCTCACTCACCGCCGGCAGCGGTCGGGCAGTAAGCCGTTCGTCCAGCCGTCGCAACCCCGGCCGGGACTGCAACCGGCGCCGCACCGGCCGCTGGCCGGTTCCAGCCGCCGCATGGGACGTCGGCCCCAGCAATCCAGCCGTCGGCATCTGCCGGAGCCGATCTTGCTGTGGCACACGGCGAGCAGTTTCCGCCACCTCGGGACTCAGCCCTGTTCGGCTCGCCTCCCTGGGAATGCCACTGCCCTGCTCGGCCGCATCCCTGCGTGCAGCGGTGGCCGGCCGCTCGCCGAATCCGGCCACCTTCGGGTTGGTCCGCTCAATCGAAACCACGTCTGGTATGGAGGCCTTGGCGGCCAGGCGTTCGAGGCGCTGTCGCCCTGAACGTCGGGTACGCTTCCGCATGCCCGCTTCCGCGACCGGCTGTTGCGGCAGGGGGTCAGCGGTGACCAAGCCCTGTGCACGGCTGCTCGGAGCGGGTGCGTGCTCCGCTTGCTCAGGCACTTCGGGCCGAAGCGGTAGCTCATCGGCCAGCGCCGGTGGACCGGCCGATGGCTGACGACTGAGGTCGCGGCGGGCCACCGGCTCGCTGAGCTCATGAGGCTCGATCCGCAGCTGCGGATCAGGCAACCCGACGGGCGAATCCAGCGTCAGCTCAGTCCCGCGCCGGGGCAGTCGAGGCATGTGCTGCACCGTTTCCGGTGCTGTCAGCGGTCCGCTGACCGGCATGGGCGGCATGGTAGCCCGGTCCGTAACGTCCGGCACGCCGGGAGTGAGCGTCGCGTTAGGCAGAAGCTGCTCCGGACGGATCCGCTCCCTCCTGGCCAGCAACTCGGGGTCAGCAGTCTGGTCGATGGGGTTCGGGGAGTCCGGCAGAGGCCGCGACCGATCCATCACCACCGGTTCACGCCGTGCGCGCGTCGGCTGAGGGGGCGTGACGGTCGGCGGCGTGTAGTCCAGTTCCGGACTGGTCAGGTCACGCGCGGGCGTGAGCCGATCCCACGGCTCATTCAGGGGGGCGTCGCCGCCTAGCCCGACGAACTCATCGATCGCCTCCGTCTCCACCCGTTCCAGCCAGACGACCTCCTCGGGATGCTCTTCAGGCTGCTTGAGGCGGTGGGCAAGCTCAACTGTGCTGCCGAACAGCAGCAGCGCCGCGTGCAACACGATCGACAGCCCCAGGCACTTGGCGAACGGCCGGTACTGGCCCCACCGGGTCCAGAGCAGCAGGCTCAGACCCACGACGATCACCAGGAGCAGGAGCCACACCAGGACCGCTACCAGGTTTGTCATCGCGTTACTCCGACCGCTGCTCCTGTAACCGCTCGGGCCGTTGCCGCCGCTCGCGCACGCTCACACCAAGGTGGCGCACGCCCTGCTGCTGGCAGATGCTGAGCACGTCAGCCACCGGCTGTAGCGTTGCGCGGCCGTCGCCCCGGATGAGCACAGCACGGTCTGGATCGTCCTGCAACGCTTCGGCCAGGCGCTTCGCCAGCTCTGGAAGCGACACAGGCGAACCTGCCCAGCGGATCGTCCCGTCGCGTGTCACTTCGATCACCAACTGCGACGGTGCGGACACCATGGGACGGGCCGCTGCGACCTCGGGCACCTGCAGGTCCAGCCTGCGTTCGTTCTCGTACTGTTCGAATCGTGTACCCACGAGGAAGAAGATGATCAACAGGAAGACCATGTCGATCAGGGGGGTCATGTTCAGCGTGGGCAGGTCGTCTTGCTGGGTTCCCGACAACATCGCCCGGCTGCTCCCGCTGGAAGTTCGCGTCACGCGCTCTGTCGTGCGGAGTGGACCGTCTTGGCGGTACGCACCTGAGGCCGATGATCACCGTCGGCCGGCACGATCCCCCGTACCGGCGCAACCGCCCCGTCGCCGGCAACCAGCTCGATCACCTCTTGAGCCAGCGCGTCGATCTCGGCCACCAGCCGATCCACCCGCCCGAGGAAGTAGTAGTACACGATCAGTGCTGGGATCGCGACGCTCAGACCGAACGCGGTCGTGTACAGCGCCACGTAGATGCCCTGGGCCAGCGCCTCGGGCTTACCCATGGCGTCGGTCTGAGCGGCCACTTCGGCAAAGCAGCGAATCATGCCGATCACTGTGCCAAGGAGGCCGAGCAGCGGTGCCACGGTCGAGATGCCGTTGATCACACGTAGATTCCGGCGCAGTTCGAGCACTTCGCGCTGCCCCCCTTCGGCGACCGACTGCTGGATCTCCACGGCCGGTCGCCCCCAGCGGCGGACCGCGTGCTCCAGAACACGTGCGACAGGGCTGCCGTCGCTGCGGCACCGCAACAGCGCCGCGTCCCGGTCCAAGAGGCCTTCACGCAGATCGGCCAGGAAGCGGTCCACGAACGGCTGTGGAATCACACGCGCGCGCCGCAGGGCAATCAGCCGCTCCAGCGCGACCGCAACGAGGAGGATCGAACAGCCGAGGATCGGATACATCAGGACCCCACCGCGGCGCAGGATCGCCACGATCGGGTTCGCCTCGTCGGGGATCAGCCCCTCCAACACCTTCGCCGCCGTGAACTGCTGGGCGAACACGGGCGACACGAACAAGCCAAAGATAACAGCTCCAGCAACAAGTGACAGCGGCCAGAACGTTCGCTTCATCGGCTCGTGACCTCTCCACACACCTCGGGGCCCCTAACCGGTGCCCTTTCGCATCGCAGACATGGTCTGGATCGCTTTCAGCCGGCGTTCGGCCTCCTGCCGCACCGGCTCGTCAGGAAACTCCTTCAGCACCCTCTCGTACACCTCCCGCGCGGCACGCCATTCCCTGAGCTGCTCGTAGCACTTGCCCGCTTCCACCAGAGCCGCGGCTCGCCAGCGTGAAACGTCATAGACCAGGTCTACCTTTAGGAATTCGCGGATCGCGGCACGGAATTGCCGCTGCGCAAACAGCGTCTCGCCGATCATGAACTGCGCCCGCGCCGCTAACTCAGCATCCTCCGCCGCCAGCGCCTCCTTGAACGCAGCGAGCGCCTCGTTGAGCTTGCCCTGCTCGTACAGCGCCCTACCTCTGTAGTATTCGGCAACCGGTCGCAGAGAATTCGACGGATCGCCCAGCAGCGGCCGCAGCGCCTCGATCGCCTCCTGCCATCTTCGCTGGCCGATGAGCCACTGAGCCCGTCGCAGCAGCAACCGGCCCCGCCATGGCGCGTCCTGGTTCGTCACGGCCAGGGCCCGTTGTAGCGTGTCGCCCAACTCGTTGCCCTTCTGCTGCTCGTAGAGGGCCTCGACCAGCATGTAGTAGACCTGAGCCGCGCGAGGACCGTCGGCGGCGATTTCCAGATAGTTGCGGCAGTGTTTCTCCACCTGCGACCAGTCCGCCTCCGCAAAAGCGGCGCGGGCCAGCAGGAACGATGCCTCGGCCCGCAACTCCGAATCACCGGCCGACAGATGCTTTGTAGCTAGAGCTACCGCCTCCTGGCGTGCCACCGGGTCGTTGCGGTCCAGCAGCAGCTGGGCCAGGTTCAGCTCGGCCTTGGCCGTGCCGGGCGCGTCGGGGAAGCGCTGGATTAACTCACGATAGTGCGCTATCGCCTCGTCCACTTTGCCCGCCTTCCACAGCGCCCAGGCATACTCGCCGAGCACCCCGGCCAGGTCGCGATCAGAGTCCTCCTTGCTCCGCCCCGCGCGGCTGCTCTGCTGACCGCTGCGGAGGATGGCGAGCGCGTCGGCATACGCGGCCAGTGCCTCCGCGGACCGGTCCGCTTGCACCAGCAGCCGGGCGCGCGCAAGCAGCGCATCGACCACCAGATCGCTGTCGGCGTAGCGTCTCACGAGACGATCGAACGCTGCCAGCGCCTTGTCGATCGCTCCAGCCTGCTTGTGGGCGAAGCCGGTCAAGAGAAGCATTTCGGCCGCCAACTTGTGGTCCGCGTATCGCTTGAGGAACTCGTCGGCATCGCTCAACGCCTCGTCGATCCGGCCCGCGTAGAAGCGTGCCCAGGCGCGGCCGGCCAGCGCGTAGGCCCGGTCCTGCTCGTCGACGCCTTCCGCGGCAACGACGATGCCGTACAACGTCGCAGCTGGCTCATAAGCTTCCCGGTCATAGAAGGCGTCCGCGGCTGCAAGCGCAGCTGGGATGCGCACGTCCGCCGTATCGGCCAACTGCTGCAGCTCCTCGAGAACGCCGTCAAACTGCCCCAGATGCGCTAAGGAGACCACGCGGTACGCGCGCGCATGCGCCGCCAACTCCTCGTCGGGCTGCGTTTGCAAGAACACTGCAAGCGCTTTCAGCGCGTCTGCATACCGGCCTAACTGATAGGCACACCGGCCCGCAAGGAAGTAGGCTTCCGGCAAGACCCGCGCCGTTTCGGCATCGGTGAGCAACGGGTCGAGCGTCTGCACGGCCTGGGCATAAGCCCCCCGATCAGCCTCGATCAGCGCGCGGTAGTACCGACCGGCGCGGATCACGGTCTGGTCGCCGTCCTGCAAAGCGATCCTGACCCATCGTTCGGCCACGTCCGGCTTGCGCTCCGCCAGCGCGGCGCGCACAGCGGCCAGCGCCACCTGAGCACGGCGTTTGCCTTCGGGGAACGTCTGCAAGTAGCTGTCGGCCAGCTCGATCGCCCTGGCGTTCGCTTCGCTGCGTGCCGCGGTGAACACGGCCTGCGCGGCTGCTTGTTCGGCCAGTTCGTGCTCGGGGAAGCGGCTTGCAACCGCCAGGTATCGGGTCACGGCCGCTGTGACATCGCCACTCTGCGCAAGCGTTCGAGCACTTTCGTACAGTGCGCGCGCCGCCAGATCGACCTTGCCCGCCTTGACTGCCTGGTCGGCCAGCTCGGCCAACCGGCGCGCTGCCTCGTCGCCGTTGCCCTGCTCGGCCAGACAGCGGCCCAGCCAGTAGGCGGCTTCCAACCCGAGCTCATCACCCTTCCGTGCGCCGGCAACCAGCATGAAGTGGCCTTCGGCTGCAGCGTAGCGTTTTTGACGAAACAGGCTGAGTCCGGCGTTGAAGTGAGCCGTCCACCGAAGTTTGCTCTGTGGAAACCGCTGCAACAGCGTCTCGAACAGCTTCTGCGCATGCGCGTACCGCCCGGCAGCGTATTCGATGGTGCCGGCAGCCAGCAGCGCGTCATCCGCAACGGATGAGTTCCCCTGGCCAACCACCAAGTAGAACTGCAACGCTTCGTCCCGCTGCTGCTGGGCCTCCAACAGCTGAGCCAGGGCATAGCGAGCGTGGTCCGTCACCGGCAATTTCGGGTACCGGCGGATCGTGGCCCGAAGTTGGCGTTCCGCCTCTTCATTGCGGCCCAGCTTCAACAACGCCTCACCGATGTACCGCTCCGCGTATGGCACCATCCGATGGCCACCGTGCTGCGAGACGTACGCACGGAGCTGCTCGATTGCCTCTTGCCACCGTCCGGCAAGAAACGCCGACTCGCCGAGTCGGAATCGGGCCCAGGGCAGGTAGCGACCATCGGGATGACGCTGGAGATAGTCCTGGTAGGCGCGGTGCGCTTCGTCATAGCGCTTCAGGAGCATGAGGGATTCGGCCAGGAAGAAGCGGGCCTCCTCAGCCTCAGGCATCTGCCCGTAGCGATTCAGAAACTCGCGGTACGTGTCCGCGGCAAAGTCGTACTTGCCTTCTTGAAAGAAACGCGCCGCGGCCTTCAGCTGCCGAAGCGCGGCGGGATCAGGCGCCCGCTCCTGTACGCCGGTTCCCGCTTGGCCCCAAGCAGCCGCCCGAACGACGGCCAGGCAGGACAGGAGTGCAACCAGGAAGGCGGTGACGGGCCTCTTCTGAACACTGCTGCTCATGGACGTTTACCCACGCTAGCACGTCCAGCTGTGGAGATGCGGTTGCTACGCGGACCGGTCGCGGTCCGGGCACCCGCTATTAAGATCGACCAGCGCGTGTTCTCCACGATAGAAGTCTTCAGCCTGGAGGTGGCCCCGTCGGTTCTGCCGCGCGGGTGCCCACTATTGTACAGCGACGCCGCGCACGGACCGGCACGGCGCAGGCAGTCCGGCTGACCTGACGGTGACGTGCCGCCGCGGTAGCCGCAGCCGCGCAGCGGTGCTGGGGTCGACCAGGCGCACAACGCCGTGGCCGCCGCTCTGGCGCGCTTCAGCCCACCGGGTGACCGCTCGTCTGAGTATGACACTGGCCGACTCGAGCGGTCAGGCCTCGCCGCAGCTCCGATGCCGCCGGGGTCTTGACAGGGTGCGTGCGGCGGCTAATCTATGTAATGTGGATCGACATTCAATAACTTTCCTCCTGCCGCACCCGCCGATCCGCCGCCGGGCCCGCCAGCGAATCCAAGAAGCTTGGAGGCACGCCATGCACGCCAAGCAGCAGCCTCGTACGCAATTGCTCTTCCTGCTACCGGTGCTCCTGCTCCTGGCGCCCAGCACTACCGCCTCGCCGGCCGATCAGCCCCACTATCGATCGCCGCTTCAGGTCGCTGCCGTTCCGGGCACAGCGCTGGTAGTCGTCACCAACCACCAGGGCAACTCCGTCAGCCTGGTTGACCTGGACGGCGGCCAGGTCGTGCGGGAGACGCCTGTGGGGCGCGAGCCGACGGGCGTTGCTGTACGAGCCGACGGCAAGCTGGCCGCGGTCGCGTGTCGCTACAGCGACGAGCTCTACCTGTTTACGCTGCCCGACCTCCAGGTCGCCGCAACCGTGCCGGTGCCGAACCAACCGTACGACGTGGAGTGGACCGGGCGTGATCGGCTCTGGGTTAGCTGCATGGGCAAGGACGAAGTGGTCGTGGAAATCGACGTGGCACAGCGCACGCTGCTGCGTCGCATCAGCGTGGCCCAGAATCCGCGACACCTGGCCGTCAGCCGGGATGGTCGGTACCTGTTTGTCGCTTGCGACGCCTACGACCTGAGCAGGCCCGTGGTGCAGATCGAGCTGGCCAGCGGCAAGATCGTCGGCCGCTTCGAGCTTCGGCCAGCCAGCAACCTACGGGATCTGATCGAGGTAGCCCCCGGCGTTCTTGCCGTGGCCCACTTGATTCCCAAGCCGTTTGTGCCGTTGACGCAGGTTCGCCAGGGCTGGGTGAACAACAACGCGATCAGCTTCATCCGGTACACGGCCTCCAAGGACCAGGTTCAGACTGTGATCCTGGACGAGGCACACCGCTACTTCGCCAACCCGTACGGGCTAGCCGTCGGTCCGGAGGGCCGTCGGTTGTTTGTGGTCTGCGCCGGCGTTGATGAGGTGTTGGTGTATGACCTGCCTCGGCTGTTGGCGGAAGCAAGCAGGCTGAAGGGGCAACGCGGCTATGTGCCGCTTGGAGCGAGCCGGCCGTATCGGCTGGCGGTGATCCCGGTGGGGCGCAATCCGTATGGCATCGCGCTGGTGCCGCGAGCCGATGTGGCGGTGGTGGCCAACCGGCTCGCCGACACGCTCTCCGTCATCGACCTCGGGCACCTGACCGTGGGCACGAGCATCCCGGTGGGCGAAACTGCCAGGATCACGATGCGTCGGCGTGGCGAGATCCTGTACAACTCGGCGACGCTCTGCTTCCAGCGTCAGTTTTCCTGTGCGAGCTGCCATCCGGAAGGACACACGACCGGTCTGAGCTGGGACCTGGAAGACGACGGGCTGGGCAACGTCAAGAACATCCGGAGCTTCCGCGGTGTGGACGGTACCGGTCCGTTCCGCTGGCAAGGCGAGGCAGCCGAAATCGGCGCGAATGAGTGCGGGCCGACGGTGACGCTCGCCATGCGCGGGAGCCCCCTGTCGCCGGCCGATCTGGAGGCGCTGGAAAGCTATGTCCGCTCCGTGCCGCTGGTACCGAATCCGTATCGCATGCCGGACGGCTCGCTGAGCGAGGCGGCTCGCCGCGGCAAGCAGATCTTCGAAGGGAAGGCTCGCTGCATCAAGTGCCATAGCGGGCCGAAGTTCACGAACCGCAAGCGGCGCGACGTGGGCACCGGTAAGGGGCGGTACGCTCCGCTGAAGTTGCCTTCCGGCAACACGATCTACCCCACTCAGTTCGACGTCCCGCAGCTGGTGGGCATCTGGGACAGCCCCCCCTACCTGCACGACGGCCGTGCGCGAACGCTTCGTGAGGTCTTCACCAAGTACAACCCTGAGGACAAGCACGGCAAGACGTCGCAGCTGACCGAGCAAGAGCTCTCGGACCTGATTGCCTACCTGCTTTCCCTCTGAGTCCGCCGCCTGCCCGCGCTCGTGGCCAGCACCGTTACAAGGAGACGACAGCCATGAAGTGGTGGTTAGCAGTTCTGCCTTTCGTCGCGGCCATCGTGGCCGTCCCTGCCAGTTACGCCGAAGAGGTGAACCGGGACGAAGGGGCGATCATCTTCGTGCGGATCAAGAATCGTCCGAACGGACGGCCCGGCATCCACTACGAGCCGTTCATGTACCACTTCGGGCAGTCTGCGCATGTGCCCGGAATGGAGATCGTGAAGCTCTCGCCCCCCCGCCCGGACGGGAAGCTGACGGTGTTGACACCGGAGTTCTACGGTGCCGACGAACCGGAGCTCAGCTACGACGGCACCAAGATCATCTTCTCCGGGCGACGCACGCCACAGGATGGCTGGGAAATCTGGGAGATGGACCTGGACGGCAAGAACAAACGACAGATCACGCGCGGCATGGCCGACGCCTGCTCGCCGTACTACCTGCCTGACGGCCGGATCATCTTCAGCTCCACACGCCATGTGGCCATGGATCCGCACAAGCGGCGGGATGAATATGACCGCGACTATGCCCGGCTAGTCCACCGCTGTGATCCGGACGGTAGCAACGTGGAACAGATCTCCTTCAACCTCAGCTCCGACTCGGAGTTCATCGTACTCAGCGACGGGCGGGTGCTGTTTCAGAGCTGGCAACATCATGGCATGCGGTTCCACACCTCTGGTGCATCCGCTCTGTTCACGATGAACCCGGACGGCACCGAGTTCATCGACTTCTATGGCAACCATCGCGGCGGCTTCCGGTGGAAACAGCGCGAGCTGCCCGACGGGCGGATCGTGTACATCGAAAGCGTCTTCCACCATGCCTACGGCGGCGGCGCGCTCGCGCTACTGACCCCGGGCGACCCGGACGATCGCAAGGCCATGGTCAATCTGACTCCTGACGTCCGCCTGTACGGGCCGAACACTCCCGGGGGCCGCTATCGCGATCCGTACCCGACCCGTGACGGCCGCCTGCTGGTCTGCTGGTCACCGCCGCCCTGCTGGAGCGGCTACCGCAACCCTGAGGGGCCCAAGGCGCAGTTTGGCATCTACTGGTTCGATATTGAGGCCCGCAAGCGAGGGGCGCCCGTGTACAACGACCCGAACTACCAGGCACTGAACCCGATCTATGTGGAAGCTCGGCCCAAACCACCAATCATCCCCGACCACAACATCGCCCGCCATCAGAACTGGGGAACGCTGCTGTGCCTGAACGCCTACATCGGTCAGACGGACAAGGAAGCGTTCATCAAGCCGGGGCAGATCAAGCGGGTCCGGATCATCGAGGGCTTCGGTGTCGAGGACGACAACGACACCTTCCGCACGCTGCTGCCCGGCATCGGCTTCTCCTCCTTCGGCTCATCGACCAACTCCATCAGCAACTTCGAACAGAAGCGGGTTGTGGGCGAGGCGCCCGTGGCCAGCGACGGTTCGTTCTACGTCAAGGTACCAGCCGATACGGTGCTGCATCTTCAGGTGCTTGACGAGAACGGCATGGCACTGCAGGATGCGCTCACCTGGATCTGGGTCCGGCCCGGAGAGCATCGCACCTGTGTCGGCTGCCACGAGCGGCGAAGTCGGCCGCCGCTCCTGGACCGCGTGCCGCTGGCCGCCACCGCCGGACCAGTCGATCTTGTAACCAAGCCCGAAGACCGAAAAACGGTCGACTTCCGCCGCGACCTGATCCCGATTATCGAACGCAAGTGCGTGCGATGCCATAACGAGAAGAAAGCCGAAGGGGGGCTGGATCTTTCCGGTGGTGACAAGCTCGTGTTCATCCCGCGCGTCACCATGCCCGACCGCGCCTACGAGATCAACGGGGCGTTCTTCAGCAAGTCGTACTTAAGCTTGTGTGCCCCGGCCGACTACCGCACCGGCAAGTACATCTACCCGGGCTTTGCGCGCAAGAGCCCACTCATCTGGCGGCTGTACGGGTACTCGTTCGAGTACAACACCGAAGTCAATCAATGTCCGCCTGACGAGCCGCTCACCGACGAAGAGAAACGTCTGTTCGCTCTGTGGATCGACCTCGGAGCTCAATGGGACAACATCCCCGGTCCAGACCCGTACCCGGGCTACAACCGCAAGCAGAGCGCGGCGCTCGCTCAGCAGTGGCGCGCTAGGCAGCCCGACTACGCAAAGATCACCTTCACCGACGGCAAGCAGGCCACCGAAGTGCGCTGCACGCGGTGTCATGGCCTTCGGAAGTTCCTGGGGCTCAGGCGCAGCATGGCGAAATGGCTCGAGACCGTGCGGAACATGCAGCAAAAGGCCAGGAACTGGATCAAAGACGAAGAGGTGGAGCTGATTGCCCGCTACGTCCACACTCTCACCGACAATGCCGGCGAAGTGAGGGATTGGTACGTCTGCGGCCCGTTCGACAACCGTGGCGCAGCCGGCATCCGCACCCGCTTCGGTCCCGAGCAGCAGCGGTTCGATCCGGGGGCAAAGTTCTCGGCAGCGAGCGGCCAGATCGGGTGGCAAGAAGTTCACGTGGATGAGCCGACCGGCGTCCTGAATCTGGGCCGGGTGCTCAGACCGTCCGGTCCCGCCACTGCGTACGCGCTGGCCATCGTGCCTTCTGACCGAGACCAGACGGTCTGGGTGCGTGTTACGGCCGACGATATGTTCGAGCTGTTCGTGAACGGTCAGCCCATGATCCAACGGCTGGTACGTCAGCCCTTCTGGTATGACTGGGACGTGATCCCGGTAAGGTTGCGCAAGGGAGAGAACCAGCTGCTGTTCAAGGTGCACAACTTCTCCGGTGCCTGGCGCATCCGCGTCCGGATAACCACCGGCCCGGAACTGACCAGCCCGGCCTATGCCCTGAGCCGGTGAGACGGCAAGGCCGCGGATCGGGCTGCCGTCGCAGCGCCGTACCGGCCCACCAGATCTCCGCAACGAGCTGGCGAAGGGGGACCAATCCCCCTCGCCGGCTTCGCTCAACCAGAACAGCTCCTCAGGCCAGCCATTCGAGCGGCTTTCACAGCCGCCATGCCGCGTGAGCTGCGCCGGGGGTCGATCGAACCGGATACCCTCACCTGTCCCACTCTCACCGTGGCATTCTTGAAGACACCGGTTCCGCGCTCCCAACGGCCCATTAACCAGCGGCACCGAGCGGCATCGTCCCTTCCCCGGCAGCCGTGGTGGGGGGTATTCGCCTGGTCGGCGCAGGCAGTATCGGGGTCGCTCTGGCACTTCGGGCCAGCACTTCCGTCGGCGAACAGAAGCCAGTGCCGCGCCCGTGGCGGCGTCCCCCTGCGCGCAGCGTCGCAGGCAGCCCCCGTGGCCGTAGGACTGACTGCCGCGGCTCCGAGTCCTGCGCCCGGCCGTCGGGTCACCAACAAAAGGAACCACGACCTTTGACAGCCACGCTCCAAGAGCCGACGAGTTCACCCCCTCGGGCAGCCTGTCCATCCAACTTCCCAGCTCCCAGCTCCGAGCATCAGATCGTCAGCTCCCACGGAGCGCGAAACTTCCGCCCAAGCAGTGCGTTGGCCTCCTCATCGCCGAGGACCTGCTCCTTTTCGCCGTCCCAGACGATCTTCCTGGCCAGTCGCCAGGCGATGTTCAGCAGGTGCCCGGGATTCGTGGCGTAATGGCCTTCCTCGATGTCGGCAAACGGCCGCTTCCGCTCACGCACATTCTCCAGAAACGCTTCCTGGTGACGTGGCGGCTCTTTGGCCCGCACCTCCCTGCTCTTGATCACCCGCTGTCCGCGGTGCGTTTCGGCCAGGATGTAGTACCCGCTGCGGTCCAGCAGCATTGAACCGTGGGTGCCGCAGAACAGTTTGGCGTGGTTGTGCCGCTCCCGCCGACAGCCCCCTCGGAACGTGTACTGCAGCACGAACCCCTTCGGTGCCAGGTCACATGGTCCGTACTCGAGAATCCCTTCGAACGTGTCGGGCCATTCTCGGTTGTCTTCAAAGCACAGTTTGCCGCCACTGGCTGTCGCCGTCCGGGGCCACCGCACGCCCATGGCCCAGTGGACGATGTCATAGTGATGGACGGCCCAGTCGACTTGCCAGGCACCGCCGTAGTCGAAGAACCAGTAGTGGTGGAGATACCGGTTGCGGTTGTACGGCACCAGAGGGGACGGTCCCAGCCAGAAGTCCCAGTCCAGTTCCGCAGGTGCCGGCTCGTCGGGCGGGTTCCCAAAGCCTGGGTATTGGTTCTCATAGTCCCACACCTTCACTTCGCTGATGGTGCCCAGCTCGCCTGACCTTAAGATCTCGACCGCTTCGGCATAGTGCGGCCAGCTGCGTTGCTGCGTGCCGATTTGGACGACCCGGTTGTACTTTCGGGCCGCGCGCACGGCGGCACGTCCTTCGGCGATCGTCACACCCAGCGGCTTCTCGACATAGACATCCTTGCCGGCCTGACATGCGTGGATCGTTATCAGGACGTGCCATTGATCAGGCGTGGCCACCACGACCGCATCGATGTCCTTGCGATCGAGAATGCGGCGATAGTCAGTGGTTGCCATCACGCTGCTGCCTGCGGCGTCGCGCGCTTTGGCCAGGCGGCCGCGATGGACATCGCACACAGCGGCCACGGTGCAGCCCCGCACCCGCTGAAACGCGCGCAGCAGATGGCCACCTCGAATACCGCATCCGATAATCGCGACCGTTACCGTCTCAGCAGCCGATACAGCTGGTCGAGCCGACGCGGCGGTAGCCGCTGCGGCCGTCCAGCTCCCAATGGCGATGCCGCTAGATAGCTTCAGAAAACGGCGGCGATGAAGCGCACCGAAAGCATCACTCATGGCTCAGCTCCTCCCGATTCGCTCCAGGACAGTGGCTCCGCGGCCCGCGACGACTTTCGTCGGCCGGGTAACCCATTCACTCATTGACCTCGCTGTAGAACTCCGCCAATCTCTTGCGGTAGCCCACCGGATCGTGCCATGGTTCGTCCAGCTCGCGGCCGGTCTCGTGCGTGTAGCGGTAGACGGGAATCGACGGCAGCGGCACGCCCAGTTTCTTGCTCAGCGCATGCATGAACCGCAGCTCCTGCGCCATTTGCCGGATGCGGTTGTAAGTCTCCATGAGCTGAGCGTGGCCGTACCAGTGCGTGCGTACTGCGCTGAAGTGCTGAGCACCGGCAATCGTTGCCACGGCATCGTATTTGAACATGCGGAACATCAAGTTCTCGATTGGATGGACATGCTGGTCGTAAGCGGTCAGGTTTGGGTTCAGAGCGGGCAGGCCCTGCTCGTCGGTCAGTGAGCCAGAGACGCGGTTGAGGATCCCGTCGGCATACAGATCCCGAATGATTTGCCGCGCTGCATCGACAACCTTGTTCGTTTCATGTTTGATGGCGTCGATGCCTTCGAATGCTCGGCGAGCGAACTGCTCCGTGTGACACTGTGTGCACTTGGCCATCAGCGCTGTCCTGCCATGGTCCTTGGTGCCCTTGATCCGGAAGATGTGGTGCTTGTTGTCGTCGGCAGTGTGGCAGAACACGCAGTTAGGGATCCCGTCCCCCCGGGCGCGCGCGACCTGGTAGTGCACGCTGGCTACGTACGATTCGAGCTGGTGGTGGTCGGGTCCCAGGTGACACCGCTGGCACCCGCCGAACTCGTCCTTTGGCGGTCTGGGCGGCTCGAAGAGGTGGGCCGGATGGCAGGCTGAACAACTCTGACCGATCGGTTCGTGGCAACGATTGCAGCCCTGCTGCTGCATGGCCGGGTAGCCGGCCAGCGCCTTGTAGCGAACCACCTCCCGGAAGACGGTCACCGCCTTGAAGTGTCGACTCTTTCGGAAACCGTCGTACTCCTGCTCATGGCATTCGCCGCACCGCTCCGGCGGAACGCGTCCCAGCGAAGTGACATCCACCGAGCCGCTGGCCTGGTCCCAGCGCAGCTCCTGATGGCAGGTCACACAGGTCATACCCTCGCGGTAGTGGGCGCTTCTGCGGAATGCATCCGCCGCCAGCGGCATCTGCCTGGCGAGCGCATCAAAGATGGCCTGAGCCTCGTGGACCGTGAACCCTTTCGGCACGTAGGCGTCTTTGAGCACGACGGCCTGCCCAGCGGCCGGCGCCGGCGGCGATACCGACGATGCCGCCATGTCCCCGCGCCATAGACGGGCCGCTACGGTCCCCGCAAGAACCAGCAAGATGAAGCCAGCCAGGGCAGCCTTCCAGCGGCGGCGACGGAGGCGGTTCGGCAGCATGGTCTACTCTCCGATTGCGTGTGCCAGCCGACGGATTGCCGGACGACGGCCCGTCATCAGGTTGCGGTGGCAATCGACGCAGCGGCTGCGTGGGCCCACCTTGGTGTGGTCGACGGTGGTCAGCGCAGGCGCTATTTCGGGCGGCTTATGACAGCGGATGCATGCCTCGTTAGCGATCTGCGCGCGGGCCACCTGTTGCCGCCGAAGTCGGTCGGCCTCCCATCGGATCGGATCCCATGGCTCGGTCAGGTGCCGGTAGACATGGACCAGTCCCCTGAGCTTGCTCTGCAACGCGCCCGTGAAGCCGGGGGCCACGTGGCAATCCTGGCAGGTCGCCGTGACCCCCAGCTCGGGCTGGTAGTGGGAGGAGCAGACCCATTGCTCGTAGCTCGGTCTCATCTCGTGACAGGCGGCACAGAACTCGGGCCGCTCCGTCACCCTTCTGCCCACCCATCCCGCCGCAGCCAGGATGACCGCGCAGCCGGCTAGGGCCAGAGCCAGCACGGTGCGTCGTCTCCTGGGCCAGGGCTCCGGCTGCTCAACAGGCTGCAGGCCTGTCTCCGCCATGGCCTTACCTCCTGGAACGAAGGGCCACTTCGGTGGGCGGGATCTCGTGGGAGGGACGCTCTCGTCGTGCGGGGCACCTCGGATGCGCCACCGCGGCAGGCATCTTAAATCTAGCTAAAGTGTGTCCACTTTGTCAAGAACCGGTACCCAACCTGCATGGTGTCCTCGCTTGCATCGAGTGCGACCAGCCGGGCTGCTGACGCCGCCCCCCCTCCGTGCGATTCCCCCGCTCGCCCGAACGTCCGACCAAAGGCGTACACACACACACACCCTCCCAACCGCACGAAACCGACCGTGTCTGGTTTCCGAGTCATGAGAAGCTCAGTGGTCGCGATCGTCCCGGGTCATGCGAATCGGCCGATCCAAACGATCGGCGGGCTAGACAGCCTCCGGAACGCCTCGCCATTGGCCAGCAGGGACGCCGGCGTGCATCTGGATCTGAGAAGCTGCTCGTGCTCGTGCCGCGGACGCTGCGCCGTTCGGCCACGTGGCGTGGAAAAGTACCTGCTAGTGGTCCCCCCCCTCGGTGTAGAATGCCAGCACGACCCGCGGCACACCGATATCGATCACACGAACCTCACCCGTGTACCGGCGACTGGACGGGTTTGAGAAGCCGGCCTTCAGCGCCACAAACGTCGCCGTGTAGTCGGCCATGACCACCGGGCCAAGCGGTTGGCCGGTATCGCAGTCCAGCCCGCTGGGCAGGTCGATGGCAAGCTTTCGAGCGGGCGAGCGATTGATGTTCTCGATCGCTCGAACGATGGGACCGCGCAAGTTTCCACGGGTGCCCGTCCCCAGCAGGGCGTCGATCACCCAGTCGGCCTCCTGCAGCAGTGCCTGTGTCTCGTCGCTGGTCAACTCCGGGTCGGGACCACTCCACGGGATCGATGCGCGGTCGGCGACGGTAAAGTTGATGGCGGCATCGCCGCGCAGTTCGGCCGGATCCGCCACGAAGATCAGGTGCACGGGAATTCCCCAGGCATCCAGGTGGCGTGCAACGACGATGCCATCACCGCCATTGTTGCCCTTGCCACAGCAAATGACCACCGGACCGGTCACGCCGAGTTCACGGAGCCAGAGGGCGGTGCCTCGCCCTGCGTTCTCCATGAGCACCACGCCTGGAAGCCCCAGTTCCTCGATCGTGCGCCGATCGATCTCACGAACCTGTTCGCGCGTCAGCGGGGGTAGCTGCACCATCGCTGCCGCTCCTCCCGTGCTGTTGCACGCCTCGTCGCCCTGGCCACCGCATGCGCACCGCTGCCAGCGGCCACTGAAGCATCATACCCCCACCCCGCATAGCAGCCACAACCCCCCTCAGACATTCCGCAGTCCGCGCCAACCGCGTTCCGGACCACGCACGGCCGGACGCATGGTGCCGCGGGGCAGCCAACGTTTCCGGTACGTACCGACCCACGCGGGCCACGGCATCCATACGCTTCGCATGGCGTTAGGCGGGCCGGAATTCGTTTGCCGATCGCCCGGGCACGCAGCCAACTTGGCATTCTCGGCCCCGCGTGTCGGGAGCAAAACAGAAAGGCAACGTGGCTACGGGGGCACTCGATCGACACTGCCCGCGGGGTGATACGCCCTGAGGGCGTGAGGCAAGGAGGCCGCGCACGCAGGGCCCCTTCGGCCCGAACCACGTCAACACACTCTGCCCACTGGTCCGGCGCCCCCGGCCCCGGCACGCCACGTGCAGTTTGCGTTTGCCGGGGCTACGCGGCACCGGAAGCTCGCTGGGGTATGTTGCTGGAGAACTGCTTGGCGCGTTGAGCGGTCCGCTACGGTTGAGCCTGACGGCGCAACTGCGCCTTGAGCCGGCGCAACTCTTGCTCCAGTCGGTCAATGCGACGACTCAAGTCCGCAACGCTGCGCGGCGGCGTGCCCGGCCGCAGCGACCGCTGCTCCAGCCGAAGCGTCCGTCGGAACACCTGCGCACCGCGTCGAACCGTTAGCTCAACAACCGCGCCGGCACGCTTACCGGCCAGCGCCTCGGCCAGGCAATCTGCGGTCGACAGTTGCTTGTTGTCCACGGCAAGCAGCACGTCGCCCCGGCGTAGGCCAGCTCGATCGGCAGGTGATCCGGGGACGACGCGAGCGATCCGCACGCCCGGCTCCGGACCGTCGTCCTCCGCCAGTACGATTCCGACATATCCGGGCTTTCCGATAAGCTGGGCCGCCTGGCGCGGGTTGGCCAGCACACGATCAACCGCCGCGAGCACATGCCGGACCGGGACCGCAAACGCGATCGTTTCAACCGGGTGTCCGGTTGCCGGGTCGACCATCCCGGAGCGAACCAGCGCGACCATTTCACCTTCGCAGTTGCAGACCACAGCGCCGCTGTCGCCCGGGTGAGTGGGCAGGGATAACTGCAGCAGGTGGTGCAGTCGCATGCCACCGATCGTGACGGTACGCTCACGCCCGGCGACGTAGCCCACCTTCGCCGACAGGCGGAGACCGTAGGCGTTGCCGACCAGCAGCACAGGCTGCCCCACGCGCACGTCTGCGGTCGCCGTTTGCATGGCCGGTGGCCCAGGGTCCGCGACGCGAAGAACGGTGACTCCAGTGAGCGGGTCCAGACCGAGCCAGGTAGCGGGGTGATCGCGGCCCTCGGCGTCGCGCACGCAAAGCATCTGGCCGGCGTTGGCCGGAACCAGGCCCACGGTAGCAACCAGCCCCGGACGGACCACCACCCCGCTGAGCACTTCCTGGTAGCCGGTATCCCGTGGACCGATGCACTCGACCGTCACCACGCTGCGACTGGCCCGCTCGTGCACCTCGGCCCAGACGCCGCCGCAGCTACTGCAGTCGTGTTCGTCCGGGTCGGCGAGCCACAACAGTGCGGCGACCGCGGTTGGTAACAGGATTGTCGTCAGGACGCGCTGGGCCATAGTCCGAAGTCGATGGACCTCCGCTCTGAGTCAGCCGTCCCCGGCGACGCAACCGCCGCGTCGTCGTCGAAGCGTACCCCGTACGGCCGAAATGCCTGTGCGGCATCACACGCTTGCCCCGCGTGCGGGGGGAACAACCGCAACGTGTCAGAACTCCAGAGCGCTCACGGGCGCGACGCTGACGGCGTCGGCCAGGTCCAACCGGTACGTGCAATCGCCGGTCCTGTCCATCGGCTCCAGCCCTGGTGTGCCGGCTTGCGAGGCCCACTGCAGCCGGTACCGTACGCGGTGGTCGGACTGCCACTGAGCCTGCTTCGTCAGCGGCCGCTCCGTGCCGACCGAGCCGGGGGCCGGTTGCGGTCGGTGCGACGGCGTTCCCGCGTCGGGCCGCAATCCTCCGGTGCTGACGACGACGGCCAGGCAGGCTGCTGCAACGGCTGCCGCTGATAGCACCCAGAGCAGCCGGCGCAGCAGCGGACGTTTCTCGGCCGCCGGCCGAGCCTCCTCGCGGATGCGGCGCAGCACATCGTCAAGCACGCCAGGACCGAGTTGGTCCCAGTCCCAGGTGGCAAGTGACGCAAGCTGCTCGCGCGCCCGGCGCAGGCCCTCCAGCTCGCGCGCGCATGCAGGGCAGCCTTGCAGATGGCTCCGCACGGCGGCCACCTCCATTGGCTCCAGCTCTCCGCCCACCAACAGCGCCAGCTTGTGCCGGACGCGACGGCAACTGGCCATGGTCTATGCACCGTTACGCTGTTCCCATAGATCGCGAAACATCTGGCGTGCCTGCCCCAACCGCCAGCGGATCGTTGCTTCCTTCCTGCCCGTGATGGCGGCGATCTCGGCTGTGGACAGCCCCTGCAACTCGCGTAACACGAGTACGATTCGGTAGTTCTCCGGCAACATCATCAGAACATGCCGCACTTCTTGAATCAGCGCTCGCTGATCAGCTTCGGGCCGGGTCACGGCCGGTCTTGGCTCCAGCCCGCGCTGCGTTGCCTGGTTCATGACGGACAGGTGCCGGCCGCGGCGCATCCAGTCTGTAGCAAGGTTCACCGCGACGCGGAACAGCCACGGGCCGAAGCGGCGCGACGTATCGAACTGGTCCAACGAGCGATAGACCCGGAGAAACGTCTCCTGGGCCAAGTCGCGCGCGACCTCCAGATTGCCAACGACCTGGTAGAGCGTCTTGATCACGCGGCGTTCATAGCGGCGCACCAGCTCGGCAAACGCATCCTCATCGCCGCTACGCGCCCGTTCCACCAACCACGAGTCGCTGCCTTTGGTGCAATCCTGCGCCGCAGGCGCCTGCCCGGAGCGCGCTGCCCGTTTCCGTCCTCTGTTTGTTACGTCGGCCATCGGGTACCCGAGCCTCCTGTTGACGCTTCAAGAAGTAGTACGCTGTTGCCCGCGGCCCCCGTTGACTGACGGAAACCAGGCTGGAGGAAGAATCGTTACCGGTCTTCAGCCGCTTTGAGCTGTTGTGCCCAGCGGCTGTTCGGATAGTCCTGTACGAGTTGTTCCCGCGCTTGCCGTGCCCGATCGGGCCGCCCGACCTCCTGCCACAGTTCGGCCAGGCGGGCCAGCGCCTGAGCCCGTGCCTGGCCCGCGTTCGGGTAGTTGAGATCGATGTACAGGTAGGCCAGGATGGCATCGATCGGCTTCTTGGCCCGCTCGTAGATGCGCCCCAGCACAAGGAACGCCTCCGTGTTCAGTGCCGCGTTCTCGGCAGGCACCGCGTCGATCACACGCCTGGCTTGCTTCTCCGCCTCGTCGAACTTTCCCGACGCAGCCAGTACTTCGGCCAGCGCCAACCGAGCCCGCCACTGGCTTTCCTGCGGCAGCTTCTCCTCCAGCAGCGCGCGGAGCTTCTGCTCGGCTTGCGCCGCCTGGCCCGCTTCCGCCTGCAACCGCGCCGACTCGATCACCGCAGTCGCCCGGAACCCAGCCAAAGGTGCCTGTTCCAGCAAGCGCAGCGTCTCGGCAGCAGCGTTCTGATCACCCGAGGCAAGCTCCAGGCGCGCCAGCAGGACCAGGGCCGGGTAGTAATGGCGGCTTGAGCTGTAACGAGTCACGAACTGTTGCAGCGCCCGGATCGCGGACGCTGCCCTGCTCGGGTCCAACAGCGCCTGTTTGGCCAGCACGCGCACGCGGCCAAACCGGGCTGCAAGTTGGGGGGGCGAGCCGGCAGCACTCTGCTGAATCACCTCATCGTACCGCTTCAGCGCCTGCTCGAACCGCCCGGCCCGCTCGGCGAAGAACGCCTGGGTCAGTGCCACGCCGGTCGGCCCATCGTACTGAATCCGCTCCACCTGATCGGTGGGGATCCGTTCCGTCGTGCCGCCGCGCGTCCGAACCACGACTTCGCTCCGTGACTCGGACACGATGCTGCCCCGGATCCGCTTGCCGTCGCGCGTCAGGACATTGTCCTCCGCGCGCACTGCAGCCGAGCCCAGCAGGATCACTAGCGCTGCGAGTAATGGCGGCAGTTCCCTGAGCAGTGGTCTCATGGTTCGGTTTCCTTTAGCGGCAACGCACCAAAAGCGATCCTGGCGACGTGGTCGGCCACCCCGGCCCCGTGGCGGGGGCGGCCAGGCCAAACCACCATCGAACGCGTGCGTCACACTCTAGTAACGGCGGTCACTCGAGACCCCCGTCGGGCTACCATGACACTTGCTATTGTGTGTTTCCGTACCACCGTTGACAACCATCGCTGCAGCCAGGGCCGAACTGGCCGCCGAAACCGGTCAACCTTCCGGCACGACCAACGAGACCAGGTCTTCGGTGCCGACGAGTCGATGGTACAGGAAGAGTTCCCCGTACTCGAACCCGGCTCTCAGGCCCGCGTGCCGATTGACCGTTTCGATAACGTGGAAGATGTACTCCTTCTCGGGAGGAAACTGGCTCTCGTACGCTCGGATCGCCTGGATCTTGCGTTGGAAGGTACGGGTGATGTTAACCACGAATGCCCCCCCTTGGGGCAGCGGCTCGGGGCCACGCAGTGCGAGCCAGTAGTGTACCAGGGCGGCGACGCGGTGGGGGGGCAAGTGGTCGAAGTGAGCGTCCCATTTGGTCAATCGGCTGTAGAAGACGGCTGCATCGGTGATGAGCATCGCCTGGTAGTGATCCGGTGACGCCATCGGCGTGCCGCCACCCGGGCCGATTACCACGGAGGGGCGGTACCGGCGCAGGACTCGCGCCAGTGCCACGCGTGCCTCGAAGCTATCGAACAGCGCCCGGTTCTGCAGATCCAGCGTTTCGCGCACATGCACCCCCAGGATCTCGGCAGCTCGCCGGGCTTCGCCTAGTCTGGCCTCCGGGCCCGGAGACAACGGCGTCGGCTCACCATCGGTCAAGTCCACGATGCCGACCCGATAGCCCTGCTGGGCCAGCAAGGCCAGGGTGCCGCCGCAGGCGATCTCCACATCGTCCGGATGCGCGCCGACCGCGATCACATCCAGCTTCTCGGGCAATTCGATCGTCGTGCTCACCGTGCGTTCTCCGCTAGCCGCACGCTGCAGGCCATCGTCCAGCCGTCAATGTAGCTGTTCCACGCACTGCCTCAGGCGGTGCAGGTTCTCGGGCCGCACGTCGGTGGGCAGCACGCAGCCGCCGGCGATCACCATCCGTGCTGCCCCTGCTCGCTGCCACGCGTCGCGTGCCTGCGCGCAGATCATCTCCGCGGCGTCGGCGCGGTTCATCAGCCTCTGATCGATTCCCCCGATGGCAACCCGGCACCACTGCACGGCGACCAGTTCAGGGCCGGGGTTGGTCCGGTCGGCCATGTCCCAGCTGTAGGCCGGCACGGGATAGTCGCGGGTCAGGTCCAGCATGCATTGGCTGCCGCAAACGTGCAGGATGTTGAACCAGCCGGCGGAGGCGGCCTGGAGGATGCGCAGGTCGTACGGTGTGCTGAAGGCGCGGAACTGCTCGTCGGTCAGGTACTTCCTGGTGCCGAGCCGCGTGGTGGCCAGGAAGATGCCGTCGGCACCGGCCTCCAGCACCCTGCGCACGAATCCCTCGAACGTGCGTGTGATCCGCTCCAGACCAACGCGCAGGGGCTCCGGGTCGGTAAAGATCCGGGCAGGGTTTTCCCTGCGGATGCCGGCCAACTCGGCAGCGATGGACAACGGGGTAAAGACGGTCATGACGATGGGTACGTCGTTGCCCAACTGCTCCCGGATGCGGCGTACCGCGGTGAGGTGCTCGCCGAGAACGCCCTCTTCGGGGTCGAGCTCCTCGAGTTTCTCGAAGTCGGCCGGCTCTGTGATCCGGTGTTCCAGCAGCGTGGGCCGGCGGTGGTCGTCCAGGTAGAGTGCGTAGCGGTTGCCCCATGCTTCGGCATGGTACTCGGCCCGGGGGTTGATCTTGACCAGGTCCCAGTTGTGTTCACGCTGATAGCGGACCGTGATTTCGACGAGCCCGTCCGTCGTGACCTCCTGCCGCGGGTGGTGCCGCCACGTGGCGACAGGGGCACGATCGACCGGTTCGCCGCGTAGCGTTCGTTCGATGCGTTCCCGTGCGGTAAGCGAGGCGGTGCTCATGGTCCTAAGCCTTGGTGATTGCGATCAGGAACGATGGGGCGATCGGGTCGAAACGGATGCTGCCCAGCTGATGTACGGCGCGTGCCACCTGCAGGAGGCAGATGTCCGGTTCACGGCGTAGTTGGCCCAGCTCGGCAAGGGCCTGGTTCAGGTTTGCCAGTGTGGCGACGTGCACGACGAGGCGGCCGCCCCGCTTGAGCCGCTGGAAAGCTTCGTGCAGGATTGGTGCCAGTTCGCGCGCCGTCGCCCCGACGAACACCGCGTCCGGGTCCGGAAGCCGCTCCAGGACCTCGGGTGCTGAGCCGTGGATCGGCACCAGGTTGGTGACCTCGAACCGCTCGGCGTTGGAGCGGATCAGGTCGAAGTCGGCCGCGTCCCGCTCGACGGCGTAGACGGTCCCTTGCGGCGCCAGCAGCGCTGCCTCGATGGCCACCGCGCCGGTACCGGCACCGATATCCCAGACCACGCTAGACGGTTCCACCGCCAGCTTGGCCAGCGCCACGGCCCGGATCTCGGCGTGCGTCAACAGTCCTTCCTTGGCCGGGGACTGCGCGAACCAGTCGTCCGGGTTGCCGAAGCGGGCGGGCTTACGCGGCAGGTCCCCCCTCGGCGGCACCTTCGCCTTGCGCACCAGGATCATGACATTGAGCGGCGAAAAAGTCATCTCGGCGACTTCGGCCAGTTCCGCCCGCGTGACCCGTTCGTCTGGAGAGCCGAGGTTTTCGCAGACGTAAGCGGTGAAGTAGTCAAGCTGCGCGTCCAGCAGCTCGCGTGCGATCCGGCTCGGCGGCCACTGCTCGCTCGTAAACAGCCCCACCTTCGCTGCCACTCGGATCCGGTCCAGTACGTCATCCAGGTCGCGTTGCGCCAGATCCAGCAGGTAGGCGTCTTCCCAGGACTCCTTCACGCGCGCAAAGGCCAGCTGCATCGTGCTGACATGGGGCACGATCTCCACCTGGTCCTTCCCCAGCTTCTCCGTGATGTACCGGGCCACGCCGTAGAAGAGCGGATCGCCGGTGGCCAGGACCACGATGTTACGGTGGCCGAGTTGGCGGGCGATCGTGTCGCAGACCAGGGCCCAATCGGTGCTGACAGGTTGCTTCTCGCTATCCAGTTCCGCGAACCGGGCCAGGACGTCCGGATCGCCGACCAGCAGGTCAGCAGACAGCACCAGATGGCGGGCAGCATCGGACAGGCCGCTGAGTCCGGTGTCGCTGACACCGACGATGTACACCTTGGACCATTTCTCGGACACCGTCGGACCCTCCGTCCGCCGCTCGGCTAGACTTAGCGGTGGTGTGGATCAGTGTTCGGAACATTGGAGCATTTTACTTGCGGGGGACGGCGGGCATGAGCCAGAAGGACGACGGCTGGCACTACGAGGTGCGTTGCACCGCGCGTGGCTGTGAGCAGCCGGCTGTGTACAAGATCGCGGCACGCTGGACGGACGGCGTGCTGACGGAGCTGAAGACCTACGCTCTGGCGTGCCGGGAGCACGTGGCGTTGCTGTATGGGCAGGCCAGCCAGCGGCATGCTCAGCACAAACCACGCCCCCCCGAGCAGCTCGGGCCGCTGACCGTCTACCGCTGGCAGCCGGGGAAACGGGATCGGGAACTGGTGCGTGCTGATGAGTTGGCGGCAGAGCTAGGCGGGCGCCTTGAGGGGGGGCGGTGACCGGTGCAGCGGCGGCAGCCGGTTATGCACAGGCTATCGACAGCCGCCGCACAACCGGCAAATCTGCTGCCGCTCTCAGGGTTTTCGCGCACCAGCGGTTGCGCGCAACCGCTATCGCGCGCCGGAAAGGACAAGAATTCGCCCGGGAAGCTTTTGACCTCTACCGTGCAGCGGGTACAATCGGTCCTTGCCCGGTCATGGCCACTCATGGCCGGGGCCCCTGCGTGACACACCCACAGTCGCCGCCAGGGACTGTGTGCGCAGGGACGGAGCTGGATGCTCGGTTGTGTGGTGCTTTAAGTAGCGCTGGGGGAAAAGTCGTGAAAGTCACGGAGACCGGCTTGGCTGCAGCCATCCGGCGCGAGGTGGCTGCGCGCGTGGGAGAACTGCGCTATAACCTCTGGTTCAGGGACAACACGAAGTTCGAGCTGGATGGTGGCGAGCTGGTCGTAGGCGTCCCGAACCTCTTCTTCCAGGACTGGCTATCGGCAAACTTCCTCGGACTGCTCAGAGAAGCAGCCCATAGCGTCACAGGGCACGCGGTGCGCGTGCGCATCGTGGTCGACCCGGAACTGTTCCGCCAGATGCGTCGCAATGAGGCCGCACCGCCCAGCCAGAGCCGGCCCACCAACGGCACCGCGGTCAGCGAAGGCGACGAGTCCGACGAAACGAAACTGCCCGCCGCCCGATACCGGTTCGAAAACTTCGTCGTCGGCCCGTGCAACGAACTGGCCGTGGTGGCCGCCAAGCAAGTGGCTCAGAACCCCGGCCGCGCTTTCAACCCGCTCGTGCTCTACGGCCCGTTCGGCACCGGCAAGACACACCTGCTCCGCGCCATCGAACACCAAACCCAGCGACGCCGCGGCAGTAGCCGGCCCATCTACCTGACCAGCGAAGCATTCACCAACCGCTTCCTCGAAGCCATGCAGGCCCGCAAGTTGAGCGGGTTCCGCAAGGAAATGCGCAGCACCCGATTCCTGCTGCTGGACGACATCCAGTTCATCGCACGCACAAACGCCACGCAACGAGAACTGCTCCATACCATCGACGAACTCGTCTCCAACAACCACCAGGTGGTGGTCACCTGCGATCAGCACCCCAGCTTCCTGAACGCCCTCTCCGAACCGCTCCGCGAACGGCTCGTCACCGGCTTCACCTGCGAACTGGCCCTGCCTGATCGCGAAACCCGACGCCGGATCCTGGAAACCAAGGCGGCCGCCATCGGGCTGCAGCTCAGCGAACCGGTCAAACAGTTTGTCATCGACCATGTGATCGGCAACGTGCGTGAGCTGGAAGGAGCAGTCAACCGACTGCTGGCCGCTGCATCGTTGCGTCAGCGGAAGCTCACGGTGGAAACCGCCCGCGAAGCACTCGTCGATCTGCTCCACCGCAGAGTCAAGCGCGTCACGCTGCGCGACATCGAACGGGCCGTCTGTCGACTCTTCCAACTCGACACCAAAACCATCCGTTCCCGATCGCGAGCCACCAGCATCGCCTACCCACGCATGCTCGCCATGTACCTGGCTCGCAAGCACACGGGCGCCTCGTACGAAGCCATCGGCAAGCACTTCGGCGGCCGGCTACACACGACCGTCATGGCCGCTGAGCGGCGCGTGCGCCAGTGGCTCCAGGATCGCGCCATCCTGACCATTGGCGGCGCGAGCTGGCCAGTGGAAGAGGCCCTGGCGGCGATCGAACGCAGCCTCGGCTACTAGACGCGACAACGACGCCCCCTGATCTCTGGCTTCGCTCGCACGTGTGGGCCCGTTCACAATCGCTGTGCCGCCGCGGCGCACGACAAACCCCCGACCTACCGGGCCGGGGGTCGTGTCTTTCTCGCCAGAGCGTGCCGTGGCCGGGCCACTACAGGCCGAGTTCTTCCACCAGCTTGCGTACCGCCGCCACGCTCTTGTCAAACGCGGCCCGCTCTTCGTCGTTGAGCTCGATCTCGACGATCTTCTCAACGCCGTTGGCACCCAGGATCACCGGAACGCCCACATAGAGGCCGCCCACACCGAATTCCTTGTCACAGTACGCCGAACAGGGCAACAACCTCCGCTTGTCCCGAACGATCGCCTCCAGCATCTCACACACTGCCGCCCCAGGAGCGTAGTACGCGCTGCCGGTCTTCAACAGGTTGACGATCTCGCCACCGCCCTTGCGCGTCCGTTCGATAATCTGCTCCAGCCGGTCCTTCGGGATGAGCTGCGTGACGGGGATGCCCGACACCGAGCTGTACCGCGGCAGCGGCACCATCGTGTCGCCGTGGCCCCCCATCAACATCGCGTGCACGTCCTTGACGGAAACGTTCAGTTCCATCGCGATGAAGGTGCGGAAGCGAGCCGTGTCCAGCACGCCGGCCTGTCCCACCACGCGATTGGTCGGAAAACCGCTGACCTTCCAGGCCAGATGAGTCATGGCATCCAGCGGATTGGTGACGACAATGATGATGCAGTCGGGGCTGTACTTGACCACCTGCTCGACCACCGAGCGCACGATACCAGCGTTGGTGTTCAGCAGATCGTCTCGGCTCATGCCAGGCTTGCGTGGCACGCCGGCCGTGATGACCACGATGTCGCTGCCCTCGGTCTCCTCGTAGCCGGTTGTCCCGATCAGCTTGCAGTCAAAGCCGGCCAGCGGACCGGATTCCAGCAGGTCCAGTGCCTTCCCCTTGGGCATGTCCCCGGTTTGGGGGATGTCTACCAGAACGATGTCGCCCAGCTCTTTGATCACGGCCCAGTGCGCGGTGGTGGCACCGACATTGCCCGCGCCAACGATGGTGATCTTGTGCCTGCGGCCCATGGCATTCCTCCCGTTCCGGTGTGCGATACGGTTCCGGTGTGCGTACGCGGACGCGCTGCGGCACGTCTGCGACACAGCCTGGTTCGCCTGTCGCCCACGCTGCACGTTGCGTGCCGCGCGCCGTTGCTGATTGTAGCCCCCCGTTACGGCGCCGTGAACCGGTCAGAGCACCCCGCAACGAGCTCGCACCCCCGCAACACACACACGGGCACGTCGCCACGACGGAACACTCCGTCCAGACTGGCAGCCGGCGGAGTGGCAACGACGCGTGGTTGACTTGACCGGGCAAGCCCCTGGAGCTGGCTACCGCGCAATGGCCCCACGCGTAACCGCTCAACGGCCCCCTACACCGTGTGACTCTCCTCGCTCCCGCGACACGGCAAGCGACGCCGGCCGCTCGCCGGTCGCTGTCTCCCTGGGAACTGCAATGCCGCTGTGCGGGCACGAGCCGAACTGCACTGCTGCGCCGGTTGACACCAGACTGGAATTGGTTAGGATGGATACCCGAGGCGAAGGGCGGCTGTCCCCCCTTCCAGTCGCCCTGGCGATGCCCGCATTACCCTCGCCTCTTCTCTGTTCCGGTCCCGTTGCCCGGGTTGCACCGGGTAACGGGGCTTTTTTGTGCATCTTTCATGGCAGCGCCGGCTCAATACCTAGCTGCCAGAACAGGAAACTCCACACGTCCGCCTCCTCATCGACCACCTTCGTCACCGGTCGGCCTGCCCCATGGCCGGCACGGGACTCGACTCTTAGCAGAATCGGGCGGTCTTCGGCCGCAGTCGCGTTCTGCAACCGGGCCGCAAACTTGCGCGCATGAGCCGGATCAACCCGGGTGTCGAACTCCGCCGTCGTGATCAACACCGCCGGATACGAGACACCGCGTCGAACGCGGTGGTACGGTGAGTAAGCGTACAGCCAGCGGAAATGCTGTGGGTCGTCGGGGTCGCCGTACTCGGGAATCCACAGACGGGCAATCAGGAATTTGTGGTAGCGGACCATATCCGTCAGCGGCACGCCGCAGATCACGGCGCGAAACAGCTCGGGCCGCTGCGTCAGCGCCGCGGCCACGAGCAGTCCGCCGTTGGAACGCCCCATAATGGCCAACCGCTCCGGACTGGTGTACCCCTGTTCGATCAGCCACTCAGCGGCGGCGATGAAATCGTCGAACACGTTCTGCTTGTTCTGCAGCATCCCGGCCCGGTGCCACGCCTCACCGAATTCGGCCCCTCCTCGCAGGTTCGCCACTGCCAGCAAACCACCCGAATCAAGCCAGACCGGCAACGACGGCCAGAACCGTGGGGTGATGCTGATGTTGAACCCGCCGTAGCCGTAAAGTACTGTGGGCATGGGACTGTTCGGCTTCAGGTCGCGGCGGAACACCAGAAACATCGGCACGCGCGTACCGTCCTTCGACCGGTACCACACCTGCTTGACCTCATACTGCTCCGGGTCGATCGGAGCCTGCACTTTGCGCCACAGCACCAGCTTCTGTTCCTCGGGTCCGAGGCGGTACAGCTCCGTGGGGCGAACGAACGAGTGGATCCGCACGAACGCGTCGCGGCTGCCGCGGGTGGCCCCGATGCCGGCAATGGTCGTCATCGACGGCAGTGCCACAGGACTGGGGCGGTACTCCGCCAGCGGGGTGACCACAAGCCGGGAGACGGCGTTGTGGAGGTACGTCAACAGCAACCTGTCGCCGGCGACAGCGACGTCAAGCAACGTGTCCTGTTGCTCGGGCACGAACTCCGTGGCCTTCGCCAGGTCCGGCTGCCGGGGGTTCACGATCAGCACCCGGTAACGGGCAGCCTGCCAGTTGGTGTGGATCAGGATGCGGTCGTTCAGGGCAATGCCGTCGAAGATTGCGTCGATGCCCTCGGCCACGGGGCGGAAGACGTACGGCTCCTGGCTGACGTCCGCCACGTAAAGCTCACTGCGCGCCCAGCCCTGATGCACTGTAATTACCAGCCAGCGGCCGTCGGGTGACAGGTCCACCACAGGCCAGTCCTCGCGTGCCCGGTCGGCACCGAAGACCAACGGGTCAGCTTTAGGATCGGTGCCCAGGCGGTGGAAGTACACCCGCCTGTAGTAGTTCTCATCGCCCGCGGGCACCGTGCCCGGCAGCGGGTACCTCGTGTAGAAGAAGCCGCTGGCATCGGGCAACCAGGCCAGGCTGCATGCACGCGTGGCGGGGATGACGTCATCGAGCTTGCTACCGTCGGCACGCACGATGTGCAGTGTGCTCCGCTCGCTCCCTCCCTCCGACAGACCGTAGGCAACCAGTTCGCCATCGGGTGAGACGTGGAACCAGTCGATCGCCACCGTCCCGTCGGCAGCCAGCTTGTTCGGGTCAACCAACACGGTCCGCTGCCCGGAACGGAGCTCGTAGACCGCCAGCACGTACTGGATCTGTTCCGGGCTGCGTTCCAGGACGAACGCGCGCTGGCCGCGGGGCGTGGGTGTCCCGATCGCCGCCAGCCGGTGCAACTGAAGCAGTCGCTGCTTGAGCTGTTCGTACCAGGGCAGACCATGGAGGATGTTCCGTGTGTGGAGGTCCTGACGCCTGGCCCACTCGCGCACCCGGGCCGCGTCGCCGTCCTCAAGCCAGCGGAACGGGTCCTCGACAACCACCCCGTGGATCACCTCACGGACCGGCTCCTCCGGGTTTTTGATCTTCTTGCTGGCCATGGGCTTGTCCTCACCGCTCAGACCGCTGCTGGCCGACCCAAGACTCAGGCTGACAACGACGCTTGCCACCAGCAGCACAACCCGGAGCGGCGATTTGTCGGCTGTCGTCTTCATCACGGCACTCCGTAGGCAACTGCAACGGCAGTTCACGCGACTCCCAGCTTCCGCAGGCACGCCCGCATGTACTCGAGGCTCTTGATGGCGATCGTTTCGGGATCGGGCCGGAAGTCGAACACTTCCACGGACACCCAGCCGTCGTAACCGACCTCGAGCAGGGCATCGAAGATGGGCACGAAGTCAACGTCTCCGAATCCTGGTCCACGCATATTGGCATCGTTGGCGTGGAAGTGTCCGGCATGCCGAGCCCAACGACGGATCAACGCAGGCACCGGCTCACGCTCGGCACTCATCGCCTTCACATCCAGATGCAACTTGCAGTTCGGGTGGCCGACCATCTGGACCAGTTCCCACGCCTCGGCACAACTGGTCAGGAAATTGGTCTCGGCCGGCGCCAGCGGCTCGACGCACAGCACCACGTTATACCTTTCCAACGTGGGCATCACGGCACGGAACACTTCTGCGGCCCACTTCATGCCCTGTTGCCTGGTGACGCCCGGTTCCAGGTTCCGCTGCTTGGGTGAGCCGAAGACGAGCACGTGGCCTCCCAACTGGTGACACGCCCTGGCCAGCTCCTCAAGATAGGCCGCCGTGTTCGCGCGGACGTGCTCGTCGGGACAGGTCAGATGCAGACCTTCAGTACGGGCCAGCAGCCAGTGCAGGCCGACGATCTCCAGCCCGTAGTCGGCCGCCGTCTGCCGCAGCTGCTCCCGCGCCTGCGTCGGGTACTGGTCAATGCGCGAGGCCAGCGTAAACGGGGCCAGCTCCAAGCCTTCGTAGCCCGTGCGCGCAACGAACGCGCAAATCCGCTCCAGAGGCCAATCTTCAAACAGCTCGTTGCAGATTGCAAACTTCATCGTGCTTATCCTCTCCTGCCCGGTTGGCCAGATTCTACCGGAGCCCCGGCCGTGATCCGGTCATAGGATGGTACCGAAGGCCTCCGGTGGATCGAACGCCGACGCGGCCTCAGCGGAGCGGTGCCATGCATTTTGTCAAACTCCACGGCACGGGGAACGACTTCGTCTGTGTCGACTGCTTCCGGCAGCAGCTACCGGTCGAGCCGCAGCGGCTCGCGCCCGTGGTCTGCCGTCGTCATTTCGGCGTCGGAGCCGACGGGCTGATCCTGATCCTGCCCGATGCGTCGGCGGACGCGGCCATGAGGATCTTCAACGCGGACGGTTCGGAAGCGGAAATGTGCGGCAACGGGATCCGCTGCGTTGCCAGGTACCTGGTGGAAAGCGGCCGGGTCGCCGGCCCGATTGTCCGGATCCGCTCGCTCCGCGGCTTGCACCGGCTGGAGGTAAGGCGAGACGAACGTGGTGAGGTGATCGCGGTCCGGGTGGACATGGGCGAGCCAATCTTTGAACCGGACCGCATCCCGGCCGAGCTACCCGGTTGCCCCCCTTTGGAAGTTCCCTACTCGCTCAACGGAGGCACGGTGCGGTTGAGTGCGGTCTCGATGGGCAATCCGCACTGCGTGGTGTTCGTCGACGAACCACCTGAGACAGTGCCGCTGGCGCAGTTGGGACCGGCACTGGAGCAAGCGGGCGTCTTTCCGCAGCGGGCGAACGTTGAGGTGGTGATGGTCGTGGACCGTGATCGGCTGAGGCTGCGCGTTTGGGAACGGGGTGCCGGCGAGACGCTTGCCTGCGGCACCGGAGCGTGTGCCGCGGCCGTGGTCGCGGCGCTTACGGGCCGGACCGGTCGCCGCGTGGTGGCGGAGCTGCCCGGCGGCAGCCTGACGTTGGAATGGTCCGAAGCCGACAATCGCGTGTACATGACCGGCCCGGCCGAACGCGTTTTTGAAGGCCGACTAGATCGGTCCCTCCTGGAGCAGGCCCAGCTCAGATCGTGAACGTCTCCTCCGGGCGGTACGGGAAGAAGTGCCGCGCGATCTCGCGTGCCAGTCGCTTCACGTAGATATTGCGGAACTTTGTGCCGGAAATCTCGCTGGCCGGTACGGACCGGCTCGCCGGGTACGCCGACTCCAGGTACGTTTCCCACACGATGTCGCCGTCATCGTGCACGTCGGCAACCTGGATCGTCGCCGCTGCGCGGCCGCGATACAGCTGTGGGCTAGCCGGGTCGGAGATGGCGAACTGCTGGATTTCGACGTAGACCACGTAATCAGCGGCAAATTCCTTACCGACCTCAGCGAGGCTAAAGCCTTCGTTCCTCGAGCACCAGGCCACGACTTCGTCCGGATCGGCGATCTCGATGTCTTCGACGTTATTCAGCAGCTCGCGGACGATGTGACGGCGCAGATCCGCTTCAATGCTTGGGTACGCATACCGCGCCGCAGCCGTGGCGTAGACGAGGACCACGACCTTCTTGCCCTCGAGCTTGTCGAACTCCGCGGCAATCTTCGGTTCCGGTGCCAGTAGCAGGTAGTAAAGCAGAGCTGCTGGACGGCACCCGGCTATCAGTAGCGTAGCGGCCACCGTCAGTGCAGCTCCCGCCTGCCTCCACAGCCTCCTGCGCAGTACCCTCGTCTGGCTCATCGTCGTTCCTTCCCTGAACCGTCACTGCCATTGGGACGCTGGCGGAGTTGCTCCGGCTACGGCAGCCAGAGCAAGGCAGTTCGCCAGGTCCACAGGGCCAACTGTGCCGCAAGCGCTACCAGCATCGTGGTCAGAGCCACCATCCGGTGCGCGCGGGCGCGTTTGAGCACCCCTGCTGCCAGAAGCACCTCCGTCACGCCGGACACGCCGCACACGACAGCCGAGGTCGCGCCGGCTACGTGCACCTGGAACGCCGCCGGAAACCGGCCGTGCACGGCGAGCACGAACGCGGTCGTACCGCCACAGCCAGGACACGGATAGCCCGTAACGAGGCGAAAGCCGCAGGGTGGCAGCCCGAGTTGCTCATGGGTTCCATAGCCCCTCGGGTCCGGACTCAAAAACGTGGCAATCCCGATGGGAGCAAACAGGGCCGCGGCAATCGCCAGATGCAACCACCGATTTTTCGCCGACGTGTTCCAGCCCTGCACGTGCTCTCCGACCTGGCCAGACGACGCTACCGGAAGTTCTTGACGCCGGCAAGCCCAGTTGCCGACCGTCCTCCCACTCCATCCTACCGCTGGCGGCTGGCTACTGGCACGAAGGAATCCGCTGCGGTCGAACCTCCAGGACGCTCGCCGGCCGGCGCTGGAGCCCGAATCCTGGCCATGCTGCGTGCGGCGCCTAAGATGAGCTAAAAAACCTTGCAGCAGCGGGTGGCCGTTTATGGCGCGGAGGCAAGCACCATGCGGGACCGGATCGCACTGCGCGGCGTCACGTTCGACGACGTTTTCCTGCTGCCCGGCTACAGCGATTTCGTACCCCGGGATGCGGACACCAGCACCTGGATCACCCCCACGATTCAGCTGAAGATACCGCTGCTCTCTGCGCCGATGGACACGGTCACCGAAAGTGAGCTGGCCATCGCACTTGCCCAGGAAGGCGGCCTGGGCGTGATTCACAAGAACCTCTCGATCGAAGAGCAGGCCCAGGAGGTGTACAAGGTCAAGCGGAGCGAGAGTGGCATCATTGTCGACCCGATCACGCTACATCCATGGCAGACGGTGGCCGAAGCGCGGGAGGTGATGGAGCGTCAGAACATCAGTGGCGTGCCGATTGTTGACGAGGAGAACCGTCTGAGGGGGATTCTGACGCGGCGGGACCTTCGTTTTCTGGAGTCGAACGACCTGCCCATCGAGCAGGTGATGACCAAGGAGAACCTTGTGACCGCTCCGGAGGATACCACGCTGGACGAAGCGGAGCGGATCCTGATGCAGAATAAGGTCGAGAAGCTGTTACTGGTTGACGATCAATACAAACTGAAGGGGCTGATCACGATCAAAGATATCGACAAGATGCACCGCTACCCGAACGCGACCAAGGACGATCGGGGGCGGTTGCGTGTGGGCGCGGCGGTTGGGGTTTACGATTTCGAGCGGGTTGGCAAACTGATTGAGGCCGGCGTCGATGTCATCGTGGTCGACTCGGCGCACGGTCATTCGAAGAACGTCATCGAGACGGTCCGCGAGATTAAGCGCTCGTTCCGTTGCGAAGTGATCGCGGGCAACGTGGCAACGTTCGAAGGGGCGCGTGCGCTGCAGCAGGCCGGCGCCGATGCGGTCAAAGTAGGCATTGGGCCCGGTTCGATCTGCACCACGCGAGTCGTCTCCGGCGTAGGTGTGCCCCAGTTGACCGCGATTGCCGAAGCAGCCCGGGCAGTCGCCGGCAGTGACGTGCGGATCATCGCCGACGGCGGCATACGCTACTCGGGCGATATCACCAAAGCGATCGCCGCGGGCGCGCATGCGGTCATGATCGGTAGCCTGTTTGCCGGCGCGGCGGAAAGTCCGGGAAGGTTGATCATCTACAAAGGCAGACGGTTCAAGGCATATCGCGGTATGGGCTCACTGGGAGCAATGGTCTCCGGCTCCAGCGATCGGTACCGCCAAAGTGGCGAGCCGCGCGAGAAGTTAGTACCGGAAGGGGTCGAAGGCCGCGTGCCGTACAAGGGCCCGCTGGCTGAGATCGTCTACCAACTCGTCGGCGGCCTGCGTGCCGGCATGGGCTACGTCGGCACCCCGAACATCGAACAACTGCGGACAAAGACGCGGTTCGTCGAGGTGACGGCAGCGGGCGTGGTGGAAAGCCACCCGCACGACGTGGCGATCACGCAGGAAGCGCCGAACTACAGCATGGTCACGGAGTACACGGATGGTGGCCTCGACTAGATGGGTCACGGTCGGCGTCATCGGCACACTGCTTGTCTGCGGTTGGCCCGCTATCGCCGCCGCACAGCAACAACAGGCCACGGCACCGGAAGCACACCAACGGCAACGCGTCCCACGAACCGGCCGCGCATACCGGCTGTCACTGGACGTCACGCGCGAGGAACTGTTCCAAGCCTACCGCTATGCGCCGCTCGAGACCGAGGCAATGCTCTTCGAGCGGCTTGAACGCGAATCGAAGATCGAAAGCATTCGCGCCGTCCTGCGGTCCATCCACACTCGCCTGCTCGGGGCCAAACGGTTGATCCGCTTGCCCGGTGCCTTCCAGCTGGAGTCAGCCCTCCGACACCTGGGCGATCACGTCGAAGCATCCCCTCAGGGAGCTGCCCTGCAACGGGCCCGCAACGCTCAGCTCGCACTCGAATACTCCCTCCGAGTCCTGGACCACGCGCGGCAGCAGGCGGCTGCCGGCACGGCTCTGACCCCAGCCCAGTGGTTCCGCCTCCAGCGACTCGTCCGAGTCGCCGCCACGTATCTCGGCCCGCCCGGAAAAGAACGTGGGCTCGGTACGCTGGGCTTCCTGGACATGGCCCGCCAGGAACTGGCCGAGGCGCGGGTTCAGTTTGAGACAGCCGTGGGCAACATCGCCGACAACGACCCGCGACGGGCCCGCCTGGAAGCTGCCCTGCAGCAAATGACCGCTCTGATGGACGACTTCGACCAACTCCGAAACGACGTCTCCGTTGCCGTTCAGAAGCTCGACACGCTGCGCGCGGAAGTGTTCACCTCCTGCCCGCCCGATGCGGCCGCTCAGACGATCAGCCAGCTCTTCGAGCAGGCCTTCCAACAGCGCGACATGCTAGCCGAACTACTCGACCAGATTCGACAGATCGAGGAACGGATCGGGGCACTGGCAGGCCAGATCGAGGCACTGCAGCTGGCCATCGACGAAGGCACCGCCTACGGGCCCGAGGAGCGGCGAATCTGGCAACTGCTCGCAGACATGGAGCAGGTCGTCGATCAGTCGTTCCTGTTGCTATGGGATGCCGAGCAGGTGCTCCGTGGCCTGGCCCCCGAAGAGGAACCACGAACCTGCCGGGTCTGCGGCATGCCTCACGGTAAGGTCGTGCGACTGCCGGGAGCAGTCGAGTCGTGCGTGCAGGCTCAGCGGCGCGTGGCAGCCACGCTGGAACTGCTGGAAAAGATGCGCACGCGGGCCGAGGAACTGATCACCGCAGTCCGGCAGGCCAAACGGGCCGCCCCGACCGATAGCGATCGTGAACGTCTCGACCTGGTGTTGACGCGGCTGGCTCCCGGATCCGACGGCGTCCAGCAAGGCCTGGTGCAGGAGGTGAACGTCGCGGTAACACGCGCGACCGAATTCGCCCGTCAACGGTTCGACACGTACCCGGTCGTACGCGTCTGGCCAGACCTGCGCCCGGCGAAGCCGCGGCAGTGGCCGCAGATGACCGCCTCATACGTCGCCCCGATCAACTGGCACCTTCCGGTCTACTTCGACGACATCAACGCCGAACGGTTCGGCAACCACGTCGGCATCGTGCAGCCGTTTGCATCGGCGGCGAAGTTCTACGGGGACATCGTCCTGTTGCCGTACCGAGCGTGGCTGACGCCGCCCTGGCAGCCGCTCAGCACCGCCGGCCTGCCACGCCCCGGCGACGAGGTCGCGCCGGTGCTCTACGTGCCCCCCTTCGACTGGACAGCAGCTGCAGCAGCCGTCGGGTGGTGGGCCCTTTGGCTTAGCATCGTGCCATAGCAGGTCCCATCAGCAGAGGCGCGGGCATCGCGCCGGCTATCCTCGCAGCTAGTCGCCAGGAGGATGAGCCGAAGACACGGGACGGCGTGAAGCCGAACTCCGGCCAACCCCGGGTCGCTTCCCTGCCCCCGCCGGCCCCGGCTGCTGGCCGAGCCCCCGGGGCCGGCTCCAGCTAAGCTTCCACATGCACGGCCCCGGAGCAAGTCGTGGCTGAATCACCGACGATACCCCATCGGCGGACGCTTCGCCGACTGAGCGCTACCGGCCCGGCCCGATGCGATTGGCTTCCCTGCAAACCGGCAGCCGGGACAAATCCCCCGCCTCGGGCCGCAGCGGCGAGCGATGAGCACACGCGCCGCCCGCTTGCTTTTCCGTCTCCTCCCCTCACGACGCACACAGACAGCGTCTGCACCATCGGCAAAGACTCGTACCCCTGGCACCCACGCCACGTCCGTCGCTTCTGGCCCGCCGCGTCTGCATCATGTCGTCCGTTGGTCCTCGCTCCGAACTGGCCGCTGGACCGAAGGGTATAAACCGGTAGCAACGTCAAGCTGCCCGCCGGTACTGTCCGTTCTTCTGCCTGTGGCACAGCGGTAGCGAGCCCGACCATACGTGCGATCGTCTCGACTGAGCAAGAACTGCATAGGGTGGATGGGACGACCGAGACGGCCACGTGCACGGTCGGGCTGGCAGAACGGGAGTCCGGCTATGATACGCGTGCAGCGACGTCTGCTTCTGCTCGCCATCCTGCTCGTACTGCTGCTCATTCCGCTCAGCCTACAGCTCAGCGGCTACCTGGACCTGGCTTCGCTTCTTGCGCCTCGGCCAGCAGAACTCGTGCTCGTTGAGGATCGTTCGGCGGTCCCGCAAACATTCCGTACGGTTGCCCCGGACCCGACGGAACTGGACCGGCGTTACCGGACCCCGCTGCGTGCGGCAGTCGATCCAGACCGCGGCCGTCTGTACGTCTCCGCAAGTAACGCCAGAGCGGTCATCGTGCTCGACACTGCCAAGGGCACGGTCTTGGCCGAACTGCCGGCCCAGGACTACCCCAACGGGATCGCGCTGTCACCCGACGGAGAAACGCTCTATGTGGCCAACCGCTACTCGGACACGGTAACCGTTCTCGATCTTCGCTCTCAGGCCCCGATCTGTCACGTCGCCGTGGACAACCAGCCGTTCGACCTGATCACGCACCCTGTTACCGGTCGGGTTTATGTCACCTGTATGGGCAAGGACGAAACGATCTGCGCCATCGACCCGGTGACCAAACGCGTCGTGGCTCGCAGGCGACTGCCCGATAACCCGCGGCACATGGCCCTCAGCGCCAACGGCAACACGCTAGCCGTTACCTGTGACGCCGCAGGTCTGCAGCGGTACGTTGTGCTGCTGGCGGCCGACAGCTTGGACGTGCTGCAGACGATCCCCGTCAAGCCTGCTGCCAACCTGCGCGGCATCGCTTACCTGGACGATCGCACCATTGCCTTCGCGTACTCGATCCCGCGACCCGACGTACCGGCTGCCGGTGAACCTGCGCCATGGAACCACGCTATCGGCCTGATCCGATTGGGCGAATCGCCCCAAGTGCGTGCCTTCGTGCTGGACACTACTGAACGTTATTACGCCAATCCGTACGACCTGGTGTTGGTCCGCGACGGAGGCGGTCGGCGGTGGTTGGTGGTGGCGTGTGGCGCGGCGGACCGCGTGCTGCTTATCGACGCAGCGTGGCTGTTGAGGCGGTTTGATGCGTTACCGACCGCAAGTTCGGCCCCCGGTCCCCGCACCTCGCTTGCCAGGGACAGGGTACAGTACGTGACGGTGGCGGCCAATCCGCAGGGCCTTGCGGGGGCAGACGGTTGGCTCTACGTCGTCGAGCGTCTGAACGAGACGGTCGCTGCCGTTCGTGTGGGGGACAAGTCGGAGCTGGTGCGTCGCTTCGCTGTTGGGCCGTCGGAGAGGAGCAGATTGCGTGAGGGCGAGATTCTGTTTAACTCCTCGCTGTTCTGCTACCGTAATCAGTTCGCCTGCGCGACGTGCCACCCGGAAGGGCACAACGCCCGGCTGGCGTGGGACCTGGCCGATGATGGCCTGGGCACGTTCAAGGACATCAAATCGCTGCGTGGCATTGCAGGTACGAGCCCGTTCCGCTGGCAAGGGGAAGCCCGAACGGTGGGCAACGACGAGTGCCTCCCGACGATCGAGCAGGTCATGCGTGGTGGCAAGCCATTGCCGGACGAAATCGCCAAGCTGGAAGCCTATGTGCTATCGATTCCGAAGGTCCCCAACCCATTCCGCAAGCCAAACGGCGAGCTAACGGAGAAGGCGTTACGCGGCCGTGCGATCTTCGAGGGCGACTACATTGCCGGCTGCACCAAGTGCCACTTCCCGCACGACGAGGTGCTGATCGTGCGTCGTGCGCCGGGTACGGGCAAGGGTCGGCCCGACGTGCTCGTTCTGCCGAACGGCGATCGGATCCAGCCGGACGAGTACGATGTCCCGGATCTGAGGGGAACCTGGGATGACGGTCCCTGGCTGCATGACGGACGGGCCAAGACGCTGGCGGACGCCGTATACATGCACAACGCCGAGGAACATGCCCACATTCAGGGCGAGGACATGGAAGCCCTCGTTGAGTACCTGCGGTCGCTGTAGCCGGTTCGGCCATGAGAGTTCACGGGGAGTTGGTCCTCGATGGCGCAGGGGGGCAGATCGTCTCGCTCAGCGCACGGCGGCACCGGTTGCAGCTGATCGGCCGGCAAGCGCATCGAGCACATCGGCCAGGAACTCCCTGTATGGCCGGCCCTCCGTCATGGGCAACCCAACCCTCTTTGCGAACGCGACCAGGTCGGGCCAGCGTGCTGGATCGATCGGTTGCGACAGGCCTGCTGGTGGCATGCTCCGCAGTGCATACTGCACCAGCGCTCGCCCCCGTGCCGCTGTCCTCGTATCTCCCGATCCACTACTTCGGAACTTACCGACATAGGACAGCACCAGGTATGCCCATGCCTCGTAGTACTCGGGCGGTTTGCGGCGCGCCATGCTCAGCAGCCGAGCATAGCGGTTCCAGTGCGCGATCGCCTGGTCCCAGCGGCTCGGATCCGACAGCGCCCACCAGGACAGGATCCTACCGTACTCCATGATGGCATCGATCGCGCGTGGGGTTTCCACGAGTACACCGCGGCGCCGATCGCGCGACACCAGCAGCTCGGCCGCGGCTGCGTACTGCCCCTTGTGCCTCAGCACGGATGCCAGCAGCAGCTGGGCGGCGCGTCGCTGGCGCGTGTCCTGGCCGGCCAGTTCGATCAGCTTTCGGCACACCTTCTCGGCCGCGTCATACTGCCCTACACGCTCCAGCGGGGGCACAAGCCAGCGGAGTGCCTCGCGGTCGTCCGGTTCGGCTGCTGCAGCAATCCGTTCCGCCAGCGTTGCCAGCGCCTCGCCGGCCCGTTGCCCCTCCTCCAGCTCGGCCCTTTCGGCCAGCTGCAGGGCCAGCGCCGTCAGCAGGTCCTTCAGGTCCTCCGCGCCCGTTTCATCCAGCAATGAGAGCACCCGTTGGGCCGCATCTACGTCGCCCTGCATCAGGTGCAGCCGCAACAGGGTGGTCAGGAACGGCCGTCGCAACGGGGCAAGATCGTGGCGGGAGAAAAGGACCACGAAGTACGGCTCGAGTATGGCCTGGGCCTCTTCTGGCCGCCCCTGCTCCAGCCTGACCCGGGCCAGCATCAGATCGGCGCGCACGAGGTCCAGCGGCCTCCGTTCGGGTGGTTCACCCGTCTTGCTCTCGTACCTTTGTCGGACCGCCACCGCGGTTCTCTCCACCTGGGCCAGAGCTTCCCTGGCTGCCTGTGCTTGGCCGGCCCGTAGCCGTTGCACGTAGAGTTGCCACCACGCCTCGGCCGCTCTGAGCTGAGCCGCCGCGAACGTTTCAGCGCGCATGCTAACAGCAGCGTAGTGGCGAGCGGCCCGCAACCAGTTGCCTTCAGCCCAGGCAATGCTGCCCAGCAACGAGTGGGCAAAATCGGCCGGGCCACTCTCTGGCCAGCGGTCCACGATCAGGCGAGCCATCCGCTCAGCACGAGCGCGCAGCGAGTCGGCCCCCGATGGTCGCGGCCCCTGGTTCCTGGTAGCGGTCAACATGTTCCGGTAGGCTTTCCAGTAGGCAGTCATGGCAATGTTGGCTGCGGAGCGGGCCAGCCCGCTGTCGGTCGCCCGGCTTGCGACGTGCTCGGCCACCACGGCCGCGTCGAACAGCTCTCCCAGCTGATAGAGCGTGTACGCGTAGCGCAGCCGGGCGTTTTCGATCTGGTAGCTGCTGTCGGCCTCGTGCACCAGCGTGAGGGCGGTGCGGAAGTACCGGGCAGCTTCCTGCCACTTTTCCTGTTCCAGGGCTTCTTCGGCCAGCGACACTGCGGCGGCGAACGTCAGCCGGCCGTGCGTACGGGCCGCTTCGCGGCTGCCGGCCCAGCGCTGGAGCTCGGCGACGGCGAGCGTGCGGTATTGCGATTCTCCCCGTGCCAGCTCTGCCCATGCGTTGATCGCTTCGCGCAGCAGCCGACGGCGGTCTCGATCGCCCTCAGGCAGCGCGCGCGCCAGCTCGCGCGCGGCAGTTGCCAGCTCCCACAGCGCTCGCGCCCGCAGCGATTCATCGCGAATGGTCCGGTTCTGCCGCAGCCACTCGCGCGCAGCGTCGTAGGCAAGCCGGTAGTTCTTCAGCCTGTTCTGCGCGGAGATCCACTGCAGCCGGACGCGCCGCTGCAGACTCCGCAGTGCGGCGCGAGCGGCCGGATCCTGCTGCTGGGCAGGGTCGTGCCGCAACAGCTCGTCGTACAAGCCAACCGCGCGACGAACCTCCCCCGCCTCTTCAAAGCAGCGGGCCATCCAGAGCCGTGCGTGCAAACCAACCACGAGAATGCGATGTCTTTGATAGATCTGCTCAAACTGCTTGCGTGCCGCCTCCAACTGGCGATGCCATTCGGCACTGCCTTCCGGATAGCTTTGGGCAATCTCGTAGTCGGCCAGCGCCGCGTGGAACTGGGCCAACACCCAGTTCAGCTCCGCCTGCCGTCTCCGTCGGATCGCCTCGCGCCCGGCCAGCCGCTTGCCCTGAACGGTAATCGAGCGACGGGGATCGATGTATGCCGGAAACTGCCGCATCTGCCGGTGGAACGCCTCGGCAGCCGCCAGGAAGGCCTCCCGCGCCTCAGCCAGCAGGCGCCGCGCCTCCTGAAGGAACTGGCCGGCCTCATCGCCCCCCCCGGCCCGCTCTGCACGCGCCGCCGCCAGCTTACCACGCTCGAACAGCAGCCGGGCTAGCTCCAGCGAGGCATCACCGGCATACGTGCCCTCGGGATGCTTGGCCACATAGTCGCGCAAGACTGCCTCAGCCCGCTGCAACAGTTCCGCCCGCTCCGTCAGATCCTGGCTATCGGCAGCCCAGTCCAGAAGCGCTCGCCCGATGAGAAACTCGTAGTCGGCCCGCTCGGCGGGCGTCGTTTCCGGGCGTGCCTTGAGCCGCTCCAGATAGGCCACGACCATGTCGTGGTAACCCGCCTGGCGTAGCCGCTCCAGGAACTGCTCTTGCTCTTCGGCCGCCGGTACCGTTGCCGCGAGGAGACCAACCAGCGAAACCGAAAGCAACCAGCCCGGGGAACGCTTTCGAAGCATCGAAGGCCCCCTTTCTGGAATGTGCCTACCGCTAAATCCTACACCGGCTGGCCGCTTCGGCGGCCGCCACGGCACCGGCAGCACCGTCAGGGTCACTGGCCAGCATCCTCGCGGAGCAAGTGCTCCACCAGCGCAGCGGCCCGGATCAGGCAGCGTTCCCTCCCCCAGTTGGCAATCAATTGGACCCCCAGGGGCAGCTGGTCCACGGAGAGCCGTGCCGGCAGAGCGATCGTGGGTACGCCGGCAAAGCTCCAGGGCGACTGGAACACGGGGGGTCCCGTGGTGGACCGATCTGGGGCTCGATCGGGCGTGGCCGGCGTGATGATCAGGTCGTACCGGTCGAAGAGCCGGCGTACGAGGCGGCGGAAGCGATCCTGTGCGCGGCACGCCTCCAGGTACTGTGCCGCCGACACGCGGTTGCCTTCCTCGATGACCTGTCCGATTCGCGGTGCGTACTCGTCTCGGTACCGGGCGAACAGCTTACGGTGCACGAACGCCGCCTCGGCTGTCATGATCACGCGGTGCTCGGCCAGAACGTCTTCGATCAGCTCGGCAGAGATCTCCTCCACGGCAGCGATCCGCGCCCCCGACCGCGCCAGCAGCATCGCCGCCCGCTCCGCCACCAACCAAGCGTCCTCCGTAGCGCGCTCCTTGAAGAAAGCCGACAGCAGTCCGACCCGCAGGTGGCACCGATCAACCGCCGCGTCGTACGCCTCCACGGTCCGCGTCGCTGTCAGGGACGACCGCACGGAGCGGGGATCCGGCCCGGCTAGCACGTCCAGCAACAGGGCCGCATCGCGTACTGAACGAGTGATTGGACCGACGTGATCGAGCCTGGGCGCAAACGGGAACACCCCCCGCACACTCACCCTGCCAAACGTCGGCTTCAGCCCAACGACACCGCAATAGGCGGCGGGCCGCAGGATGGACCCACCAGTCTGCGTGCCCAGCGCCGCCGGACACATGGCCGCTGCCACCGCCGCCGCCGAGCCGCTGGATGACCCGCCCGGCGTGCGGTCATGGCGCCACGGGTTAGCGGTCGGTGGGGGATCAAAGGCGGCGAACTGCGTGGTGACGGTCTTGCCTAAGATGATCGCACCAGCCATCCTCAACCGCCGCACGACCCAGGCGTCCCGCCGGGCACGCCGTTCCCGCCAGGGCGGAAACCCACAACCGGTCGGCCAACCAGCAACGTCAATGATGTCCTTGATCCCGATGGGCACACCGTGCAACGGCCCGAGCCAACGGCGCTTGGCAGCCAGCCGGTCCAGATACGCTGCCTGAGCCATGACATCGTCAGAGTCGATATAGGCCCAAGCATCCAACTTGTGCTCCAACCGCTGGATCCGACGGATGCACCGCTCCGCCGCCTCCTTGGCGCTCAGCTCCCCGGCGCGGATCGCCGTGGCCAGCCCCGAGACGGTCTCCAGCGGCTCGGGCCAGAGACGCATTGTCCCGATCACGTCCAGAATCCCGCCCTAACCGGGTTTCCGTCCACGCGGCACGGTATCGGTCACCAACCGCCGCAACCGGTTCAAGTTTACGAGGTCCATGTCCACGCCGTTACGCACGCCCTTGGGCGTCTCCAGGTACATCGGCAGCCCCCGAAACGCTCGATCCGCCAGCAGCAGCCGAAACGGCGTCAAGCCCAGCTTCCCCTCCCCTATGTGCTCATGCCGGTCCACACGCGAACCGAGCGGCTTCTTCGAGTCGTTCAGGTGCACGACCCGAACCTGGCGCAGACCGACCGTTCGATCGAACTCCTCCATGGTCCGTTCGTAAGCGGCCTGCGGTGCCAGCGGATAGCCGGCCGCGAACAGATGACACGTGTCCAGACAGATCCCCAATCGCTCTGGTTCTCGGCAACGCTCAAGCAATGCTTTCAGATGCTCAAAGCGATAGCCAAGGCTCGTGCCCTGGCCGGCGGTGTTCTCCAGCAAGATGCGGACCTCCAGGCCCGCCGACGCGCGGAGCACCCGGTCCAGCGCCCGGGCTACCCGAGCAATCCCCTGCCGCTCCCCGTCACCCTGATGCGCGCCAGGGTGCAGCACCAGGTAGCCGATGCCCAGCCGATGGCATCGTTCCACTTCATCGACCAGCGCCCGGATCGACCGCTCCCGCTTCGCCCGCTCGGCGCTGCCAAGATTAATCAGGTAGTTGGCATGGGCTGACGGCAGCCGCACGCCCGTGCGCCGTAGAGCTCGGCGGAACAGCGTGCAGTCCTCCTCAGTCAGTGGTCTGGCACGCCATTGGACGTTGCTGCGTGTGAAGAGCTGCACGGTGTCGCAGCCCAGCTCCGCCGCACGCTCCACCGCCCGATAGTAGCCACCGCTTATCGATAGGTGTGCTCCCAGCAGGACACCTCTCCGCCGGCCCATTGTCATTGCCCTCACACGGCCGTGCCGTTCGGTTCATGCTCGCAAACTGGTGCAGCCTCCGCCCGGCGGGTCGCTAAACTGTATCGGCTTCGGTCCCCGTTGCCGCGTCATCGAGCTCACGGCAAACCTCTACACAACGACCATCCGAAATACTGCGATCCGTAGTCTTCCGCGTCGTGATATCCACAACACCGATGGCTCCAACAATCAAGCGGCATGCTGGCTGGCCGGTGCTGATCGGCATCCTCTGCATGGCAGTCCTCTTCAACCGGGGACACGGCACCAGCGTCGACGAAGGGCACGTGTACCAGACGACCCGATCGTTGGTGGAGCGGGGTTCGTGGCAACTGTACGAGCCGCTCAACGACCGCCGCTACAGCCGCTACAGCCCGCTACCGTCGCTGATGGCAGTGCCATTTGAGTTGGCAGGCCGCACGGCCGCCCGGTTGGTCGCCGGTCCACAATGGGAACGGAACGCGGCAGCCACACAGCTTCGCGACGCCGTGCTGTTCTGCTTCGGCGCCGCTGTCCTGGCCGGCACGGCTGCACTACTCGGCACGACCGCCGCTGCCTGGGGCTACAGCCCGGCAGCCTGCACCTTTCTGCTGCTCGCTTATGGCCTCGGCAGCCTCGCCTTCGCGTACGCCGGGTCGCTTTACGTGCAGCCGGTCGCTGCTTTTTGGTTGGCAGCGACCGTGGCCAGTCTGGCACGGGGCTGGCCAGCAGGGGCCACCAGCTTATGCTGGTCGGCTGCCATCTGGTGCCGCCCGGACCTGGCCTTGCTGCTCCCGGCGTTCGCTCTTCTGGCGACGCGACGCGGTGAGCGGATGGCTTTGGCCGCCGGCACAGTCGTTGGCGGTGTGCTAACGGTGCTGACGAACGTGCTGCGTGGCGACCCGTGGCTGGCCGGCGGGTACCAGGGCGAGACGTTCCTGACCCCACCGCTGGCTGGCCTCTACGGGCTGCTCTTCTCCAGCGGCAAGGGCCTGCTCTGGTTCTCGCCCCTCAGTGCCATTGGCCTCCTGTGGGGCTTGGCGTGGTCAGGACAACGCCAGGTCCGGTTGAGCGTCACGGCGGCCGCCGTTTACCTGGTTGCCGTCGCGTGCTGGTGGACCTGGCACGGGGGCTACTGCTGGGGTCCCAGGTTGCTGCTGCCCGTGTTGCCACTGACGGCACTGGCAGTCGCCGAGCTGTGGGACCGAGCTCACCCGCGCGGCCAGTTCGCGCTGGCCACGGTGTTGGCATTCAGCATCCTCCTTCAGCTCGTCGCCTCCGGTTCCCACCCGTTCGCGGAACGCGCAGGCTGGCGGTCAGCTCTGGCAACCGAAGCCGAGCACCTGTTTGTACCCACGCTGTCGATCCTGGCGACGGGCCAAGCCGACTGGCCTGACTGGTGGTGGGTGCAGCTGATCCAACACGGCGGCACGGTGGGATGGTTCGCAGCCGGTGCTGCAGCGGTGCTGGCCGTGGGAGCCGGTGTGCTGGCCGGTCCGCAACTCGTCCGGTTCTTCGTTGCCGCATGCCCGAGAACGAGGCTCGGGCCGGCGGGCTGGTTGGGCGCCGCGCTAGTGCTTGTCGGCCTTGCCGCACGCCCCCTGGCCAATCTAGCCGTTGGCTCGGGCCGGCCGCCCCAGCAGACCAAAAGCGCCGCCGTCTACGTGCCCGTGACGGGAACGTACGAGTTCGCGGTTCGGCTCTCCGGCCGCCCGGTGCAGGTGGCGGTTAACGGTCGTCCGCTACGGCTGAGCCCGGCCGGCGGCAGCTGGTGGCGCATGACGGTGCAGGCGACAGCAGGCAGCGTGCTGCGCATCGAGCATCCCGCGGGGCTAAGAACACCCCTCGTGTGGCGGACACCGGGAGAAGCACTCTATCGGCAGGCTGTACCGCCTGTGTACGTTGCCTATGACGACCAACGGCCGGGTCCGGTCGCTGCCCGCCTGGCCTACGAGTATGGGTGGCTCGCGGCTGCAGCCGGCCTGTACTTGCTGGTAGCGGGCAGCGGGGCATCGTTGGGGGGCTCCGAACCGCCTCCAGCAAGAAGCCGCCGGCCGTTGGGGACAGGTGCTGTGAACGGGAGTTGAACAATGCGTCTGTGTCGCTTTGAAGCCGAGGACGGTCGCGTGTTTGCCGGTCTGATCGAGGGGCAGTGGGTGCATCCGTTGGACGGTGTCGGGCTGACCGACGTGTTGCTTGCACCCGAGCCGGCAGACGCCGCGGAGGCCGCCGTAGACCGCTCACGGAGCTGGCCGGTTCAGCGCGTCCGGTTGCTGGCACCGTTGGAAGGGCAGGAGGTGTGGGCCGCAGGTGTGACGTACAAGCGCAGCGAGGAAGCCCGCAAGCTAGAGTCGCATGATGGCGGGTTCTTCTACGAAAAGGTTTACCGGGCTGAGCGGCCGGAGCTGTTCCTGAAAGCGACGCCCGATCGCGTCGTTGGCCCCGGTGGCCGCGTGCGAGTGCGCAGCGACACGCGATGGTGCGTGCCGGAACCGGAGCTGGCCGTCTTCGTTGCACCGTCGGGTCAGGTGGTCGCCTACACGATCGGCGACGACGTCTCCTGCCGCGACATCGAGGGGGAAAACCCACTGTACCTGCCACAGGCGAAAGTGTTCGCCGATTGCTGTGCGCTTGGCCCCGTGCTGGTCACATGCGATGAGTTCGAACCATGGCAGACAAAGAGTATTCAAATGGAAATCGTGCGGGGCAGGACGACCGTGTTTACGGGTAGGACTGCTCTGGAGCAGATGGTCCGATCACCTCATGAACTGGCCCGCTGGCTGGTCCGTGACCAGCGGTTCGAACGGGGGGTGGTGCTCTTGACCGGGACCGGGATCATCCCGCCCGATGACTTCACGCTCCAGCACGATGACCGCATCGTGATCGCTGTGGACGGTATCGGGAAACTGGAGACCGGCGTCTATTGCGCGGTTTGATCTTCGTGGGGTGCCTCTTCGAAGAAGATGACCACACAGGTGATGTTGTCGCGCGACCCCTGAGCCAGCGCTTCGCCCACCAGTGCCGAGACGGCTTCGTCCGGCGTGCTGGCTTGCTGAAGCAGCTCGGCAATCTCTCTATCGCTAACCACGGACGTGAGCCCGTCGGTCGTCAGCAGCATCCGATCCCTGGGACGCACGGCCAGCACGAGGATGTCCGTGCCTTCATAGGCCTCCTTCGTACCCAGGTAATTCCAGAGGGTGTTACGGAAGCGGGAGGCCATGGCACGATCCTCGCCGACCAGGCCGTGCTTGCGTAGGTACTGGTCGACAGAGTGGTCCTCGGTGAGCTGGCGGAGTTGGTTATTGCGCAGGTAGTAGCAGCGGCTGTCGCCGATGCCTCCGACGTAGGCACGGTCCGGCGGGACGAAGTAGGCGAAGACAATGGTCGTCCCCATGCCGTGGTAGGCCGGCTCGATCGATGCCAGGCTCATGATCTCGCTGTTAGCCTTCACGATTGCCGAGCGCAGCAGCTGCTCGACCGCCTCGTCCGGAGCTCCGGGTGGAACGGGCCAGGGGCAGATGGTTTCGGCAAAGACGTTCATGGCCAGCTGGCTTGCCCGCTCGCCGCCCCGTTGTCCGCCCATGCCGTCGGCGACGAGGAAAAGCCGTTGGTCTGGGTCCAGAAACAGCGCATCCTCGTTCCGTTTGCGAACGGGCCCCTTGACGGATTTGCCAGCAGCCAGGATACGGATCATGACCCATCGGGCCGACGGAAAGCCCAGCTCGGCGTTCGGCTCACGTGCTTTCGCGCTTGGAACGTGCTCTCTATTCTATCTCACCGCAACTCAGTCCGATTACCGGACACCCGCGTGCCGCGCGCGTGAGATCACACGGCAACCGCGTTCCATGGTAACAGATTCTGGGTGTACCAGATCCGGCTTCGATGCGGCGCCCTGGGCCAATTCGGCTCATGCACCCAACCCCCGATAGGGTGGCTGCGAGGCGGCGCGGGAAACCGGAGGGTCGACCGCGTGCGGAACGGGTTGGCCCGTGCGACTTCCGTCCGCGCCGCTTCGGTGAGTGCACGGCCGGCAGCGGCAGCCCCCCTGGAGGCAACGCTGGCGTGGATAGCCCCCGCGTAGCCGATCGGTCTCCTTGCTTCCCAACGCCGCGGCCTGTCCCGCGGCGTCAGACGCCACATCCAGCGATCAGCCACCGAGCCTGCCAAGCACTGCTCTTGGCACCGCGCAACATCGCAGACCAGGATAGGCCGCACAGCACGCGCTGGCCTGTGTGCCTGGGCACGGTCGGGCTGAACCGGCCCTGTGCCCCTCCCTCACCCGACAAGAACCGAGCTGGCCTTCCGGCACCCGCTGCCCCACGCGCGCCCCCCTCAGCTCCCGCCAGAGAGGTTTCATCGTGTACCGCCGGTGCGTAGCGAGCGTACCGGCTGGATAGACTGAGGCCTACAGTGCGGATGAGTTCGGCTTCAGAGAAGCTCGTGAGCACGGGGGAAGTCCTGTCGAGGAGAAAAGCCAATGCGTGGACGTGGCGAAGGCCGGTGTCCGTTCCGATGGAAGTTGGCGCTGCTTCTGGTAGTGGGAGTGGGCGCACTGCGGACTGCACGGGGCGAGCAGGTCACCGAAGGGCTCGCTGCAGAGGAGTTCCGGGCTCGCGTGGAGCGGCTGGCCGATGAGCTCGGACCATCGGCCGTCGCCGTGCTCAAGGGTGCACCGAAACCCGATCGATTCCGTCCATTCCGGCAGTACAACACGTTCTACTACTTCAGCGGCTACGCCGGGCCGGATGCGGTGCTGGTTGTGCGCGGCAGAGGCCGGAAACAGGTCGCTGTTGCCGCCACGCTTTACGTTCCCTGGCCAGCTCGCGTGCACAGGCAGAGCGACGAGCTACGGGCACGAGGCATCACGGAGATCCGGCCGGCTACCCGGCTGGCTGCCGATCTGAAGGAGCTGGCTGAGTCGAGCAAGGTCTTCTACGTGCAGAGTTACCCGGGAGAAGGCATGGCACAGGCAAGGGATGCCTTTCATCGGCCGTTCCCGCTGTTACCCGGCTACCGGCCGGTGGGCGATGTAGCAGCGTTTCGAGCTGCGTTGCGGCAGTTGTTGGCAGACAAGCAGGTGGCGTTAAAGCCGATTGAGCCGATCAGCGACGCGATGCGCCGGGTCAAGAGCAAACGGGAAATCGAGTTGATGCGTCGTGCGGCACGCATCACGGCGTTGGCGTTACGAGCGGCGATTCGCCGCACGCGACCGGGCATCCTGGAAGCAGAGCTGGCCGGCGTCTGCGAAGCAACGTTCCTGACGCATGGGGCAAGAGGATCTGCCTGGACACCGATCGTTGCTTCTGGTCCGAACATGGTCGAGCTCCACTACATGCGCAACAACCGCACCCTTGCCGAGGGCGATATGCTGCTGATCGACGCTGGCCCCGACTACCACTACTACACGTCCGACGTTACCCGGTGCTGGCCGGTTTCAGGTCCGTTCCCGCCGCGATACGCGGAACTGTATGACAAGCTGGTAGAGGTGCACCGCGCTGGCATTGCGATGGTGCGGCCGGGCAAGACAATGTTCGATGTGTTGCGGGCGATGCAGGCGAAGGCCAGGGAATTGGGCATCGGGCGGTATCTGTTGCCGGTGGCCGGTCACTACACGGGCATGGCCGTCCATGATGTGGGCAAGGCGTCGGAGCCATTCGTGCCTGGCGTCGTCTTCAACGTGGAACCACTGCTGATGGTGAGAAAGGAGCGGCTGCACCTACGGTTGGAGGACACGGTCCTGTGCACGGAGGGCGATCCGGAGGTGCTGACACCGCTGGAGCTGTTGCCGTGGGAGCGTGATGCGATCCTGGCAATTCGCGATGGTGGACAGGACGGCAACTGAACGGGATTTCACCCTCCGTGTGCGGGGTTGCTTGGCGTCCGCTTCAGTCGCTGTCGCGCAAGGATTTCGGGGAGGACGACGAGGAGGAACCGTTTTGGATCCAAGGACGCGGCAGAAACGCAGGCAACGACGTCGGTGGTTGCTTTCGCACGATGAGCAGCAACGGCTCAAGCAGGCGGGCCGGTACGGCGCCGACGGTACGCTGCGGGATGCGGATCCGCGGGGCACTGCGTGGTGTGGCGGGCGGGGGACTGGAAGGAGACTGGGCCGAACACCCGTGGGAACCGGGTCCAAGACAGCTGGCGAGCTCCGCGTTCCCTGGCTCGGCCCCGCCGCGGTGGCGAGTAACCGTCCGAAGGCCAGTTTGCGAACCCGCAGACGACAAGGACAGCGGGGCGACTCCCCACGAAACCCCGCCGAGGGGAATTGCTGAATCGGCCCGGCAGCAGGCGACCAGGCGTAGCCCGGACGCTGCCGCGGGCATCGCCGAATCAACCCGTCAGCGTGCCTCGTGGGCGAAAGGGGGCTTTATGCGCCCCTCCCGCAAGGCTGAACGGATAGCGCCGCCGCGGGCCTGATCGACCCGCCCGCGGCGGCACGGCAACAAAGAATCTTGCGGGAGGCCAGCGGGTGCTACGGAATCAACCTCCGGCCGGCGCGGGGTAAAGCCGCCCGCGGCCCGTTTGAAGTAGGCTGCCCGATCACTTCGTCTCTGGTTCGCCTGTCACTAAGCGCATGCCAGGCACCACCCCAACCGATGGCACGACGTGACACCCAAGCACCGTCCCGGCTTACCCTGAGCGCTGCAGATGCTCAAACGCACCCGCCGGTACATCCTGCTTGGCGATCGACCGTCAGCGGGGATACGTGCTAGCCTGCCTTGACGAGCGGCAGGAGGGCTTCTTGCCCCCCTTCCGCAAGGTTCATGGGTAGTGCCGTCGGCCCCCCAAAGAAAAAAACTTCCCCGCCGGGCCGCGGGCGCGTCGATCCCGCCCGCGGCCCCGTTGGTCGAGTTTCCTTGGGCAGGCAGTGTGCGCAAGCGGATTTCGCTGTCGTCCCGGCGCCAGCGCGATGCCACCTTGCCGACGCCGCGGCCCCCGTCCCCGGCGACCGGCGACTCTTCACGGAGGAGAAAAACAAACCCCGTACCGCCCGCGCTACCCATCAACAGAGCGGCAGGGGGGCATAAAGCCCCCCTGCCGCCCCCCGACGCAAGCTGCAGGATC
>JALXBF010000108.1 GCA_026991575.1 Planctomycetota bacterium | reverse complement strand
CCAGATCCAGCGGCGTCAGACGACCATGCTCCACGGCCGTTGCCAGCACTGCCATGTACCCAGGACGCAGCACCCCTGCCGGATCACTATGATCCTTCACCCGACCCAACCCCTCCAGACGCCTCGCCCACGGCTTCGACAGATCCGTCTCATCCACCGCCACCAGCACCTGCTCACGTAAGTGCTTCAGCACCCGCTTCTTGTAACGATCAATCACCAGGTCGATGTGCGGCTCCGGCACCCGATCACTTGCCTGCTGACGGAGCAGACGAGAGGCTCGGTTCTCCAACTGCATGAACTCCTCATGGCCCAACGGAGCGTGCGTACGCAACGCACGCGTCACGTGAAGGGCACCGGCCGCGCCAAACGCGACCATCAAGTTCGCTACCAGCCAACGTGCCTCGTCCCTCACAATTGGCCTTGCCAGGTCCGCCGCGAACTGTCCGCAATGGCTCACAGCCGACATCCGAAGATTTCCAGTCTTCTCGGCTCATTGGCTGCCTCCGCGCCTGTGGCCTTGTTTTCCTAAGCTGTGGCATGCGGGCGCCTGTTGTCCAAGATCCCTTCAGCGATAGGCTCCAGCTCTTCCGCGCTAAGCTGTAGCAGACCGTGGATGGTTACACCGCTGATGCGACGCCAACGAACCGGCACGGCTTCCCGGCTGTGCGGTAAAGAGCTGAGACGTTCCCTGCAGGCGGGGGGGCTTGCCGGGAGCGTGGACAAGGCGTAAGAATTTCAATGACGCTTACGCGACCGCGACTGTTCCCGCGCTTCAGGCAGTCTGGAGAAGCGCGGGATGAAAAAGCCGAGCACTTTCTCACGCCCGCATCGCAGGCGACCGCGGTTGCCACGTCGTCCCCTTCGACTGGAGCAGCTCGAGAGTCGCTTTCTGCTGGCGCGCGTTCTGCTCGAACCAGGATGGTCGCTATGCGGTGATGCGTTCCACCCGAACGACGTGCCCCGGTCCAGCGAATCCGAAGCAACCGTGTGCGTGACCAACGACGGCCCGGGCACGGTGTGGGTCGAGATCGCCTCGGACGAAGCCACGCTGTGGCCTGCCGAAGGTGACCGGTTTCGACTGAGCGTTACGGGCCGATCGGGTGCGCGCGGGGATGCTCTCTGGCAGGGAGACGCCACCGAACTGGTGTTGACCGCTACCGGCTCCATCGGACCCGTCAGCATCAGTGGCAGTGCGTTCCTAACTGCTGGAAAAGATATCGAAGCCGTCTCAGCTGCCCAAGCCGCGCTGTCAGCGGGTGACGCGGTTGGCGCCGTCCAGGTTGGCCGACTTGTTAGCCTGTATGCAACCGAAGCGGGGGCGGTGCACGTCCGCCAGGGCGCCGGAACGATCGCTGTCTCCGAGCGGCTTGCGTCGCTGACCGTTGGTGGGGACGCGGGTCCGGTGACCGCCGGCCAGGCCGGTGCCATCAACATTGGGGGGGATCTGGCCGCGCTTATAGTGCGCTCGGACCTATCCGCCGCAGTCACCGTAGGGGGTTCATCAGGTCCGATTACCGCGCGATCCATCGCCACGACCATCTCCGTGGGAGCCGATCTTGAAACCGTTCGCGCTACGGGGGATTTCCGCGCAGGCCTGGCCGTGGACGGCATGCTTGGTGAGCTGGTCGTGGACGGAACGGCGGCGGGCACCATTGAAGTAGCGGAAGCAATCGATTCGATCTTGCTGGGGGCCGCGGCGCAGCTGGACGTCCTCACGGCAGGCCCGGTCGGAACGATCCGGAGCCGCGCCGGTGGCTATGCCGGCGCGGTCCGGGCCACCGGGCTCGGCGAACTGGCAAGCAACGGCCCGCTCACCGTCACGCTGGCCATTAGCGGCCCGGTGGGAAGCATTACAGCCCAAAAGGGCTCGGGCGATTTGAGCGGCAGCATCGGAGGGCCGGTGACCCAGATCGCGTCCGCGGGCCAACTCACCCTGGCGCTGGACGTGGCCGGGACCGTTAACGCCGTCCAAGCCGGCGGTGACTTGCTTGGCGCGTTGTCCGCAGACGCCATCACTCACCTGACCGTTGCCGGCGACTTGAACGCTACGGTTGAGACCACAAGTTTGATCCAGCAAATCTCGGTGGCAGGCAGCCTGCTGGGAACCATTACCAGCGGCGCGACCACAGCGGTCCGCATTGACGGTGACTTCGCGGGGCAGATCCGGTCGCTGCGCGACGTGGTCACAGTGAAGGTAGGTGGCAACGTAAGCGGTGAGCTGGACGTTGGTACGAACATTGGAACGCTCAGCATCGCAGGAACCCTTTCCGGGCAGGTCGTCGCAGGCGGAAGCATCGTAGAGCTGACAATCGGAGCGGACATCGTCGGCCGGGTTGCCGCGCAGGGAACCATCACGTCCGTACGCGTCCGGGACGCGGCAACCGGCACGATGAGCGCGGCGGCGATCGGTGAGATAAGAGTCGGCAGGCGGCTCGGCGGCACGCTTCGCAGTCGTGCTGACATCGATGCTGTCACTGTCGGTTGGGACTTCGACCGGCAACAGCGTGCTGCCGGCACGCTGGACGGGGCGCTGATCGACGTGGGTGGGGACCTAAAGTCGCTACAGGTGTTTCGCGGATCGGCCGCTCAACCCGAAACCAGCACGGCCATGGTACAGGTGGACGGTTCAGCCGGCGCGATCCGGATCGACACGGCATTCACAGGCACGATCCGCGTTTCCGGAACGGCGAACAAGCTTGCCGTGGGCGGGAGCTCTTTCGACCGGTCCACGGTAACTCTTGACGTCGGCGGTGGCCTGGGCGAGGTCGTTAGCCAGGGGAGCCTGACGCTGGAGCTACGTTCCGCAGGGGACGTCGCTGCCGTTCGAAGCGGCGGGGACCTGGACGCGAGCATCCGGGTAGCCGGTAACGTTGCCCGAGTCCATGCCCAGGGCGGATCGCTGACGCTTGAGGCTGAGGTCTCCGGGAGAATCGACGCCATCGTGGCCGGAGCTGACGCCACCGTTGGAGCCGACGTCGGCGGTGGGCTCGGCGAGCTGCTAGTTGGCACAAGTGGTGGAGGGTCGCTAAGCGGTTGGCTCACCGTCGGCGGGCCTGTAGGCTCCATTGTGGTCTGGGACGAACTTCCGCCAGATCGCCGGTTTACCACCGTTGAGGAGGCCACAGACAGCACGCTTCCGCAGTCCGCTCTGGTTCGAAACTCTGTCCAACTGGTCAAGCCCGTGCGTCCGGTTCGACCAGCCCGCGGTCACCTTGGCAACGCCTCCATCACACTGAATGCGTCGGGGCCGGTGCAGTATTTGCTCGCCGCGGGCAACCTGTCGGGCACGATTCAGGCCGAGGCGTTGCAGTGGCTGTATGCAGGGGGGGATATGCAGGCGCAGCTGGAACTGAGCTCCGACCAACCGGTCGCGGTAGATGCATGGGGGGACGCAGTCGTGGAGCTGGCAACGAACGGGACTGCGGACGTGACAGCCTTCGGCAATCTTGAACTGAACGTTCGTCAGGTCGGTGCTCTGCTGGACGCCGGGTCCTGGGCATCGCTTCGTTTGAGCGCGAACGCTCGGGGCGATGTCCGAGCGTGGTCGTGGTACGACGCCACGATGGTCGTGACAGCTCTTGGCAACGTCACAGCCACATGGTTTGCGTCGGCTGCGATGGAGCTGTTCACCGGCGGCAGCGTGCAGGCAGTGGCCTACGAGCAGCTGGTTGCTTCCGGCGAAGTGTCCGGCAAGGGAGAGTCGATCTTCGTCGCGCATGAGTCGCTATCTGTGGACCTGGCTGCTCCTGATGGAACCATTTACCTGTACAGTTGGGGTGATGCCCGCTGGCAGGCACACGGTCAGCGGGTCCGAGCGACATCATGGGCGCAGGCCAGCGGGTCGATCGCCGCGGCAACGACCGCCGAGGTGTACGTGCTCGGCCAAGCACGGCTCGACGTTGCCGCCGGTGAGGAGGTTATCTATGAAGCTGGTTCGCACACGGGGAGCTTGAGGAGCTACGGCACGCTCTCGTTCGAAATCTTCGATTCGGCGAGCGGGCTCTTTCAGGCCGCAGGCGAACTCCGCGGTTACGTGCACGGCTTTCTGGCCGGCAAGGTCCAGAATACAGCCGGCCCAACCCAGCTGGACACATCCGGGCCGCTCACCGCAACGGTGACGGCTGCCGGGCCGGTCGTTCTTGATGTCGGTAGCTTACTTGGTTCGGTCACGACCGACTCGTCACTGGTCGCCGTCGTCCACGAAGACTTGTCGGCAACACTCCGTGTCGGGGCCGGAGCGAGGCTGGAGGTCTGGGGCGAGGCCACCGGGGACTGGCGCATTCTCGGGCCGCTCGATGCGGAAGTGCACGGGGACCTCACGGCAACGGTCCAGACCACCGGCGACGTGCACGCGGTGGTGGGGGGTTCCTGGACGGGTTCGCTGGTTGCCACCAGTGTGGGACCAGAGGAAGCTGGTGCCGAAGGGACAGCTAGCCCTCAGGCATCGCTGTACGTCTACGGCCGTGTGGACGGCCACTTGCAGGCCGACGGCTCGATAACGATCACCGGGCTCGGCGGCATAAGCGGATCGTTCAGCTCGGCGGGCGATACGGTGACCGTCGTCAGTGGTCAGATGCTGGACGCGGCCGTGACGGCCCGCAATGCAGTGCGTGCTGCAGCTGCCGGGACAATCGACCTGAGCGTGCATGCGGGCGGACGGGTGATCGTGAACGGCTATGCGGACGTCACGGCCGTCATTGACGCGGCCAAGAGCGTGACTTTGGCCTCAGCCGGCAGGGCTGACGTTAGCGCGTCGGTTCAGCGCGATGTCCAGATGCGCGCCCTGGAAAAGCTGGACGCAGCGGTTGAGGCGGGAGGCGACGTGACGCTAGCGTCCGGGGGAGCACTTGCTGCGAAGGTGCGCGCAGACGGTTCGATCTCCGCGGCCGCGTACGGCCCACTGGCAATGAGTGCCACCGCCGGCAGTTCGGTCAACGCCCGCTCATGGGGAGACCTACAGCTCGAGGTAACAAGCCCAGCTGCGGTGGAAGTCATCGCCGCAGGCTCCGTCCTCCTTGACCTAGAAGCCGCCGACGGACTGATCGATGCATTGAGCACCGTGGCAGGGCGTGCTGCGGTTACCGGCTCGTTGCGAATCCTTGCCCACGGTTCGGTCACCGGCACGTACTTGGCAGGCAGAACGCTGGAGATCGCCTCTGGTGGTGACGCGGTCGGAGAATTCCGTTCTGGCGGGACACTGCAGCTGCATGCTGCCGACGGCGTCGCCGGTAACCTCTTCAGCGGCGGTCCGCTGACGGTAACCGCCGCCGACGGTGCCTTTGATGGCGTGGCCACCAGTAGCGGGGCGCTACTGGTTGTGACGGCGAATGGCATCTCGGGTCAACTGATTGGACAACCGGTCACGCTCCGCACAAACGGCCCAGTGGCTGCCGACGTCGACAGTTCCCGGTGGCTGACCCTGGAGACGCTCTCTGACGCAGCCGGCACGTGGCGGGCGGAGGGGGACGCGCTGGTCACAGCCGGTGGAACAATTCGTGGTGAGCTGACCGTGGGTGGGAGTGCACTGGTTGCTGCAGCCGGATCGGTGCTCGGCGATGTGGCGGCCGGAGATGCCCTTGCCGTTTATGCCGCCGGCGCCGTGCACGGGCAGTTCCGCTCACCGCACGCGATGGAGGTGGTCTCGCTGAGCGACGTGCTTGGCACGTACCGGACAGCTGCGACCCTGACGATACGGGCCGGTGGGGATGTTCGCGGTGAGCTGTCATCAGGCGGGGTTCTGGATGTCCGAGCGATGGGCAGCTTTGTGGGCCGGCTCCACTCGGGGGGACCCATACACGTGGCCACTGGTAACGCATTGAGGGGCACACTGGCTACAGACGGAAACGCCACGGTGCTCAGCGACGGGCCAGCGGCACTGCAACTGGCTGCAGGCGGCAATGTGCTTGCGGCAACCGCTTCCACTATCACCGGTCGGATCGAAGCTGACGGCACGGTCGACGTCCGCGCCCTGGAACCTGTCTCGCTTGAGATCCGCGCAAGAGACGTGTCGGCCTGGACTGCTGCAGGGGGCCATTTGCAAGTCAACACCGATGGTGCGTTCCGGCTGCTTTCGCTTGCCGAATCGGTCACCGTTAGCGTCGAGTCGGGCGCGGCAGCTGAGGTGTTCTCTGGCGGCCCGCTCACCTTGGACGGCCGCTCTAACGGGCCACTGTCCGCGACGTCTCTATCGTCGCTGACCCTTGCATGGCAAGCAAACGAAAGCGTCCTGCTCAGGGCCGGCTTCGGCGGTTTGTCAGGGAAGTTGCGTGCCTACGGCGATGCTGACATCGTAGTGCTGGGTGACACGGTGCTCGAAGCTCGCGTGGCCGGGAACATGACGGTTGCAACCGTCGGCGACGTGGCCGGCACACTCACCGCGGGCAGGCAGGTGCGGCTGTCAACGTGGGGCGCACTGGACAACGTAGCCATCGAAGCGAACGGGGAAGTTGCCGTCACGGCCGTAGCGGGTGGCGTGGCCGACGTTACCGCCGGCGGCCGCGTGATAGGACTGTTCGTCGAACCCGGCTCGCTGGCCGTTTCCTCCGACTCATCGGTGCGTCTGACCGCCCTGACTGACGGCGCGCTGGTGGTGCGCAGAGCCGGGGAAGTCGTCGCACGGTATGCACAGCGCGGCCTGCTACGGGTTGACCAGGCCCTCGTTGTGGATGCCCTCGCAGGCGGTGCACTGCACGCGGCGGTAGAAGCTGCCCGCCAGGTCACGCTTGTTGCCGGGGGTGAGTTGGCGGCTCAGGTGGCAGCCGAGCGGGTCCGGGCAGAGGCCTGGGCAGAAGCAACCATCGGGATCGTTGATGCGGGCGTGGCCGAGCGGCTCTGGAGCGTCGGGGACATGGCTGTCGCGGCTCAAGCGGATTACATTCAGGAGGTACGCTCATACGGTTCGCTCGATGCAAACCTGCGTGCGCGCGCGTGTGACAATCAGCCAGCTCTACCCGCCGGCGACACCGGGCCGCACCCCTGCGGCTACATCGAAAGCCTGCGCGCACGAGGCAACCTTGGTGGCGTGCTGGTGGCGGCCGAAGCGATCGGCGAACTGAGAGCTGGTGGTGCTATCGAAGCAGATCTATTCGCGCCGCGGATTGGACAGGTCGTACCGTTCGATGAGCAACTCGCCGCCGAAGCGCCTCCGCCACGGCCACAGCTGGTCGACGAGGCACTTCTGGCCCTGCGCCGTAGCCTGCTTCAAGAGCAGCAACAAGCATTCGCGCTTCGGGATGCGTTCCGGCGAGAGGTCGATGCGTTTTCCAACGAGGTACGCCGGTGGCGCAGTGAGGTTGCCCGGCGCGTGGCGGCAGCCCGCGAGGCGGCTGTACTTGAAGGAAAGCGTCGGCGGACGGCCGCCTACGATGCGGCGGCAGCACGGCGGCGGGCGGCCGCCGATGCCGTTCGGCACGCTCGAACGCTGCGCGACGCGGCGCTGCAGCAGTTGCTGGACGAAGCCGACGCCGCCAGAAAGGCAGTAGCTACCGAGCTCGATCGAAACCGCACGCGCCGGAAGGAGGCAGTCGCGGCATTGGATCGCTTCGTATCGCGGTCGCTGGCTGCGGCGCAAGCCGAACAGCTTGATCACGACGCAAGTCGCCGACAGCTCCTCGCAGCACGCGACGAAGAGGCTCAACGGCGGCCCGATGCGTGGCTGGAGGCGCTGGATAAGGCAAAGGATCAGGCGCTTGCCGACGTGCAGCGCATCACGTCACTGGCGGCGCTCGTGCCCGGGTATGTGGGCACACTGGGCGGAGCGGTGCACTTTGCTGTCACCATCGTGCATGGCGATATGCACGGAGCCGCCGTAGACCTCATTGCGCGCTCGGCGCGGGAATTCGTGCCTGGCGTGGGTAGGGCAATTGCTCAGGGCATGGGTACGATCTCAGCAATCCAGGAATGGACGGCCACAGCGTCGGACGACGGCGGAAGCCCGGGCACTCAGCGCCCGGATGGCCGTCCTGCACCCGGTGAGCCGGCCTGTTTCGTAGCGGGAACACCAGTGGTCGTGGTAGAGACAGACACCTCCCCTGACAGCCACGACCGCGAAGCTCAACTGTCGCTAGCGTTGCCGTCAACGCTGCCCGGTTTCCAAACCGGCACCGTGGACCGCACCGCAGGCGCAACTGCCCTCTCCCGCATTCTGGCGTGGTTGGCCGATGTGGCGGTCGCTGGCTTGCCGCTGTGGCTGTTGCGCCGTGGCAACCGCGACCGCGTACGCCGCAGCATGCGGCGGATCCAGCCACGCCACCGCCCGCAATCGGGTACCCGTCATTAGCCCAGATCCCCCCTCGATTGGCGACAGTCCCAACCGGCCCACACGCCCTGTTGCCCCGATCGGGCAGAGCCTCAGCTCCGGCTGATCGGCCGAAAGCGTGTGACCCGGGACGGTCACGCGTATTGAGTCGCTACCCGGGTCGAGCCCCCCACGCGTGGTGCCTCGATGAGTATGCCATCGGAAGACGGACCAGCGGGTGATGCTTCAACGCGTCAGAGAGCAAGCTCGAAGTGCACGACGGCTGTCCGCCATAGTGACAGCGTTGTCCGGTCGCGCGACAGGTCCGGGTACGTAGCTTGGAAGTGGCAGCAACGACCGGGAGTGTCACCGACGCGCAACCAGTTTCCCAGACGGACGTTACGGCCATTGCCCCGGGGGACGAGTCCCCAACGTTTTCGGCACGCGATGCGCTACAGGGTGTGGTGACCGCCAAGAGGAGGTTCACTTGGAGAATGAGCCCAGGACTGGTTCGAGGCCCCCCAATGTCGAGGCGTGCCTTGGTTGCGGGAATCGGCCCTCGGGTGGTCTGGGGGGCCCGGACCTTCTTCACGCGGAAAGTCAACTGTCCGGCACGATGGGTACACCGCGGCGGAGATCATGGCATGGGATCGAAACGAAGGCGACCTGGCTGGTGGCGATGGCTGTGGGAACCGGCGGAGGGTGGTGGGTACGGTAGCGCCCCGTGGGGCGTCTACCTTGTGATCCTCCTGGCGTTTCTTGTCATCCGTGGGCTAACGAGTCGGACCGCGCCGAGGCAACGGGCGCAGCCTAAGCCGGACCGGCCAGCGCCAAAGGTGGCAATCAAGGTCAAGCCGATCGAGCAAGTGGTTCCCGGTGACCGGGTCCTTGCTTATGACCCGCGGCAGGAACGAGAGATCGTAGCGCGCGTCAAGGCGGTCACGCGACGTCGCGTGCAGCATCTCCGCCGGCTGAAGCTGCAGTCAGAGCGGGGGCACCGAAGTGTGGAGATCTACACGACGGACGATCACCCGTTCTGGACAAAAGCACACCGCTGGGTTCCGGCAGCTGAGTTGCGACCCGGAACGATTCTGGAAGCACCGGGCAGGGCAATTTACGTGGTGACCTTGAACGAGCGAATCGAGCGGCCGGAAGGGGTGGATGTTTACAACCTGGTGGTCGAAGTGGCACACACGTACTATCTGGCCATTGGGGGACAGCCGTCCGTCCTGGTTCATAACCTCGACTGCGTGCCACCGCCTGAACCGGGCGGTTGGCAGGTACGCTTCGGGCTTGGGCCAACGGCACGGGGCGCCCGGCCCGTGTCCGGCACCAATGTCGCGGGCAAGACCGCAGTGAAACACCAAGAACCCCCGCTTACGGGGCCATTCGCGCCGCGTCTGCCCGAGAACGCACCTTCACCCCGAGCACTCCAACAGCAGCTGGAGCGCTTCGGCAACACCTCAGCCGAACCGGGTCCACGGTAAGTGCCGCGCGTTCAAGTGAAGCCGAGTTCGACGGCACCCGCCCGGGGGCTCTTGCGGCCACCTACAGGACCGCAGCATTGCAGCCGTTCTCCTGCCGCGGTGGTGCGATCCACGGGCCATGCCGCCGGCCTGACGCTGTCCGTCGCCTCAATGAACTTGGGTCGGACCTGCGCCGCGGTCAGCGTCGTGCCACTGCCGGGACAGCGGCGGTCAGCGGGCTCCTCGGGCACGCTGAGCTCAGTTCTCGGGGGGCGGCCTGCCAGCTCGGCCAACCCCACCCCGCAAGCTGACTCCCAACAAGAAGTGCGCGCTGTGACGAGAGCCGACCGATGGATGCGGCCGGTACTGAGATGCGCACCATGCCAGGGTCTCCGGGGCGTCACCAGGACACAGTCCAGAATCAGGTGACTGGACCGGGCGTAAAGGCTAACCCAGCCGGGGGGGTACCACCGTCTACGGGAGCTCGACCCGACGCACGATCACCGCCTTGATCTCACCGACGCTGCGGCCCGGAATATGCAAGGCACGGAGCTCGAGCCGATAGGTGCCTGGTTCCAGGCGGAGTTGTCCGACGGTCCATTGTCCCCAGACGCGCTCATACACCTCCCTGCGCGGGACGCGGTCGGGACTCGGTACACGGCGGGCCTCAAATGGCCGCGTTAACCTCGCCGTGATCTCTTTCTCGCCCACACGCACTGCAAGCTTCGCTCCGACGTCGTCGGCTGAGCAAGCGTACTGCAGCGCGAACTCGTACGTCCCGCCTCGGACAACTCGCACCGGCCACCAGGCATAGGCGTTGGTATCGGTCCATTCCGCGATCCAGTCGTTCGCCCACCCTTGTCGCATGACGTATCGGATGCCTCTGCCGGCCGGCTCTAACGTTGCCTCATGCGCCGGCAGATGAACCGTGTCCCATCCGGGATGGCCAAGGTGCACCGGAATCGGGTCAAACCCCTTCGTTGTCACGTCGTGAAACCACTCGCGGTACGCCTCGCGCAGCCTGCGCAGCAGATCCGGCTTGGTCTCGGCCAGATCGATGGTCTGCGACGGATCCTGCACCAGGTCGTACAGCTGCCAGCGACCGCGTCGAAACACGGCGCGGTAGCGCTCCGTCCGTACTGCACCTCGATCTGGGCGGACGCGTGCGCCGGACCAGTGCTGGAAGAGGAACCGGTCGGGCCAGTGCCGCGCGGTTCCTTCCAGCAGAGGCCGCAAGCTGAGACCGTCAAGTCGTACTCCGGCAGGAGGATCAATGCCTGCAAAGTCCAGGACCGTGGGCATGACGTCAATCGCAGAGGCAATCCTGCGGACGATCGTGCCCGGGCGAATCACGCCGGGCCATGCCATGAAGCAGGGCACACGCACCCCGCCCTCGTCAACGCTTCCCTTCCGGCCAAGCATGCCGCCGTTGTACCGCCGCGTGTTGGGTCCGTTGTCGCTGAGAAAGATGACCAGCGTCCGCCGCTCCAGCCCAAGGTCGCGCAGCGTCTGCAACAGTCGCCCGATATTGGCATCAAGATTGGCGCACATGGCGTAAATGGTAGCGAGGGTTGGGTCGAGTCCGAGCTGACGGTAGCGTCCGAAGAAGCGGTCCGGCACCTGGAACGGGCTGTGTGGCGTGTTGTACGGCAGGTAGCAGAAGAAGGGCCGGTCACGGTTTTGGCGGATGAAGGCGATGGCGTGATCGGTAAGTGCGTCCGCAACGTAGCCGTCGGCTCGAATGAGTACACCGTTGTGTTCCAGAAGCGGGCTGAAGTAGTTGTTCAGGTGCCCGCCGCAGAAACCAACGAATTCATCGAACCCTTGCCCGTTCGGGTGATGCGGGTACTGGGCACCGTTGTGCCACTTGCCAAAGCAGCCGGTGGCGTAGCCGTGTGCCTGCAGCACTTCGGCCAGCGTCACTTCGCTTGCCCGCATCCGTTCATAGCCGCGGGTGACGCCGTGGACGCCGGTTCGCAGGTAGTAGCGTCCCGTGAGCAGTTCGGCTCGCGTCGGAGCGCAGACCGGCTGAACAAAGAACCGCTCGAGCGTTGCGCCGGCACGGCGAAGGCCGTCCAGGACTGGCGTCTGCACGTACGGGTTCCCATGACTGCTCAGGTCGCCCCAGCCCTGGTCATCAGTGACGATCAGGAGAATGTTGGGCCGAGCCTCGCGCCCAGGCGAATCGGCGGCAAGCGAAGTGGTCAGCCAGAGCAAAGGTATCAGCAGCACGTATGACAGGCTCGGCAATGGCCGACGTAGCGCGGTGCCTGCCAGATCCATGCTAATGTCCCCGCGGCGTTGGATGGCCGGTAAGGCTAGCTGCCTTGGGCCGGGTTTTCCGGGCGGCGGTCGATTTCGCTGATGTACTCGAGAGTCCGTTCCAGGTCGTCGGCTCGGTCGCGGATCTTCAGCAGCGCGCGCACGCGATGGAGCAGATCGTCCTTGTGGATGGGCTTGGAGACGAAGTCATCAGCGCCGGCTTGGACGGCCCGTTCCACGTCGCTGCTTTCGTTCAACGCGGTGACCATGAGGATCGGAAGCGTGCGCGTAGCGGGATTCTCTTTCAGCTTCCGGCAGATCTCGTAGCCGGAGATCTTCGGCATCATGATGTCGAGCAACACCAGGTCGGGTTTTTCCTTCTCGATTACGTCCAGGGTCTCCTCGCCGTCGTACGCCTTGACAACCTCGGCGTCCAGCTCCTCGAGATAGACCTCCAGCAGCTCGACGTTCTGGACATTATCGTCGGCGATCAGGATCTTGGGCCGCCTGCCTGCTTCCGCACCGCTCATGGCCTTGCCTCCTCGGCATCGTTACGCAGAACTCCTAGCGATTCTACCGCGTCACGACCTGATGCATGCGCGGGCGGCCGGCCTGGTGGCCGGTTCGGTACCTGCCCGGTCATCTAGACTTTAGAGACGGCGTCTTTCCAGTAGAGGTGGAGAGTTGCTGATGAACCCGCTTGAATCGTTCGACCCGGAACTGTGGCAGGCGATGCTCGGCGAGGCGACCCGCCAACGGGACACGCTCGAGTTGATCGCCTCGGAGAACTACACCAGCCCGGCGGTCTTGGCGGCCATGGGTTCCGTGCTGACGAACAAGTACGCAGAAGGCTACCCTGGGCGGCGATACTACGGGGGCTGCGAGTGGGTGGATCAAGTGGAGCGGTTGGCGATCGAGCGGGCCAAGCAGCTCTTCGGTGCCGAGCACGCCAACGTGCAGCCACACTCGGGCACGCAGGCTAACCTGGCCGTGTACCTCGCCGTGCTCAAACCGGGCGACACGATCCTTGCGATGAATCTAGCCCACGGCGGACACCTCAGCCACGGATCACCGGTCAACGCTTCGGGCAAGCTGTACAACGTCGTCTCGTATGGCGTTTCGCAGCAGGACGAGCGGATCGATTACGACGAATTGGCCCGGCTGGCGCGCGAGCATCGGCCGAAGCTGATCGTCGCAGGCCATAGCTCATACCCCCGCGTGCTCGACTTCGCACGCTTTGCGGAGATAGCCCGTTCGGTCAAGGCACTCCTGCTTGTGGACATGGCCCATTTTGCCGGACTGGTCGCCGGCGGGGTTCATCCGAGCCCGGTGCCGTACGCTGACTTTGTGAGCTCGACGACGCACAAGACGTTGCGTGGGCCGCGTGCCGGCTTTGTGCTCTGCCGTAAGGCATTGGCGGATGAGTTGGCGGACGTGTTTGCTCCCGAGCTTGCCCCTGAGAAGCGGGCACGCTGGCTGGCCCGCCGGCTGGATGCGGCCGTGTTCCCCGGCAGCCAGGGGGGGCCACTGATGCACGTGATCGCGGCCAAAGCGGTCTGTTTCCGGGAGGCGCTCCAGCCGGAGTTTGCCGACTATGCGCGTCAAGTGGTCGAAAACGCTCGCACGCTAGCCGAGGAGCTTGCTCGTGGTGGCTTCCGCCTGGTGACCGGCGGCACGGACAATCACTTGATGTGCGTCGACGTAACCTCCCGCGGCCTGACCGGCAAGATTGCCGAGCAAGCTCTGGACCGGGCAGGCATCACCGTCAACAAGAACATGATCCCCTTCGACAGTCGCAAGCCGCTGGACCCATCCGGCATTCGCATCGGCACACCTGCCGTGACCACCCGTGGCATGAAGGCCGACGAAATGAAGCGGATCGGCCGGTGGATCTGTGAGGTGCTGGCCAGGCCAGACGACGAAGCGACGCTGACGCGCGTCCGCGGCGAAGTCCACGAGCTGTGCCAGCAGTTTCCCGTGCCGACCGCTCGGCCCGTCTACACCGCAGAGTTGTGAGCGTTGCCGCGATGGCTCGCATCGAAACCGTCCACGCGCGCGAAGTGCTCGATAGCCGAGGCAGGCCCACGGTCGAGGTCGAAGTGCACTGCCAGGCAACGCACGGAGCTGCCTGGGGCAGAGCGATTGCTCCATCCGGTGCAAGTACCGGGCGGCACGAGGCCGTTGAGCGGCGGGATGGGGACCGCGACTGGTTCGACGGCGACGGCGTAACGGTTGCGGTCCAGGCCGTGCACGAAGTCATCGGGCCGGCTTTAGCAGGGCTGAACGTAACCGACCAGTTCACGATCGACCGACTTCTGTGCGAGCTCGATGGAACCCCCAATAAGCAGCGGCTCGGGGCAAACGCCATCCTGCCCGTTTCGCTTGCCTGTGCCCATGCTGCTGCCCAGGCTCAGCGCTGCCCTCTTTTCCGGCACATCGCCCAACTGTGGCAGGCTGCGTGCCAGCGTGCTACACCGCCAGACACAGACGGCCAGGCGCCGCCGTCGTGGGGTGAGCCCGTGTTGCCAGTGCCGATGATCAACATGATCTCCGGGGGACTGCACGCAGGCCAACAGATGGAAATACAGGACATCATGATCGTGCCGTGGGCGGCTCGGAGCGTCCGCGAGTGTCTGTCCTGGGCGGTGCGGATCTACCGTCGGCTCCGCGAACTGTTGCGCGAACGTGGGCTCACGTGGGCATTGGTCGCGGACGAAGGTGGCTTTGGGCCGAACGTGGACACGGTCGATGAAGCGCTCGGACTGGTAACCGAAGCAATCGAACGTGCCGGTCTGGAACCGGGTGCCCAGGTTGCGCTCGCTTTGGACGTGGCCGCAAGCCACTTTTACCGCGACGGCGGCTATGTGATCGCTGAGCTGGGGGGAGGCCCGGCAACGGCCGACGAATTCCTGTCGGTCCTGCGAGCCTGGACCTCGCATTTTCCGATCATGTCTCTGGAAGACGTCTGTGCGGAGGACGACTGGGACGGGTGGCGCAAAGCCAGTCTGTGCTTCGGACGGACCCTGCAGCTCGTTGGCGACGACCTCTTCGTCACGAACCTGGCTCGGCTGCGGCAGGCGATCGAGGCGGGGATTGCCAATACGGTGCTGATCAAGCCGAACCAGGTGGGCACGTTGAGCGAGACGCTGGAGGTTATGGCCGTCGCCCGCCAAGCGGGCTATCATTGCGTCGTGTCGGCTCGTAGTGGCGAGACCGAGGATATCACGATCGCTCACCTGGCCGTAGGCACCGGAGCCGGTCAGATCAAAATCGGCTCGGTGACCCGCTCCGAACGCTTGGCCAAGTACAACGAACTTCTCCGTATTGCGGACGGCTGGGGCGATGAACTACCCTTGAAAGGCCATTTCGCCGGTGTCGGCTAGGCAGGCCGCGGACGTTGGACCGGCCCGAAGCTCTCCGCCGGCGAGGGCACGGTCGCGCCGGGAGGCTGTCACAACCGGCGGAGGCCAATCAACTTGCCCAAAGTGCGTTGCGGGGTTGTGGCTCTACGGAAGCCCCTGCCCGGTCTTGTCGCGGGAGTGATTATGCGCCTGGCTACCATGTTGCGAGTGACTGCGCCGCTCATCGTCCCGTGTGCATTGCTCTATTTCTGCTCCGCGTCTGCCTTGGCGGACAAACCCCCAAGCGCAGCGGAGTTGCAGCGTGCGCAGCGGCAGGCAGCCCACGCGCTGCAGAAGCGCCAGTACACTGTGGCCGCCGAAGCGCTGAACCATCTCGAGAAGCTTGCCCGTGATGTGTTGGCGGCCGAAAAGGTCAGCCCGGTACTTAAGCGGCGGGCACGTGCTGCACTGAGCTACGTCGAGCGAATGCGGGAACGCTATGCCATGCAGTTGGGTGCAGGGGCGGGGACAGCGCCGTCGACCGAAGCGTCTGAGGCCAAGCCACCGAGGGGCACAGTCAGTTTTGTGCGTGACATCGCACCGCTACTACAGCGTAACTGCGTGCGGTGCCACAGCGGCAACAGACCACGCAGCGGCTTCAGCGTGGAGACGTACAACAGGCTGCTCCAGGGAGGTGATCGTGGTGATGACATCGTACCTGGCAAACCGGAGGAGAGCCTGTTGGTGTTGCTGCTGCAGGGCAAGGAGGAACCGCGTATGCCGCCGAACCGAGCTCTCCGCCCGGACCTGGTCAAGCTGTTCGAGACCTGGATCAAGGAGGGCGCCCGCTTTGACGGAGCTCCAAACTACAGCCCGGACACGACGCTGACGGAGTTGGTACCGTCCGAGGAAGAGAGGCTGCGGCGCAAACTGGCGGGGCTCAGTGCTGCGGAGCTTGCAGACTACTACGATCGGGTCGCCCGCCGCTACTGGCAGATGACCGTGCCCGGCCAGGAGCCGGTTGTGGCCGAGTCAGCTCATTTCAGGGCATACGGAAACGTTCCCCCGGGGACGTTGAGGCAGGTCCTGAAGCAGGCTGAAGGGGCGCTGAGGGCGCTGCAGGCGTGGTTCCGGCGCAAGTCGGCGGAGCTGTGGCGCGGGAAGCTGACCGTGTTCGTGTACAACAGCAGGTACTACTACCTGGAGCACACCCGGATGGTGGAGCGGCGCGAGATGCCCGGGCTGGTCTACGGCCACTTCCGGCCCGCGGTCGAGCTGCCGTATGCGGCGTTGTACGTGCCGAGCGAGACGGAACAGGTGGACGCGGTGGTAGCCGTGGCGCAGGCGATTGCGGACGCGTACATGATGCGGGCCTTTGAGGGTTGTCCGGCATGGCTGCGGGGGGCCGTGGCGTTGAAGCTTGCCGCTCGGTTAGCACGCGGCTCACACTACGTGCTGTCCTTGCAGAGTCTGGCCGCCGAGGAGCTGCCGGTCTCACCGCAGGACGTGCGGACGTTGTTGACCGGTGGCATGGAGTACTTGCGAGCTAGGCTGGTCGGCTACCTGTTATTGGAGGCGTTAGGGCGTGGTCGCTCGAGCCGCGAGTTGCGTTCGCTGGTTGAGTTGGTGACGCAGCAGGATCGGCTGAGGCGGATGCTAGAAGGCAGGTCGGGCGAGGCGTTGTTGGCGCGGTTTGCCGCCGCGATCAATGCTGCCGCGGCCAACACACGCCGCTAGCGGGGGTGGCGACTTGTGCTGCCTTGCCCAGTGGGCAGCCTGGTGACCGGGGGTGCCGGCCGCTGGCCCGCTTGATTAGGAAGGGGCCGCAGGCAGCTGGTGGGGGCTGGGAGGTGGTGGTTGGTGTGTGGAGTGGGAACGTTTTTGGGCCGATAGTAGTCAGATGGAGTGGCAAGCAGGCAGGTTGGGAGGCCTGGTGGCCGCTGCCGTA
>JALXBF010000107.1 GCA_026991575.1 Planctomycetota bacterium | reverse complement strand
CATATGGTTGGGCCCGCCGCGCACGGCCGAATACGCCACGCTGCTTGCCGCGGGACCGTACGTTGTTGTTTTGCTCTCTAGCGGTGAGCTGCGCGTGCTTGACGCATCGGCCGATCGCTACACGGTGGTGGCGAGGCACCAGATTACCGACACCGACTGCTGGTCCTACCCGGTACTGTTGCCCGACGGCCTGCTGGTCAAGGATCACGACAGTCTGGTCCGCTGGGAAGTGGTTCCCGCCAGCAGGTAGTGCTGAAGCATGCCGCGGTCGCGGCACCCGGAGCAATGCTAACCCGGGACCGCTCCGCCGCGGACCGGATGTCAGGGCAACCACCAAAGGTCCCCCTACGCTCAATAGCGCAACATCCAAGCAACGGCGGGCGCTTGTTAGGTGGCCTGTGCCGTCTAGGGGACAGGGAGCGACCATCCAGACCGCCGGCGGCGCTGGTGAAGCTCAGGGAGCCAGAGCAGCCTGCATCAGAAGCCTCAGCGGCCGGCATTCCGGGACCTGCCGGGCGCACTTTCGGTAAGCTTTGTACGGGGGCGATCAACGGACGTTGCGAACGACGCAAGGGGTCGCTGCGTTGGTGTTTCAGTGCTAGGCCCGCCACGGTCCTGATTGGCACCCCACGAAGCCGTTGGCCTGGACACGCGGGGGCGCGTTCTCTGTGCGGCTCGTGCTGGCCGACGGACCTCTAAACCGGGCGCGTCAGACAGACAAGGCAACAGGCGTGCTTGCTGGAGGATTCACCAATGAGACGCGCTGCGATTTCACGCCGCCGTTGGCTGGCCTGCTCGACCGCCATCTCGGCCACGGCCGTGCTGGCAGCTCCTGGCCGCGCCCAGCCGCTGGTCAACGACCGGATTCAGATCGGGATGATCGGCGTCGGCGACCGCGGCTCGTTCCTGATGCGTTGGATTGCTAAGGTGGCCGACCGCTGTCCCGCTACGGTAACCGCTGTCTGCGACGTCTGGCGTGTGAACCTTGAGCGAGCGGCAAACCGCGCCGCGCAGTTGTTCGGCAGCCGCCCAGCAATGACCACACGATTTGAGGAGCTGTTGGCCAGCGAGCGTGTTGATGCCGTTGTCATCGCGACCCCGGACTTTGCGCACGCGGCGATCACCATCGCGGCCCTACGCGCCGGCAAGGACGTGTATGTGGAGAAGCCCCTGGCTATTGACATCGATGAAGCGAACGAACTCCTGGATACGGCCCAGCAGACGGACCGGATCGTCCAGGTTGGCACACAGTACCGCAGCCACGGCGGTTACCGAGCAGCGGCCGATGTGATCCGCTCCGGTGCCTTAGGGCAGATCAACCGGATCGTGGCTCAGGCCAATTTCAACCAACCGCGCTGGGCACGCCCGTTCGCCGACTGCAAGGAAAAGGACGTCGATTGGGCCGCTTACCTGTTCAATCGTCCGAGATGTCCGTTTGATCCACGTCTGCTACGCCGGTGGCATCTATACCGACTCTGCACCAACGGACCAGCCGGGCTATGGATGAGTCACTATGCCGATGCTGTGCACTTGCTCACCGGTGCGGCTTACCCGGACACGGCCGTCGCCCACGGCGGTGTGTACGTGTGGCACGACGGCCGCGAGCATCCAGACACGTTCCATGCTCTGCTTCAGTACCCGGAAGGGTTTCTTTTCAGTTGGGGATTCGGGCTCGGTAACCGTGCCGGGACCGGCTTCTCCGTACACGGTACCGAAGCGACGCTTGTGCTGGGTGACGCGTACATGACACCGAACCGCCTGGAGCTGATTCCGGAACGGAGCAAGGCCGACAGGCGTACGCTTCAAGCTGCAGGTTCGGATGACCACATGGCGAACTGGTTGGAGTGCGTCCGGTCCCGAAAGCGTCCGAATGCTGACGTGCTTTACGGCTATCAGCACGCTGTTGCCACCATCCTGGCCGCCCGCGCCTACGAGGCGGGCCGTCGAATGCGGTACGATCCTGTGTCACGGAAGATTCAGCCGGCTTGACCTGGTCATGAGCCTCAGAGCGCGCATGACCGTGAGAGCCGCCGTTTCAGGGATCCCCACAAGTGCCGTGGGCGACTGCGCCACCCTGAGATAGCCCCCTTGTTGTTTCACCGCTGAATGCCGAGTGATGCTGGAGACCGCCATGACCACGCGTATCGGTTGTTTGGCGGCGTTGGCAGCCTGGTGGCTCGGAAGCGCGGAAGCAGTGGCAGCGGACCTGGATTTCCGCCGCGACGTGTGGCCCATCCTGGCACGTCGCTGTCTGACGTGCCACGGCGGCGTGAAGCCTAAAGCTGGTGTTTCGTTCGTGTATCCGGAGACCATACTGCCGCCGGGCAAGGCAGTGGTTGTGCCCGGGGATCCGGAGCGCTCCGAGCTGATCCGCCGCGTGACATCGCCGGATCCGTCCTATCGGATGCCGCCAGCGGATCATGGCGCGCCGCTCAGCGCTGAAGAGATCGATCGTCTGAGACGCTGGATTGAGCGCGGCGCGCGCTGGGAGCCACACTGGGCGTTCCGCACGCCGACGTTGCGCGTGCCCCATGGTGAGAGCTGTGGCAACTGGTGCCGCAGTGGGCTGGATTGCTGGGTGAGCCGCTGGTTGGCTCGATCCGGGGTGTCGCCGGCACCGGCGGCGCCGCCGAAGAAGTGGCTCCGTCGCGTGAGCTTCGACCTAACCGGGTTGCCACCGGATGAGCACCTAATCGAGGAGCTTCTCGGGGAAGAGCGTCCCGATGCACAGGCCAGGGTCGTCGATCGGCTGCTTGCGTCACCGGCTTTCGGCGAGCGGTGGGCAAGCCCCTGGCTTGACCTGGCCCGGTACGCCGACAGTCAGGGTTATGAGAAGGACAACCTACGCACCATGTGGCCGTACCGCGACTGGGTAATCCGGGCACTCAACGCTGACATGCCCTACGACCGCTTCACGGCCGCGCAGCTGGCCGGCGACCTGTTGCCGCAGCGCTCATTAGAGAATCTGATTGCCACTGCCTTCCACCGCAACACGCCAACGAACGCCGAAGGGGGAACAGACGACGAGGAGTTCCGGACGCTGGCGGTGATCGACCGCGTGAACACCACCTGGCAGGTGTGGCTGGGACTGACGTTCCAATGTGTCCAGTGTCACAACCACCCGTACCTGCCGATCGAGCATCGGGAGTACTACGAGTTCCTGGCCCTGTTCAACACGACACGCGACTGGGATCTGATGGAGGACTTGCCGCTTCTGGCCGTGCCCAGGGATCGGGCCCGCTTTAGGGAAGCTGAGCAGTTGGATCATGAGCGGGAGATTCTGGAGCAGAAACTTGTCGCGGAGACCAGGAGACGCACCGCGGCGACCCCCTGGTACTACCTGAGGCCGGTCCATGCGGAGTCTACCTTCCTGACGACGTTGGTGATCGAGCCCGGGCCGGACGGCGTCCAGGAAGTTCACACAACGGGCACCGTCTCACACGATTCCAAATTCACACTCGTTTTCGACCTGCCCGAGCGGCTACGACGCATCACCGCGTTGCTCATCGAAGTCCTGCCGCGGAACCCGGAACGGGCGGTGCACACGCCGGAACTGGGCTTTGTGCTGTCGGAGGTCAAGGCGTGGCTCGTGAGTGCAGAAGCGGCAGACGCAACCAAGGGGGGACGCCCGATCAAGCTCAGCTGGGCGTTGGGCGACGAGACGCTGCCTTTTGGTGATCCGATGGCGACGCTCAGACCGGACAAGCCCGGCTGGGGGGCCAAGCCCCGTATCACGCATCCGCGACGACTGGTGCTAGTTCCGGCCGTGCCGGTCGAGCTGTCACCGGGGACCCGACTCCATTTGGAGATTCGCCAGGAGGACGCCGGCCGGGCAACGGCTCCGCTCGTTATGAACCGCAGCCGCTACGCTGCTTCGGATGATCCGAGTTGGCACAACTGGGTTCGATCGGAAGCGTTCCAGGAGCTCATGCAACGGTTGGCGGAACTGCGCCGCCGGCGAGCCGCAATCCCCAGCGTGACTCTGCCGATCATGCGAGAGCAGGATCCGTGGCTGCGTCGTGTGACGGCCGTCTTCCGACGGGGCAACTGGCAGGACAAGACGGACATTGTCCAACCGCGTCTGCCACGGCTGCTCGGCCGGGGCGTGGACGTCAGGAACCGCTTGGCGCTGGCCCGCTGGCTGACTGGCCCGTTGAACCCACTCTCTGCCCGTGTCGGTGTGAATCGGATCTGGCAGGAGCTTTTTGGGACCGGCCTGGTGTCCGCCCCTGACGACTTCGGACCGATGACCCCGCCTCCAGCACTGCCCGGTCTGCTGGATTACCTTGCGGTTCGTTGGCAACAGCACTACGGCTGGAGCATGAAGCGGCTGCTGCGCGAGGTCGTGCTATCGGCCACCTACGGTCAGGACGCTCGCGATCGTGGCAGCCCGGTGCCGTTGGCACGGGGCCCGCGGCTGAGGCTAACGGCGGAGATGGTACGGGATAACGCACTGGCGGTCTCGGGACTGCTTAGCCGCAAGATGTTTGGCCCGCCGGTGATGCCACCTCAGCCACCTGGCCTGTGGCGGGTGCCGTACAACAAGCTGCGCTGGAAAACGGCAACGGGTGAGGACCGCTACCGACGAGCCGTCTATGTGATGTGGCGGCGGTCGATCCCATATCCGAGCTTCACGATCTTCGACGCACCGCAGCGTACCGTGTGCACGGCCCAGCGGATCATGACCAACACGCCGCTGCAAGCCCTCGTGACGCTGAACGATGAGGCTTACATCGAGTGTGCCCGGGCGCTTGCCGAGCGGGTGATCCGCGCACGCGCAGACGCCCCGTTGGCAGAGCAGCTGACCCGACTGTATCGGTACGCGACCGGGGACGAACCCGATCCGGAAACGCTTGCTACGCTCATGCGGCTGTACGGGGAGGCGCTGGAGCTGTATCGTCAGGACCTCTCGCTTGCGCGCCGGCTCGCAGCAGACCCTTCCGCTGCCGCCCTGACACTGGTCGCCAACGCAGTGCTAAACCTGGACTGCGTCCTGACCCGCTAACAGGAGCTGGTTCCGCTTGCCGCCCGGGAAGCAGTGGCACTGGATACCGCCGCCCAATCGCCCGGCGGGTATGCCCCGGGCACTTCGGGCGACATCAGCCCAGGAGGGGGGCTGCCGTGGCGCCGGCGTAGTCGGGATCAGGCGATGGCTACTTCACCGGATAGCGAGTGTCCTACGCGGAGGCCGTCCCTGTCACCGTCGAGCACGTGCATGGACGCAACGGTCAGCTCGCGGTGACCACCGCATTTTGCGGCGCAGCGCGGCGGTTGCCGGTTCGTTAC
>JALXBF010000106.1 GCA_026991575.1 Planctomycetota bacterium | reverse complement strand
GCCTACTTCAAACGGGTCGCGGGCGCTATGGAATCAACTTCCGGCCGGGTGGGCGTAAAGCTGCCCGCGACCCGTTTGAAGTAGGCTGCCCGATTTGTCTCCGGTTCGCCTGTCACCAAGACCACGCCGGGCACCACCCCATCCGCTGGCCCGACGCGACGCCGGAACACCGTCCCGACTGACGCTATGTGCTACAAATACGGAATCGCACCCCCGCCGGCCACGGTGTCCGCGCCGCGGCCGGGCCATGCTCGCTAGCAGCAAGGCGAGGGAAGCGAACCCACTCTACCGGGCCGCCGGCGGTACCCACTGGTCCTTGCGGACAGGGGGGCTGAGATCCCATGGCCCGCCTCATCCACCCGGCTCAGGCACGTGGCCAATCCAGCTGCCCAGCCGCACTGAGCCGGCATCCCATGTCCGTCGGAGCCAGGGTCATTAGCCGCATGGGCATGGCCTGTGGTGCTGCGGGTCGTCTACGGTTGGGCAGGGGGCAGTTGCTGCAGTAACCGGTCCAAGGGCTGGCCCGTGGCCCAGGCCAGCTCGAACTGGGCCTGATTGTACGCCGTGACCGCCTGGACGTAGCCCCGCTGTGTGTCGGCCAGCGTGCGGAGTGCATCGAGAGCCTCGATCGGCAGTCCCTCCGCGCCGCGAATTCGTCGCAGGTTCAATTCCAGCGATCGTTGTGCTGCTTCGGCAGCGGTTCGGGCTGCCTCTAGCTGCACCCGCCGATGGTGGACCCGTGCGAATGCCACGGTGACCTGACGGGCGATTTCATCGGCGAGTTGGTTGGCCGCGATGGCTGCCTGGCGGTAGCGTGCCTCCCGGATCTTACGCGCCGCGTCTTCGCCGGCACCCAGGTTGCGCCACGCCCAGAACGCACCCAGTGTCACGTCCGACCGGTCGCTAAAGTTGCCGAAGAACGACCCTTCACCTCCGCCGTAGCCTCCAGCCGACACGCCCAGCGCCAGCTCGGGCAGCCAGGCTCTCATTCGCTCCTCGCGGAGCCTGGCCAGCGCCGCCTGCACCAACGCGTTCTGCTCGCGCACTTCCGGCCGCGTGCTCAGTGCCTGATCGATGAGCTCGCGCAACGAGCGCTGCGCCTCAACAAGCTCCAGCGGTGCCAGCGGCGCATTGACCGGTCTCAGCTGCACACGCGGGTCCAGTCGGAGTAAACGCACGAGTCGGGCTGAGGCAATCCGCACTTGCTCCGTTGCCCAGGCCAACTCCGCTTTGCGCCGTGCCAGCTCAGCTTCCGCGCGAGCTGCGTCGGACTCCAGGCCCTGTCCGGTCCTGGCAAACTGGCTGGTCAGCCGGGCAAGCTTCTCGGCTTCGCGCACGATTCCCTGCAGAATCAGCCGTTCAGCCTCGGCGGCCACCAGATCGAAGTACGCCTGTGTCACCCAGTGCAGCACCTGGTTCGTAACACTAGCCACCCGGTTCTCGGCTGCCGCTGTCTGCTGCCGTGCCGCGAGTGGCTCATATAGCGCGTCGGCCAGGCGAAACTCGGCGAACAGACCGCCACCGATGAAGCCGCTGTTGCGGCTCACCTCCAGGACCGGACCAACCGTCTCTTGAAGCCTGCCATCGTGTTTGATGTACTCGGTGCCTAGTCGGATGGTCGGATACCAGAGCACACTGGCCCACTGTTCGCGAGCTGCTGCTTCGGCCAGAAGCTCCTGGGCGAGTCGGATGTCCAGGTTCTGCGCTCCGGCCAGCCGTAGCGCCGTGGGCAGGTCAATGGGATAGACCGTCTCGCCACTCTCGGTAGCCGCGGCGTCCGCACCGCGGCCAGCAGCCGGTCGCCAGGCTGGCCGGTCTCCCGCCTGCTGAGCCGACGTCCGATCGCTAACGACTACGACGCGGGCCGCCTGGATAACCGGTAACGCCGCATGGACCGAACCGTCGTGCGGCTGACCTGCAAGCCAGGACGGTGCTTGGGGAGCATACGATAGGGCAGGCTCATGAGGAGACGGGCCCTGGTGGCTGGCTGGGGTCAGCAGCGCAGGACTGCGGCATCCGGTGGATGTGCCCGTTACGGCGCAGGAAAGGACGATCAGCGTTAACAGCTTGCACGGCGGTCGAGCCACCGGTAGTCCTCGGAAATGTACTTAGCCAGGCCCCGGACAGATGCCGTTCCAGTCGTTAGGATCGGCACAGGCTCCCGGGCCGGTTTAATCGGACACGTCGGCTGCTCTGCGTTGTCCCGCGCAGCGGCAGCGGCGGAGTGAGGCTGCAGATGAGACCGGAGCTCGAAGAGCTTCTGGGGTGGGCACGAGTCGCGCACCGCGAGCGCTATGGCACAGAGCCGGTGTGGGCCGCGTGGGCACCCGGTCGCGTGAACCTTATCGGCGAGCATACCGACTACAACGAAGGCTATGTCCTGCCGATCGCCATCAACGCCTGGACCGTCGCGACCGCTTCGCCCCGCGATGACCGACGCTGGTACGTTTTCAGTGACCAGTTTCCGGGCGAGGCGGTAGAGTTGACCAGCCCGATCGAGCCGGCGGAGCCGGCGTGGGCAAACTACGTCCGCGGGGTTATCGCTTGGGCTAGCCGGCATGTGGGCTGCGAGCTGCCGGGGCTCGACCTGATGCTCGTGTCTACCGTGCCGGTGGGTGGCGGATTGAGCAGTAGCGCCGCGCTAGAAGTGGCCGTGGCCACGCTGATTGAGGCCGTTACGCAGCAGTCGTTCGATCCGCTGCAAAAGGCTCTCGGCTGTCAATGGGCCGAGCACCACTTCGCAGGTACCCCTTGCGGGCTGATGGACCAGCTCGCCGCGACGTTCGGCCGACAGGGGCACGCCCTGCTCATCGATTGCCGCACCAACCGGGTTCGGCCCGTGCCCGTCGATCTGGACCGGTTCGTGCTGCTGGTGGCGGACACCGGGGTTCGGCACGAGCTGGCGACCTCGGAGTACGCGAACCGACGGCGGGCCTGTCGCGAGGCAGCTGACATTTTGGCACGCCAGTTTCCTCACGTCTGGACCCTGCGCGATGCGACCATCGAGATGATCGACGCACTGCGGGATGAGCTTGGCGAGCTGCGCTATCGCCGAGCTCGCCACGTCGTGACCGAAGACCAACGCACGGTAGAAGCTGCGGCAGCGCTGGTGCGTGCCGACTACGGCGCCTTCGGCCTACAAATGTTCGACAGCCACCGGTCGCTTCGGGATGACTACGAGGTGAGCTGCGCGGAACTGGATTTGCTTGTAGAGTCTGCGGAGCGGGCCGGCGCGCTCGGGGCGCGCATGACCGGCGGAGGCTTTGGCGGCTGCGCCATCGTGCTGGCGGCGGCCGCCGACGCGACCAGGGTGCAAGAAGAGTTGGCCGGTGCATTCCGACGCAGCTTTGGCCGCACACCCCGGGTGTTTCCGGTGACGGCGGTGGACGGGGCAGGCTATCAGCGGTTGAGTTAGCGGGCTTCCGGCCCGGGAGGGACAAACCATGAGCCGCAAGAAGAAGCAGCTGAACTGGGAAGAACTGAGCCAGGATATGCTGGAACTGTTCCGCGACCTGCTTAAGGACGCCGATGAGATCGAGGTCAGTTCCGGTGGTAAACACATCGGATCGATTTCGTTCGACCGGGCTTTCCTGGATGAGGAGCGGAAGCGGTGGCGCGGCGCTGGACACAAGGTACACAAGCAGATTAAGCAGGCGCAAGCTAATCGACCCCGGCATAAGACGGGCGCTATCCCACCCGGCGCCGTGCAGTAAGACCACCGAGGAGTGCTACGTCTAACATGACAAGCACACAGCCTGCTGCCTGCGTGGCCGTTGAGACCAGCCTCTTTGCCCAGGGCATGCCCCGGCCGGACAATTTCCGGCTGGCTTGTGACGTTGCGGCGGCCGTGCGGGAACGACAGGCTGAGCCGAGATTTGTGGCGATTGCCGGCGGCACACCGGTTTTCTGGGATAGTCCGAAGCAGCTGGCGCCGCTGTGCGAGAACGGCGGAGCATGGCCAAAAGCAACGGTGGCCGATTTGGCCCTGCTTGCGGCACGGCGGGCCAACGCGGCCACGACGGTGGCTACTACCGCGCTGCTGGCTCACAGAGCCGGCATTCGCGTCGCAGCAACTGGCGGCATCGGCGGCGTGCACCGTGATTTCGCACGGTTACCGGATGTCTCAGCCGACCTCCCGATCCTGGCACGCACGCCTGTTATCGTGGTGTGTTCGGGGATCAAGTCCCTGCTGGACGTACGTGCGACCCATGAGCTGCTGGAGACGTTGGGCGTGCCGGTTGTCGGGTTCGGAACAGAGGAACTGCCCGGCTTTTACACCGCTAGAACGGGCATCGCCCTGCGTTGGTCGGTCGCCAGTGTGCGGGAGTTGGCGGAGATCTGGCACGCCCACCGTCAGCACGATCTACCCGGCGGCCTGCTCATCGTGCAGCCGCCTCCAGAGGAGCATGCCTTGCCGCCGGAGATGGTCGAAGCGTGGGTCAGCGAAGCGCTGGCCGATGCAAAGCAGGCCGGCTTGGATGGTGCCGCCGTGACGCCATTCGTGCTTCGCCGCATGGCGGAGCTGAGCGAGGGGAGAACGGTGCAGACGAACTATGCATTGGTAGTGGCGAATGCCTGCTTGGCTGCGGAGCTGGCCGTTGAGCTGGCCGGCGGAGCGTGAGCCGGCTTCCAAAGGGAGGCTGTACGTCGACGTTCCGGACTGCGGGGACGGCCAATTGGAAGCGATACAATTGCTCAAGTTCTTCAGTCGCAATCGGCCGGTCTGAGCGAGTAGTTATTCGGAGGAGGGTGCTGCGGAACCGGTCGCAGCAGGATGGTGCTAGATCGAGCACATCCAAAGTCGAGAGCTACGTGGGGGATGGTGGATCCGGTGACGCAGAGAGGGGGGGGCGGTAAGGCAGCGGGTTCTTGAGAGGGGGGTGGCGTGCCGGTCTTACGCCGGACGAGCATGACGCGCGGAGGCAGGTTGCAACATGCGGAACGACGCGTTTGACGACAGCCTACCTGCGGAATGGGACCAACCGTTTGAGATCAACGTTGCTGCCCGTGTGCGTCGGCTTCCGCCCTATCTGTTTGCCAAGATCAATGAGCTCATGTACCGCAAGCGGCGGGCGGGTGACGATGTGATCGATCTGGGCATGGGGAACCCGAACGATCCACCCGACCCGCGCATCATCGAGAAGCTGTGCCAGGCAGCACAGGATCCTCGGAACCACCGCTACACGCCGAGCCGGGGGCTGTACAACCTGCGTCGCGATGTTGCTGCTCGCTACGAACGGCTGTACGGCGTGCACCTGGATCCGGAAACGGAGGTCATCGCCACGATTGGTTCTAAGGAGGGGTTCAGCCACATTTGCCTGGCCTTGCTCGGACCGGGCGATACGGCGATCGTGCCCGCTCCGTCCTATCCGGTGCACGTCTACGGGGTGGTACTGGCTGCCGGCAACGTCATTTCGTTGGACGTGACCAACCCGGAGCGTTTTCTGTCTAACGTCGCGACCGTCTGCGAACACCTGTATCCGAAGCCCAAGGTGCTCGTGATCAACTTCCCGCACAATCCAACGACTGTCACGGTGGAGAAGCCGTTCTTTGAAGACGTTGTCCGGTTGGCGCGGCATTACGGACTATACGTGATCCACGACTTCGCGTACGCGGACATCTGCTTCGATGGCTACCGTGCGCCGAGCTTCTTGTCGGTGCCTGGTGCGAAGGAAGTCGGCGTTGAGTTCACGACGATGTCGAAAGGCTTCAGCATGGCCGGCTGGCGGCTGGGCTTCTGCTGCGGCAATGCGGAAATTGTGCGGGCGCTGGCGACGATCAAGGGCTACTACGACTACGGCATCTTTGCACCAATTCAGATTGCGGCGATCATTGCGCTGAGACACTGTGAGGATGCGGTTGAGCGGCAGCGAGCGATCTACCAGCGACGTCGTGACGTACTCTGTGCCGGTTTGCGCAGAATTGGCTGGGAGGTTACGCCGCCAAAGGCCACGATGTTCGTGTGGGCGCCGGTACCCGAGCCCTGGCGGAGCCGGATGGGCTCGATCGACTTTGCGCTCAAGCTGTTGACGGAAGCCAATGTAGCCGTTTCGCCGGGGCGCGGTTTCGGACCGGCCGGCGAAGGCTACCTGAGGCTGGCGCTGGTTGAGAACGAACACCGTATCCGGCAGGCGATCCGGCAGATCTCGCGCTGCCTACGTGCCGAACGGATCACGCACTAACTGCTGCTGGCCCAGTCCATGGTTTGTGGATCCCGCGTGGTTCGACCGGGTCAGAACGACGTCATGTGTTTGGGTTGTCGTGCGGCTCTGTCGCAGGGGCGCCCGCGTCGGGTCCGCGGTGGCCGGGAGCCTGTCTGCTGTCGGCGGGGCTGTTCGACAGCTGGTGAAGGGACTGCGATGGGGTGAGGATGGGGCAGGAGCTGCAAGAGGATGCAGCTGCGGCGCAGTCGCCGCAGGCTGCGCCGCGCCGCACAAAGCGGCGAACCAGGTATACGGCCGCAAGCGCTGCTGCGGCCAGGACAGTCACGTCTTGCCAGTTCATCACAGGGTCGCTCTGCTCACCAACCTAGCATTGTGCCGACGCGGTACGTGGCCACCGCAGCCAGGTAAGCCAACACGGTCATGTACGTGAACGTGAATACCGACCACCGCCAGTGGCCTGCTTCGCGGGCCAGCACGACCAGTGTCGACGCACACTGGGCGCAGAGCGCGAAGAAAACCATTAGGGATAGGGCAACCGGCAGGTTGAACACCGGTTCCCCCGTGTCGTCCCATCGTGCGTTTCGCAGTTTGCTTACCAGTCGTCCTGCGGAGCTCTCATCTTCGGTGTCCACCTCCCCAACGCCGTAGATGACGCCCAGCACACTGATGACCACCTCACGGGCTGGGAACGAGGCGACCACGGCGCAGCCGATCCGCCAGTCCCAGCCGGCCGGTCTGACAATCGGTTCGATCGCTCGGCCCAGCCGTCCCAGGACGCTTCGCTTGAGCAATTCAGCCTGTAGCTCTGCCTCGAGAGTTTCGATCTGGGCTGCCAGCTTGTCGCTCTGCTCCGCTGAATGGCTGTCCCGCATCGCTGAAGTCAGTGCTGCGATGCGCTGCTGGTAGCTATTGATCAGCTTGTGATCGCGTGGGTAGTAGCTCAGGGCCCAGATCACGATCGAGACGGCGAAGATGATCGTGCCAGCCCGCTTCAGGAAGGCCCACGAGCGGTCGAACACGCGGAAGAAGACCACTTGCGGCGAGGGTACCTTGTAAACAGGCAACTCCATGACGAACGGTGACCCCTGGCCGCGGAGCAAGGTTCGCTTCAGGACCCAGGCAACGGCGACGGCCACGACGATGCCGAGCACGTACATGGCAAAGAGCACCAGACCGGGAAGCAGACTGCCCAATGCCGTGTTGGTAGGTACGAACGCCGCGATCAGGACGGTGTAGACCGGCAGGCGAGCCGAGCAGCTCATCAGCGGCGCGACCAGAATCGTTGCCAGTCGGTCGCGTGGGTTCTCGATGACTCGGGCCGACATGATGCCGGGCACGGCGCAGGCAAACGAGGACAGCAACGGAATGAACGACTTGCCGCTCAAGCCCACGCTCTGCATGAGCTTGTCCATGAGGAACGCCGCGCGTGCCATGTAACCGCAGTCTTCCAAAATGCCAATGAACAGGAACAGCAACATGATTTGAGGCAGGAATACGACGACTGCTCCCACCCCGGCGATCACACCGTCGACCAACAGCGACCGGATCGCGCCTTGAGGCAATCGAGCCGCCAGCGCCTCGCCCAGCCCGGCAATCGTCCGGTCAATCCAGTCCATCGGCCACTCAGCGAGTCGGAAGATGGACAGGAAGACGGCCAACATCACGGCCGCGAGCACGAGCGTACCCCAGAGCTTATGCGTCAGGATTCGGTCGACGCGGTCCGTGAGGGTGAGTTCAGACGGTGGGGCATAGCGAACGGCGCCGTCCAGCAGGTTGCGGATCCAGTCGTAGCGTGAGATGGCTTCCACGGCGTTGAGACGGACTCCTGCTGCCTTCAGTTGCTCGCGTGCCTCGCGCACAACCCGGAGTGTGTTTTCGTCGGGTGGCAGAAGCGTTCGTTCAACCGCTCCGCCAACGTCCAGCAGCAGACGGCGGACCAGGCACAGTGACAGTTCACCGTCGCTGTTGCGGGCGGAGGCCGATGAGGCCGCGTTCTTCTGTAGCGTGTCGCGGAGAGTGCGCTGCAATTCGGTGGCGAGCCGGTCGACCACGTCGGGGAAAACGGCCGGGCACGGTGGCGCAGGTTGGTGCACTGCGTTGAGCAGTTCCTGTTTGAGTTTGTCCAGGCCGATGCGGCGGTGCGCCTGGATCGGCACGACGGGCACGCCAAGCCGCTGCTGGAGCTGTTCGATGTTGATTTGCCAGCCGGCCTGCTCGGCCAAGTCCATCATGTTTAAGGCAATTACGATCGGTTTGCCGAGTTCTAGCAGCTGGCTGACAAGGTAGAGGTTGCGCTCCAGGTTCGACGCGTCGACGATGCAGAGGATGACGTCCGGGGCCGGTTGGTCGGGGAGTTTGCCCAGCAGCAGCTCGAAGACAAGCAGTTCGTCGGGTGAGCGGGGCGAGAGCGAGTAGGTGCCGGGCAGGTCAACGAGTGCGAACTGTTGAGACTCATGCTCAAAATAGCCGACGCGCTTCTCAACGGTGACTCCCGGGTAGTTGCCGACACGTTGGCGCAGGCCGGCCAGGGCGTTGAACAGAGTGGACTTGCCCGTGTTGGGGTTGCCGATCAGGGCGACGTGGATGGTACGGTGCGCTGTGGAGGCGGCGGAATCGGGCGGCATGGCACAGGCGTGCGGGTTAGCGGGAGGCGGTGGCCAGGGTCCGGATGCAGACGCGCTCAGCTTCGCTTCGTCGCAGGCTCAACCGGTACCCGCGGACCTGGAACTCCAGCGGGTCGCCCCACGGGGCTTTGCCGATGAGCCTGACCTGGGCGCCGGGCGTGAGGCCCATTTCCATGAGTCGACCGGCCAGAGCGTCGTCGCCGAGCACGTCGAGCACTTCTGCCTGGTCGCCGACCGCCAGGTGCGATAGCCGTGTCATCGGTGCGTCCTCTCCGGCGCAGCTCACCCTTCCTGCTAATGAGACTCAGTATCACTTTCCGTCCAATTCTAGGCCGGCCCGTTGCCAGGTTCAAGTCCCGGACGCGCGCCAACCTGCCCACGACCCACTTCCCCCACTGCCTGCCAGGCCCGCCGCTAACGCGGCCTCTTGCGCTGCGGCGTACCACGTCGCGTCTCGGCGACACGCCGCCAGAGCACGACGGGCGGACCGGACCGTGCCCGGTTGCTGAAGATGTGCACCTCTGGGTCCGGTCGGTTTTCCCAGAGCGAGTCGGCGGTACCGTGGAGGATGATCTTCTGCCACCGGCCCGACCGGAGCTGAGCCTCCACCCACTGACGCGTCTGCTTCACTTCCCACCACAGCGACGGAAAATGCCGCCGCCACAACCACTGCGGTGCTCTGGTCGGTAACTGAGCCGTCTCGCCACCGTAGATCCGGCACTGCGTGTGAAACTTCAACGGCTTTTCGCCATACTCGGCGACGACCACGTCACCCGGCTTTGCGTGCCGGTTCAGGTAGTCGATCACCGCAGCAACCGGGCCTCGTGGTGGGGAGGCCAGCTCGGCCAGGAAGCTCCCCAGGTGCACGTCATTGCGGCGGCTCCACCGCACTGCCGTGACACGCTCCAGCGCGGCGTCCCACGGCCAAAGTGCTTCTCCGTCGGACGACCGCCGGGGAGCCCACAGGCCGGTAACCAACATCAGCCAGAGCGGGACGGTTACCAGCCATGGTCGGCGCGGCGACCAAACCCGCCCGACCCATTGCACGGCAACAACGGCAGCCGCCACCGCCACGGGCACGAGCGGTACGACATAGCGAAAGAAACGGTGCGTTGTGTAGGTCGCTGCGGTCGTGTGCACCGCCATGACAAGGCATGTCAGCGCCATGAATGCGGCGGCTTCCCCCACGCCATCCAGCCGGGATCGTCGCAACAGGCCGCGGACGAGCGTCGCCGCCTGGAGACCGGCCAGAAGCAGCAGGGGGATTCCATAGGCGTTTAGTTGCCCGAGGAAAAACCATGGCACGTCCGGTGCGCTGTCGTTGAACCCCTGGCCGAGCCGGCGGGACGGCGCGGTTCTTGCGAGAGCAAGCCAGCCCAGGAAGAGGACTACGGGCGGGCCGAGAACCGCTAGCAGCCGGCGCAGGTCTGCGATGACCAGGCGGGGGTTGACCGCGACGCCGACCACCAGCGCGCTCACGACGGCCGTCACGGCGGCGAGAAACGAAAACTCGAAACTTAGCGCCGTAATCGTTAGCCCGGCCCAGGCGATCATCAGGTCGGCAGTTCGCGGCCGCATGCCGTCCCGGTGCGCCTGGGCCACCGCGTGGGCTGCGCCACAGGCCAGCAAGATCCCCAAGGCGGCAACGCTGTAGTAGCGGCACTGTCTGCTGTACAGCAGAAACGGCACGTGTGTGCCCAGCACGAGTTGGGCAACGGCCTTCTCGGTGTTGCTTGCCCGCCGCATGGCCCATGGCACGCAGAGCACGCAGGTCCATCCGGCCAGAGCAAACGGCAGCCGCGCCGACCAGGACGTTTCGCCAAATACCTCAAACGCAGCAGCCGTCAGGTATGCTTGCATCGGGGGAATGTGGACGAACAGCCCCTGGGCGCCAATATCTCGACCGGCCAGGGCCGAGGCGCTCTGGTGGCCGGTTCCGACCAGAGGCACGCCATGCTGCCGAATCTGACGCGCCAGCAGGGCCGTCTGCGCCTCATCTTGCCACAGCGGCGTGCTTCCCAGCGACAGGAAGAACAGTGGCGCCACGGCCAGCGGCACCGCGAACCATCGAGCGGCGCGACCAATCCAGCTGATTGCTTGCTTAACCGTGAGGAAATCCACAGCCGTTGCGGGCGGCGATTGCTGCGAACGGCTCCCGGTGAGAAGCGTTACTCCGGGGCCCGGAACTTGCGCCGTCGTCAGGGGGGCCCGAAAGACGCCCGTGCGAGCGGCTTCGGATCCAGCTGGCGACACACACGTGCCAGCAGCCACTGCCGTCGACTGCTGCTGCTGTCCCAACCGGCACGCGGCGAACCGGTTGTCCCCGGTCGTTGCCACCACAATCATTACGATGTACGTCGGAATCCTGATTCCGTGGCTGAGTATCCGGAGCTTGTGATGGCCAAGAGAAAACGACGCCGGACGATCGTTATGTTGCCGAAGAAGGGAGTGCGCCGCCGTGGACGCAAAGGGCGATTCCGTCGGCCAATGCCTGGTCGCACCTGGGATCGCTACGGTCCCATTGAGTAGCCCGCCGCTGCCGCGGCGCCGCAGCGGGTCACATGCGACAGCCTCGGCCTTGATCAGCGGCTGTGGCCTGGCCTGGCGCGCCGGGTTGCGCTCACAGCCGGGGAGGCTTCTGCGGCGATGAAGCGAACCACCGAATGGCGGCTGCCGTTAGGTACGCTGGCCCTGGCGGTGACGGCGCTGGTGTGCCTGATGCTGGCTGCTTGTTACCGCCGGCCCCCTGAGCTCGATCGGATGCTTGCCCGGGGTGAGACGAACAGTTCTCAGCAGCGGGACACGGGAGCCGGTGCCACAGGGACTGCCCACGCCCGGGAATCAAAACGGCCGAAGGCTCGGCCTGCCAAGTCCGCCAGTTCGGACCGACCAGGGCGTGGCGGTTCAAAGACGGCGGGGGCTACCAAACGTAGCGGTTCGGATGCCGCGGCGAAGCCTGCGAAGCGCCGACGTAAGATTCCGCGGATCATTCTCCGCCGGCACCGCCAACCCACGTCGCCAGAACCGACTCCGCAGCTTCCTGGCGACGCCGATCGTGCCGCCACTGAACCGGTGGCCTCTGCCGGCGAGTCGGTACAGAGGAACGGAACGGAGAAGGGTGACGTGCCGGCCGAAGAGGCTGCAGACGGCCGTGAGCAAACGGTCGATTGGAAGGACTACATCTCGGTTGAGGAGCTTCGCCAGGAGCTGCAGTTCCTGCTGGAGCAGGTGGAGCTGAAGCTGCGCACGCGGAAAGACTTCGACCGGTACTTCCGGGAGCTCGAAGGCGACGCCGCCGTGCTCGGCATCTTGGCCGTGATTCTTCAGGAACATCCAGATGCGGATCGGAAGCTGCGTCGCGTGGCACGCACGCTGGCTGAGCTTGCCATGGATCTGCAGCTCGCCGCTTCGGAACGATCGGCGGAAAACTATGAGGAGGCCAAAATGGCTTACGAGGAGGCTGCTGCGCTTCTGTCCGGCCAGAGTAGCGGGGAGGCTGGCGAGCCCGTGACGTGGGAGGACGTGGCGTCGCTGGGAGATCTGATGGCTCGGATTGAGACCGGGTTCAAGCGGATTCGCGGGGGGGTAAACACCCCCACGTTCGACAAGGACAACTACCTCTTTGCACACGAAGCGAAGCTGCTGGCCATCCTGTCGCGCGTTTCCTCCTTCTACCGGAGCAACGAGCCAACGTATGTGAAGTACGCACGCGACATGGAGCAGTGGGCACTGAAGGCTGCCGAGGCAAGCCGGCGGAAGGACCGCGATCAGGCGCGCAAGGCAGTCTCGCAGCTCAATCGCATCTGCAATCAGTGCCATCGAGCATTTCGGCTGGAGCGCGGCACCGGCAACTCTCTGGACTTCTAACTGCCCGGAAATTCGCCGTAGATACTCGCGATAGCTCTCCCGAGGGGATCCGGCCCCCAGAGCGGATGCGCTCGGACCGTAGCAGCTGAAGGGTGACATGGCCTGCCACAGGAGGAGCATCTTAGGAGAACGTATACCGGTCAGCGTTGAGGGGCGGTGTACCAGGGAGATGCCGGATGGACACGGGGAAAAGGCTTTACGTGGAGTGCCGGCTGGAGCCAGTCCCCGACTCGCCGCCGCAGTGAGCGAACCTACGTCAGCCGTTGGCAAGCATGGATGTGGTGGCGTTGCGTGTGACTGTGTGTGGCACGTCGACCTTTTCGGGTGATGGAGGCGTTCCGTCGGAGCCGCGTAGCGTTCCTTCCGGGGGTGGCCGGATCTTGCGAAACGGCGCTCGTCACAGGACACGCTCCCTCGGGCGGCTCCCGTGGTGGACCTAAGAACGGTGGCAGCTCGGACAGATCCGGATCTCTGATGGCGACGGCGACCTCACCAGCCCATAGGGCAACCGCTGCTCTGAGGACTGATGTGGGTGAGCTCCTTCGGTGTGCTGTTCTTCGAGTTGCTCTTCCCTTACGCGCGCAGCACACACCGAGCCTGTCGGTCTCCAGGCTGCGAAGGGCGATAAGCGTGGCGCGAAGTCGCTTGCGGCGCGTACACCCCGGGCACCCAGGCGCACCTTGCTATGGAATGACCCGCCTGGAGCCAGCCGAGGAAGCGGAGAGGGTGGGATTCGAACCCACGGACCCCTTGCGGGGTCACCGGTTTTCAAAACCGGCCCAATCGGCCGCTCTGGCACCTCTCCTCAGCCCACCTATTCTACCCCTGACACGCGGCACCCATGCACCTGGGTACATCGTCCGGAAACTCCTCGCTTGCCCATTCTACCGCTGACCCCCAGTTCGCCGGGCGCTTCCCATGTCGTCGGCAACGGCGGGCGGACGGCCGGAAGGGAGCGACTCGGTGTGTCGGGAGGCCGCGTTTGTACGGCGCACGATCTCTGGCAACCGCAATCGCTGCTTGACCTGTGAAGCCTACAAGACGGGCTACTGCGGCAGGTGGTAGAACAGCAGCGCGATCAACGCGTACACGACCAGCAGCATGGCGCCTTCGAGCCAGTTGCTCTGGCCGTCGCCGGATATCTGGTCCACGACCCATACCGACAGAGCCACGGCCACGATTTCGGGGACCGTGAACACGAAGTCCATCGGGGCGCCAAAGGCGTGGCTCAGCAACACGAGTGCCGGCGCCACGAAAATGGCGATCTGAATGGAAGAACCGGCGGCGATGGCCAGGCTCAGGTCCATCCGGTTCCGCGCGGCCACCAGCACGGCGGTGCTGTGCTCGGCGGCGTTGCCGACAACAGCGACGATGATCACACCGACAAACACGTCGCTGAGGCCGAACGTGTGAGCGGCTTCCTGCACGGACCCAACCATCCACTCGGCCAGGAAGGCGATGCCCACGGTCGTGGCCACGAGTACCCCGATCGCTTTGGCTACCGGCCATGCCTGCTCGTGGCCGTGTTCTTCGGCGGCGGCCCCTTCGTAGAGGTGCCGATGCGTCACGAGCGAGAAGGTGAGGCTGAGCCCGTAGGCAACGAGTAACAAGAGTGAGATCTCGACGCTGAGCGCATCGATCGCTTCGGCACTGGAGGGCACGATGTAGGACAGCAGCGCCGGCAACAGGAATGCCGCAACGGCGATGGTCAACAGGGTCGAATTGGCTCGAGCCGCGGTGACGTTGAACCGCTGGACCTGATGCCGAAGCCCGCCGACAAGCAGTGCCAGGCCCAGCACCAAGAGGATGTTCCCGATGATCGATCCGGTCAGAGAGGCTTTGACGATGCCATGCATCAGCTCCTGCTTTTCCGGATCGGTCGCCTCCCAGAGGGCCACCAGCGCGATGATTGCTTCCGCTGCGTTGCCAAGCGTGGCGTTCAACAGGCCGCCAACCCCTTCGCCCAGTCGCGAGGCCAGGTGCTCGGTGGCGCGTCCCATCCATCCGGCCAGTGGGATGATGGCCACCGCGCTGGTGACGAAAATCGCCGTCGGGCTGGCCCAGTCGTAGCCAAGCTTGTGGCCGACTTCCAGCACCAGAGCGACCGGGATAAGCAGCAGCAGCCAGTTCAGGCCGAGGCCTAGCAGCTTTCGTGAGATCGGGTTCATGGTGCGGTTGTCGCGGCGTGTGCGAGCAGCGAGCGCGCAAGCTTCCGGGATTACTCCTCTTCGAACTTCTCTTCTTCACCGAAATAGAGGTTGCAGTAGCGCTGGTAGCGTGCGGCGTCGATCTCACCGCGCGCCACGGCTCGTTTCACGGCACAACCTTGTTCATGGGTGTGCGTGCAGCTGGGAAAGCGACAGTACGGCACGTAGGGCCGGAACTCCACGAAGTACCCTTCGAGCTCCTCGGGTTTGACGTTCCAGAGGCTGAACTGGCGAATGCCCGGCGTGTCCACCACCCAGCCGCCAAAGTGCCACTTGTACAGGCGGGTGACGGTGGTCGTGTGTCGACCGTGGCCCGTTGCTTTGCTCACCTCGCGGGTGCGCAGGTTCAGGCCGGGCTGGAGGGCGTTGATGAGCGAGGATTTCCCGACGCCGCTCTGGCCGGCCAGCACACTGATCTTGCCAGACAAGAGGTGCTTGAGTCGTTCGAGTCCAAAGCCGGTGGTGGCGCTGGTCGCTACGGTCTGATAGCCAAGCTGCGCGTAGAGCCCCAGGATGCTCACGAACTCGTCCAACTCTGCGAGGTCGACCTTGTTCAGACAGATGACCGCGTCCAGATTCCCCTGACCGGCGGCCACGAGGTAGCGATCCAGCAGGTTGAGTTTCAGGGGTGGGTCGGCCGGTGTCACCACGACGACCACCTGATCGACGTTGGCCGCGACCACCTGCTCCTTGCCGCGGTAGGCTCGCGTGAGCATGGTCCGGCGGGGCTCGACCCGCTCGATCATGCCCTGGGGTTCGCGGATGTCTGGACCGGAGACTGCCCCTTCGGCCAGTCGCACGGCTACCAGGTCGCCGGCCACCACAGAGCTCCGCTCGTCGATGGCCACGCTCCGCAGCACGCCGCTGACGGCACAGACGTAGACCTGGCCGTCCTCCCCCTCTACCAGCGCCCGCGCGCCGATAACCTCCAGCACCCGGCCCCTGATCCAGGTACCCTTCTCATCGGTCGCCTGCGCCAGCGGTGCGGTTTCCTGGTCCAGGTCGGCGTCGGCGTCGACGATGATCGTGCGTCGCCGCGACCGCTCCCCCTTGGCTCGCACCGTCTCCCAGGTCGGCACGTCGCCGACGTCGTCGCCAAGCTCCTTGTACTTTCGGGTCCAGTCCTCGCGGGGGCCCTTCTGTTCCTTCTTCTTGCGGAACGAGACCCGGATCTTCTTCTTGCCCTTGCGGTGCTTCCGACCCACGTGCCATACTCCAGCTAGCTCGGTTCGCGGAATTCTAGCCCGCCAAGCCTGCCGACGGCGGCATACCATGGATAGGATCGGTGCACGGGTGACGGCAGGACGGAGAGCCAATGGCCGAAAAGTTCTACATCACGACAGCGATCGACTACCCGAACAATAAGCCGCACATCGGTCATGCGTTCGAGAAGATCGGGGCAGACGTGCAGGCCCGTTTCCGCCGCATGCTTGGCCAACCGACGTTTTTCCTGATCGGCAACGACGAGAACACGGTGAAGGTATCGCGTCGTGCTGCCGAGCTCGGCCTCGATCCGAAGAGCTATGTTGACCAGATGGCCGAGGTGTTCAAGGCTGCCTGGCGCGACTTGAACATCTCCAACGACGAGTTCATCCAGACCAGCGAGCCGCGGCACTGGACCGGCTGCCAGAAGTTCATCCAGATCGTCCACGACGCCGGCTACATCTACCGCAAGGCGTACGAGGGCATCTATTGCGAGGGATGTGAGGCGTTCAAGACAGCAAAGGACCTAGTTGACGGCAGGTGTGAGCAGCATCCGCAACTTGAACTGAAGACCGTGCGCGAGGAGAACTACTTCTTCGCGCTGTCCCGATTTCAGGACCGGCTCCTGAAGCTGTACCGGGACAATCCGGAGTTCATCCAGCCCGAGTCGAGACGCAACGAGGTGGTGGCGCTGGTCGAGTCCGGCCTGGAAGATATCTCGATCACCCGCCAGAACCTCGACTGGGGTATCCCGGTGCCGTTCGACCCGCAGCAGCGGATCTATGTCTGGTTCGACGCTCTGCTGAACTACATCACCGGCATCGGCTACGGCACGGACGAGGCGAAGTTCCGGCGCTGGTGGCCGGCGGAGATGCACGTGATCGGAAAGGACATTACGCGGTTTCACTGTGCCCTGTGGCCTGCCATGCTCATGGCCGCCGGTCTGGAGTTGCCGCACCGCGTTCAAGTGCATGGCTTCGTGCTCATCAAAGGAGCCAAGATGTCGAAGTCGTTAGGGAACGTCGTCGATCCGATGGACCTGGTCGGCCAGTTCGGTGCGGACGCATTCCGCTATGTTCTGCTGCGCCTGTGCCCGTTCACAGGCGACGGCGAGTTCAGCTTCGACCAGTTCGTCTCCGTGTACAACTCAGACCTCGCCAACAACCTGGGCAACCTCTACAGTCGAACTCTCAGCATGTGCCTGCGGTACTTCGAGGGGAACCTTGAAGGAACCGCAGGGCTGGTGCCGCAGGAGGTCTTGGGCGATCTGGACCTAGAGGCGTTTCACCGTGAGCTGACCGCCAGGATGGCTGCATGCGAGTACCACATGGCTCTGGCCATGATCTGGGAAGGGATCCTGGACCGAGCAAACCGGTACGTGGATCGCACGAAGCCATTTGAACTAGCCAAGACCGACCGGGACCGCTGTAAGGAAGTCCTGGCAAATCTGGCCAGTACGCTGCGCACCGCGGCCGTGTACATCGCACCGTTCATGCCCCAGACAGCCCAGAAGCTGTATACGGCATTCAACTTTACGCCGGCCTTTGCCGACATCCACTGGGACATGGCCGCTCGGACCGGTCCGCTGGCTATGGATCTGAAGGTAACCGCTCCAACCGAGAAGGGCCGGGTCCGTCCCCTGTTTCCGCGCATCCAGTGACACACCGCCTGGGCGGTCAGGAATCGTTGCTGACGATGGCTGCCACCACCGAGCCGCACCCGCGCCAAGGTGCTCGCCATTGGCTGGCCGTTGCTGTCCTGGCCACCGCGACATTGGTCTGCTACAAGAACCTCCTGCTCACGCCCGGGGGGCTAATCCATCCGCCAGTGGGCCGCAACAACGACGCGCTCCGGCAGTACCTGGGCCAGCGGGTGCTGGTCGGTGAAGAGCTCCGCAGTGGCCACCTGCCCAACTGGGACCCACACGCCTTTGCCGGCCGCCCCGTGATTGCCAACCCGCAGACGGCGGTCTTCTACCCGGGTACATGGCTGTTTGCGTTGAGCCCTGGGCCGGCAGTGTTCAGCTGGAACATGGCGCTACACACCTGGCTGCTGGCCGTCGGCGTCTATGTCGTGGCGCTCCACTACGGCCTGCCGTTTCTTATGGCCTTGCTGGCGGGCGTGTTGGCTGCGGCTGCCCCCTACTATGCCGGCCATGTCCAGGAAGGCCACCTGCCGCATGTGTCATCGGCGACCTGGTATCCATGGCTGTTGTGGGCATACGAACGGGTGGTGGACCGCACGGGCTCACGGCGACGCAGTGTCGGTCTGCTTGCGCTGTTCGCGGCCCTGTGTCTTCTCGCCGGTCACGGTCAGGAGGTTTACTACGCGGCGCTCGGCCTGGGCCTGCTCGTTGTGGTAGATACCGTCCGGGGGATCGCTCGGCGCGGGATCCGCTGGCTTGCGACCCACGTCATACTGCTGGCAACGGCGGCAGTTCTGGCCGTGGCAATTGCGGCGGCTCAGCTGTTGCCCCAGCTGGCCACCTTGCCGTACACGGTTCGTTCAGGGGCGCTGCCACTACGCCTGGCGTGGAGCTTTTCGACGTCGTTGCAGAATCTGGTCCAGCTCGTCCTGCCGCTCTCACTTGGCTGCTCTGCACACGACAACTACCGCGGCCCGTGGAACTACTGGGAGGCAAACCTGGGGCTCGGATTGGTTGCCGCCGTGTTCGCGGTGCTCGGTGCGATCACGGGGCTGCGGCACCGTGGTCTGCGGCGCGCCCTGTTGCTGTGCGTGTTTGCCGTGTGGTTCGCGTTGGGCAAGGAAGGGCGGCTTTTTGAGGTGCTGTACGAGTTTTTGCCCGGGGTGGCGCTCTTCCGCGCTCCGGGCCGTATGCTGTTCTGGTTTGGCGCGCTGATTCCTGTGCTTATCGCGGCAGGCGTGTGGTGGCTAACGGAGCGGTTGCGACTGAGCGAGCGGCTGGGGGGGGCAAACCGGCTCGTCGTACCTGCCCTGGTGGCATGGACCATTGGCGGTGTGCTGGCGTTGACGTGGCCCCAGCACTGCGGCGTCGATCCGCTACGTTCGATCGAGCAGCAATCGCTCACAGTGCTGGACTACTTCGTGACAGTACTTGGTCTGGTCGGCGTGGTCGTGGCCGTCAGCGCCGTGACGGTGGCCGTGTTGCGGAGTACGGCAGTGGCAATCCCCGCAATAACCGGCGGCTGCTGGCTTGCCGTGCAGGTCCTGTTGATTCAGCAGACGATTGCGCTGGCGACCCACCTGCTGCCGGTGCTGCCGCGAGCCAAGGCGCTGACGCTGACGACCGCGGACCGGTTCAAGGTTCGGCTGCGCGACTGCCCCGAGCAGCCGTGCCGGGTGCTGGCTCTGCCGTCGTATGTGCCGGACACGGACGCGGTCCTGGTCGGGTTGGAGAAGCTCACCGGTTACGACGCCTTTCAGTTCAAGCACGTGACGGCGCCCTTACTGGAAGCGGGGGGCGCGCCACCAGAAGCCATGTTCGCCTGGTACGATCGGGATCTGGCCCTGACGCGGGTTACGTGGAGCAACCGGGCACTGGATGCATGGGCGGTGCACTTGCTGCTCGTGACGCCCGAGTGGCTGGAGCGCCGATTTCCGGAGCGGCCCGGCTGGTATCAGACGCGGCTCTTTGCGACGGAGGCGCTCGCCTTGAGCCAGGTCACGGTCCTGCGCCGCCTGCAGCCCGCTCCGCGCGTTCGCCTGTACAGCAGCCCCCAGTACACGGGATTCAGCTCGGCAGCGATTGCCATCGTGGACGGGACGGTCTTGCCCGGGGGTAAAGAAGTGCGGGTGACGTATGAGCGTGATCGCGCCGGTCGGGCCGGACGCTGGCGGATTTCGGTGCAGTGTCCGATCCCGGCGCGTCTGGAGCTTGCCGAACCGTGGGCACCCGGTATGACGGCCGAAGTCAACGGAAAACCGGCGGCCATCCGGCTGAACTACTGGGGGCAGGTGGCCGTCGACTTAGAGCCAGGCCAGCATGAAGTCGTGGTACGCTACCGTCCCCCTCTGCTGCTCCCCGGTCTGGCTCTCTCCTCACTCGGGCTGTTGGTCCTGGCTGCGCTGGTGGCCCCCGTGCCGTTTGCTCGGAGCGGTCGCGATCGGATTACCGAATGAACCGCATGCGGCTGATCTGAGGATAGAACGGGATCCGAACCGCGCCGGGGTGGCTACCCAACGGGATCGACCATCGGAACGGTTTGCCGTGTGGCCAGTAGATGAAGAACGCCCTGCCTACCAGCAGGCGGCGGTGCACGAAGAAGTTCCGTGCCGAAACCACCTCACCACCCCGCCGCTCGGCCACGATCTGCCGCCGCTGTTCGAGACTGTACTGATCCATGTCCGGGAGCGAGCCGAGCCACGCCTCGGCACCCTCCAGCCATGCGCGGCTGTCCTTGCTCTTGGGGCTGTTGTCACCGAGCATCATGAATTCGTCCGGGCCCAGGCGAGGAAATTCACGCGGTTCGACGGCTGCGAGCCGGTGCCACTCGGCTGGGTCTCCTGCCTCTTCGTCGGTCAACTCCCAGGCCGCATCGTAGCCGTCGCCGTGCGTGTAGTAGATGTCGCGGTAGACCACGAGGTCCGTGATTTCAGCTTCACAACCACGGAAATGGAGTGCAACCGGTGTCGTGTCTGATTGGGTGGGCGGCTTCACCGGCGTCAGCCCGATGCCGTCATACGGGACCCCATCCCCGAAAATCGGCTTACCGTCCACGATGACGGTTAGCTGCGAGTCGAAGTTGTACATTTCTACCGGCCAGCTGCCCGGCTTGCTGATGCCGTGTTCGGCCCTGCCTAACTCGCGGTCGCCGCGGCGCAAGAGGGCGGCGCCACTGTCGAGGTCAAACGTGCAGGTGAACCGCTCGCCCGCTTTGACGATCTCGATCGCAAAGCTACCGCGGATCTCCGGCAGCGTCACGGTGGCGGCCAGTCCGAGGTCAGGCACCCAGTGCTGCCGCAGGTGTCGCATGTGGCCGCCCATGAACTGGCCGGTTGTCAGCCCGTTGTCGTAGCCGTACTCGTCCAGCACCAGCCTGTGCTTGGGCGGCTCGGGGTCTTCGGCAGTTGTCCGCACGGTTGTGAGGTGATGGTACCGCAACGTGGCCGTGTTCCGCTCTCCCGTTGCAACCACGCGGAAACGCCTCCCGTTGTCGAACATCTCCCCTGCGGAAGGGGGCTCCAGTTGCCAGCGAAGCGGCCAGTTGCGACGGATCCAATCGGCAGGGATGTAGTTATTGTCGTAGACGACCTGACGCATCGCCCGGATCTTGTGCGGTGGTTTCCGCAGAATCCGGTACGGGTCCCCTTCGCTTCGGCGTACATAAACATCGCCGTTGTAGATGGCCGGCTGCTCACCCGGCAGCACCACCAGCCGTTTGATGTAGTTCGTCTCGGGCTCCTCAGGGTACTTGAACACGATCACGTCCCAACGCTGCGGCCGAGCAGCCCGCTCGGGCAGCAGCCAGCCCAGGTCGTAGGGGAACTTAAAGACCAGGATGCGGTCGCCGTTGAACGGCTGGCTGTTGCGAATGTCGTTGACGAACTGACAGTTGGGGCAGCGGCTGTAGGCGATCCAGAAACTCGGATGCAGCAGGTTGCCGTACTCGCCTACCTCCTCACTGGCGCTAACCTGGTACGGGAAGCCGCACTGGTTACAGACCACGTCCCGGTGACGGCCCATCAGGGTGGGGGCCATGGAGCCGGTGGGGATGACGAATGCTTCGGCTTCGTAGGTGCGGAATAGGAAGGCCAGCACCAGCGCGATCACCACGCTCTCGATGAACTCGCGGGCGCCGCCGGCCTGCACCTCCTCGCGCGCCGAAGTGTCCCGGTCGGTCTTCTGCACGCGGCGCAGCTTCTCCAGCAGTGACGGTCCCGAGGTACCCTGCTCGTTTGCTCTTGATCCGCTGTAACCACTCATCGGGGCTTGTCCAGAACGTTCTCGCTAGCGATCCTCGTCGGCGCGGAGCACGGCAAGAAACGCTTCCTGTGGGATTTCCACGCGACCGATCTGCTTGAGCCGTTTCTTGCCCTCACGCTGCTTCGCCCACAGTTTCCGCTTCCGTGTGATGTCGCCGCCGTAGCACTTCGCCGTGACGTTCTTGCGCAGCGCCGGGATGCTCTCGCGGGCTATGACCCGACTGCCAATCGCCGCCTGGATCACCACCTCGAACTGATGCCGGTCGATCTCCTCCCGCAGCTTCTTAACCAACGCTCGGCCACGGCGTTGGGCCTGACTGCGGTGTACGATGATCGACAACGCGTCGACGCGTTTTCCTGCTACGAGGATATCGAGCTTGACGAGGTCCGACGCACGATAGCCTACGAACTCGTAGTCCATCGTGCCGTAACCCCGCGTGGCCGACTTCAGGCGGTCGTACAGGTCGTAGATGACCTCCGACAGCGGGAGCTCATATTCGAGCAACGCCCGGGCCGGGCCCAGGTACTCGGTGTGCACGTAGCGGCCGCGCCGATCGGCGCAGAGCGTCATGATGGCGCCGATTGATTCGCTGGGCACAATGAAAGAAACCTTCACGATCGGTTCCCGGATTTCCCGGATCACGCTCGGGTCGGGCAGCTTCGCGGGACTAGTGATGTGCAGCACCTCGCCGCGCGTCGTTTCGACCTCGTAGGTCACCGTCGGCGCGGTCTGCACCAGCTGCAGGCCGCTTTCCCGTTCGAGCCGCTGCTGGATGATTTCCATGTGCAGCATGCCCAGGAAGCCGCACCGGAACCCGAACCCGAGTGCTTCGGACGTCTCCGGCTCAAAGACAAAGCTCGAATCGTTCAACGCCAGCCGTTCCAGCGCCTTGCGCAGGTCCTCGAACTCCGTCTGCTGCGCGGGGTACAGGCCACAGAATACCATTGGCTTGGGACGCCGGTAGCCCGGCAGCGGCCGGGCCGCCGGGCGCTCGGCGTCCGTGATGGTGTCGCCGATGTGCACGTCCTGGATCGCCTTGATGTTGGCGACGACGTAGCCGACCTGCCCGGCGCGGAGCACGTCGCACTTGGTGCGCCGCGGTCTGAGCCTGCCCAGTTCCAGCACTTCGTAGTTTCGCTCTGCCTGCATCAGTCGGATCGACTGGCCAACGCGCAGCGTGCCCTCCTTGACACGAACGTACAGCACCACGCCGCGATACTCGTCAAACTGCGAGTCGAATACGAGGGCACGAAGCGGCGCGCTCGGATCACCCTGCGGCGCCGGTACCCGGTCGACGATCGCCCGCAACAGTTCGGGAACTCCCTGGCCCGTCCGCCCGCTGGTGTAGAGGATCTCCTCGGGCTTGATCCCCAGCGTCTGATCCATCTCCTCGGCGACCTCCTCAGGCCGGGCCTGCGCGAGGTCAATCTTGTTGATCGCGGGCACAATGACCAGATCCGCTTCTAGCGCAGCATAGGCGTTGGCCACCGTCTGAGCCTGAACGCCCTGGGTTGCATCCACTAACAGCACAGCACCCTCGCAGGCGGCCAGCGCACGTGACACTTCGTAGTGGAAGTCGACGTGGCCGGGGGTGTCGATCAGGTTCAGCTCATAGCGGACGCCGTCAATCTCCGGATAGAGTGTCACGGCACTGGCCTTGATCGTGATGCCCCGCTCTCGCTCCAGATCCATGTCATCGAGCACCTGCTCGCGGAACTCGCGCAGCGAAATCGCGCCCGTCTGGAGCAGGAGTTGGTCGGCCAGTGTGCTCTTGCCGTGGTCAATGTGCGCGACGATGCAGAAGTTGCGGATTCGGTCCTGAGGGACGTCCATTGTTGCTCGAAGAAGGAGAACACCTCGGCTGCCTACCCTCTGCTCATTCTAGACGGCCCGGTAACCGGTCCCGTCCCAGTGCCGGGACGCAGCGCCCTGCGCGTACGGATGGAGCCGGTAGACAGCCGTCGCTAATCGAGACGGCGTGTCCGGATGACCAGGCGGCTGCGTCGGCTGCCCATCGAGGCAGCGGCCTAGCAGCCTGTTAGCAGTCCACGCCGGTGCTGACGACGTGCCCACCCGGCCGCACCGACGAAACCAGCCGAGTTGCCCAGCACGCCGTAGAGTACCTTAGTCTTTTCGGCCGGGGTGGGGAAGGCCAGCCGGCGGATGTCCTCGCGGATCCACTCTAGGAACTGCTCGCCCGAGCGCGTCATGCCGCCGGCGAAGACGACCATGTCCGGGTCGATCGTGTGCATCAGGTTGGTGGCACCGACGGCCAGGTAATACGCCGTCTCACGCATAAGCTTGCGGCAAAAGGCGTCGCCCTCCTTGCTGAGTTGGTCGATGAGTCGGGCTCGATCCTCCGCGGGGGTCGCCTCCCAGAACTCCCTCAGGCGCGTGTCGGCTCCGGCTGCCAGCCCTTCCGCTGCCCGTTTCTCCAGCGCCGTGGCCGACGCGTACGCCTCCAGGCAGCCGTATCGCCCGCAGCCACACTGGCGAGGCAGCGGATGGCCCTCCTGACGCATGCAGATGACCACATGGCCACACTCGGCCCCGTGGCTGTGACGCCCCTCGACAATCTGGTCATCGATGACGATGCCACAGCCGATGCCGGTACCCAGCGTGAACAGCACCAGGCTGTGCACACCCCGACCGACACCCGCCCAATACTCGCCGTAAGCGGCCGCGTTGGCATCATTCTGAAACGCCACCGGCTTGCCGAGCCGCTGGGCCAACCGATCCCGAATCGGAAAGTTCTGCCAACCAGGGCCGCGCAGGTTCACCGGCTCCAGCAGCTTCCCGGCGGGAATGTCCATGGTGCCCGGCGACCCCAGTCCGACGGCGGCAACATCGTCCCAGCGGACACCAGCGCGCGCCACCGCCTGCTCGGCAGCCCTGGCCATGTTCTCCAGGCTGATCTCCGCGCCCCGGTCAGCCTCCGTAAGCACTGCGACCGGCTCCTCCAGTAGCGGCTTGCCGGCGTCATCCACAACACCGGCTTTGATCAAGGTGCCGCCGAGATCGATACCCACGTAGAACGGGGGCGTGACGGATCCTGTGGCCATCGCTACTTCCCACTGTCCTGGCCGCCGCCGGCGACGGCATGCTACTTCTTGTCCTTCCCGTTCTGGTTCCCTTTCTTGAGCGGCTCATCATAAACACGGACACCCAGCTTACGCAGCGTCTCGATCTGTTTCTTCGCTTCGTCGGACAGGGGGTTGCCGTAGACGAATAGCTTCAGAAACGGTGCCATGACCCGCGGGCCGGACACATCCCGTTGCATGGCCTTCACCAGCGGCGACAGGTCCTTGATGCGGTTGTGTTCCAGGAACAGAAAGCGGAGTTCACGCATGCCTTCCAGCGCACGAATATCCTCAATGCGGTTCTCAGCCAGGTCGAGATTGGCCAGGTAAACCAGATCCTTCAGCGGGATGATGTCCTGGATCAGGTTGCCTCGCAAGTACAGGCTCCACAGCTTCTTCGCCCCGGCCACAGGTCGAATGTCTTTGATCTTGTTGTACGACAGGTACAGCGAGTTCAGGTTCGGTAACTCTTTGATGACCGAGATGTCTTCAATCTGGTTGTACTCTGCGTTGAGATACTGGAGATTCTTCAACTTGGCCAAAGGCCTGAGATCCTTGACCTTGTTGCGTGAGATGTCCAGGAGCTGGATGAGGTCCAGGTTCTGGATCGGCGTCAGGTCCGTGATCTCGTTGCCGGCCAGGTCCAGTTCGGCCAGGTTTACGCAGTGCTCCAGGCCCGACAGGTCCTTGATGCCCTTGTTGCGTGCGATGATGGAGGAAATGTGCTTTACGTCCTCGGCCGTGATCGGCGCGTCACTGAAGCGTTTCTCGAACACGTACCGCCGTACGGCTGCTTCGAGATTCTTGTCCTTGAAGATACTCTTCGGCTTAGACGCCTGCTTGTCCTTCTGAGCCGGTTTGGCCTGCTCCTTTGGCTTGTCGGCCTGTTTCTTCTCTTGGCCCCGAGCAGTGATGGACGAGACCAGTATCAGGCAGGTCAGCAGCGTGAGAAGGCGTGTTCCGACGACCATGACACAGTACCTCTGGGGCTGTGCGACGGAGGGATTGCCCTGGTTGGTTGCTCGGCGGGCCGCACCGAACCAGCGGAACTCTTACGTATGTTAACATGTGCCCGCGTGACCGGGTAGTGTTCCCGCAGCGGGGTGGCATGCCCTGCCCGGGGGGCCGCGTCTGCGCGCTGGGCGTCACGGACGTACGCCTGATCGCTTCGATCCGGTGGTTTTTCCGTGCTTGAGAACGGAGGCGTTGCGTTGTCGCGGACGAGCATGCCTATGCTGCTCCGATCGCACGACTTACGCGGATGCGGAGTATCACGGCAGCGCGCCACCGTGCGATAGCCTGCGGCGGGAGCATTCGCTGGTCCGCCTGCTCTGTGTTCGTCGTGGCTATGGCTGCCTCAGCCGTGCGCGAGCCCGCCGGATGCATTCCTCTTTCGTGCGTTGCATCCGAGCCGAAACGCCCAGCGGGTAAGGCTCCGGCGCGGCGAACCGTCGTACCGCCTCCGGCAGGCGCCGGAGCTGCTCCCGACACCGTTGCTGGATTTCCGGCAACGCCGGCCGCTCATAGACCAGCTTGCCGCCGCGAAAGACTGGTACCAGCAGCTCGCCGCAGTCCTGTAGGCCGGCTAGATCGATCGTGCGCCCAGGATGGTAGAAGTCGACGACGGGCCGGGACGGTTCCGGTTCGGAGACGTCGTAGAGGACATCGACAGCCCAGCGACCGTCGCGGGCATAGCGGCGTACCTGTATGCGTCCCGGATGCGAGATCTTGATCGGCTCTTCGCTCAACTTGATCCGCGGTTCCCACTGGCCTCCTGGTCGCCGCACCGCCGCAAGCTTGTAGACGCCACCGAGAGCCGGCTGATCGTATGCCACCGCTAGCTTGGTGCCGACGCCCCAGATCTGGATCGGGGCTCCCTTGCGCTTGAGCTCAGCGATGGCGTACTCGTCCAACTCGCTGCTAGCCACGATGGCTACGTCGGTCAAGCCGGCTTCGTCCAGCATACGTCGGGCCTGTTTGCTCAGCTCGGCCAGGTCGCCCGAATCGAGTCGGATGCCGATGAGACGCTGGCCGCGTGCACGGAGCTGTCGCCCGATCTCGATCGCATGCCGAACGCCGGTCAGTGTGTCGTAGGTGTCGACCAGGAGGATGACGTTGTTAGGCATCGCCTCTGCATAGCGCCGGAATGCCTCCAGTTCGTCGTCGAACGCCATGATCCAGCTATGGGCCACAGTGCCACGTACCGGGATTCCGAAGAGCTTGCCGGCCAGCACGTTCGACGTACCGAAGCAGCCGCCCACATACGCTGCCCGTGCTTCGCTGACGCCGCCGTCGATTCCCTGCGCACGGCGTAAGCCGAACTCCAGGACCGGGTCGCCGTCGGCGGCCAGCGAGACGCGGGCGGCTTTGGTGGCAATCAGGGTCTGGAAGTTCAGCAGGGTCAGCAAAGCGGTTTCCAGGATCTGAGCCTGAGGCAGCGGGGCGCAGACCCGAACCAGCGGTTCGTTGGCACAGATGACGGTACCTTCAGGGACTGCGTCAAGGTCGCCCTGGAACGTGAGTCGGCTGAGATAGTCGAGAAATCCGTCGTCGTCGAAGAGCGGCGTGCCGTCGTGGCCGCGCAACGAGGCGAGATACTCGAGATCGTCCTCGCTGAAGTGCAGGCTTTCGACGAAGTCGATGACCGAGTGCAGGCCGCAGGCTACGGCGTAGCTGCCGTGAAACGGGTTCTTGCGGAACGTTACATGAAACGTTGCCCACCAGTCGGCCATGCCGGCTTTCCAGTAGCCGTAGGCCATGGTTAGCTCGTAGAGGTCCGTCAAAAGTGCCAGCGACGCTCCGTACAGCGGTCGTGACGAATGGACCATGCGGCTGACTCCGTCGCGCGTATCCGGCCGGGTTGCCGTGCGGTGTTGAACACGGACAAGTTTATGCTCCGCGCGATGGCTATGGAACGGTGTTTGCAGATCGCCGAACAGTGGGCGGATGCTACTGAGCTAGTATTGAGTGAATGTCCGTCTGCGGTACGCCGCCCGTCCTGCCCGGCGACGAGTCCGCCTGAAGCGACGTGCGAGAGAGGCCGTGGCGATGTCGGCAACCTTCTGGACGGTTGGGCTGCTGGTGGTCGGAATGCTGCTGGTGCTCGCCGAGCTGTTCTTGCCCTCCGGGGGGATCATCAGCGTGCTGGCAACGACTGCGCTGGTCGCCGCCGTCGTCATGGCCTTTCGCCAGAGCTTCACTTTTGGACTGGCCATCCTGGCAATCATTCTCCTCGGGTTGCCCTTCGTCATCACGTTCGGCCTGAAGCTTTGGGGGCGAACGCGACTGGGCCGACGGTTCTTTCTGGAGGCGCCCAAGCCGGAAGAGATACCCAGTGCGATGGACGAGCGTGAGGAGCGGCTGAAGAACCTGGTTGGACGCATCGGGGTAGCCGTTACACCGCTCCGGCCCGCCGGCATCGTTGAGCTGGACGGCCTACGGCTGGACACGGTCACCGAAGGCATCATGGTGGAACCGGGTACACCGGTTCGCGTGGTCCGCGTTGAAGGGATCACGGTGGTGGTGAGGCCGGTGCGCGACCGGCCGTTGACGGGCGAGCAACAGGAGCCTGCGGCGGGCTGACCTTGCTCTGTCGGCCGGAAGGCGGCCCCGCGAGCGACCAGCGCCGGAGCACGCTCGGCCAGCGCGGTCGCACAGGAAGCGGCCGACTTCCGCACGCTGCCCCGGCGGGCCCGTTAGCAGCGCCCCCCTCACCCCACACTGCCGCGTCGTGGCCCACAAGCGCCGAGCGGATGGTCGCGGGAAGCGAGTGGGCGAAGGAGCAGGGATGCCCGCAGACGCTGAATGCCCGCTGTGCCGCAGGGCGTTCAGCTCGGGCGTGGACTCCAAGAGCTTTCCATCCAGCCACGGACATGGCCGCGCGGAGTGCTGGATCGCCTCCAGCGTATCGTCCTCCCAGAACGGCCCACGCTACGTCGGCCGACCTGCCCCTGCACATCCCCCGGGCAAATTCGATACACTCTTCACGGATCAGGTTGGCAACGTCCCATGTGGGGGAGGAGCCATGCTTGTTGTCAATACCGAGACGGTTCCCGGATATCGCATCAGTCGGGTCTTGGGATTGGTACAAGGAAACACGGTTCGAGCAAAGCACCTGGGGAAAGATATCCTAGCCGGCTTGAAGAATGTCGTCGGCGGTGAAATCAAGTCGTACACGGAACTGCTCACGGAAGCCCGGCGGCAGGCCGTCGAGCGGATGATGGCTCAGGCGGAACAGCTCGGGGCCAATGCCATCGTCAACGTCCGGTTCAGCACCAGCAGCGTGGCAGCCGGTGCTGCCGAACTGTACGCGTACGGCACGGCCGTGCTGGTGGAGCCAGAAGGAGCAGCTGAGGAGACTGGCGAGGCTGAACCTACGGCATGAGGGGACTGCCATGGGAGTATCCATCGTCCTGCTGGTGTTAGGTCTGCTTGCCTTCGCAGGTATCGTGCTGACCATCGTCTACCTGACGCAGCCGCGACGTGGTGTCCGGCGGACGGTCGAGCGGCTCGCGACACTCACCCAAGACATGGTGCTCACCAACAGCAAGGGGTTTCCTGGTGCCGTCGACCGGCCATCTTTGCCGCCGGCGCTTGTCATCGGCCAGGCAGTCGTGACTGCCAACCCGGTGGTAAGGCGACTGACGTACTTGCGGCGGCTCTTCGGTGGCGAGCTCGGTTTCCTACGCCACCTGAGCCAGTGGGCGTACTACCTGGCGTTGGAGCGCATGGTGGAGGAGGCACGTCGCCGAGGCTACAACGCCATCACGAACATCCGCATCGAAATGTCCGATCTTGGCCAGGCGTTCGGCCGCCCGGGCACGATCATGAGCGAAGTCTACGTCTACGGCACTGCCTACCAGGTTGTCCCGCAGCAGGGGGGGAACTGAACGTGGCTGGCCGCGGACGGGAACCGGGCAATTCGGTCTTCGACGAACCTCACATGCGTCCCAGGACCGAACGTGACGGTGACCGCGAGGAGGCTCAATTGTTCGCCGTGTGGGACGAGCCCACGCTGGGTGCACATCTGTCGCCGGAGCAGCGACCGCAGAGCTTTCGTCACTGGTGGCAGGCTCGGGCCGAGCGGCTGCCTGGGGTGGCTCGTCTGGCCAGTCTGCTGTTCATTTCAGTGGTTGCGGGCCCGGTCGCCGTGGTTACAGTAATCATCGAAACGATCAGCAAGGGCCAGTGGCTGGCGATCGGCGCGGTTGGCGTCGTTTTCCTGGCACCGACCATCGAAGAGATCGCCAAGACGCTACTGGTGGCGCTGGCAGTTGAGGCGAAACCGTATCTGTTTCGCAACCGGGCCGAGGTGCTCTTCTGCGCGTTGGCCAGCGCTTTATCGTTTGCCGCGATCGAGAACCTGGTCTACCTCGGTGCGGCGGCCAGCCCCACGCGGATGCTGGTCCTGTACCGCTGGATCGTCTGTACGTCTGTCCACCTGGCAGCCACTGCGCTGACCGGCTGGGGACTTGCCTCCGAATGGCACCGCGCCTGGCAAGAAGGTCGCCGACCGGAGCCGGGGCGAGCATTTCGGTGGTTGGTTGCTGCCATCATTGTGCACGCCGCCTACAACGGACTGGTGCTGCTGGCCAGCATCGCGAAAGAACTGTAGCTGAGGTAGCGATGGCCCGCAAGGTTGTTGTTGCCCTGTGTCTTGTTGTCGTTTGCCCCCGTGCGCTGATTGCCGAGGCGGAACCGCCTGACCGCTTGCCCGGCACCAGGGCCCTCGAGCTGAAGGACGACCCCGCTGCTGCTATGGTTGACGGCATCAACCGGTGGCTGGAGCAGCACACGAAGCGCGTCCGGTCGGAGCGTCGGAACCGCTGGCTGCGGTCCATGGCCGGTGACCGGAGGGACGTGTTTCGGCGGGCGGCGCGCCGGCGGCTAGCGCGCATCCTCGGTGTCCGCGACGACCGCGTTGACCGGCCGGCAGTCGAAGTGCTCAGCATTCCGGGCGAGCCGCAGGCGATCGCGGCCGGCAGGTTTGGCCAGGCATACCGGATCCGCTGGAGAGCGTTCGGGCGGGTCCACGGTGAGGGGCTGTGGTTGGAGCCGCTGGGCACGGTCCGGGCAAACGTCATCTTCTTGCCTGATGCGGACTGGTTACCGGAGCAAGCGGCCGGGCTGGCAGCGGGCGGATCGGAAAGAAGCCGGTTTGTGCTACCGCTACTGGCCTCAGGCTGCCGGGTCTTTGTGCCGTGCTTGATTAGTCGCGACGATCGCTTCTCGGGAAACCCTGCCGTCCGCTTCACCAACCAGCCGCATCGTGAATTCGTCTACCGCGGTGCCTACGAACTTGGGCGTCACGTCATCGGCTACGAGCTGCTCAAGGTGCTTGCCCTGATCGACTGGCTTGAGCAGAGCGGCGATGCTGACCGACTGCCGATAGCCGTGGCGGGCTACGGGGAAGGGGGGCTGCTGACGCTCTACGCGGCCGCCGTCGACGAGCGGATCGATGCGGCGCTGGTCAGCGGCTACGTCGGGCCGCGCGAGACGCTTTGGGCTCAGCCCATCTACCGCAACGTCTGGACGCTGGTGCGCGACTTCGGCGACGCGGAGGTGTTGTCTCTGATCGCGCCAAGGCCTGTCGTCGTAGAGGCGGCCGCGCATCCGGCAGTCGACGGTCCGCCCAGGCCGCGGGACGGCAGAGCCGGCGCCGCGCCCGGCGCGATTCGCACGCCCCCGATCGAGGCAGTCCGGTCCGAAGTCGACTTCGCACGCAAGCTTGCACGCGCAGCCGGCCTGGCAGCAGAGTTCGTCGAGCTGGTCCAGCCTGATCCCCCAACGCCCGGCTCCCAAGCGGCCCTGGAGCGGTTCGCGAACTCGCTGGGCGTGGCGCTGCGTGACGCCCACATGCCCGAATGGCGCCTGTTCGGCACGCTCCCCGACCCCGCAGACCGGCAACAACGACAGCTGCAGGAGATGATTGACCACACGCACTGGGCATGGTGGCAAAGCCAGAAGCAGCGCGAGCGGTTCTGGCGCAAAGCGGACCATAGCAGCTTGGAGAAGTGGTTGCAAACCACTCAGTGGTACCGCGACTACCTGCACCGAGAGGTGATCGGAAAGCTGCCCGAGATGGCGCCGCAGTACGGCGTGTGGACCCGCAAGTGGCGGGAGGAGCCCGGCTGGATCGGCTACGAGGTGATGCTTGACGTGTACCCGCCCGACGTGTTCGCGTACGGCATCCTTCTGGTGCCCCGCAACGTCTCGGGCCGCCGACCGGTCGTCGTGTGTCAGCACGGTCTAGAAGGGCGGCCCGAGGACACGATCACGCGGTCTGGTCCCGGTTTCGGCGCGTACCAGGCGTTCGCGGCTCGGTTGGCCGAGCAGGGCTATGTGGTGTACGCGCCGCAGAATCCCTACATTGGCCGGGACCGCTTCCGTGTGATCAACCGTCGTGCCAATCCGCTCGGTCTGAGCCTGTTCTCGTTCATCGTCGAGCAGCACCGCCGCACGATCCAGTGGCTGCGAACGTTGCCGTTTGTCGATCCGAGCCGGATTGCGTTCTACGGGCTGTCCTACGGCGGCAAGACCGCCATGCGTGTGCCGGCAATCCTGAAGGACGAATACTGCCTGTCGATTTGCTCCGCAGACTTCAACGAATGGATCTGGAAGAACACGTCATACACGGACCGGTACAGCTACGTGTTTACCATCGAGTACGAGATGTTCGAATTCGATCTGGGCAACACGTTCAACTATGGCGAGTTGGCCGCCCTGATCGCACCGAGGCCGTTCATGGTTGAGCGAGGCCACCGTGACGGGGTAGCACCGGACGAGTGGGTGGCTTACGAGTATGCCCGGGTGCGGCGGCTCTACGTCCGGTTGGGCATTCCGGAGCGGACCGAGATCGAGTTTTTTGACGGACCACACCGCATCAACGCCGTCGGCACGTTTCGCTTCTTGCGCCGCTACCTGCTCGAGAACCCGCTCCCGGTTGGTCCGTTGCCGCACGACGATTCGGGCGACTGATCCGTTGAAGCTCGGGCGGTCCGCGGTGTATGGGCGCATGCGCAATGCCCGGCAGCTGCGGCATAGGACGGGGAGCTGATGGTGACGCCGTCCTGAAGTGTTTGTTACCAGTCGGGGCGGCCGGACTTGAACCGGCGACCTCCTGCTCCCAAGGCAGGCGCGCTGACCAAACTGCGCTACGCCCCGCAACACGTACCTATGCTATGCTCCGGTTGCCGCAGCGGTCAATCGGGCCGGGAGGACGGGGGCGGTCCAGCTTGTGCGAACGTGCCCCGCCGCGGCCGACTGCCAGGCGACAAGGGCGTGGATGGACCGCTTCCAAGGCAAGGACATCGTCCGGATTCCGGCAACGAAGCCTCAGTAGACCAGCAGCCGGCGGGCCGATTCCCCCGGACAGCAGGCTCAGCCAGCAGCGCCCCTCGTGCCCGCGTGAACCTGTCGCGATGCGCCCGGCCATTGACCTCCGCGCCATCGTGGCATGGCTTCGCCACCCCCGCTCTGTATCGCGCGGTCGCATAGCTGCAGCTTGCGAACAGTACGTCGGCTGGTATCGTTCGGCTTGGCCGGGGCAGACCGCCCCGGCGGCGCACGGTATGGGGACTACCGGCGCTGCCTGATCGCCCTTGCGGAGGCAACGCGTAAAGGCCTGCTGCCCGTCTGGGGCACGCAAGCCACAGCACGAAACCGCCCTCGTCAGCCCTACCGGTCCGGCCACCGAAAGGATTGCCGCTGTCGGTCCGCCCCTGTACTCGCGATACAAGGACCGAGTGGACCCGGCGCTCCGAGTTGGTCTTGCTTTCTTCCGGTGGCTTCGCCATAGTGCCCGTCCACGTCGCTAACGCCGGAGACAAGGGCAGGTTCCGGCAGGCAGCGGCCAGGTGCTGCGCTGTAGGGAGGAAGCCATGATGGGGCACGTCGGAAAACTGGTCTGCGTAGCTGCAGCACTGGGCACGGCGGTGGCCTGGGCCCAACAGGCCAGCCCCCCCTCTGACCCGGGAATGCCGGCTTCTGGGCATGCGGGCCGCGCAGTTACACGAACCGCAATCATCACGGCGCCGAAGGTCTACGCCCGCTGCGGCCCATCGACGAACTACTACCCCACGGCAGTCTTGAAACGCGGCCAACGCGTCGAAGTGGTCCAGGTCCGACCCGATGGCTGGGCGGCAATCGTGCCACCGGAAGGGTCGTTTTGCTGGGTAAGCGGTGACTTTGTACGCATCGTGGAGCCTGGCATCGGGGAAGCGACCGAGGACGGCGTATGGGTGTGGATCGGCAGCACCGTCTCGCCTCGCCTGGACCACAGCCAGGTGCGGCTCAAGAAAGGACAGCGTGTCCGGATACTGAAAAGCAGTGTGTTTGCCGAGGACGCACTGCAGCGGGTCTGGCTGCAGATCGAGCCACCGGAAGGCGAGGTGCGCTGGGTGAAGGCCGAGTACCTTCGCTTCGAGGACGACGAGCCTGGTTCGGCACACGCCGCCCACGTGCCCCCGCCGCCGGCACGCGAGGGCGCAGCCGGTGCCCTGGAAGCAGAATCCGTCGAAGAGATGACCGCTCCGCCTCCGGACGCACAGAGCGGTGCCCAGGAAACGGACGAGGCGTTCGCGAGGAGGTTGTTCGAGCAGGCAGAGGCTGCGTACCGGGATCTGATGCAACAGCCCGTCGGTCAGCGCGACATCCTGCCGCTGAAGGCCAAGTATGAGCAGGTGCTTCGCCTGACCCAGAACCCCGTGCTGCGGAAGGTGGTCCACACCCGTCTCGGTTTGCTGGAGCGCGAGGAGATTCGCGAACGATACGCTCGAAAATTCCTGCAGCTCCTGGAGCGGTCACGGGCACGGGACCGCGAACTGCTTGGTCTCGCTCGTCGGTCAGCGCAACCATCCGCAGCGACCATGCCCGCGGCGACCGCCGGGCAGCGGAGCCCATCGGCCGGTGCCGGACCGGCTCTCCCGCCGGCGCATGCGACCGCGGCCAGCGATGATTTTGACCGCTGGTTTGATGATCCGTTTGCGTTCGAGGGAGACCGGGACGTGTCCGACGACGATCCGTTTGCCCCCGGTTTCGCGTCTTCGCGCCCTGCTGCCACCACCGCCGCTCGACCGGCGCCGCAGCATGGCGTCGACCGCTCACCGTCACGCATGCCGCCCCCGATGGGACAACCCCCTGTGCCCGGACAAGGCCTGTGGTATGGGGGGCAGCATGCGATGGCGGGCCAACCGCTTGCCGCGGCGCCCGGTTTACCACCGGGTTACGGAACCGTGGTCGGCGTTCTGCATCCGGCGGGCAGGACGCCTCAGGGCCGGCGCCGCTACGTGGTGCGTGATCCGCGGTCTGGCCGAGCGTTGGGGTATGTGGTCGAGGCGCCGGGTCTGCGGCTTGATCCTTACGTAGGCAAACTCACCCGGATCACGGGCCGGATCCTGTCGCCGACTGCTGGGGCGGCGGCCGAAGTCATGGCACGCCGCGTCGAACCGGTCGTGCGCTGAGCGTCTTGGGGCGCGGGGCTGTGCTGGCTAGCGTGCAGCCAGGTCCCTGAGCACGTATTGCAGGATGCCACCGTGGCGGTAGTAGTCCGCCTCGCGCGGCGTATCGATCCGCACCTTGACCTGGAACTGAACAGCCGAACCGTCCTCGCGCCGCGCCACGACGGTCACGGTACGCCCCGGTTCAAACGGACCATGGAACAGATCCGCCAGTCCGAGGATGTCGAATTGCTCCTTACCACTCAAGCCCAGCGCGTCGACCGATTCACCAGGCAGGAACTGCAACGGCACAATGCCCATGCCCACCAGGTTACTGCGATGGATCCGCTCAAAACTTTCCGCTAGGACGGCCACAACACCCAGCAGGCGAGGCCCTTTGGCAGCCCAGTCGCGCGACGAGCCGGATCCGTACTCTTTGCCGGCCAGCACGACCAGTGGTACGCCCTCCTGCTGGTAGCGCATCGCCGCGTCGTAGATCGTCATCTTCTCGCCGTCGGGTAAGTGGATGGTCCAGCCGCCTTCGGTGCCGGGTACCAGTCGGTTGCGCAGCCGAATGTTCGCGAACGTGCCGCGCATCATGACCTCATGGTTGCCACGCCGCGAGCCATAGGTGTTGAACTCAGCAGGTGGCACACCGCGTTCGATCAGGTACTTACCGGCCGGGCTGTCTGGTGGGATGGCCCCTGCAGGCGAGATGTGGTCGGTGGTGATGCTGTCTCCCAGTACCACCAACGCACGTGCGTTGCGGATGTCCTGAACGGCGGGCGGCTCAAGCGTCATGCCATCGAAGAAGGGGGGGCGACGGACGTAGGTGGAGTCGGGATCCCAGCGGTAGGTTGCGCCCTCGGGCACTGGGAGACGCTGCCAGCGCTCATCGCCTTCGAAGACGTTCGAGTACTCGGCCCGGAACATGTCTGGATCCATAGCTGCTTCGATCGCCGCTCGAACCTCACTCTGGCTCGGCCAGATGTCACGGAGGAACACGGGATTGCCCGCCCGGTCCACGCCCAGCGGTTCGTTCTCGAAGTCGATGTCGATTCTTCCGGCGATGGCGTATGCGACCACAAGCGGCGGAGAAGCCAGATAGTTGGCCCGGACCAGCGGATGCACTCGGCCCTCAAAGTTCCGGTTGCCGCTGAGCACTGCTGCCGCGACCAGGTCCCCCTGCTCGATGGCCCTGGCCACCGGCTCCGGTAGCGGCCCACTGTTGCCAATGCATGTCGTGCAGCCGTAGCCAACCAGCGCGAAGCGCAGCTGCTCCAGGTAAGGCAACAGGCCCGATGCCCTCAAGTAGTCGGTGACAACGCGGGATCCGGGTGCCAGGCTTGTCTTGACCCACGGTTTGCTCTGAAGGCCCAGCTCCACCGCTTTGCGTGCCAGCAGGCCCGCGGCGAGCATCACGGACGGATTCGATGTATTGGTGCAGCTGGTGATGGCTGCGATCACGACCGAGCCATCGCGCAGCGTGTAGGGGGCCCCGTCCAGCTCGATCTTCACCTCCGCTGCCGGTTTCACTTCTGCTGTAGCGGTGGCAACGCTACCTGAGCCACCCCTGCCACGGGTGGCAACGAGCGAACGGCCGCGCGTTTTCTGCAACCACTGTTCGAACGATTCCGGTACCCCACGCAGCGGGACCCGATCCTGGGGGCGCGTCGGACCGGCTAGGGAGGGTTCCACGGTGCTGAGATCCAGCTCGAGTACGTCGGTGTACTGCGGCTCGGGGGTCTCCTCGCTCCATAGCAGGCCCTGCTCGCGGAGGTACGCCTCGACTAGCTGGATCTGTTCATCGGAGCGTCCGGTGAGCCGGAGGTATTCCAGACTGACGTGGTCGATGGGAAATAGCCCGCAGGTTGCGCCGTATTCAGGGGCCATGTTTGCCACCGTAGCTCTGTCGGCCAGCGGCAGGTGCTTGAGCGCCGGACCGAAATACTCGACGAACTTGCCCACCACGCCGTACTGCCTAAGCAGTTCCGTGATTCGCAGCACGAGGTCTGTAGCGGTAGCTCCTTCAGGCAGGCTGCCGACCAACCGAACGCCGATTACCTCCGGGATGAGCATGCTCAACGGTTGACCCAGCATGGCCGCTTCTGCCTCGATCCCGCCGACGCCCCAACCAAGCACACCCAACCCGTTGACCATGGTGGTGTGCGAGTCGGTGCCCACGAGTGTGTCAGGATAGAGCCAGGCGGGGCCACCGTCGGACGCATCGGCTCGCATGACGACGCGCGCCAGGTACTCGAGGTTGACCTGGTGCACAATGCCCTTGCCGGGGGGAACGACCTTAAAGTTGTCAAACGCCTGTTGTCCCCACCGCAGGAACATGTAACGCTCTCGGTTCCGCTCGTACTCGCGGGCGACGTTCCGTTCGAACGCATCCGGGGTACCGAAAAAGTCGACCTGGACCGAATGGTCGATGACCAGCTCCGCGGGAAAGAGCGGGTTGACCAGGCGAGGATCCTTCTGCCAGCGCACCATCTGGTCACGCATCGCGGCCAGATCCACGACGGCGGGAACGCCGGTGAAATCCTGAAGCAGGACACGGGCCGGGAGAAACGCGATCTCGTGCTTACCCTGGACAGACCGGTCCCATCGGGCCAGCGCTTCGATGTCGTCGGCCGTGACCGTTTGGCCGTCCTCATGCCGCAGCAGGTTTTCCAGCAGGATCCGGATCGCCTGCGGCAGTCTGTGCAGCTGGAAGCCCCGCTCTTGCAGCGCTTGCAGCGACGCGATCCGATACGTCCCGCCTGCCAGAGTTACCGTGCGGTGGGCATCAAACGAGCTTGCCATGGGTCCTTACCTCACAACTCCTCTTGCGTACTGCAAGACAAAGGATTGTAGCACTGGGGCCGCAAGCCGGCCGCCGGGCCCCGGGCCCAGTGGCCGCCGTTAGGCACCCCGTCCGCTACCACGCGCCCGATGGCCGCGGGACGATCCGAAATGTGCCCCTAGCTTCAGGGGAGACGAGCGACGAATGGCTCCGCACGGTGTTGACCTGAAACCGGCCCGTACTGAAGGGGGGCCGCAGCAGGCATCTTGGGACGCTATCGCGGTTACGGCGTGTGGCTTCCGGCTAGTCTTGTGTGTCTTTGGGGGAGCGGTTCATGCCGAGCTGTTTCATCTTGCGGTACAGGTTTGCCCGATGGATTCCTAACAGGCGGCCCGCTTCGGCGACATTGCCGCCGGCTCGTTCGATGGCTTCGCGGATGTATCGCCGCTGAAATTCCGCCGTCGCTTGCGATAGCGTCAGACCGGCGGGCACGCCAACGCCGGGCGTTTCCTTGCGAAGCGTGGTGGCTGCTAGGATCTGCTCAATTTCGGCCACGTCGATGGTCGGACCGGGCGCCAGGAACGCAAGACGTTCCATCAGGTTCCGTAGCTCACGGACATTTCCTGGCCAGTCGTGCTCGAGCAGCCGCTGGCGAGCCTTGTCCGTTAAACGCAGCGGCGACCGTCCTGCATCGCGGCAGAAGCGTGCGAGGAAGTAGTCGGCCAGGGCCAGAATGTCCTCACGTCGCTGGCGCAACGGGGGGAGCTGGATCGTCACGACACTGAGCCGGAAGAACAGATCCTCCCGAAACTGACCATCGGCGACGCGCTGCGCCAGGTCGCGGTTCGTGGCCGCAATGACACGCACGTTGACGGGAATCAGTTTCGTGCCGCCAACTCGGTAGACGCCCTTCTCTTCTAGCACGCGCAGCAGCTTTGCCTGGCCCTGCAACGACATGTCGCCGATTTCGTCCAGAAACAGAGTGCCTCCTTCGGCCAGTTCGAACTTGCCGGGGCGTGATTCCCGGGCGTCGGTAAACGCGCCGCGTTCGTGCCCGAACAGCTCGCTTTCCAGCAGCGTCTCCGCAATGGCCGCGCAGTTGACGGCGATGAACGGACCGCGGCTCCGCGCGCTTTGCAGGTGGATGGCCCGTGCCACAACTTCCTTGCCCGTGCCGCTTTCGCCCTGGATCAACACGGGTAAGTCGGTTTGCGCCAGCCGTTGGATCGTTGCCCGCAGCTCGCGCGTTGCCCGGCTCGTGCCGACGATCATGGCCGCTTCGGCCTGGTGCTCCGCATAGTTGGTGGCGACGCGGGCTAACCGCTCCCGCTCCTCCGTGTTCTGTAGCACAACGGCGACCTGCTCGGCCAGTCGTTCCAGCAGCCAGCGGTCTCGAGCGGTGAACGGTCCGGAGCGCTTATTGAGCGCTTCGAAGACGCCCAGGGTGCTTCCTGCCGGGTCGACCAGAGGGACCGCCAGAAGACTGCGGGTGCGGAAGCCTGTCTTACGGTCTACGTCCGCTCGGAATGCAGGGTGGGCGGCAGCATCATTGACGATCAGCGGCTCGCCGCTGTGCAGCACCTGACCGACGATGCCGTAATCATCAGGTAGACGCAGATCCTGACCGGTGATACCCAAAGCAGGACGCGCAACGACCTCGTGCGCCTCACGATCCCAGATGAAGATGCTCGCACGCTCCGCGTCCAGCATCTCGGTGGCTGCAGCTGCGATCGCTTCGAGCAGTTCGGCCGTATCGCGGCAGGTGCCCAATCGGCGGGTCGTCTCCAGCAGCAGCCGCAGATCCAGCGCCTGCCGGCGCAGCGTCTTGCCTTCTTCAAGCAGGTACGTTGCCCCGGACAGCGCCCGGCGGGCGACCGCCAGAGCCGAGACCAGCTCCTCGGCGCTGGCGCGAGCCGGCCCAAGGCGGACGACCAGGGCGGTGTTGGGGCAGAGACGTTCATCGAACGGGCAGAGGATGAGCACTCCGGAGGCGTTGGCATCTTCGGTCTGCTGTTCAGCAGCTTCCGAAAGGCGGACGTACCCAACCGCGTCCTGCTCCTGCGCCTCGCTCAACAGCCGCTCGTGCCGCTGCAGGCAGTCCAGATCATCCTTGGCCGGGCCCGCCGCCTGATAGACCACCCAGCGGTCCGTCCGCCTCAACAGCCAGGCGGCCGTTGCACCAAGCCGATCCAGGATGGCCTGCAGTGCTGCCGGTCCAGCATCGGGATTCCTGGCCGCGGCCAGCGCGTCCTCGACGATGCGCAACGCGGTCACCACCGCGGTTGGACTGCTTGCCCCTTGAGTGCTGTACCACGAGACTGTGCCGGCCAAAGTATCCTCTCGTCTGCACCGAAGGCCAGAATTGCCCGTTGGATAACCAATTATGCGCGACCACCCGCTGACCGTTAAGCGGCAATGCCAGCGGCAGAGGCCCTGGTGCTGTTCAGCACGGCCGTCCTCACCGATAATAGTGCCATGGCCGGTTGGAACACTTGCCACGAGGAGGTCCGTAAATGGGGCTTTTTGACGGGAAAGTCGGCGTCATTCTGGGCGTGGCTAACGAGTACAGCATCGCGTGGCAGATTGCCAAGTACCTGCACGCGGAAGGTGCCGATCTGGCGTTCAATCACTTGCCGGACAAGGACGAGCGGCGACGCATGGAACGGCGGGTACGGCGTCTGGTCGAACCCATCGGTGCCAAGCTGATCAAGCCGTGCGATGTGTCGAAGGACGAGGACATCCAGGAGTTCTTCACTGCGGTGAAGGACACCTATGGGAAGATCGATTTCATGGTGCACTCCATCGCATTTGCCCCTCGAGAGGACATCCAGTGCCCGACGCTGGAAGCCAGCCGCAACGGCTTTCATATCGCCATGGACATCAGCGTGTACAGCTTGATCGCTACGGCCCGTGCGGCTTCGGCGCTGATGGAATCGGGCGGTGCCATCCTGACAATGACCTACTTCGGGGGTGAGCGGGTTGTACCCGGCTACAACCTGATGGGGGTTTGCAAGGCTGCCCTGGAGTGTGCCGTGCGATACCTGGCCTATGACCTAGGGCCGCGGAACATCCGAGTCAACGCCATCTCTGCCGGTCCGATGAAGACACTGGCAGCGTCAGCTGTGGGTGACTTCGACCAGATGCTCAGCTTGCACCGCACGATCGCTCCCCTTGGCCGAAATGTTGCCCAGGAGGAGCTGGGCAAGGCAGCTGCGTTCTTGTTGTCGGACCTCTCCTCGGCGGTGACCGGGGAAGTGCTTCACGTCGACTGCGGCTACAACATCATGGGCGCCCCTGGTAAGTCGTTCAAGGAGTTCGTCGATAAGCTCCAGGCGCGATGAACGCGGATGCAGTGCGCACGGTGCATGTGGCTATCGCCGTGATCTGCCACGGGGGTCGCGTGGTGGTCGGGTTCCGGGGTCATGATCCGACGTATGGCGCGTTGCTGGAGTTTCCCGGGGGCAAGGTCGAGAAGGGCGAGACGGCACAGCGGTGCGCGGAACGCGAGACCTGGGAGGAAGCGCGCATGCCCGTCCGCGCCGGGCGTGTGTTGCACCGGTCCAGCTTCGAGCGAGATGGCTGCCGGTACATGCTGGAGTTCATCCAATGCACGCCGCTCAGTGACCTGCCGCCGCTGCCGCCCTTTCTCTGGTACCCGTGCGCCCGCCTCGACCCGGCATGCTTCCCGCCGGCCAACGAGCCGGTGGTCCGCATGCTGAGAGGGGATGCCGGTCCGAAATAGACCGGCTAGCCGCTAACAATCTCCTTCGGAGGTAGAACCATGGTGGGCCGACCTGCTTTGTGTGCTGTCGTGGTCAGCCTGGCCGGGGGGCTCAGCGCAGCGCTGCTTGTGCCCCGAGCGGCCGTCGAACTACCCGGCGCGCGGCCGCAAATCGACGCAGCAGACTATCCGTCCATTCAGGCAGCAATTGACGCGTTGCCGCCCGAAGGTGGCATTGTCGTGCTGCCGCCGGGCGAATTCGAACTGAGCGAACCGTTGTTCATCCGCCGCGGCAACGTGACGCTCAGAGGCAGTGGTACGGCAACCCACCTGAAGAACGTCAATCGTAACGGGAAACCGGCAATCGTCTTGCAACACCCAAGTGGCAAAGCGGTGCCACGCAGCGAGCAGCTGTGGCGCATCACCATTCAGGACCTGCGGATCACGGGCAACGACCGGAGCGGCCCCGGACTGGTTGCCAACCGAATCAACGAGCTGACGCTCGAGAACATCTCCGTCAGCCATAACGGGGCTGATGGCATCGTGCTGGACCACTGCTACGAGGATCCGCGGATCGTTAACTGCTTGATCACTTACAACACAGGAACCGGGCTCAACCTGATCGGATGCCACGACATTGTCGTCGCCGCGAACCAATTGGAGGAAAACGGCGATGGCGTACGCTGCACAGACGGATTCAACCTGTGCATGACCGGCAACTGCCTGGACGATCACCTGGGCGACGGTGTCGTGATCGAAAACACTTACGGCTCCGTTGTGTCCGGCAACATGATCGAGGAGTGCCGGGGGGCAGCGATTGTGCTGGACCGCGACTGCTATGGCATCACCCTGTCCGCGAACGTGATTGCCCATAATGCGGCAGGCATCGACCTGCGGGACGCACATGGCTGTGCGGTCAGTGCGAACACGTTTACGATCATGCGGTCCTTCGCCCTGCGCATTGGGCCCGGCTCGGGCCGGATCACCGTCACCGGCAACAACTTTTCCGACAGCTACATCGGGGAAGGCCGCTGGCGACGACCTCCGGGCGACCGGCACGCCGGCGGTCTTGTGTTGGAGGGCACACGAGAGATCGTCGTCGTGGGGAATGTGTTCGCTGGTGTTAACCCAGCAATGATCCAGGCCAGCGTGCCAGAGGACGCGGCTGTCGTGTCAGAGGGCAACTTGATCGTCGACCAACCGGGCCGCAGCCAGCGCAGCGCAGCACCGCAACCGTGAGCGAAATCGGACGGGACGGCCGTCCGTTACCGAGCAGCTAGTACGCCAGAGCGTCTCGACTACGCAGTGACTTCGGTATCGGCGACCGCCCGGACCACCGGAATTGGCCGACCAGAGCGATCGGCCACACTCCAGGATACCGGTCGCGACGGTCGGGAGTGCGGGCCGGGGTGTAGCGGTGACGGGGGGTCAGAGTTGGCGCCAGTCCAGGACCGGATCAAGCCCGACCTGTTCCTTGATCTCGTCCCAGCGTTTTTCGATCTCCATCAGCTGGCGGCGCTGGTTGTAGTACAGCCGTTCCAGCCGGCGTTGTGCGCGGTAGAAGACGCGGAGCATGGCACGCGTCTGCAGTCGCTCATTCGGCACGGAACGCGCCCATCGGCGCAATCGTTCTAACCGCCGCCGGGCTACTTCCGCCTGCATCTTGTCCTCGATCCGCTCTCCGGAGGCGATCAACTCAAGAATCTCGTCTTCCAGGGAGACAAAGAATTGAGCGCTACCCGGATCGCCCTGCCGGCCGCAACGGCCGATGAGCTGTCGGTCGATGCGGCGCGAGGTGTGGAACTCGGTACCGATGACGTGTAGTCCGCCAAGCTCTGCCACCCCTTCACCCAACTTGATGTCCGTGCCGCGACCGGCCATGTTGGTCGCTACCGTCACGGCCCCGCGCTGGCCTGCTTTGGCCACGATTTCCGCCTCGCGCGCGTGGTTCTTGGCGTTCAGCACCTGGTGGGGGATGCCCCGTTGCTTCAACAGGGCGCTCAGACGTTCGGACTTTTCAATCGACCGGGTTCCGATCAGGATTGGTCGGCCCGTGCGATGGATTCGCTCGACTTCGTCTGCGACGGCCTGCCACTTTTCCTCGGCTGTCGCGAAGATGCGTGGCGGCAGGATCTTTCGGATCACGGGCCGGTTCGTGGGCACTCGGAACACGGGCGTCTTGTAGATGCCCCGGAACTCGAATGCCTGGGTTACGGCCGTACCTGTCATGCCGGCAATCTTCTCATAGCGGCGGAAGAACGTCTGGATTGTCACCCGTGCTGCCTCACCCGTTTCCTGGGTTACCGGGATCCCCTCCTTAGCCTCCACCGCGCGGTGGATTCCTTTCTGCCATTCGCGGCCCTCCATCATCCGCCCGGTGTACTCGTCGACGATGACCACCTTGCCGTTGATGACCACATAGTCCCGGTCCCGGAGGTAGGCCCGGTGTGCCAGCACGGCCCGCTCGACGAACTCGTAGATGGCCTCCATACCCAGCCGGAAGACGGCAGGATCGTTCAGATGCTGGCGCACTACCCGGCAGCCCTCGAGCGTCAGCTCCACCTTGCGTTGCACAGGATCGAACTTGTAGTGCTTCTTCTCTTCGAGCTTTCGTGCCACGCGGTCTGCCCACACGTACCGAGCCGCGATCTCGGCCGTAGCTTTCTTGGGCTGAGTGGCGATGATCAGCGGCGTCCGCGCCTCGTCAATCAGGATGCTGTCGGCCTCGTCAATGATCGCGTAGTGGTGTTCGCGCTGGACGGTGAACACCGGTGCCCCCCTACCAGTCAGCACAGAGATCCAGTCGGCGGCACGCCGCCGCGCCAGCCGCAAGCGGTCGCGCAGGAAATCGAAGCCGAGCTCTTTAGCGGTCACGTAGGTGATGTCGCACCGGTAGGCCTTGTGCCGGTCCTGATCGCTCATGCCGCTGACAATACAGCCCACGGTCAGCCCGAGCGCTCGGTAGATTGGCCCCATCCACTCGGCATCACGTTGTGCCAGGTAATCGTTGACCGTCACGATGTGGACGCCGCGGCCGGTGAGCGCATTCAGGTACGCGGGCGCGACCGCCACGAGTGTCTTGCCCTCACCGGTGTCCATTTCCGCGATGCAGCCGAAGTGCAGCGCGATGCCGCCGAGCATCTGCACGTCGTAGGGGCGAAGCCCCGTGGTGCGTCGAGCTGCTTCGCGCACCAGGGCGAACGCCTCGACGAGTAGCTTCTCCAGCGGTACCCCCTCGCCGGCCTGCCGCCGCAGCTCGCGACTGTACGCATACAGCTCGCCGCTGCTCAGCGAGCGCATCTTCCGCTCCAGCTCGTTGATTCGATACACCAGCAGCGACCACCGGCCACGCTTGCGGGTCATCGGTCCCCCGAACCATGCGCGGAGCCGGTTCAGCCATCGCGGCCCCAGACGCTGCGCCGTCGTGGTCGGCCCAGTTTCCAGCGGCGCGGTTCCTGGAGCCGGCTGATTGGCGGTCTGTTCGAGGACTTCTTGCGACATGAGCTTCTTGCCCTACGCGTGCCTCATGCCCACTCGGCCCGAAAACGCAGCAGCACTGCGGCAGGCTGGAGCAACCCTCTTGATGATGCCCACCCCGGCAGCTGCCGGCCAGGGCGACTAGCTCGTGCCGTTGCAGAGGACTTTGCCTACTCCATAATAATGTGAGAGTGCCCGCTGGCATGCTACATTGGCCATCGGTATCGTTGGAGAACGCTGTGGCGGAAGAAACCCGGAAAGAACCGCAGGATCTGCCGATTCCGAAGGATCTGCTGGATATCCTCGTCTGTCCCCTTGGCAAGGCGGAACTGAAACTGGAAGGAGACAAGCTGATCTGTACCCGCTGTGGCCCGGTCTTCCGTATCATCGACGGCATCCCAAATCTGCTGATTGAAGAGGCTGAACTGCCCGACGGGATCAACTCGCCCGAGGAACTGCCCTGCGTGCGTGAGGGGGCGGCCAGGTACCCTTAGCGCCGCCAGCGGTGCACAACCGGCGATTGCAGCATCAGAGTTCCGACGGTTCCATGTGTTCCGATTCGGCTGACCAGCGAATCTTCCAGCTCGACGGGCTGACGACCGAGGCCCAAAACCCCGCCTCGCGCGACATCGACCGGCTGACCCCCCTGGAGATCGTCTACTTGATGAACGAGGAGGACCACCGTGTCCCGGAGGCGGTGCTCAGCCAGGCTGTTCCGATTGCGCGGGCCATTGAGGTGGTGGCGCAGGCGTTTCGCTCCGGAGGCCGACTGATCTACGTGGGGGCAGGAACATCCGGCAGACTCGGCGTCCTGGACGCCGCGGAGTGTCCCCCGACCTTCGGCACTCCCCCGGAGATGGTCGTTGGCGTGATCGCCGGCGGCTCACGCGCGCTGGTCCGTGCGGTGGAAGGGGCCGAGGACCGGGCTGAGCTAGCGGTGGCGGATCTCGAACAGCTGAACCTCACCGAGCGCGATGTCGTGTGCGGCATCGCAACCAGCGGACGAACGCCCTACGTGCTTGCTGCCTTGCGATACGCTCGCGGACGAGGGTGCACGACGATTGCTCTGGCCTGCAACCGAGATGCCCTCGTGCTAGACGAGTGCGACATTGCGATTGCGCCGGTGGTGGGCCCGGAGGTGCTGAGTGGCTCGACGAGGTTGAAGGCCGGCACCGCCACGAAGCTGGTGCTGAACATGATCACCACCGGTGCCATGGTGCAGATCGGCAAGACCTACGGCAACCTGATGGTTGACCTGAAGGCCACGAACACGAAACTTCACTTGCGCGCCTGCCGCATTGTCAGCCAGCTGCTGGGCATTTCGCGCGACCAGGCCCGGGCGCTGCTGGATCGCTGCGGCTGGGAGGTTAAGACGGCGCTGGTCGTGGGCAAGCGGGGCTGTTCGCCGGAACAGGCACGTGCACTGCTGCGGCAGGCGCGCGGACACGTTCGGGTGGCATTGGGGGAGGAGGAGCCGGCAGGCCGGCTCGTGCTCCGCCCCGGTGAGCGACTCGTTGTGGGCATCGATGGCGGCGGCACGGCAACGCGCGCGGTTGTGGCCGCAGTCGATGCGGCCGGCGCATGGCGAGTGTTGGCGGAAGCGGAGCAACCGGGCGCAAACGCCAACGTCTACGGCTTTGCCCGCGCCGCCAAGCACGTGGCACGAGCCGTGTTTCAGGCCCTCCGCGCGGCGCGCCAGCGGGACGCGACCGTCGAGAGCCTGGCCGCCTGCCTCGCCGGCGCTGCAGGATCGCAAACCGCCCTGCAATGGCAAGACTGGCTCCGTTCGCTGCGACTGGCCCATCGCATTCAGGTCTACACCGACATCGACGCTGTGTACGCCGCGGCAGGCCTGGACCGAGGCCTTGCCGTGATCGCGGGGACCGGCACAGTGGTTCAGGTTCGTGACGGTGGGCGACCGGTTGCCAGGGCCGGCGGCTGGGGCTGGCTGGTGGGCGATCCCGGTAGCGGATACTGGCTCGGCCGGCGAGTCCTGCAGCGGCTCTGCCGGCGACTGGATAGCGGCCAACCGCTCGACCCGCTCGATGAGGCCGTGGTTGCGTTCCTTCGTACCGCTGGGCCGCTAGCAGCCAGCCACGACGGGCACGATGTCGCCCAGCTGGTGCGAGCGTTCCTGTATACCCCCCGCGCCGATGAAGATACCGTGCGCAGGATCGCTCAACTGGCCAAGCCGGCTGTGGCAGCGGCTGAGGAAGGGATCACTGCGGCGCTGGCCATGCTGGACGAAGCCAGCGCGCTGTTGGCCGACCAGGTCAGGCAGGCAGTTGCGGACAGCCGTGCCCAGAACACGCCGTGGCGTGGACCGGTACTGCTGGCAGGTGGGCTACTGACTGCGAGCCGAGCGCTGCGCCAGCGGCTGCTGGATCGGCTCGCAGGGGTGGTCGAGCCGGAGACAGTCCACGTGGTCAGTCAGGCAGCCCACGGCGCCGTTACGCTGGCCGCCCGTCTGTTACGAGCCTGACCCCGGCGACGCCGCGCTGGTCTAGCGGAGTAGCCGAATGACCGTCGTCGACTGGGTCGTGTTGGTTCTGTTCTTGATCGTAACGCTGGCTGCCGGCCTATCGCTCAGCGGCCGTTCTCGCGGCGTTGAGGACTATTTTCTGGGCGGGCGTCAGGTCTCGGCCGGGCTGGCCTTGCTTTCGATCGTGGCCACGGAAACCAGTGCGGTGACGTTCCTGAGTGTGCCGGCACACGGGTTCCGGTTTGACCTGCGCTTCCTACAGCTGCCACTGGGCTATATCGTGGGTCGCGTAGCCATCGCACTGTGGTTGCTTCCGGCCCTGTTCGATCGCCCCTACCTGACGCTGTACCAACGCCTGCAAGCCGCCTTCGGCAGCTCCGTGCAGCGGCTGACTTCGTTGCTGTTCGTGGGTACCCGCACCGTGGCCGATGGCCTACGGCTGTACCTGACCGCTATCCTGGTCGGTGCGATGCTGCGAGTGTCGCTGGACTGGGCCGTGCTGGTCGTTGCCGTCGTGACCGTCGCCTATGCATTCGCGGGCGGAATCCGCGCGGTGCTCTGGACCGACTCGATCCAGCTGGTGGTCTACATCCTTGGCGCGGTGCTGGCACTGGTGTTACTGGTCGGCGGGGCCGGGGGCTGGCAGAGCCTGTGGTACGAGGCGCAAGCGGCGGGAAAGTTGCGCGTCTTCGATTTCAGCCTGTCCCTGACCGAGACGTACACTTTCTGGTCAGGCGTCATCGGGGGGGCGTTCCTATCCGCAGCCACCCATGGCGCCGACCAGCTCATGGTGCAGCGCTATCTGTGCACCGGCTCGCTCACCCGCGCCCGCCTCGTGCTCGTGGCCAGCGGTGTGCTGGTTTTCGTGCAGTTTGCCCTGTTCCTGCTCATCGGCGTCGGACTGTGGTACCGCTACCGCACGGACTACACCGCGGCGCGGGCGGATGAGGTGTTCGTGACGTTCATTCTGGAGGCGATGCCGCTTGGGGCCCGCGGCATCGTGGTCGCAGCAGCGCTGGCGGCAGCCATGAGCACCCTGTCCAGCTCCGTTAACTCGATCGCTTCCACCGTCGTCGGCGACTTGATGGCCCGTCAGCTCGATCACGAGCGCGGTGGCAGCCAAGGCCTGTGGTGGTCGCGGCTGGCAACGGTCGCTGCCGGGGTGGCTCAGGGAGCCGTGGCGCTGGCTGCCATCCACTGGCTGGACCGGGACAGCCCGGTCATCGGACCGATTCTCACGGTGGCCTCGCTGACAACCGGTGTCGTTCTCGGCCTGCTCGCGCTGACGCTGATGGAGGGCGTCTCCACCCGAGCCGCAGCCGTAGCATTCTGCGTCGGACTTGGCGCGGCCCTCGCTGCCTGGGGGCTTAGCGATGTTGCCTTCCCGTGGCTTAGCCTCATTGGGGTCGTCGCAACGGGACTGGGCGGGCTCGTGTTTCGGAGATTGCTCTAATGAAGCACCGCCTGAACTGCCTCGCGTTCGCCACCGTGCTGTGCGCTGCTGTAGCGACACAGGCTGCGGAACCGGTATCCCTTGCACCTATCCTGATGACCAGGCGGGCAGCGGGTCTGCCGGTCAGAAGCGGCTTGGAGGTCCTAAGAGATCGAGACTTCCGACCGCTGCACGGAAAGCGAGTGGCTGTGATCACCAACCGCACGGCTATCACCCCCGAAGGTCAACACCTGGTCGATTTGCTGCATCAACATCCGGAAGTCGACCTGGTGGCAATCTTTACGCCGGAACACGGCTTCCGGGCCGTTGCCGAGGGGGCAGTGGCGGACAGCCGGGACGAGCGAACGGGGGTGCCCATCTACAGCCTCTACGGCAAACGCCGCAAACCGACGCACGAGCAGCTTCGGAACGTGGACGTGTTGGTCTTCGACATCCAGGACATCGGTTGCCGTTTCTACACGTACATTTCCACGCTTGGTCTCTGCATGGAAGCTGCCCAAGAGGCCGGTGTCCAGTTCCTCGTGCTGGACCGTCCCAATCCCATTGGGGGAACGGCAGTGGCCGGGCCCGTGCTGGATCACGGCATGGAAAGCTTCGTCGGGTTTCACACGCTTCCGGTGCGTCACGGCATGACCGTTGGTGAGATCGCCCGGCTATATCGCCGCGAGCGTTTTCCCAACGTCCGGCTCGCGGTCGTCCGCATGGAGGGCTGGCGTCGAACGATGTACCTGGACGGTACCGGCCAGCCATGGGTGAACCCGTCACCGAACATGCGCTCGCTCCGTCAGGCGTTGCTGTACCCAGGGATTGGCCTGCTGGAAACCACAAACCTCAGCGTCGGCCGGGGAACGGATACGCCGTTTGAGCGTTTCGGGGCTCCGTGGCTGGATCATTTCGCGCTCTGGCGGGCGCTGCAACGGTACGGCTTGCGTGGCGTGGTGTTTGTGCCAGTGAGCTTTCGGCCGTCGGCCAGCAAGTTTGCCGGAGAGCTGTGCTACGGCCTGGAAGTGATCGTAACGGACCGCACCGAGTTCGAGCCGGTGCGGACCGGACTGGCCATCGCTCACGCACTGCGGTTGACCCACCCTGAAAAGTGGGACCATCGCCGTTACATTCGCTTGCTGGCCGATACGCGCGTGTATCGCCTGATTGAAGAGGCAGCTCCGTTCGAGCAGATCATGGCGCACTGTCAGCAAGAGCTTCGTGCGTTCCTGCCGCGGCGGGCCAGCGTGCTGTTGTACGACGAGGACTGACCAGCCATGCCTCCGGCCGCGCGGGGACGCACGGCAAGTCGCCGTCATCCACGGAAGCCACGGGTCCTCGACATGCAAACAGGAGACGTCACTGGGGCGAGTCTGGCGGCGGGCAGCGCGGACGCGCCCGCAGCCGCGACTGCTACGGGGCGACGGTCGTTTCCCCGGCCTGCAGCTTCGTAGCGATGCGTTCAGCCTCTTCGAGCACTCGCAGGACGTTGCCGCCGACGATCAGCTTGATGGCCCGCTCGTCATAGCCACGGCGCAAGAGGCCGGCGACTAGGTTCGGGAACGTGGAGACATCTTCAAGCCCCTGTGGGGTGTATGGGATGCCATCGTAGTCGGAACCCAACCCCACGTGCTCGATACCAGCAACGCGGACAATGTGGTCGATGTGGTCAAGCACGTGCTCGATGGTGGTCTGCGGCACTGGATCCGGGCGTTTCCCCTGGGCCAGCGTCCGTGCAGCTTCTGGGTGCACGAAGAACGGGAAGAAGTTTACCATGACAACACCGCCGTTGTCGCGGATCATCCGCAGCACGTCGTCGGGCACGTTGCGGGCAAACGGGGCCACGCCGTAGGCGGAGGAGTGCGAGGCGATTACGGGGGCTTTGGTCACACGGAGTACGTGACGCATCGTGTCGTGGGAAACGTGCGAGATGTCGACCAGCATGCCGAGGCGATTCATTTCGTGGACGACTTGAACGCCGAATTCGGTCAGACCCCCGTGCTCTGGTTTGTCCGTGCACGAGTCGGCCCAGTCGGTGTTCTTGCTGTGGGTAAGCGTCATGTAGCGTGCGCCGAGCTCGTAGTACATGCGAAGCACGCCGAGCGAGTTGTCGATCGAATGACCGCCTTCGACGCCGATCAGCGAGGCGATCTTGCCTGCAGCAGCAATACGGCGCACGTCGGCTGCCGAGCGGGCCAACTCAAACGTGTCCGAATAACGGCGGATCATCCGGTAGACAAGATCGATCTGTTCTAGCGTCGTGCGGACGGCCGTTCCCTGCTCAGCATAGCGCACCGGTACGAACACACTCCAGAACTGGGCCTTCACGCGACCGTCCCGCAGTCGGGGGATATCGGTGTGGCCGAAACGCAGCCGTTTGCGGATGTCGTAGCGGTCGAAATCACCGTTGGTGTGCTCGCGGATGGTCCAGGGCAAGTCGTTGTGGCCATCGATGAGAATCGCATCGTCCAGGATGCGCCGTGCCTTGGCCAGCAATGCTGGATCCGCCACCATCGGTTCCGCCCCATCGCGCCGCCCGGCAACGAGTGCCGATGCGAGTACCGCCACTACGAACGTCAAAGAGACGAAGGCAAGAGAGACACGCTTGCTCATGACGGCTCCTTGACAACAACAGTTTGCCCGTGTGGCACGCATCGCTCCGCGGTGTCGGTGGTGTCTGCCGCAGTATACGCCCGCGAGCGCAGGTCGGAGGCGGCACCGTGCCTGAGACGGCCGAGGTCCCCGACAGTGCGCGAGCGGTCGCCGCAGCGCTGTCTACGAAGCCTGGGCCGTTAGCTTGCGGAGGGCGTCCTCATAAGCCTCATAGGTGCGCCGGTCGAAGAGCACGAACCGGACAAGCGACGGCTTCCGGTCACTGGTGCGCAGGAAGTCGATGACCGTGGAAAGAGCCACACGAGCTGCTTCATCGACCGGGTAGCCATAGGCACCAGTACTGATGGAAGGGAACGCCACGGACTGACAGTCGTGCTGGCTTGCCAGCTCCAGGCTCACCCGGTACGCGCTCGCAAGCTTTTCCGCTTCGCCATGGGTGCCGCCCCGGTAGATTGGGCCAACAGCGTGGATCACGTACTTAGCTTTCAGGTCGCCCGCGCCGGTGATCACTGCCGATCCGGTGGGGCAACCACCCGGATACTTTTCCTTCAACTCCTTCATGATCGAAGGGCCGCCGGCGCGGTGGATCGCGCCGTCGACGCCGCCACCACCGGCCAGCCGGCTGTTGGCCGCGTTGACGATCGCATCCACCTGCTGTTTCGTGATGTCACCCTGGACCAATTCCAGCGTGGTGCCGTTGATGGTGACCTTCATACTCGCGCCTCCCGCGGTACGGCCGCTGCCGAGGTCCGGCCGCTCAGGGAGCTCGATCTGCCTCAGGGGCCTCGCCTAATTGTTGGATCCTGCCACCGTTCTCGAAGAAGCGGCTCGTGCCGTACGTGCCCAGCGTGACATTCTCCAGAAGAACACGGCCGCCGCGTGCCCACACCAGGTACCGGCCGCCGCCCAAGAGCTTACAATTGCTCAGGTGGACGGTGGCGCTGCCATACGTGTACACGTCGCTGACCAGATTGGTTTGCAACTGGCAGCCGCGGGCAACGAGCCTGGAGGTGCCTCCTGCAGCGATGCCCGCACGGCCGTTAAGCCTGCAGATGACGTTCTCCAGGATCACCGCCTCCGAATTCCCGAACACATGCACACCATCTAACCGGTAGCCCGTGATGGTCAGGTCCCGGATGACGACGTGTTTGGCCGAATACAGGCTCAGTCCGATGTCAGCGCCCGGGATCTCGATGGTCAGCTGATCGATGTACTTCCCCTCAGGGATCCTCACGTAGATGTGGCCGCGGTGCACGGTCCACTGCAATGGCCGTAGCGCGGGACGGTCGCTGCCCTTCTCGGCCTGGCGGTACGGGACACGCTCGGCCAGCTGCCCCTCAACCACCAACAGGTAGTAGCCCTTGCGATAGGGTTGCATTCGGTAGGTGCTTTGGCCGACGTACTGCCATACGGAAGCCGGCACGGTCGCGAATCCACGGAGCTCCACACCGTTGCCGTCCAAGATGATCGGATGTCCGGCGATTCCGCCCCGGCCCGGGGTGCCCACGGTCAGGCTCCCGCTGTAAGGGCGGTCGGTCTTGACGAGTCGGATAGTTTCGCCGGGACGGGCCAGCCGAAACGCTCGTTCCAGCGTGGCTACCGGACCGACACCGGGGCTGGTGGTTTGCGGGGTGCTACCGTCGTTGTGATCGCTGCCTACAACGTTGTTGACGTAGACGACCTGGGGCCGACCCTCGTTCCCGCTCAGGCCGAGAAGTACTGCGAGCAAGCCGAAGGAACAGCACACTGCCCGGCGTACGCGACTCATCACGCGGTCCTCGTTGGAATATCTTGGCCAGTGAACTTCTCGGCCAGACTTGTACCCGATTCGGAAGTGGAACGCAAGGGCACAGCAGGCGCGGACCAGTGTCCCGGGCTACCGTGCCGGATGATTCTGCCGCTAGGGACGTGCCTCCCCAGGGGTTTGCGCCGGCCGAGCCGCGTGGTCCTGCTCGGCTGAGCCGACGGTCTCGGGCGTTTCAGGCACGTAGACCACCTCACCGGTGGCCAACCGGTAAGCCGTACCGAGCCGGACCGCCTCGCCGCGCAGGGTGCGCGAGCCGATGCGATAGCGCGGTAGGCGGCGATAGTCTGCCGGGGTGACGCTGTCGGGCTCTTGCGGGACGAGCTGCCCCACGGTACTGAGTGCCAGGGCCACCAGCAGACCCACAGCGAACACAACGGCCACGTCGAACAAGTTTGCCACGATGGCAAGCGGATCGCCGCCCGGGTCGCCGAGGCTGCTGCCGTACAGTGTTCGGAACCGCCTACGTCTCATGGTTCGTTCCCCGCCAACTTGCCTGCGGCTGGTTCGCGTTCCCCGTCGCCCCTGGAGGAGTTCGCGAAGCCGTTCCTTGCTTCCCAGCTTGTGCCGTGGTGGCGGGGCTGCTGCTGGCGGTTGGCACGCGTCGTTAGGTGCTCGAGGTCCAGGAGATCCTCCGCGTACCACCGGGCACGGACCGTCGCCAGTAGCTGCGCGAGTACGGCGACGAACAGTCCGGCGACTGTCGTGCCGAAGGCCACGACCAGGTTCTCGGCCAGCGTTTGAAGATCGCCCTGTGCCAGGGCGACCAGGGCCGGTCCCAGAGGGATGAGCGTGCCCATCAGCCCCAGGGCTGGCCCCAGCCGCGCAAGCAGCCTGAGCTGCTCAAGACGGACCATGGCAGAAAGCTCCACCAGGTCCAATGCTCGCTGCGCAGCTTCCGCCGATCCGTCCGGCGGTGTCGCCGCAAGGACGTCGCCTTCCGCTGCGCAGCGGCTCAGCCACTCTCGGAGAAGGCGCGGGCCGGTGACCGCTCGTTCTAAGCCGATGGCATCAACCGTCCCGGCGCATTGCAGCCGGGATAAGGTCGTCCGGTAAGAGCCGGCGGTGCGTCGCCGCAGCCAGGCCTCATAGGCGACAGCCCCGAGCTGCCATAGCACCACGAACGCCGTGACCAGCAGGAAGAGAATCACGGGTATCAGCAGGACAACCGAAACGGCACTGAGAAAGGCATAGATCTGGTGCACCGTGCTATCCCCTCCGGCGGTGACGCCAGGCTGCGTGTGCCGCGCCGCCTGCCAGGGTCGCCAGCGCCAGGGCCACGACGATTGCCCAGAGCGGCAAGATGGGCTGCCGGGTTGACGCTGGTGTGCCCGTTAGCTTGTGCTCCCTCGTGGGCTCGTCTTCGGCTGACGGTACCAACTCGGTGCCGACGACTTCGCGTTGCCGGGGCTGCAGCGATTGGTCCGGACTGTTGTCGGCGGCCGGCCGAGCAGGGGATGGCGAGCCGAGCCCGGGTGCCGCGCTGGCAGCAGGCGGCTCGCCGCCGCTGTGCGGATCGTGCGCTCCGGTGCGGACGCCGCGATACTGGGCCAGCAGTTCCCGGTGTCCTGCGCGGATTAGGATCCGCTCAACGAACCGCGTTAACTTCACGTTGCCGCCACCGCGCAGCCCCTCACCCTCACCGTGCCGGCGCACCGACTCGACATAGGCCATCGCTACCGTGCGCAGGGTCTCCTCGTCGGCATTCCAGTAGCCTTTCCGCGCTGCTTCGAGCAGGATCTCCGTCACCTCCTGAAAAGCAAACGGGTTGGTTCGCTCAAACCAGTCTCGAATTCCCAGCCCCTTTGCGTCCTGAA